>NZ_VCJS01000610.1 GCF_005893125.1 Nonomuraea basaltis | reverse complement strand
AGATGTGCATAAGAGACAGGGGCCAGGACGTAGGCGCCTACTCGCTGGCCTGGGGTGGACAGCTCCGTCAGGCGGGCGAGGCGCGTGGCGTCCGTGGATGGGTCGCCCCAGCAGCTGGCCACCAGCACGTCCGCCTCCGGCTCGCCCGAGGGGAGGGCGGCGAAGGCGGCGGCGGCCCAGGGGTCCGGGTTGGCGTGCAGGGTGATGGGGACGTTGGGGGCGATTCTCCGGGCCACTGTGATCAAGCGCCGGCGTAGGGAGGTGGACAAGCCGACGCGGATCGCGCGCACCTCGTCGGCCAGTGGGCCGAGGGCCTCCTCGACGGAGGTGGGCGCGGTTGAGCGGCCGGTCGCCGATGCATCGACGGCGCCGGCTGGGCTGGTGGTCGCCTGCGTGCCGGTGGAGGGGGCGGCTGCGTGCTGGGCCGCAGGGTTGTGCTCGGGCAGGGTGCGGTCTATGGCGGCGCGGATCCGGGCCCTGGTGGGTTCGGGGTAGCGGGTGGCGCAGACGGTGCAGAAGCACAGGGAAAGGAGGTCGGCGTCGACAGCGGTCCAGTCTGCGCCGGATGTCTTCTCGTGGACGCTCTGGTGGCCGAACCCCATCGGGCCACAGGCCTCCAGGATCAGGCCGTCCGGCTCGCCGACGGTGAGGATCTCCTGGACCAGGCGCTCGCAGTACTCGATCACGTCCTCGTGGGCGGGGCAGAGCGCATAGGGGTACGGGTCCCCGAAGGCGTTGCGTACGACAAGGTCGGGATGGGCGGCGCCCAGGTGGGAGTTGTGGGTCAGGACGGTCCAGGCGTACACCTTGAGGCCGACGGCCTTGAGGGCGTCCCTTGCCTGCAGGTAGGCGTCGGCGGGGGTCCAC
>NZ_VCJS01000609.1 GCF_005893125.1 Nonomuraea basaltis | reverse complement strand
CTCGAGGGCCATCGCCGGCGTCGTCGTCCTGGAGGTCGTGCATGGTCATGGTCACCGAAGGTAGTACCTGTTCTCGCCCTGCTCTACCAGCTTGGGGTGTTCATCCTGTTTGTCTCAGTAGAGCCTGACACAGAGGGGACGTGTCGGGTCGCGCCCTTCTGGTGTCGCTTCCCTGCTCACAGCCGGACGCGTGGTTGGGAGAACGGACGATGGCCATACGGCCGGCTCTAGTGGCGGCGGCCATACGCATGGCGCTAGGTCAAGGCTGGGATCCGCGGAAAGCAGGCAACGCCTTCGAGCTTGCACTCACCGATGAGGACCTGACCGAGATGAGGACCTGACCGAGTTGATGAGCGGCCAACCGCCTACCTACGACGTCCCTTTCGTGCAGAGATGACTCCCCCCGCGACCAGCACAACCGTCCGCTCTTCAAATGGACCGAATGCCCTAGTTGCGGGAAGAGCAGCCACAGCAGACGGACTTCCCCGTCGGTGAGCTGATGCAGCACAATGACACCCCCACGGCCGTTCTTCATGATCAGATCTTCGAGTGATCCGGATCGTGACAGAACGGCCGTGGCCGTACCCAAGGAGTTACAAGATCGCGATCAACGCCGCGCGTCGCCCAGTCCTCGCGGGCCACGCCAAAGGTAGCGCTCAGTGATCGCTCCCCATCAAGTGCGCCAGATCCACATACCGGCGAAAGTCACAGGCAGGCCGAAGACGGTGTCGATGTCACGCGCGGTGCGGGCGAGGCGGTCGCCGTAGGCGAGGTCGGGGCCGGCGATCTCGCCGGTGGCGGCCAGTGGATGTCGGTCTATCGCTGCCGGTAGAGCACGAGGTGTTCATGGAAGAGAACGCCGTATCGG
>NZ_VCJS01000608.1 GCF_005893125.1 Nonomuraea basaltis | reverse complement strand
CCGGCGCCTGGTACCGCGGCACCCGGACCCGCCACCAGGGCCGCATCTCGGCCGGCGGCATCCAGGCCGACGTCGCCTTCACCGACGCCGACCCCGGCGACACCGCCGTCCACGACCGGATCGACGAGGTCTACCGCACCAAGTACCGCCGCTACGGCGCCAACATCATCGGCGGTGTCGTCAACCCCGAGTCGCGAGCCGCGACGATCAAACTCATCCCCGAGAGGTCATCATGAAGCACATCACGCTGGGCGATCTGGACGTCTCCCGCATCGGGCTGGGCTGCATGGGCATGTCCCACGGCTACACCGGCGCCGGCACCGACGACGCCGAGTCCATCCGCACCATCCACCGCGCGCTGGAGTTGGGCGTCACCTTCCTCGACACCGCCGAGATCTACGGCCCGTACATCAACGAGGAACTCCTCGGCAAGGCGCTCAAGGGCCGCCGCGACCAGGTGGTGATCGCCACCAAGTTCGGCCTGGTCTCCCACGCCGGCGACGGCCCCTGGAACCTCGACAGCAGCCCGGCCAACATCCGCACCGCCGTCGAGGGCTCGCTGCGACGGCTGGGCACCGACCACATCGACCTGTACTACCAGCACCGGGTCGACCCGAAGGTGCCGATCGAGGACACCATCGGCGCGGTCGCCGAACTCGTCCAGCAGGGCAAGGTCCGCCACATCGGCCTGTCGGAGGCGTGGCTGGACACCATCCGCCGCGCGCACGCGGTCCACCCGATCACCGCGCTGCAGTCGGAGTACTCGCTGTGGACCCGCGACCAGGAACCGCAGGTGCTGCCGCTGCTGCGCGAGCTGGGCATCGGGTTCGTCGCCTACTCCCCCCTCGGCCACGGCTTCCTGACCGGGAAGATCCG
>NZ_VCJS01000607.1 GCF_005893125.1 Nonomuraea basaltis | reverse complement strand
CACTACGTCGGCCAGGAGAAAGTCCGCCCGATCACCGGCTTCCAGCACCTGGCCTTCGCCTTCGACTGGCAGCGGCCCACGAGGCACATGGCCGGCACCGCGTTCTGGTACCTGGCCACCGACCAGTGGCGTTACGAGCGCATCCGCGCCGACGAGCTGGCCAGCCCGCTGGGCTCGGGCATGTTCGAGGGCCGGTCTTTCGCCGACTGCAACGCTCAGGCCGCGCGGCTGGGCTGGCTGCCGTCGCATCCGACGTTCAACCGCAACCCGCTCACGCTCGCCGACGAGGCCGCCGAGAAGGGCATCGGCGTGGCCGAGTACGTGGTGAGCGAGCTGACCTCCGGCAAGCTGCGCTTCGCCGCCGAGGACCCAGGAGATGCGGCCAACTTCCCGCGCGTGCTGACCGTGTGGCGGGCCAACCTGCTCGGCTCCTCCGGCAAGGGCAACGAGTACTTCCTGCGCCACCTGCTCGGCGCCGACGCAGAGACCCGCAACGAGGAGACCCCCGAGGGCCTGCGGCCCGCCGAGGTGACCTGGCGTGAGGAGGCTGCGGAGGGCAAGCTCGACCTGCTGACCGCGATCGACTTCCGGATGACGTCCACGGCGCTGTTCTCCGACGTCGTGCTCCCGGCCGCCACCTGGTACGAGAAACACGACCTGTCCAGCACCGACATGCACCCGTTCGTGCACGCCTTCAACCCGGCCATCGCCCCGCCCTGGCAGACCCGCCCCGACTACGACGCCTTCCTCGGCCTCGCCGACAAGTTCTCCGAGCTGGCCGCCCGCCACCTCGGCAAGCGCACCGACGTGCTGGCCGTCCCGCTCACCCACGACACCCCCGACGAGCTGGCCCAGCCCGGCGGCCGGGTGCGCGACTGGA
>NZ_VCJS01000606.1 GCF_005893125.1 Nonomuraea basaltis | reverse complement strand
CCAAGCGGTACGACCTGGCCAAGGTGGGTCGCTACAAGATCAACAAGAAGCTCGGGGTCGACTCGGAGATCTCTCAGGGCACGCTCACCGAGGACGACATCGTCGCCACCATCGAATACATCGTCCGCTTGCACGCGGGCGAGGAGTCGATGCCGGGCGCCAACGGCGAGATCATCGTCGAGGTCGACGACATCGACCACTTCGGCAACCGCCGCCTGCGCAGCGTCGGCGAGCTGATCCAGAACCAGGTCCGCCTGGGTCTGGCCCGCATGGAGCGCGTCGTCCGCGAGCGGATGACCACGCAGGACGTCGAGGCGATCACGCCGCAGACCCTGATCAACATCCGCCCGGTCGTGGCGTCGATCAAGGAGTTCTTCGGCACCTCGCAGCTGTCGCAGTTCATGGACCAGACCAACCCGCTGGCCGGTCTGACGCACAAGCGGCGTCTGTCCGCGCTCGGTCCCGGTGGTCTGTCGCGTGAGCGGGCCGGCTTCGAGGTCCGTGACGTGCACCCGTCCCACTATGGCCGGATGTGCCCGATCGAGACGCCTGAAGGGCCGAACATCGGTCTGATCGGCTCGCTGGCCTCCTACGGCCGGATCAACGCCTTCGGCTTCGTCGAGACGCCTTACCGCAAGGTCATCGACGGCAAGGCGACCGACCAGATCGACTACCTGACCGCCGACGAGGAAGACCGTTTCGTCAAGGCGCAGGCCAACACGATCCTCAACCCCGACGGGTCGTTCGCCGACGCCCGGGTCCTGGTCCGCACCAAGGGTGGTGAGACCGAGCTGGCCCGTGCCGAGGAGGTCGACTACATCGACGTGTCGCCGCGCCAGATGGTGTCGGTGGCCACCGCGATGATCCCCTTCCTCGAGCA
>NZ_VCJS01000064.1 GCF_005893125.1 Nonomuraea basaltis | reverse complement strand
GGTCATGGGAGTGTTCACGGACGCAGGATTGACGTACGTGGGACACGTCGGCAGCGGGTTCACCGACGCCGTGCTCGACGACCTCTACCGGCGGCTGCGGCCGCTGGAGATCGCGAGCAGCCCGTTCAGCAACGAGGTTCCGTGGCGGAATCGGTGGGTTAGGCCCGAATTGGTCGGGGAGGTGGCCTACACGATGTGGACCGACGAGCAGCGGCTGCGACACCCTGTGTGGCGCGGGCTGCGGCCCGACAAGATCCCGGCGGAGGTGACCCTGTGAAGGTCGGAGTGGAGGTGAGGCCATGGTGAAGAAGGTTCCGGTCAAGGTCGACGGGCGCGAGCTGACCCTGAGCAACCTGGACAAGGTGCTCTATCCGGACCACGGCTTCACCAAGGCCGAGGTCATCGACTACTACAGCCGCATCGCCCCCGTACTGCTGCCGCACCTCCAGGGCAGGCCCCTGACGGTCAAGCGGTACCCGAACGGCGTCACCGGCCAGTTCTTCTTCGAGAAGAACGCTCCCGAGCACACCCCCGGCTGGGTCAGGCGGGTCAACCTGCCCGTTCCCGGCAGCACCAAGAACCGCGAGAGCATCGACTTCGCCGTCGTCGAGGACCTGCCGACGCTGGTCTACTACGCGAATCTCGCCGCCCTGGAGCTCCACGTACCCCAGTGGCGGGTCGACGACGACGGCGAGGCCCTGCCGCCCGACACGCTCGTGTTCGACCTGGATCCCGGGGCGCCCGCCACGATCGTGGAGTGCTGCGAGGTGGCGCTCATGCTGCGCGACGTGCTGAAGGCCGAGGGGCTGACCGCCCGGCCGAAGACCAGCGGCAGCAAGGGCATGCAGCTGTACGCGGACTGGGACTGCCGCGAGGAGCCCTCCGCGTACGCCAAGAGGCTGGCCCAGTTCCTCGAGAAGGAGCGTCCCAAGCAGGTCGTCAGCGTGATGGCCAAGAAGGTCAGGCCGGGCAAGGTGTTCATCGACTGGAGTCAGAACAATCCGGCCAAGACCACCGTGGCGCCGTACTCGCTTCGGGCCCGGGAGCAGCCGACCGTGTCCACGCCGCTGACCTGGAAGGAGGTCGAGGGCTGCGAACGTCCGGAGGACCTGGTGTTCACGGCGCCGGACGTACTCGCCAGAGTGGAGAAACACGGCGACCTTTTCGGCCGGGCGTAGGCTGGTTCCGTCCACGCCAAGGATGGGGGACCCAAAACAAGAGGGGGACCAAAAGATGTCGGAGATGGACATTCGCGGGGACGAGCACCCCTACGAGGAGGAGGCGGAGGTGTCGATCGAGACGCCCGAGGCGGACGCGGTCGAGCAGCATCAGGACATGCGCGAGAACCACGGCAGGCCACGCCGCGAGCTGCCGCTGGACGTGGACCCCGGCGACGCGGCAGAGCAGGACCGCGTGGTGGAGCTGGACGACGACGAATACCGGTGACGGGCCATCGAGGCGGCCCGCGATCGGTGTGACGGACTTGGCGTGAGCCGCTCGTACGACGGCCAACAGCGCGGGGAGCACCTCGGTGATGACAATCGCTGAGGCGTCGCCTATGCGCACGTAGGATGTCCGCACGACCCGCTGAGAGACCAATGGAGACCCGCGTGACCGCAACCCCGGACGCCAAGCCCCGGGGCACCCGGCTGCCCCGACTCGCCCGCCGCCGGCAGCTGCTGAGCGCCGCGCAGGAAGTGTTCGTGGAGAACGGCTATCACGCGGCCGCCATGGACGAGATCGCCGACCGGGCGGGGGTCAGCAAGCCGGTGCTCTACCAGCACTTCCCCGGCAAGCTCGAGCTCTATCTGGCGCTGCTCGACCTGCACGTCGACGACATGGTCAACCGCTGCAGGGAGGCGCTGGCCTCCACGAACGAGAACAAACTGCGCGTGCAGGCCACGTTCAGCGCGTTCTTCGACTTCGTCTCCACCCAGGGCGAGGCCTTCCGCCTCGTCTTCGAGTCCGACCTGCGCAACGTCGCGCCGGTGCGGCAGCTGGTGGAGCGATCCCTGCGCGAGTGCGCCGAGATGGTCAGCGCCGTCATCCAGGAGGACACCGGCTGCACCAGCGACGAGGCGCACCTGCTCGGCGTCGGCCTGGTCGGCATGGCCGAGGTCAGCGCCCGTTACTGGGTCACCACACACGGCTCGATCCCGAAGGACGCGGCCGAGCAGCTCATGGCCCGGCTCGCCTGGCGCGGCATCAGCGGATTTCCGCGTACGGCATAACCCGTTCGCTCGGCGCGATCATTCACGTTTCTCACGGGTGCGAGCGGCCACGATGGAGGTGAGCCAGCCCCGTCGAGTAGGGAGCCACATGGAAATCAAGATCGGCGTACGTTCGGTACACCGCGAACTCGTTGTCGAGACCGACCTCACGGCCGAGCAGGTCGAAGAGGAGATCAGGAACGCGCTGTCCGTGGATCGCGGCGTCTTCTCCATCACCGACACGAAGGGCAGGCGTGTCATCGTGCCGGTGGCCGCGCTCGGGTTCATCGAGATCGGCGAGGACGAGTCCAGGCCGGTCGGATTCGGCGGCACGCTCTAAAGGCTCATGACGGGGGTACGGCTCACGTGCCGTACCCCTTCGCGGGCGTACCCGGCGGGACGGGGAGCTCAGCCGATCAGGCAGCCGCGAGGTCGTCGCCGGTGTGAGACGCCCTCGCGCCTCGGCTCCGTGGTCGGACAGTCCGCGCTCCCCCTTCGCAACACGGCGCGCGTAGTCCAGCGATTCGGCCCACATCTCGTCAAGGAACTGCCGTAGCGGCGCGAGGCCCTCATGCTTGGCACGCTACAACCGTTTCGTGCCCTCGCGCCGCCCGATGAGCGGAATCAGATGCCCATGGCGGCCATGCGTTTGCCATGTTCCTCCGTCAGTTTCGCGAAAAGTCGGGAAATGTCCGCCTGGCCCTCTCCCACCGACTCCACCACCAGCAGCGCCAGCTCCGGCCGTGCCGCGGCCACCTGCTGGGCCTGACTGAGCGCCTCGCCCACGAGCCGCCGCGCCCACAGCGCCAGCCGCGCGCCGGCCGTCGGATCGGCCCCGATCCCGGCCCTGACCCCCTCGACCGCGAACTGCGACCGCCCCTCGTCCACCAGCACCTCGTCCACCAGCTTGGCGATCGACGGATCCAGATGCCTGGACGCCTCGCGGTAGAAGTCGAGCGCGATGCCGTCCCCGACGTACGTCTTGACCAGAGCCTGCAGCCAGTTGGCCGGCCTGGTCTGGGCGTGCCAGGCGTCCAGCGCCGCGACGAACGGCGACATCGCCTCGTCAGGATCGGCGCCGAGCTCGGCCAGCCGGTCGCGCAGCAGGCGGAAATGGGCGTACTCGGTCACGGCCAGCTCGCTCAGGGCAGCGCGGTCGGCAAGCGAGGGCGCCAGCGTGGCGGCGTCCTCGGTCATCCGGGCATAGGCGCTGAGCTCCGCATACGCCAGCACACCGAGCAGGTCGACGACTCCTGGAGACTCCTTCATGAAAGGCAGCGTACTTCGGCAAATCTTCGGGAACAGATGCGAGCTCGGTCTGCGTTGTGCTATCGAGTACACTGCTCTGAGAAAGTGCGACCGCACTGTGTAAATTCGGGGGGTTTCCCTGAATACCTCCGTTCCCCGGAGGCGCGGTCGCTGATGACGCGAGAGGGCTGGCTCTACCGCGAGGACCCACGATACGGCGCTGTTTCCCGCCCGTCGGTCCCGGCAGGCCCGCCTTCATTTGAGACTGAGGCAGGCCACGCTGACGACTTTCCGAGACCTCGGAGTCACACCAGAAATCGCCGATGCCCTCGAGACCGAGGGCATCGTCACGCCGTTTCCGATCCAGGAGATGGCACTCCCGCTCGCGCTGAGCGGCCAGGACCTCATCGGTCAGGCACGCACGGGCACGGGCAAGACCTACGCGTTCGGCATCGCCATGCTGCAGGGCATCGGCAAGCCGCGCAAGAACCGCAAGAAGCCCCGCGGGCTGGTCGTCGTACCGACCCGCGAGCTGGCCGTACAGGTCAGCGAAGACCTCGTCACCGCCGCGGGCAAGCTCGGATCCCGGGTTCTGACCGTGTACGGCGGCCGGGCCTACGAGCCGCAGATCGAGGCGCTGAAGGCCGGGGTCGACGTCATCGTCGGCACCCCGGGCCGCCTGCTCGACCTGGTCAAGCAGAAGCACCTCGACCTGAGCCAGGTCACCAGCCTCGTTCTCGACGAGGCCGACCGGATGCTCGACCTGGGCTTCCTGCCCGACATCGAGCGGATCTTCAAGCTGATCCCCGCTGAGCGGCAGACGATGCTGTTCTCGGCCACCATGCCGGGCGAGATCGTCGGGCTGTCGCGTAAATACCTCAACCGCCCGACGCACGTACGCGCCGAGCACGAGAACGGCGAGGGCGAGACCACACCGCTGACGCGCCAGATCGTATGGCGCACGCACCGGATGGACAAGATCGAGATCGTCGGCCGGCTGCTGCAGGCCGAGGGCCGCGGGCTCACCATGGTCTTCTGCGAGACCAAGAGGGCCTGCGACATGGTCGCCGAGCAGCTCGACACCCGCGGCTTCGCGGTCGCGGCCGTCCACGGCGACCTCGGGCAGGGCCAGCGCGAGCAGGCCCTGCGCGCGTTCCGCAGCGGCAAGATCGACGTGCTGGTGGCCACCGACGTGGCGGCCCGCGGCATCGACATCGACGACGTCACCCACGTGGTCAACTACGACTGTCCCACCGACGACAAGACGTACGTGCACCGCATCGGCCGCACCGGCCGGGCCGGGCGCACGGGCATCTCGGTCACGTTCGTGGAGTGGGAGGAGCTGACCCGCTGGAAGATGATCAACCAGATGCTCGGGCTCGATTTCGCCGAGCCGGAGGAGACCTACTCCACCTCTCCGCACGTCTACACCGAGCTGAACATCCCCGAGGGCACCAAGGGCGTCCTGCCGCACGCGAGCCGCTCGCGTGTCGGGCTGTCCGCGGAGCGCATCGAAGACCTCGGAGAGACCGGCAGGATCCGCGGACGTGGCGGCCGGCGCCGCGACGAACGCGAGGAGCGTCCTGCCCGCGACACGCCACGCCAGCGCCGCCGCACCCGCGGGGGCAGGGAACAACTGGCTGAGACCGCACCCGTCGAGACCTCGGAGGTCGAGCTCGTGGATGCCAAGACGGAGGAGACTCCCGCGATCATCTCAACGGATGAGATCCAGGCTGCGACCACCGAGCCGAAGCGCACCCGTACGCGGAGGGGGGCGGACACGTCGGCGATCGAGCAGGCGCTGGCCGAGGCTCCCGAGGCTCCGGTCAAGAGCACACGCTCGCGCCGGGCCGCCGCCAAGGCCCCGGAGGTCGCCGCCGAGCCGGTCGTCGCGAAGTCGGCGCCCGTCGTGGAGCCGACACCCATCGTGGAGCCGGCAGCCGTCGCGAAGTCGGCACCCGTCAGGGAGCCGGCACCCGTCGCGCAGCGGAAGGTTGCGGAGCCAGTCGGGGAGGCGCCGAGCTTCCTCGCCCCGCCGCCGCCCCCGGCCCGCAATGAGCCGGAGCGGATCATCCCGCCCAGCCCGTTCGCGGTGATCTTCCAGTCGCCGGACCTGGCTACGGACGATGACGACATCGCCCCGTCCGCCGCGACCGAGCGCAAGCAGCAGCGCCGCCAGTTCCGTGGCGGAGGCGCAGGCGGCGGAGGCGGCAACCGGCGCCGCGCCGGCTGAGGCAGCCAAGCCCGCTGAGGCACGTAAAGGAGGCGCGCACCCAACAGGGGTGCGCGCCTTTCGCGCGTCAGCCCTACGTGCTCCTCACGCGGCGCCACAGCACCCCACCCCACCAGCGGGCCCCCTCCAGGCATGCCGGCACCCCAGGCGCCCGCTCAGAGCCCTCCACGATGGTCTGGAGGCGCGCACGGCGGTCACCGGCGCCCAGGTTCCGGAACTCCGCCTCCGCGACCCGGAACCAGATGCACCAGCGGCCCGAATATGCGCCATGAGGACCGAAAACCGGCTGGATGTCATCCCATGAGCCGGCCGGGCGGATCTCGAGGTCGCGCATTTCGTACGTCTCCTCCGAAGTTGCACCAGCGTGATGGCCTTGCCGGTGTCGAGGCGCTGACCTCTGGGTATTGTTGCCCCACGTGAGTACGCCGCGATTCCTCGATCTGCCTCCTGGCGTTGCACCACAGAAGACAGAGACGCCACAGGGCACGTTCGCGGCCCTGGAGGCGCTTCCGGTCAGTGGTGTGGTTGAGCGCTGGCCCGCGCTCCTGATCCCCGGCCTGACCGGCAGCAAGGAAGACTTCATCGCGGTCCTGATGACCCTCGCCCAGTCGGGCCGCCGGGTGCTGGCCGTCGATCTGCGCGGCCAGTACGAGACCCCCGGCCCCGACGACCCCGCCGCCTACACCTGCGCCGCGCTCGGCGCGGACATCGATGCGCTCGCCCAGGTGATCGGCGGCGGCGAGCCCGTGCACCTGGTGGGGCACTCGTTCGGCGGGCTGGTGGCGCGCGAGGCGGTGATCGACGGGATGACCAAGTTCGCCTCGTTCACGTTGATGGGCTCGGGACCCGCGGCCATCGAGGGCATTCGGGCGCTCAACGGCCGGAAGATCATGGAAGAGGTGCCCCTGCTGGGGCTGGAGCACGTGTGGAACCACAGGTTCGAGCCGGAGGCGCTGGCCAACGACGTCTCCGACGAGATCATGGCGTTCCTGCACAAGCGCCTGCTGACCAACTCGCCGATGGGCCTGACGTGCATGGCCGAGCAGGTGCTGAGCATGCGGGACCGCACCGAGGAGTTGCGCCAGGTCGAGGTTCCCACGCTGGTGCTCTACGGCGAGCACGACGACGGCTGGCCGCCCGAGGCGCAGGCCGAGATGGCCGCCAGGCTCGGGGCCGAGTGCGTGGTCGTGCCGGGCGCGGCCCACTCCCCCGCAGTCGAGGCGCCGGAGACGACCGCGGCGGCGCTGGTCCGGTTCTGGAATGCGGCCGAGAAGCACTTCTTGGACACTCGGTCCAATTCCATGTAATCATGCACTTACTATGGCGAGCATCGAAGAAATCGTCGTTCAGCCGCCCCAGAGCGCGACCTGGCAGGTGCATCTGGACCGCTCGATGTGGGTGGGCGGCGTACGCGGCCTCATGCTCCAGGCGCTGCACCCGCTGGCCATGCGCGGCGTCTGGCAGAACTCCGACTTCCAGCGGGACCCGTTCGGGCGGCTGCGGCGCACCGCGGACTTCGTGGGCCGGGTGACGTTCGGCAGCCCGGAGGAGGCCGACGAGATCGGGCGGCGGGTGCGGGGCATCCACAAGGCGCTGCGCATCCACGATCCCGACACCGGCCGGACGCATCGGGTGGACGACCCCGAGCTGCTGTTGTGGGTGCACTGCGCGGAGGTGTCGTCGTACTTGGAGGTGGCCAGGCGCGGCGGGCTCGGCCTGACCGAGCGCCAGGCCGACCGCTACCTGTCCGAGCAGCGCAGGAGCGCCGCGTACGTCGGCCTGCACCCGGACGACGTGCCGGGCTCGTGCGCGGAGATGGAGGCGTACTTCAAGCGGGTGCGCCCGAGCCTGCGCGTCACGGAGGAGGCGGCCGAGACCGTGCGGTTCCTGATGTGGCCGCGGCTGCCGCACGAGCTCAGGCTGCTGTCCGCCGGCAAGCCCGCCTACTTCCCCTTCGGCGCGCTGTGCTACTACACGCTGCCGGACTGGGCCAGGCGCATGTACGGCGCGCTGCCCGAGGTGCCGGGGGCGACGGTCACGGCCGCGCTGAAGGCGTTCCGGCTGGGCATGAACGCGCTGCCGGAGCCGGTGCACGACCACGCGTTCATGCCGGCCACGCGGGAGATGCTGCAGGCCTCCAGAGAGCGGCTGAGCGCGGCCGGCTACGACGTGCGCAAGGGGCTCAAGGGCCTGACGGATCCCCGCCGCTGGCCGAAGGCGCTGGCCGCCTGACGGGCAGGAGCACGCCGCCGATCAGCACGATCGCCGACGCGGCCACCATGGTCCACCCGGTCCCGGTCATGCCCGCCCGCTCGAACAACACCCCGAGCAGGGAGGACGCGGTGGCGGCGCCGACGTACCTGGACGCCTGGAACAGCCCCACCGCGACGCCCGTGTCGCGCCCGCCGGCGTGCACGAAGACCAGCGAGTTCAGCCCGAACTGGCTCAACGCGGAGGCCAGGCCCAGCAGCGACGCGGCCACCAGGACCAGCGCGACGGGTCCGACGGCCAGCATCGCGCACGAGCCGCCGAGCAGCAGCGCCGCGCTCAACACCAGCACGGCCCGCATCCCGGCGCGGGCGGCCAGCACCACCGCGACGGGCGTCATGACGATCGCCAGCGCGGCCATGGGCAGCACGAGCAGCCCCGCGACGTGCGCGGGCACGCCGGCCGAGCGCTGGGCCCACAGCGGCACCGCGAAGAACGCCGCGTAGAAGACCACGTTGACGAGCGCGAACTGGCCGCAGGTGGCCAGCAGCCGCGGTGCGGGGCGGGGCAGCAGAGGCCGGCGGGGGCCCTCCACGCGTACCTTGGGCAGCCAGCGCAGCGCCGCGACGAGCGCGACCGCGGCGAGCGGGACGTTCACCAGGAAGATCGCCCGCCATCCCCACAACGAGACCAGGAAGCCGCTGAGCACGGGGCCCGCGGCGGCGCTGGCGGTCAGCACCATGGAGATCGTCGCGATCACGCGTGGCGGCGGCCTGCCGTCCTCGCCCGGCATCGCCGCCTGCACGATCGCCATCCCCGCCGGCATGGTCGCGCAACTGCCGAACGCCTGCAGCAACCGCACCGCCACCAGCGCCGGGTACGACGGCGCCAGCGCGGCCAGCACCCCGGTCACCGCCATCGTCACCAGCCCGGCGCAGAACACCAGCCGCGGCCCGAGCCGGTCCGCCAGCGTGCCCATCACCGGCGGCGCGAGGATGCCGGTCAGGTAGAACCCCGTGGCCAGCCACGTCACGGCGGCGATCCCGACGTGGAACTCGGCCTCGATGCCGGACAGCGCCACGGCGATCATGGACGAGTTCAGCGGGTTGAACAGCGCGCCCAGCGCCACGGCCGCCGGTAACCGCCCCGCCCGTGTCACATATCGTCCATAACCACTGTCTCACCGGGGAAACCGGCTATTCCGCGAGGCCGTCCCAGGGCCGGCGGTCGGGGGCGGCCGCCTGGCCCTCTGGGCAGTGGCGGCGGAAGTCGCACCACGAGCAGATCGGGCCGGTGCTGGGCGCGAACAGCTTGTCGATCTCGGCGGGCACCTCCGCGGGGCCGGCGGACTGCCGCTCGCCGGGCGGGCCCGGGGTCTTGCGCGCGGGCGCGGCCACCAGCTCCCGGTAGCGCTCGTCCGCGGCGGCCGCCTCGGTCGCGAGCTCCTCCGCGCGCCCCAGGTGGCGGGCGAGGGACTCGTCGGTGTGCCGCCACTCGACGATCTCGCCCGTCGGCAGATGGTGGAGCTCGACGGCACGGCACGGCGTGCGCATCATCGTGGACGCCGCGACGGCGTATACGGCCAGGGCGAGTGACGAGCGCGCGTCGTCCTGGGTGAGTGGGCGGCGCCCGGTCTTGTAGTCCACCACGACCAGCTCGTCCCCGCGCCGGTCGAGCCGGTCGATGCGGCCGGACACGGCGATGACCTTGGTGCGGGTGGCGACCGTGCGCTCTACGCCGACCGGATCATCGGACGGATCCAATGTCGCGACATATCCGGACGCGAGGTCGCGGGCACGCTCAAGCCACCGCCCCGACTGCTCGGCGTCCTTGAACCCCTCGGTGATCCACCCGTTCGTGAGCAGGATGGACGCCGTCAGCGGGGTCCTGCGTTCGTACGGCTCCCGCCACCAGGCCGCCAGCGCGTTGTGCACGCTCGCCCCGACGCTGTTGTGCGCCCAGGCCGGACCCTTGGACGGCTGCGGCCGGTCCAGGTAGGTGAACCGGTAACGGCGTCGGCAGTCGAGCCAGGCGTTCAACCGCGACGGCGTGCACGAATAGAGCCGCCGCGGCATTCCCTCCAGCGGAAGCTGGCCCTGCACTGTGTTCATCGGGCCTCACTCGGTGAGGCGGGCTCGGTCGCCAGATGCCGCCGGCACTCCCTCACCTACTCGTCGCCCGGGCCTAGCTTGATCCCGGAGATCCTGGTGCCGTCGGTCAGCGGGCCATCGTTCTCGCCGTCGGTGTCCGTGCCGCTGGTGCGGGTCAGCGAGCCGGACACCCAGTCGTCGAAGTGCGGCTCCAGGTCCCCGATCGTGACCTCGTCGCCGTGGATGGCCAGCACCCGCGTGCCGAGGGGCAGCGTGAACAGCCGCCCGCCGATCGAGGTCAGCTGGTCGGCCAGGGCGGGGTATTCGCCGCCCAGCTTGCCCGGCCCGTCCGCCTGCAGGGCCTTGCCGGTGAACACGGCCCCGAGCCCCTCGCAGTAGAGGGACACGCCGCCGGCGGTGACGCCGGGCGTCTCCATGACGTCGAGCTGGACGCCGGCCACCTCGAAGATGCCGTCGTCCTCCATGTCGATGTCAGGCCAGGTCTCCGACCAGGTCTCCCGCCACAGCGGCTTGTCCTTGGGGTGCAGGGCGACCACGGCCTCGTCCCGGCTGGCCACCTCGATGGCCGCCCCGACGTGGTCGGGCAGGCCCGCCGTGCAGATGACGGCCAGCACCTCCCGCTCGCCGACCTTCTCCAGGATCTCCTCGGCGTCACGCGCCGGGTCGATGACGATCACCTCTTCGTCGTCGCCCACGATCCAGGTGTTGTTCTCGACCTTGTGCTCGGTGCCGTCGATGTCGACGACGCCCTCGGTCACCACTCGCTCGATACGCGCTGTCACGTCTCCGAACTCTAGTCCGTCCACGGGGCAGCGCGAATCGCGTTCGCCGGTCTTAGTCCTCGAGTCTCGGCGAGAACGCGCCGAACGGCACGTCCAGCTCGTGGTCCCGTGCGTCGATCAGCGACAGCTCGGCGAGCGCGATCATGCAGCCGGCGTCGGCCGGCCAGCAGATCGTCCACAGCCAGTTGCCCAGCGCCTCGCCGGCGTAGACGGCGCGGTCGCTCTCCCCGTCCACGCACCACAGCGGGGTGGGATGCCCGAGCACCTCGATCTTGGCGTTCGGCGGGCCCGCGTCGAAACCCTCTCCGGGATCGGGACCGGCCAGTCCCGAGAACGCCGCGCCGAGCCCGATGCCCGGCTCCTCGGCGATGACCAGTATGTCGGCCGGCCCTTCCATCAGCGACGGCCCGGTCAGCGCGACAATGCTCGCGCGGGCGCCGGTGCGCTGGTCGCCCACCTCGCCGAAGCCGGTCACCAGCCAGCCGGCCGGCAACGGCCACGGAAGCCACACGGGCACCACGGAGGTCTTGCGCATCTCCTCGAGCGCCCTACTGGTCGGCGGCCACGGAGGCTGATACGGCAGGACATCACCGTGCGTGTCACATCGAAACGCACTCGACCAGGCGCTCGGCCCGTGAAGCGGGCCAAAACACCGTGGACAGGTTGGAGCCGCTCTCACAACTACCCACGGTGCTTTCTCTGGTACCGCCACGTCAAGGCCGCTTCACGTTATCTCGTCGTAATCTTGGTCACGTGCGCGTAAATTGTGTCGGCGCGATCATCTTCGACGCCTCCGGCAGGATCCTCCTGATCAAGCGGGGCCGCCCGCCGGGCATGGGCCTGTGGTCGATCCCGGGCGGCCGCCTGGAGCCCGGCGAGAGTGACGCCGCCGCCCTGCGGCGCGAGGTCCTGGAGGAGACCGGCCTGCGCGTCGAGGTGGGCCGCCTGGCCGGCACGGTGGACCGACCCGGCCCCGGCGGCGTCACGTACGTGATCCGCGACTACCTGGCCACCGTGGCCGGCGGCGTCCCCGCGGCCGGGGACGACGCCGCCGCCCTGCGCTGGTGCTCGGCGGCCGAGCTGGTACGGCTCCCGCTCTCCGAGGGACTGCTGGAGACGCTGACGAGCTGGGGCGTGCTACCTGCTTGAGGTGAGGCTGGAGGTCCACAGGATGAGGTGGTCGGCGTTGTACGTCGTGGACCGCCCGAGCGCCACGACCTCCGCCCCCGACACGGCCACCGCCGTCAGCCACTGCATCCCCTGCCCCGCCAGGCGATCCTTGGTCAGCGCCATGCGGCTCCACGCCAGGCCGTCCTGCGAGGTCCAGGCCGCGCTGTCGCCCTCGCCGGGCACGCCGTGCCAGCCGACCGCCACCAGGCCCTCCTCCGCCGCGGCCAGGTCGTACACCGCCGCCGCCTGGTCCGCGGGCAGCCAGGCCGTCTGCCACGTCGTGCCGTCGTCGTCGGAGACGGCGGCGAAGGCCCGCCGGGAGCCGTCCGCCAGGGCGGTGCCGATGGCGACCAGCTTGCCCTGATAGGCGGTGATCTGGCGGAGCCCGGCCGACGTGGCGTCCGGCGGGGCGACGCGGTCGCGCGCGCTCCAGTTGACGCCGTCCTCCGAGTACCAGACCACGCTGCTCTCCTGGTCGGCCGTCCCCGAGCCGCCCACCGCCACGAACCCGTCCGCGGTGGCGACCGCGTCGTGGATCCGCACGCCGGTGCCGCTCTGCGGCAGCTTGTCCGACCGGGTGTACTTGCGCAGGTCAGAGGTGAACCACATGGCCGCGCCGGCCGTGCCCGTCTGGTCCCGGTCCTCGCCGGCCAGGACGTAGCCCTTCTTCCCCGCGGTCACCACGCGGGTCTCCAGGTAGGGGTGGTCGGGCCGGCGGGCAAGGTCGCCGGAGACGCTCACCTTCTTCCAGCTCTCGCCGTCGGCTGAGGTCACGAGCAAGGGGTCGGTGACGGACACGTTGGTCTCCGTGCCGCCGACGGCCAGCCAGCCGCGGGCGCCGTGCGCCACGTCCTCCAGCCGCTGCCGGCCCGGGCCGCCGAGGCTCATGGACTTCCAGCTCTGCCAGTCCTTGATCGTCCACAGGCCGGCGTCGCCCGAGGCCGAGCCGACGGCCACGTACCGGCCGGCGAAGCCGGTGACGCCGTTGGTCTCGCGGGCGATCCGGGTCAGGCCCTCGACGTCGCCGAGCGGCACGCGCGAAGCCTGGCCGCGCGGCGACGCCGACATGAGCACGAGCTGGTTGTCCACGTCGGAGGCCGCCTGGTCGCCGCCGGCGAACAGGGTGCCGCCGTCGGAGATCGTGAAGCCGCGCAGCGTCGCGCCCGGCAGGTTGCCGAGGTCGGCCCGCTTGGCCCAGGATCGCCCGTCCGTCGTGGTCAGCACCGAGTACTTGTCGAGGCTGGCCTGCGAGATCGCCGCGACGCCCGACGGATAGGAGATCAGCGACTCCACGCCGACGCTCTCGCCGCTCAGGCCGCCGATGGAGCCGCACTGCGACCACTGCGCCCCGCTCGGGGAGCAGTAGACGCGTACGTCCCCCGAGATCGTCCGCTGCCGCGTCGGCACCAGCACGAACCGCTTGGGCAGCACCGCCAGCGTCCCGGTGCGCGGCATGGCCTCGGGGAGCTGGAAGCCGGTGGCCTGCCAGCTGCGCCCGCCGTCGGCCGATCGGACAACCCGCGAACCCTCGCCTTCCGCGGGGTGCCCGATCGCCACGACGGTGTCGCCCTTGGCGACCACCGCCTTGATCTCCCGTACCTCCAGCTCCCTCGTCTCGACCCGCTCCCACGTCTGGCCGTCGGCGGAGCGCCAGGCCGCGGGGCCGACCGCGCCGTCGTCTCCCGTCGCGCGCCCGACCGCGACGAAGCCCGACGCGGTCCTGGCGATGTCGTGGATCTGGTCACCGGGCCGGAACGCGGCAAGCCCGGACTCCGCCACGGCCTGCCAGCTGAACCCGTCGGTGCTGGTCCACAGGCCGCGCTCGCCCGACTGGCCGTCGCCGCCGCTGGCCAGCCAGCGTCCGTCGCCGCCGACCACCCGCTGGACCGTGGGCGTGGAGGCGCCGTTCACCTGGCCGAGCTGCCAGTTCTTGCCGCCGTCCGGAGAGAACAGGAACAGCGGGCGCGGGGTCGGGCTCGTCGTGTCGCTGCCGACCGCCACCACCGCGCGGCCGACCGAGGTCATGTCGTTGAGCTTCTGGTTGGTGCCGACGCCGGCGGCGGGGACGGTGAACAGCTCGTCTCCCGAGCGGCCGGTGCCCGCCTCCAGGCGCAGGCCCGGGGCCTCGTCGCCGGTCCACTGCCATACGAGCACGCCGGTGGCCACCAGGAGGGCCGCGGCCAGGGTCAGCGCGATCGGGACGGCCCTGGTGTGGCGGCGGGCAGGGCTGGACCTGCGGACGGCAGCGGGGGCGGGGCCTCTGTGGTGGCGGCCGCTCGACCCCTGGGGGCGCGGCGGCCCGGTGGCGACCAGGAGGTCGGGCCTCGTGGGCCGCCCGGCCGGCGGCCGCCCGACCCGCCGAACCTCGGGCTCCTCCGGCTCCTCGAGCTCGTCCGAGGGCTCTTCCCAGCCCGGTGAGATCTCCTGCGACCATTCCGGAGGCTCTTCCCGGCTCAGCGGGACCTCCTGCGACCACCCTGAGGGCTCTTCCCGGCCCTGAGAGAGCTCCTGCGACCATTCCGGGCGCGCTTCCTGGAGCTGTGGGGGCTCCTCGTGCGCGGGAGGCTCCTCGGTGTGCTCCCTGGCGGGAGCCACCAGGCGGTACGGGACCGTACGGGGGTCCCGGCGGGGCGGGGCCTCCGGTTCCCCGGCCGCGGGCTGCTCCGGCTGCGGTCCGGTCGTGGGCGGACCACTGGCCACGAGCTTGTCCGGCCGGTTGACGATCCGGCGGGGACGGCGGCGTGGCTCGGCCTCGGGCTCCGCTGTCGGCGAGCTGTACGGCCTGCGTCCCTTGGGCATCTCCTGCGGCTCGTCGCCCGGGATGGGCGCGGCGAAGGGCGGCATGCCCCACGGGGAGGTCAGGGGTAAGCCTCTGGCCCGATCGTCGGTGGGACCGGGCGGGGAGTGGCTGATCCTGGGCTCTTCAGAAGAGTGCGGTTCCGACGTGCCCTCGGAACGCGGGTCGTCGTCACCCGGCGGTCGCCGTGGCGGTTCGCTGGGGCCGGAGGCCACGCGCCGTACCTCCTAGTCGAACTAGTCGTACGGGAACGGTCTCGATCACGGACCGTTCCAGGAAGCTTTGGTCGCTTTATGCGCTTATTTCGAACGTCTTGTCCTCACCCGACGAAGTATCACATGCGCCAACCCCTACCCCGCCGGACCGAAACGATCACCTCCGGGAGACCTTGCCGTCCCACAGGATCCAGAGCAGCATGATTGGGCCGGAATAGCGAGACCTCTCTAGCGAGATTCCCCGAACCTCGCGCCCGATTTATGCCGAAATAGTGCTTATCGACCGCTTTTTTGCTAGATACAACACGCCGAACGCATACAGCCCGAACTGCACCACGACCCCCGCCAGCGACTGCCAGGAGACCTCGACCGTGCTCTGCCTCATGGCGTCCTGGAGCTCCCCCGCGGCCGCGCTCAGCCCGAAGGCCACCATGTTGTTCATGACGTGCAGCGCGATCGCCGCCTCCAGTCCCCCGGTCCGCACCGCCAGCCACCCCATGACGGCCCCGAAGACGAACACCTCGGCCAGCCCGGCCCACGAATAGCCGTGCAAGGACGCGAACAGCGCGGCGCCGATGAGGATGGACCAGACCGGATTGCGTATGTGCGTCCCGACGGCCTGCAGGAACCAGCCGCGGAAGATGTACTCCTCGGCGGCCGACTGGAACGGCACCAGCAGCACGATCACGATGAGCGCGGGCAGGAAGCTCCCCCACCCGACCCAGCCGATCATGTTGGAGTAATCCTCCCCGGACACCATGAGGGCGAGGAGTTGCACGGTCTGCCCGATCGCCAGCGCCAGGAGGGCCAGCCCGGCACAGCTCGCCAGCCACGACCAGCGCAGCCGCCCGGCCACGGACGAGAGCGTCCCCGGCCTGCGACGCTGCAGGAGCGCCGCCGCGCCGAACACGAACGGGAGCACGGCCGCGATCGCCAGCAACATCACGACCAGCCCGAACACCGGGTCGCCGAAGAGATCGCCAGTGGGATCGAGCTGCGCGGAGATGCCGAGCAGCGTCGCCACCACCGCACCGGCGCCCAGCACCACCGCCGCGACCACGAAGAACGCCGCCGCGACCGCGATCGTGCCGACGATCGCCCGCCACGGCCGGGCGGCCCCGGTCCTGGCCAGATGGTCGAAGCTCACCCCGCGGGGCGTCGGCAGGAACCAGGACCGCGACGGCGGCGCCGGTGGATAGGGATACTGCGGGCCATACGGAAGATGCGGTCCAGGGTTCTCCTGCATCTCTCCATTCTGTCCATTTGATGCGCATTAGTTCACAGACGGATCCCCGTTTTGGGCGGATGCTCTGAGTCGTAGGGGCAGTGAGCTGCCACCTGCAGTCGGCATTTCAACCCTGGGAGCAGTCCATGTCAAGGCTGGGACCTGTCATCACCCTCGCGGCGGGAGCAGTACTCGCCGCGGGGCTCGGTGTAGCCAGCGTCACCGCGACACCGGCGGCCAACACATCAGCCGCCGCAGACAACAACACCGCCGCGGAAGCACCCGCGGTGGAGGAGACCACCGCCCAACCGTCCGCCTCGCCCACGAAGTCCGAGGTGAAGAGGGTGGAGAAGGCGGACTACGCCGGCCGCGTCAAGGGCAACGGCGCCCTCATCGCGATCTCGATCAGAGACGGCAAGGCCATCGGCTACTTCTGTGACGGCCGGACCGAGGCCTGGTTCAAGGGCAGCGAGTCCGCCGGCGAGGTGAATCTGAAGGGCCTTGCCGCCGGCAAGATCACGGCCGCTTTGGGCGGCGGCCAGGCCAAGGGCTGGGTATCCCTCGGCGGCAAGAAGTGGAGCTTCGTCGCGCCGACGGCGGTCAAGCCGTCCGGCCTGTACCGGGCCAGCGCGATCGTCCGAGGCGCCACCTTCAAGGCCGGCTGGATCAGGGTGAAGAACCCGAACGGCGGTTACACCCAGGTCGGCGCCGCCAAAGTGGGCGACGAGCCGGTGGCCATCCCCGAACTGGACGCCGAGCAGCCGACCGCACCCGTGACGGTCGACGGCACCACGGTCTACCCGAAGGACGTCGACGGTTTCATCGAGGAGATGCAATGACCGCCATTCATCACCGACCCTCGCGCAGCCTGACCCCGCTGCTGGTGCCGCTGCTGATCGGCGGCCTGGTGGTCCTCGCGCTCGGCGTCTACGGCCGGGTGCACACGCCCACCGGGTTCGCGGTCGGCGTGGGCGGCTTCTCGGCCGCGCTGCCGATGAAGGTGTGGCTGACGACGGGCGCGTTCGTGCTGGCGATCGTGCAGGTCGTCTCGGCCCTGTCGATGTGGGGCAAGCTCGGGATCAGCATCCCGCCCGCCGTGCACCGCTGGTCGGGACGGCTGGCGTTCCTGCTGACGATCCCGGTCGCCTTCCACTGCCTGTACGCCCTGGGCCTGCAGTACGACGTGCCCCGGGTGCTCGCGCACTCGGTGCTCGGCTGCTTCTTCTACGGCGTGTTCACCGCGAAGATGCTGGCCCTGCCCAAGCGGGACGCGCCCGGCTGGACGCTGCCGGTGCTCGGCGGGCTGGCCTTCACCGCGCTGGTCGGGCTCTGGCTGACCTCGTCGTTCTGGTTCTTCACCGCCATCGGGTTCAAGGTGTGAAGCTCTTCGTACGAGCGAGCCCGGCCGCCCGCCCCTTGGCGGCCACGACGAGCGCCATCTTGCGCGAGGCCTCGTCGATCATCTCGTCGCCCAGCATGACCGCGCCGCGCTTCTCGACGGTGGTGTAGTACTCGTACGCCTCCAAGATGAGCTCGGCGTGGTCATAGTCCTCCTGCGACGGCGAGAACACCTCGTTGGCCGCGTCGACCTGGGAGGGATGCAGCACCCACTTGCCGTCGAACCCGAGCGCCGCCGACCGCCTGGCGGCCCGCTTGAAGCCTTCGATGTCCCTGATCTGCAGGTAGGGCCCGTCGATCACCTGCAGGTCGTGCATCCTTGCCGCCATGAGCAGCCGCATGAGGATGTAGTGGTAGGCGTCGCCCTCGACGTAGCCGGGCGGCTGCTCGCCGACGACGAGCGTGCGCATATTGATCGACGCCATGAAGTCCGCGGGGCCGAACACCAGCGTCTCCAGGCGCTTGGACGACCCGGCGATGGCGTCGGCGTTCACCAGGCCGCGGGCGTTCTCGATCTGCGCCTCGATGCCGATGCGGCCGACGTCGTACCCCATGGTCTTCTCGATCTGAGTGAGCAGGGTGTCGAGCCAGACGACCTCGGTGGGATCCTGCACCTTGGGCAGAATCACGCAGTCGAGGAACTCACCCGCCCCTTCGACGATCTCGATCACGTCCCGGTACGTCCATTGCGTGGTGAGGTCGTTGACCCTGACCACCCGCGTCTTGCCGGACCAGTCGCCCTCGCGCAGCGCGGCGACGACGTTCTTGCGCGCCTCTTCCTTCGCCGACGGCGCGACGGAGTCCTCCAGGTCGAGGAAGACCTCGTCCACGGGCAGGGTCTGGGCCTTCTCGAGGAAGCGGGGGTTGCTGCCGGGCACCGCGAGAACCGAACGACGTGAGCGCATGCGCACACGGTACTAACCGCCCGTGAAGCCCTTCGCCTCGGCCCGTTCACCTCCGGAGGAGGCCCGGAGGTGAACGTCAGCAGGCTCAGCCGCGGGGCGCCAGGCCCAGCTGGAGGCCCTTCAGGCTGGAGGCGCGCTTGCTCAGACCGGCCGCGATCTTCATCAGCTCGGCCGCCGCGGGCGAGTCGGGGTCCGTCAGGACCAGCGGCTTGCCCTCGTCGCCTCCCTCGCGCAGCCGCAGGTCGATCGGGACCTGGCCGAGCATCGGCACGCGGGCGCCCAGCGTGCGGGTCAGCGCGTCGGCGACGATCTGGCCGCCGCCCTCGCCGAACACCGCGATGCGCTCGTCGCAGTGCGGGCAGGGCAGCCACGCCATGTTCTCGATGACGCCGGCGATCTGCTGGTGGGTCTGGGCCGCGATGGACCCGGCCCGCTCGGCCACCTCGGCGGCGGCCATCTGCGGCGTCGTCACGACGAGGAGCTCCGCCGACGGCAGCCGCTGGGCCACGGAGATGGCGATGTCGCCGGTGCCCGGAGGCAGGTCGAGCAGGAGGACGTCGAGGTCGCCCCAGTAGACGTCGGCCAGGAACTGGTGGAGCGCCCGGTCCAGCATCGGACCGCGCCACACCACGGGCGTGTTGCCCTCGGGGGGCTTGAACATGCCGACCGAGATGACCTTGATGTCATGCGCGACCGGCGGCATGATCATGTCCTCGACCTTGGTGGGCCGCTCGGCGGCGCCCAGCATGCGAGGAATGCTGTGGCCGTAGATGTCGGCGTCGACGATGCCGACCTTGAGGCCGTTCGCGGCCATGGCGACGGCCAGGTTGACCGTCACCGACGACTTGCCGACCCCGCCCTTGCCGCTGGCCACCGCGAACACGCGGGTCAGCGAGCCGGGCTGGTTGAACGGGATCTCCTTCTCCGGCCCGCGGTCGCCCCTCAGCTTGGTCTGCAGGGTCTTGCGCTGCTCGGTGCTCATGACGTCGAGCTCGAGCTGGACGCCCGTCACACCTTCGACCTTGGCGACGGCGGCCGTGACATCACGGCGGATGGTGTCCTTCATCGGACATCCGGCCACGGTGAGGTAGACGCCGACGTGCACCGCCCCGTCGGGGGCGATCTGGATGCTCTTGACCATGCCGAGATCAGTGATCGGGCGACGGATCTCGGGGTCGATGACGGTGGCGAGGGCCGCCGTCACCAGTTCCTGGGTTGGTGCCATCGAAGTCTCGGCACGAAGGAGTGCCGGCCCTCCTTTGTCGGTATATGTGTGACAGGCGTAGGACGCCAGTGAGGATGCCCCTCCATCGTATGAACCGGAGGCCTCGCTGGGTTAATCCGTGCTGTTAGATGTCTGTGCAACGACGTCCTAAGGTTACTCCGTGACTCTTCTGCGCGACGAGGGCCTGACCGTCGAGGAACTGGCGGTCTGGCGGATGCTGCAGCGTGCTCAGGTGCGCATCACCCGCCGCCTGGAGGCGGAGCTGCTCGTCGCCCACGACCTGCCGCTGGCCTCGTACGACGTGCTCATGCAGCTGGCCGAGGCGCCCGAGCGGCGGCTGCGCATGAACGACCTCGCGGATCGCGTGCTGCTCTCCCGCAGCGGCCTGACCAGGCTCATCGACCGGCTGCAGCGCGACGGGCTGGTGTCGCGGGAGGCGTGCGCGGATGACGCCCGCGGCCTGTTCGCGGTGCTGACGGAGGCCGGCGGCGCCCGCCTGGCCGAGGCGACGCCCACCTACCTGCGCGGCATCAGGACCCAGTTCCTCGACATGCTGGACGCGGGCGAGATCGGCCAGGTGCGGGCGATGCTCGCCAAGCTCGACGTCAACGGCCCTGGCTCGGCTCCCTGAGCTCCTCCACCAGCCGTCCGAGCTCCGCCCTCAGGTAGTCGCGGGTGGCGACCTCGTTGATGGCCATGCGGAGCTCGGCGATCTCGCGCGTCAGATACTCGATCTCGGCCTGGTTGCGCTCGGCGGTCTCGCGGTCCTGCTCGTACTGGATGCGGTCGCGGTCGACCTGCCTGTTCTGGGCCAGCAGGATCAGCGGCGCCGCGTAGCTGGCCTGCAGCGACAGCATGAGCGTGAGGAAGATGAACGGGTACGGGTCGAACTTGAGGTTCGCGGGCGCGGCCACGTTCCAGGTCACCCAGACCGCGACGAACACGCTCATGTAGACGATGAACCTGGCCGTGCCGAGAAAGCGGGCGATCCGCTCGGAGAGGCGGCCGAACGCTTCGGGATCGTAGTGCGGCCGCAGCGAGCGGCGCAGGTCACGGGGCTGGTCCAGTCGTTCAGAGGTCACGCTCGGCCCCCTCGCGCCAGTCCTCGGGAAGCAGGTGGTCCAGTACGTCGTCGACGGTCACCGCGCCGACGAGCCTGCCGAGCTCGTCCACCACCGGGGCCGCGACGAGGTTGTAGTTCGCCAGGTATGAGGTGACCTCGATCAGCGTGAACTCCGGCCTGATCGGGTCGATCGACGGGTCCAGCACGCCGCCGAGCAGCGTGGACGGCGGCTCGCGCAGCAGGCGCTGGAAGTGCGAGACGCCCAGGTATGTCCCCGTCGGCGTCTCCGTGGGCGGCCGGGTCACGTAGACCTGGGCCGCCACCGCGGGCGTCAGGTCCTGCTGCCTGATGTGCGCGAGCGCCTCGGCCACCGTGGCGGTGGGCGGCAGGATCACCGGCTCGTTGGTCATCACGCCGCCCGCGCTGTCCTCCGGGTACGTCAGCAGCCGCCGCACCGGGGCCGCCTCCCCCGGCTCCATCAGCGCCAGCAGCTCGGCCGCCTGCTCGTCGGGCAGGTCGTGCAGCAGGTCGGCGGCGTCGTCGGGGCCCATCTCCTCCAGGACGTCGGCCGCCCGCTCCGGCTCCAGCGTGCCCAGGATGCCGATCTGGTCGTCGGGTGGCAGCTCCTCCAGCACGTCGGCGAGGCGGTCGTCGTTCAGGGCGCGGGCGATCTCGACGCGCCGCTTGCTCGGCAGCTGGTGCAGGGCGCTGGCCATGTCGGCGGCCCGCATGGACGCGAACGCGGCGATCAGCCCGGCCGCCCCCTGGTCCTTCTGCAGCGTGTCGAACCCGGACACCTCGTTCCAGTCCACGACCCTCGGGTCGCGCCGCCTGCCCTTGTAGACGGCGACCCTGGTGATCTCCCAGCTGGACGGCTTGACCTCCTCCATGGCCACGTCGTAGACGGTCACGGGCTGGTCGTCGAGGCGTACGGACAGGTCGAGCATCTCGCCGACGACCAGCGTCTCGGTGGCGCGCTGCTCGAACCTGCGCATGTTGATGCGGCCGGTGAAGACCACGGAGCCGGCCTCGATGCGGCGTACCCGGGTGATGGGCATGAACACGCGGCGGCGCGGCTGCACCTCCACCACCAGGCCGTGGACGTTGGGCCGGCGGCCGAGGCGCAGGCCGACCACGACGTCCCTGACCCGGCCGATCTGATCCCCCGCCGGGTCGAAGACCGGGGTCCCCGGCAACCGGGCCACGAAGATCTGCACGTGGCCAGGCTAACAGCGCCTTCCCGTTGCGCCCGGGACGCCCGACATGTCAGTATCAAACCTGCTTAACGGTAATTACTACGCAGGTGGTGCGCGATGAGGTATGCGGGACTGGGGCTCGCTTTTGTGTCCTCGTGGTGTTTCGCGTTCTCGGGACCCATGGCGAAATACCTCATCAGCGCCGGGCTGGCGCCGATCGAGGCCGTGTGGACGCGGATGGCGGGCGCAGGGCTGCTGCTGCTCGCCGTGCTGGCCGTGGTCAAGCCACAGGCGCTGCGCATCCCGAGGTCCAGGCTGCCGTTCCTCGGGCTGTACGCGGTCATGGCGGTGGCCGGGGTGCAGTCGCTGTACTTCGTCGCGATCACGCGGCTGCCTGTGGGGATCGCGCTGCTGCTGGAGTTCATGGCTCCGGTGATGGTGGTGGCCTGGGTGCGGATCGTCCGCAAGATCCGGCTCGCGCGAGCCGCCTACGTCGGTGCGGTCGTCGCCGTCGTGGGCCTCGCGATCGTCGTCGAGGCGTGGCAGGGGCTGCGGCTGGACGCGCTCGGCCTGCTGCTGGGGCTGCTGGCCGGGGCGTGCTGCGCCGGATATTTCATCATGAGCGATAGCTTCGGCGACGACGTGGACCCGCTCGGCCTGATCGCCTGGGGCATGGCGGGGGCGGCCGTGGTGCTGGTCCCGTTCGCGCGCCCGTGGAACATCCCCTGGGACGCCTTCACCGTCTCCGCCACGCCGGAGGGCGGGCAGACGCTGCCGGTGCTGGGGGCGTACCTGTGGATGGTGCTGGTCGCCACCGCGATCGCGTACATCCTGGGCGTCAACGCCGTGCGGCGGCTGTCGGCCGCGGTGGGCGCCACAGTCGCGTCCCTTGAGGTCATCGGCGGCGCGGTGGTGGCGTGGGCGCTGGTCGGCGAGACGCTCGGCGTCTTCCAGATCTTGGGCGGCCTGATCGTCCTGTCCGGCGCCTTCCTCGCCCAGACCGCCACCGCCTCCGCCCAGCCGGCACCCGAGGTGGCGCTCGACGAGCCCGTCCCGGGGCCGAGCGAGGTCAGCGCTCGGGGGTGAGCCGCAGGACGGTGGACTCGCGGGCCCAGCGCTCGGTCAGGTGCTCGCTGTCGCGGGCGTTGAGCCGCTCCTTGGCCAGCACCGCCACGGCATCGGCCGCCGCGGCCTGGTCGACGACGGAGACCGCCGCGTCGAACTCCACCAGCCTGGCCCCGTTGTCCTTGCTGCGCAGCGTCACGTGGACCCGGTCGAGGGCGTCGAGCCCCGGCAGCTCCTGCTCCTCGCCGCCGGTCACCAGGTAGATCCCACCGTCGTGCCAGGCGTGCCAGGCCAGACGGGGACGGTCAAGGGTGAGCCAGAGGATGCCGGACTTCTTGGCGCCCTCCTCGATGGCCGCGGTGTTGTCGCTCACACCTCAGAACTGTAGTACTCGGGGCCTCGTCAGGTCGCTTCCGAGTCGTAGGGCGGGAGCTCGCCGTAGCCCAGCTCGTCCACCGGGTCGGACGCGTAGGGGGCCGTCGTGGCCGGCTCCAGCTCGCGGGGCTTGTCGTTCCAGTCGTTCTCGATGTCGTCCAAGAGGTGCTTGCGGACGAAGTTCTTCGGGTTGAGGTCGGCCGGGTCGAAGTTCTGGAACTCCGGGCCCAGACCGGCGCGAAGGTCGTCTCGCGCGTTGTTCGCCATCCGGCGCAGGTTGCGAAGTGTCTTGCCGGCCTGCGCGGCGGCCTGAGGCAGTTTTTCGGGACCGAAGACGAGCAGCGCGATGACGATCAGCGCTCCGATCTCCATCCACCCGAGTCCGAACACCGTGAGCTCCTACCGCAGTCCAACGCCTCCGAGGACAACCCCGGCCTATCCACAGACTAAGGGCTCCGGGGCGTAGGTCGGTCGCTCCCCTACCGATACCACCCACCGCCCCAATCCCGAAGCCCCCGCCAAGCACACACCCCTCGGCGCACAGACCGGCACCGCCTCCTTGGCCTGGATCGCGGACACCGCGCTTGGACAACTCCGGCCTCAAATGCCCTTGATAAAGATGATCAAGACGGCGACGGCGACGGCTCATCATCGGCAACAACCACCAGCGTGGCGGTGCGTTGCTGGCCGGCGCGTTCGTACTTGATGGTGATCTTGGCACCCGGCGCCTTGCTCCGGATGAGCGCGATCAGCTCGTTCCCATCCTGCAGCGTCAGCCCATCGATCTCCAGGATCACATCACCCGCCTTGAGCCCCGCCTTGTCGGCAGGCCCGTTGGCGTCCACCGGCTGCCGCCCCCCGGCGGGCGCGGACGCGATCTTCACGCCCTGCCCGCGGTACTCCTTGTCCAGCGTGATGCCGATCTTCGGCCGCTTGGCCCGCCCCGTGCTGATCAGGTCCTCGGCCACCCGCCGCGTCTGGTTGACCGGGATCGCGAAGCCCAGGCCGATGCTGCCGCTCTGGCCGGTCACCGACCGGCTGAGGGTGGCGATCGCCGAGTTCACGCCGACGACCTCGCCCTTGCTGTTCACCAGCGGCCCGCCCGAGTTGCCCGGGTTGATCGCGGCGTCCGTCTGGATGGCGCTGATGTACGCCGGTTCCTCGGTGCTGGTGCCGGTGTCGTCGCCGGCGATGACCGGGCGGTTGAGCGAGCTGACGATGCCCGTCGTCACCGTGCCGGTCAGGCCCAGCGGGGAGCCGATGGCGATGACGGGGTCGCCGACCACGACCTGGTCGGAGTTGCCGAGGATGATCTCCGGGGTGCCGAACGTCTCCTCCGGCTTGACCACGGCCAGGTCGGAGCCCGGGTCGCGGCCGACGATGCGGCCCGAGGTGGTCTTCCGGTTGTTGAACATGATCCGGATCTCGCCGCCGCCCTGCGCGGCCAGGGAGACCACGTGGTTGTTGGTGACCACGTAGCCGTTCTTGATCAGGAAGCCGGAGCCGGACGCGCCCTCAGTGCTGGAGCCGTTGCCGACCTCGAGAGACACCACGCTGGGCAGCACCCGGGAGGCCACGCCGGCCACCGAGTCTGGCGCCCGGTTGATGGCGCCCGACGGCAACGGGCCGAGGCTGTATGACGGGTCGTTGGCGTCGCTGCTCGGCTTGGTGAGCAGGTAGGTGCCGAAGCTGCCCAGCGTCGACGCCACCAGGGCGATCGCCACGGCGATCGCGACCAGGACGCCGGTGCCGGGTCCGCGCCGCGGCGTCCCGCCGGGAGGTGGCGGCGCCCAGCTGGCGCCCATGCCGAGCGCCTGGCGCGGAGGAGGCGGCGGCGGGGTCCCGCCGCCGAACGGCGGGCTCTCATAGGACCGCGTCCCGCTGTCCGGCCCCCCATACGAGGGACCGCTGTCGGGAGGTCCATAGGACGGGCTCTCAAACGAACGAGTGCCGCTGTCCGGAGAGCCGAACGACGGCCCCTCATACGGACGAGCACCGCCGTCCGGAGAGCCGGACCACGAGCCCTCATATGAGTGAGCACCGCTGTCCGGAGAGCCGAAGGACGGCCCCTCATACGGACGAGCACCACTGTCCGGGAGGCCGAAGGACGGGCTCTCATACGGACGGGGGCCGCCGGGCGCGCCGAACGACGGAGGGCCGTACGACGCCCCGCTCTGGGGCGGGTTGTCGGCGGAGGCGGAGTAGGAAGGGGCACCGTAGGAAGGGCCACTCTGGGGGGAGCCGTCGTGCGAGCGATTCTCGTACGGCGGCGCGCCGGAAACCTCTGGGCGCCCCGACGGGTCACCCCATGAGCTGCCGAACGAGGCGGGCGGCTCCGGCCGCCTGCCCGGCTGTTCGGCGGGGTTGTCCGCGGGCAGGAAGTTCGGCCGCCCCTGTGGCTCGGGGTAGTCCGACGGCGTGCGTCCTTCAGTGGGGCGCGTCTCGTCGGTCATCTAAGTCTCACCACTCCTTGGCTCGGCCACCGCAATCCTCGCGCTTGCGGCATACGAGGGTCATAAAGCATTTGTCATGAATCGCTTGTGACAAATCCCGAACCCAGATCGTATGCCCCTGGCGTCATGGACTACGCCAACCCGAGCATCCCAGGCATATCCGGGCATCAAGGTGTGGCGATCGAGGGCACGTTGTTTGTCGGCGACTCCTGGACCCTCCAGAGCTCGACGGGCGGCGTGTTCGAGCTCTGCCCGGCGCCCGACACGGCGAAGAACGTCCCGAGCGCCACGGCGGCGGAAACGACGCTCACCGCGACGTATGTCGTGCGCCGCCTACCACCCCGCCCAGGGCCCGAGACCCCGCCAGGGGCGTCCCGGCGCGGGCGGTTGTCCAGGGGGGCGATGCTGTGCGGCCCAGGGATGGGCACTCCCCCGAACGTACGCGCGGGGAAAGGGCGCTCCCTCGGCGGCAGTGGCCCTCCCGGCTCCGCCATCCGGAGCAGGGACATCGTCAGGTCGGCGGGCATCACCGGGGTGTCGAGCGAGCGCAGGCGCGACTTCAGCGCCCGCATCGACTCGACCTCGTGCCGGCAGTCGGCACAGAACGTCAGATGTGCCAGCGCGCGCTCGCGTTCGTGGTGGTTGAGCTCCCCGTCGACGAGTGCGGAAACACGTTCTCCAAGATGAGCCATATCAGACTTCCTCCCCACGGATCACGGTCGGGGGGAGTTGAGAATTACGGGGGGCCCGATGATCGAGCGCCTCCCGCAACTGCGCCCGGCCACGGTGAATACGGCTTCGGACCGTACCCAGCTTGACGCCGAGCGTGGCCGCGATCTCCTCATAGGACAGACCCTCGATGTCGCACAGCACGATCGCGGCCCGGAACTCAGGTGCGAGTGCGTCGAGGGCGGCCTGGATGTCGGGCTCGAGGTGCGCGTCGTCGAACGCCTGCGCCGGAGACGGCTCCCGGCCGCGCAGCCGCTCGGCGGCGTCGTCGGCCAGCCCCTCGAACCTGATGCGCTGCTTGCGCCGCGCCATGTCGAGGAACAGGTTGGTCGTGATTCGGTGCAGCCACCCCTCGAACGTGCCGGGGGTGTAGCTCGACAGCGACCTGAAGACTCGGACGAAGACCTCCTGTGTGAGGTCCTCGGCATCGTGAACGTTGCCGGTCAGCCGGTACGCAAGCCGATACACACGTGCGGAATGCGTCCGCACCACTTCCTCCCACGTGGGAGGAGTCCAGTCAGACGACACGGGAGCATCCGTCTGGTGGTCACTTTCGTCCACCAGAACTCCTCTCTCTGGGACCACCGCTATCGCCATAGTGCCTGGTTTCGTCCCTTCGTGCGCACTGCCTGCCCTCCGGACCGGCAAAGCCCGTTTAAACCTGCAACGCCTCGGGGGCCTCCTGAGTTCCCGTCCCGGCGTGTCTCCCCTAGGCTGCGATCGGTGCCAATCACGCGGCAATAGCACGAAAGTGGGGGGAGGAGGCCGATGACCAGTCCGGTGGAGGCCACTCTGGCCTATGCGGAGCAGTTCCATCAGGAGGATGAGATCCTGCACGCGGCGCGTCAGCGCGGGCTGGAGATGGGGGCCATGCCCATCCTTCCCGGCGGCGGGGCGGCGTTGTGCTTCCTCGCCACCGCTGTCACCGCCAAGTCGGTCGTCGAGATCGGCACGGGGTGCGGCGTCTCGGGTCTGTGGCTGCTGCGCGGCATGCGTGCCGACGGCACGCTGACGAGCGTCGACGTCGAGCCCGAGCACCAGCGGCTGGCCAGGCAGGCCTTCGCGGAGGCGGGGTTCTCCGGCGGCCGGGTGCGGCTCATCTCGGGACGGGCGCTCGACGTGCTGCCGCGGCTGTCGGACGGCGGCTACGACATGGTGTTCGCCGACGGCGCGAAGCAGGAATACGCCGACTACCTGTCCGAGGCGGTCCGCCTGCTGCGCGTGGGCGGCATCGTGGCCTTCGACAACGTGTTGTGGCACAACCGGGTGGCCGACCCCGCGCAGCGCGACCCGGACACGGTGGCGCTGCGCGAGCTGGGCAAGCTGGTGCAGTCGGACGACCGACTGCGCTCGGTGCTCATGCCGCTCGGCGACGGCCTGCTCGCCGCCGTCAAGATCGCAGACTAGGAGCGGGTGAGCCACTCCAGAAGGACACGGACGCCGAACCCCGTCGCGCCCTTGCTGAGCGTCCCCTCGTCCACCGTGCTGCGCCCGACCCCGGCGATGTCGAGGTGCGCCCACGGCCGCCGCCCCGCGAACTCCCGCAGGAACAGCGCCGCCGTGATCGACCCCGCGCCGAACTTGGACCCGATCTCGACGTTGGCGAGGTCGGCGATCGACGACTCCAGCGCGGGCGTGTAGTCCTCTATCAGCGGCATCCGCCACAGCCGGTCGTCGCCGGCCTCTCCCGCGTCCAGGAGCTGCTTGGCCAGCACGTCGTCGGAGGCGTAGACGGCGCCCACGCTGCGGCCGAGCGCCACGCTGATCGCCCCGGTGAGCGTGGCGATGTCCACGACCACGTCCGGGTCGAGCACGGCGTCGGCGTAGGCGAGCGCGTCGGCCAGCACGAGCCGGCCCTCGGCGTCGGTGTTGAGCACCTCGACCGTGCGCCCGCCGTAGTGCTTGATGACGTCGCTCGGGCGCTGGGCCGTGCCCGAGGGCATGTTCTCGGCGGCGGCGACCAGCCCGGTGACCCGTACGGGCGCGCCCAGCGCGGCCAGCACGCCGAGCACGGCGATCACGACGGCCCCGCCCGCCATGTCGGTCTTCTGGGTCTTCATGTTGTCGGTCGGCTTGAGTGACAACCCGCCCGAGTCGAACGTGATCCCCTTGCCCACCAGCACCACGTGCCGGCCGGTCGGTTCGGCGGGAGTGTAGGAGAGCTGGATGAGCCGGGGCGGGCTGGCCGAGCCGCGGCCGACGGCCAGGATGCCGCCGAACCCATCGGCCTGCAGCTGCTCCTCGTCCCAGATCCGCACGGGCACCCCGGACTCGGCGGCCCGCTCGGCGAGCCAGGCGGGGTTCTTGACGGAGGCGGGCGTGTTGGACAAGTCCCTGGCCAGCGCCACCGCCTGGGCCACGGTCTGCGCGCGCCGCACCTGCGCCTCGTCGGACCCGGCGAACGCCAGCGCCCGCACGGACTGCTGGCCCGCGTTCCCGATCTTGAACGAGTACGCCGCCAGCAGCGCCGCCTCGGCGAACGCGGCAATGTCGCCCTCGGGCGGCACCACGGTCAGCGTGTCCCTGCCCTTGGCCCGGCGGGTGAGCGCGGCGCCGGCCTTGCGCAGGGCGCGCGGCGAGCCGTCGCCCACGCCGTACAGCAGCACGCGGCCCACGCCGCCGGCCCGCGCCACCGGCACCTCGACGATCTCCCCCGCCTCTCCCTTGGCCTCGTAGTGGGCCAGCAGGTCGCCCACCGGCAGGTGCAGGTCGACCGCGTGCGCGGGGATGAGGTCGGAGGCGTAGGGGACGGCCAGGAACTCGGCGTCGTCGGGAACCTCGGCGACCACCGATGCAGTGGTCTCTATCGGCACGGAAGATCTCTCCTCAAACGTCAGCGACCCTGGCGCCGGACTACGCCAGGGTCGTGGATCAGGTGGTCTTTCGGGAGCGCTCAGCCGACGACGTTCTTCAACGCCTCACCGAGCGCCTTTGCCTCGTCGGCGGAGATCTCCACGACGAGCCGGCCGCCACCCTCCAGGGGGACCCGCATGACAATGCCGCGCCCTTCCTTGGTGACCTCGAGCGGACCATCGCCGGTCCGCGGCTTCATCGCCGCCATGCGTGCATCCCTTCCTGCCTTGGGCTCCCGCGGCCCGCGATTTCCGACCGCCCGTGGGGGGTGGTCGGCGCATTCACGTCTTCAGTGATGTCCCATTCTCCCGCATCGAGAGCGCTCATGGGTAACGATCTCCTCCCAGAATGCGTTGTCGCGGCGTGCGATGACGTCCAGACTGGACTGCGTGCACGCTCGCGCCGCTCTGTTCGACCTCTACGGAGACCACCTGCGTTCGCGCGGTGGGCAGGCGTCCGTCGCCGCGCTCGTACGGCTCATGAAACCCCTGGAAATAGCCGCTCCCGCTGTACGGACGGCGGTGTCGCGCATGGTGCGGCAGGGATGGCTGCGACCGATCAGGCTTCCCCAGGGAGCCGGGTACGCGGTGACGCCGAAGTGCGTCAGGCGGCTGGACGAGGCGGCGCTGAGAATTTACCGAGCCGGAACCCTCACCTGGCACGGAAGGTGGCACCTGATCGTTCTGGAGCCGGTCAAGGAGCGGCCGCGCAGGGAGCGGCTGCGGGCCGACCTGACGTTCCTCGGCTACGCGGCGCTGTCGGAGACGACGTGGATCGGTCCGCGCTCGTCGGTCGAGCTCGACAACCTGCTCGAGGGCGAGGGCGTGCGGGCCGACAGGTTCGACTCGGTGCTCGAGGGCGACCCGTGCGAGCTGGTCGCGCGGGCGTGGGATCTGACGGCCATCGGCGAGGCGTACGAGCACTGGCACGCCGAGGCTGTCACGCTGATCAGCACGCTGCCCGAGGCGGCGCCGGACGATCAGGTCTTCGCCACCAGGAGCAGGCTCGTGCACGGATGGCGCAACTTCCTGTTCCGCGACCCGGGCCTGCCGCCTGAGCTGCTGCCCGCCGGCTGGCCCGGCGAGAAGGCCAGGGCCTACTTCGAGCAGGAGGCCGCCCGGCTGCTGCCCGCAGCCGCCGCGTTCGTCGACAGGGAGTTGTTGTGATCCGCTATGACGTGGCCGACGCCGTCGCCACCATCACGCTCGACCGCCCAGACGCCATGAACTCGCTGACCGCCGAGCTCAAGGGCGCCCTCCTCGACGCGCTGCGGCGCGCCGCGGGCGATCGCGCGATCAGGGCCGTCCTGCTCACCGGCTCCGGCCGGGCCTTCTGCGCGGGCCAGGACCTACGTGAGCACGCCGGCAACCTGGACGCGGGCCGTGGCCTGGCCGGCACCGTCCGCGCGCACTACAACCCCATCGTGGAGCTGCTCACGACCATGGAGAAGCCGGTGGTGGCCGCGGTCAACGGCGTCGCCGCCGGAGCGGGCGCGTCCCTGGCGTTCGCCTGCGACCTGCGGGTGGCCTCGGAGAAGGCCAAGTTCGCGCTGGCGTTCGCCGGCATCGGCCTGGCGCCCGACTCGGGTGCGTCGTGGACACTGCAGCGCCTGGTGGGGCGGGGCCGCGCCACCGAGCTGATGCTGCTGGGCGAGCCGCTCGACGCGGCACGGGCGCTGGAGCTGGGGCTGGTCACGCGCGTGGTCCCCGCCGACGACGTGTTGAAGACGGCCCACGAGCTGGCGGTACGCCTCGCGCAGGGCCCCACCGTGGCCTACGCGGCGACCAAGCGGGCGCTGGCCTACTCGGCGACGCATTCGCTGCCCGACTCGCTGGCCATGGAGGCCGATCTCCAGGACTTCTGCGTCGCCACCCGGGACCACCTGAACGCCACCCAGGCCTTCCTCGCCAAAGAACGCCCCACCTTCAACGCCGAGTGAGCACTACGCCCGCATCGGGGCACGCCGGCGCCCGCGTCACTCGGGCGTACCCCATGCGGCCGAGCTCAGCGTGTACGCGCCACGCAGCCCTCGATATGGTCGTTGACCAGGCCGATGGCCTGCATCAGCGCGTAGGCCGTGGTCGGGCCGACGAACTTGAAGCCGTGCTTCTTCAGCTCTTTGGCCAGCGCCTTGGAGCCCGGGGTGATCGCGGGCACGTCGGCCATCGTCTTCGGCACGGGCGCGCCGGGCTCGGCGAAGCTCCACACCAGCTCGGACAGCCCGTCCGGGAGGTCGAGCGCGACCCTGGCGTTGTCGATGGCCGCCTCGACCTTGGCCCGGTTGCGGACGATGCCCGCGTCGCCGAGCAGCCGCTCCACGTCCCGCTCGGTGTACGCGGCCACCTTGGGGATGGAGAAGCCGTCGAAGGCGGCGCGGAAGTTCTCCCGCTTGCGCAGGATCGTCAGCCACGACAGGCCCGATTGGAACGCCTCCAGTGCTACCCGCTCGAAGACCTCGTCGTCGCCCTTGAGCGGGCGGCCCCATTCCTCGTCGTGGTAGGTGATGTACGTAGGGTCCGTCATGCCCGCCCAGGCGCAGCGGATCGGCTCGGTCACGGGCGCCCGTCCCCGTCCTTGCCCAGCAAGGCGCGGACGGGCTGCTCCCGCTCGTCGCCGGGCGGCTGCTCGTCCGTTTTGTCGGGCTCGTCGCCGGACTTCAGCTCGTCAGCCGCATCGCCCGGCTTGTCGTCGCCCTCGCCCGGCTCGTCGCCGTTCTGGAGCTCGTCGCCGTCCTCGCGCGCGCCAGCGTCCTTGAGCGCGTCGCCGTCCTCCAGGGCGTCGCCGTCCTCCAGGGCATCAGCGGCCTCGCGCGCGTCCGCCTCATCGGCAGGCGCGTCCGGCCGGTCGGCGGGCTCTTCAGCGGGCGGGGCCGCGCCGTCGCCCGCGGGCAGCCGCCACTCCGGCTCCTCCGGCGAGCGCCGCAGCTCCGCGGTCCCGTCCCAGGACACCGCGCCGCTCGCCGACACGGGGTCGCCCGACTCGGACAGTCTCCTGGCGGCGGCCGGGGCCTCGGGCGAGTGGTCGGTACGCAGGCCGCCGCCCGGCGCCGCGTAGACCTCCTGGCGCGCGTGCAACCGGCTCGACAGCAGCTCCGAGACCCGCTGCTCCAGCACGGCGATCCGGGTGTCGCGCGCGCTGATCGCGCCGGCGGCCCGGCGCAGCGTCTCGTCGACGCTCGCCGTGTGGTAGCCGACCAGGTTGACCGGCAGCTGCAGCGCCATGAAGTCGACCGCCGAGAGCTGACCCGGCTCGGGCAGATCGAGAGGCGGCACATCCGGCGGGAACTCGGTCAGCTCACCGCCCCTACCAAGAGAGACCAAGACCACGCAGGCCAAGATGGCGATCGCGGCGATGGCGAGTATGACCAGCACATTGGCATCGTACTCACCCATCGGGGCATCAGGTCCGCACTTGCCTCAGCCGGTGCGTCTCCGGGCGGCAAGCCCCTGGTCAGCCGGTGGACTCGCCGAGTTCGGCGACACTGGGCCGGACCGGGTGGGGGCGGGACTCGAGGTGGGCGAACGCCTCGTCCACCGTGGCGGTCCAGGAGATGGCGTCGAAGACGTTGGCCCGGGTGAAGCCCTCGTCGTACATGGTGGTGATCAGTTTCCTGAGCGGGTCGTACAGACCCCAGGGGTCGAGGATCACCAGGGGGCGGTCGTGGATGCCGAGCACCCGGGCGGTCCAGATCTCGAACAGCTCCTCCAGCGTGCCGATGCCGCCGGGCAGCACGAGGAACGCGTCGGAGCGGGCGTCCATGAGGCCCTTGCGCTCGCGCATGTCCGCGGTGACGATCAGCTCGTCCGACTCCTCGTCCGCCACCTCGATGTCCACCAGGACCTGTGGGATCACGCCGATCGTGCGCCCGCCGGCCGCACGGGTGGCGGAGGTGACGGCACCCATGCAGGAGACCGTGGCGCCGCCGCTCACCAGGGTGTGGCCCCGCTTGGCGAGCTCGGTGCCCACGTGTCCGGCCAACTCGATGTATTTCTTGTCGATGTGCAGGCTAGAGGCGCAGAAGACGCAGATGTTCACAACGTGAAAGCCTATTGGGGCTCCGCGTGCAGGGCGGCGGCGGCCTCCATCTCCTCCTCGCGCTGCTTGGAGCGGGCCAGGTCGGCGTCCACGATGATGTGCACGGCCTCGTCCACGTCGTCGGTGACGTTGATCAGGTCGAGGTCCTGCTCCGCGATCTTGCCGGTGCTCAGCAGCGTGCCCTTGATCCAGTCCAGCAGCCCGCCCCAGAACTCGGTGCCCACCAGCACCACGGGGAAGGACGTGACCTTGTGGGTCTGCACCAGTGTCAGGGCCTCGAACAGCTCGTCGAGCGTGCCGAAGCCGCCGGGCAGGGCGATGAAGCCGCACGAATACTTCACGAACATCGTCTTGCGTACGAAGAAGTAGCGGAACTCGATGCCGAGGTCGACGTAGTCGTTCATGCGCTGCTCGAAGGGCAGCTCGATGCCGAGCCCGACCGAGACCGCGCCCTCGACCTCTCGCGCGCCCCGGTTGGCCGACTCCATGACACCGGGCCCGCCGCCCGTGATCACGGCGTAGCCGGCCTCGGCCAGCGCCCGGCCGAGGGCCTGGCCGATCCGGTAGTCGGACGTGTCCGCGGGGGTGCGGGCCGAGCCGAAGACCGTGACCGCCGGCGGCAGCTCGGCCAGCTGGCCGAACCCCTCGACGAACTCGGCCTGGATGCGCAGCACGCGCCACGGGTCCATGTGCACCCAGTCGGAGGGGCCCTGGCGGGCGAGGAGGCGCTGGTCGTGGGTGGAGGTGGGGACGAGGTTGCCGCGGACGACGGCCTGACCCTGGCGGCGTTCTCGACGTATCTGTTCCATGCGGATCACGCTAGTCCCTCTCGTACGCGGCCGATTCCACGCCCGCGCCCCTACCCGCGCGGGTGGCCAGACTGCCCCCTGAGGATGAAACCCCTGGTAAGTCGGGCAGAACAACCGCCTAAAAAATCTTGAAAAAACCAGGGAACCGAATTTCGACTTCCCCGCGTCTAATCGGCGAGGGTGCTGCTCGGGACTGAAAGTGGTCTTCCCCGCCAAATGGCCGGCGAGGAAGGCCACTTTCATTTGGTGAGCCAGTCGAGCAGGGCCCGCTCGCTCTCGACGATCTTCGACAGCGACACGTACTCCCCCTGCTGGTGCGCGAGGTTCGGATCCCCCGGCCCGTAGTTCACCGCCGGCACGCCCAGCGCGGAGAAGCGGGCGACGTCCGTCCACCCCAGCTTGGCCCGCGGCGTGCCCCCGACGGCCGCGGTGAACGCCGCCGCCACCGGATGCGTCAGCCCCGGCCTGGCCCCGGCGGCCGCGTCGACGAAGCTCACCGCGAAGCCGTCGAACACCTCCCGTACGTGCTCCTGCGCCTGCTCGATCGACAGGTCGGGCGCGAAGCGGTAGTTGACCGTCACCACGCACAGGTCGGGGATGACGTTGCCGGCCACGCCGCCCAGCACGCCGACCGCGTTCAGGCCCTCGTGGTATTCGAGCCCGTCGACCACCGGCCGGCGCGGCTCGTAGGCTTTCAGCCTGGCCAGCACCGGCTCGATCCCGTGAATGGCGTTGACCCCGAACCACGACCTGGCGCTGTGCGCCCGCTTGCCCGTCACGGTGACCTCGGCGCGCAGCGTGCCCTGGCAGCCGCCCTCGATCACGCCGTCGGTCGGCTCCATCAGCACCGCGAAGTCGGCCAGCAGCCAGTCGGCGTGGTCCCTGGCCACCCGGGTGAGGCCGTTGCGCTCGGCCTCGACCTCCTCGCAGTCGTAGAAGACGTATGTCACGTCCTTGTTCGGGGCGGGCACGGTGGCCGCCAGCTTGAGCGCGACCGCCACGCCGGCCTTCATGTCGGACGTGCCGCACCCGTACAGCAGGTCGCCGTCCACGCGGCTGGGCAGGTTCGCGGCGACGGGGACGGTGTCGAGGTGCCCGGCGATCAGCACACGCTCGGAGTGCCCCAGGTCGGTGCGGGCGACGACGGTCTCGCCGGATCTGTCGATCTTCAGGTGCGGCAGCGCGGACAGCGCCCGCTCGACGGCGTCGGCCAGCACCTGCTCGCCGCCGCTCACCGACTCGATGTCCACGATCGCGGCGGTCAGCGCGCGCACGTCCTGCGTCAGGTCCAGCATCAGGTGTTCACTCCGTGTTCTCGCAGCACCTCGTTGAGCGCGGCCTTGTCGTGCCGCTGCCCCGGCGCCAGCCTCTTGATCACCAGCACGCACGGCAGCCCGAACGCGCCTCCGGGATAGTCCTTCTGCCGGGTGCCGCCGACGGCCACGCACCAGTCGGGGATCCGGCCGCGGGCCAGCTCCTCGCCCGTCTGGACGTCGATCACCGGGATCGTGCCGGACAGGATCGTGCCGGCGCCGACGACCGCGCCCTGGCCCACCCTGGCGCCCTCGACGATCATCGCCCGGCTGCCGATGAGCGCCTCGTCCTCGACGACGACCGGAACAGCGTTGGGCGGCTCCAGCACGCCGCCGATCCCGACGCCGCCCGACAAATGCACGTTTCTCCCGATCTGGGCACAGGAGCCGACGGTGGCCCAGGTGTCGACCATCGTCCCGGCGTCCACGTACGCGCCGATGTTCGTGAACGACGGCATCAGCACCACCCCGGGCGCGAGATAGGAGCCCCAGCGGGCGATCGCGCCCGGCACCACGCGTACCCCGTCGAAGGAGCTCTTCAGCGGCACCCTGTCGTGGTGGTGGAAGTCGCCCACCTGGGAGCGCGCCATGCCGAGCACCTTGAAGGCGAGCAGGATGGCCCGCTTGGCGCGCTCGTCCACCACCACTTCGCCGCCCACCAGGCGGGCCGCTCTGGCCTCACCCTGGTCGAGCAGGTCGACCGCGCCGACGACCAGGTGGCGCGCCTCGGCGTCGGCCGGCGACAGCTCCGCGCGGCGCACCCACAGCTCGTCTATGGCCGGGGCTATCGCGGAGGAGGTGCTCACGTCACTCATGGCCACGGAGCTTATCCGGCCGGGTAGGTTTTTCAGGGTGCACGTGCGCTTCTCCCGTGGAGTCATCACCATCGCGATCATCGTCGTCGTGCTCGCCGTGGGCATTTCTGTGGGCCTGTACCACCTGCTGAAGAAGGCGCCAGAGCTGGCGATTCCCGAGGCGAGCTGCACTGTGCGCACGCCGGGCGGCGAGCGTGACCTCGATCCCGAGCAGGCGCAGATCTCGGCCACCATCGCCGCCGTCGCGGCGCGGCGCAAGCTGCCCGAGCGGGCCGTGGTGATCGCGTACGCGACCGCGATCCAGGAGTCGAAGCTCCTCAACCTCGACCACGGCGACCGCGACTCGGTGGGCGTGTTCCAGCAGCGGGAGTCGCAGGGCTGGGGCACCAAGAAGCAGCTCATGGACCCGGTCTACGCCACGAACAAGTTCTTCTCGGCGCTGGTCAAGGTGAAGAACTACCGCAAGATCCCGCTGGCGGAGGCGGCCCAGGCGGTGCAGCGCTCGGCGGGCGGCTACGCGTACGCGCCGCACGAGGAGGATGCCAAGGTCCTCGCCGCCGCGTTCACCGGGCGCGTGCCGCAGGCCGTGCACTGCTGGTATCCGACGACCAAGACGCCCGCGTCGCGGCCCAAGACCGCGGAGGCGCGCAAGCAGCTCGCCAGGGCGCTCGGCAGCACGGCGATCACCACGAAGAAGCGCGGGTGGCTGGTCGCCGCGTGGTCGGTGGCCCATGCCGAGAAGTACGCGCTGAGCCGCGTCCGCTTCAGCGGCGCCACCTGGTCCAACGACATCGAGGTCGAGGGCTGGCAGGCGGGCGAGGCGTCGGGCGCCACCCAGGTCGAGCTGTCCTGACGCCCACGCGCACGCGTGTCGCAATTGCGCGCCCGTGCGAGCTGCGCTGGTTCGCAGGGGCGGGGCGGCGTACGGAGGGCCGGTGGGAGCCTTTCTGGCGGACCGGGGTCAGGTGGCGCGGCGGATGATGGAGATCGAGCCAGGCGGCAGCGGCTGGGCGTAGCTGGCCGTCCATGTGCTGCCCTGGATGCGTTCGAAGGACAGCAGCCGCCCGTCGGAGGCGTGGTAGTCGGCGAAGTCGAGCAGCCCCCGGTCGGGGTTGCCGGTCTCGCCCTCGCTCTTGAACGCGGCCGTGCCCCGCTCGATCGGGAAGAACTCCACGCCCTCCATGATCAGCATGCTCTTGGCCGGGACCATGCCCTCCGTGGGCACGTCGGTCCAGAGCAGCACCTCAAGATGCGGCGGATCGCCGTCGCGTACCTCGACGGAAAGCCACTGGAAGCGGCGGGAGGCGTCGCGCAGCAGGTATTCGGTCCACTGCTGCCCCTGCCAGGAGATGTGCATCGCGCCCAGCACGCGCGCCGGCGAGCCGTGCACCTCGATCCGGTCCCCGACCCGGATGGTGCGGGGGTCGGTGTAGTCGGTGCCGGCATGCCCCGGCGCGCTCACCGGAGCCGGCAGCGGGGTCTCGACGGGAGCAACCTCAACCGCCGGCGCCGGCGTGCTCGCACGGCCTTTCCTGTCCTGCCGCAAGGTGGCCCAGAAGGCGCCCAGTAACAGCAGGACCAGGGCGATGCTCAGCCCGAGTACGACCATGGAGGTCATGCTCATCGATCAGCTCGCTCCACTCGCGGTCTGCCTCGGCAAAAGCCCTTATCGATTTATGCGTTCAAGCGCGTACGGCTTGCTATGACGGGCGATCCTACTGGAGGCGGCGCACTGCCGCACTGATACGTTCGTCAGTGGCGGTGACGGCGATACGGATGTGCCGTCCACCTGCCGGTCCGTAGAAGTCACCCGGCGCGACCAAAATGCCGATTTCGGCGAGCTTGCTCACCTGATCCCAGGCGCTTTGCCCGTTCGATGCCCAGAAGTACAGCCCTGCCGTCGAATGGTCGATGCTCCAGCCCGCCCGCTCCAGCGCGGGGCGCAGCAGGGCGCGGCGGGCGGCGTACAGCTCGCGCTGGGCGTCGGCGTGCGCGTCGTCGCCGAGCGCCGCCGTCATCGCCGCCTGGACGGGAGCGGGCATCATCATGCCGGCGTGCTTGCGGGTCTCCAGCAGCCGCTTGACCAGGACGGGATCGCCCGTCACGAAACCGGCGCGGTAGCCGGCCAGGTTGGAGCGCTTGGAGAGCGAGTGGACGGCGAGCAACCCCTCGTGAGAGCCGCCGCAGACATCGGGGTGGAGGATCGAGACCGGCTCCTCTTCCCAGCCGAGCTCGATGTAGCACTCGTCGGAGGCCACGATCGTGCCGCGCTCGCGCGCCCAGGAGACCACCTTGCGCAGGTGCTCGGCGGGCAGCACCCGGCCCGTGGGGTTGCCCGGCGAGTTGACCCAGACGAGGTCCACGTGCTCGGGGCCGAGCGCGAGCGTGCTGTCGGAGGCCGTGGCCACCGCCCCTGCCAGCCGGGCACCCACGTCGTAGGTGGGGTAGGCCAGCTCGGGGAAGACCACTCGCCTGGCACCCAGGTAGGTGGGCAGCCATGCGACGAACTCCTTGGAGCCGATCAGCGGGAGCACGTCCTGCTGATCGACGGTTACGCCGTGCCTGCGCCGCAGCCACCCGGCCGCGGCCTCGCGCAGCGCCGTGGTGCCGTGGGTGAAGGGGTAGCCGGGGCTGTCGACGGCCTGGACGAAGGCGTTCTGGACGACCTCGGGCACGGGGTCGACGGGCGTGCCGACCGAGAGGTCGGCGATGCCGTCGGGATGTGCGAGCGCACGCGCTTTGTACGGCTCCAGCCGGTCCCAGGGGAAGTCGGGCAGGTTGTTCACGGTTCTCCAGGGTGTTGCGATGCCGTACGAAGCGTGCGGCACGCCACAGGGGCGGGGCGCACCCGGCCTGGATGCCCCCGCGCACGGCGTGCCGGAACCTGCTAGTGGTCCTCGCCCTGCGGTGGCAGGGCGGCCACCACCGGGTGGTCCTTGTCTATCTTGCCGACCTTCGAGGCGCCACCGGGCGAGCCGAGGTCTTCGAAGAAGTCCACGTTCGCCTTGTAGAAGTCCTTCCACTGCTCGGGCAGGTCGTCCTCATAGAAAATCGCCTCGACGGGGCATACAGGCTCACACGCGCCGCAGTCCACGCACTCGTCGGGGTGGATGTAAAGCATGCGCTCGCCCTCGTAGATGCAATCGACGGGGCACTCCTCGATGCACGCCTTGTCCAGGACGTCCACGCAAGGCTGCGCGATGACGTAGGTCACCTCGAGCTCCTTCTTCTCCGCACCATGGCATGACTCTCTGACCGCGGTTTGCTACGCCCTAGTATTGCCGTGCTTACCAGGTGGCCGAAACGGAGGGTGGCAAACTCGTGGCCGCACGCCTCGTTATCGCCATCACAACTCAGGATATAGGTGCACGGATCACCACCCGCAGGCGCGTCCCCGGCGGGTTTCGCGACGCGGTGGGGATCCTCGAGTCCTGGGAGGGCGGCGTGCTGCGCGTCCGTAAAAAGGACGGCACGCTGGTGGAGATTTTCGAAGAAACGCTGGTGGCGGCCAAGGTCGTCCCGGCCGCGCCTCCTCGACCTGAGCGAATGTAACAGCGAGTATTCACTGTGTGACCGTACGTATCTGCGCCGCCGCAGCAGCCATCCTAGCCAGCGCCGGATGCGGCGCGTCGTCCACAGAATCCACCTCCGCCCAGAATCTTCCGCCGGTCAACGTCCAGGCGAGCTCGTTGAAGACCGGCTTCGCCACCATGGAGCGGCTCGCCGAGGCCGCCAAGCGCGAGGGTGGGCTCAACGTGATCGCGCTGCCCCGCGACTGGGTCAACTTCGGCGAGGTCATCGACACCTTCGCCGACAAGTACGGGCTCAAGGTCAACGAGCTCGAGCCCGGCGCGAGCAGCCGGCGCCAGATCGACGCGGCCGCGCAACTCAAGCCGGACGTGTTCGACCTGACCATGGACGTCGCCGTCAAGGAGGCCGGCCGGTTCGCGCCGTACCGGGTGCAGGGCTGGCAGGACCTGCCCGACCACATCAAGGACCAGTCCGGCGCCTGGTACGCCGCCTACGGCGGCTACATGTCCATCGGGTACGACCCGCGCGAGGTCAAGCCTCCGGTCTCCTTCGCCGACCTGCTGAATCCCGGCTACCGGGTGGCGCTCGACGGCGACCCGCTGCGCTCGGCGTCGGCGTTCGGCGGCGTGATGGCCGCCTCCATGCGGTCGGGGGCGCCCCAGCCGGAGCAGGGGGTCGAGCTGTTCGCCAAGCTCAAGCAGGCCGGGCGGCTCACCGAGCCGGCCAAGGCCAACGCGATCGTCGCCTGGGACCACCTGAACGCGGCCCGCAGCGCCGGGCATCCCGACGCGTGGCGGGTGACGATCCCGCGGGACGCGGCGCTCGGCGGTTACCACGTACAGGCGATCAACAAGACGGCCCCGCACCCGGCCGCCGCCCGGCTCTGGCAGGAGTTCCTGCTCTCCGACGAGGGCCAGAACCTGCTCCAGAAGGGCTGGGCCAGGCCGGCGCGCGGCGAGGCCATGCTCATGAAGGGCACGCTCGACGCCGAGCAGGCCGCCAAACTTCCCAAGGCGCCGGGGCCGCCCGTCCTCATGACGATTCCGCAGGCAGACGCGGCGAAGGCGTACCTGAAGGAGGAATGGACAAAAAGCGTGGGATGAGTCCGATGTGACTTGATATGTCGTTGGGACGTACAGGCTCTAAAGTGAGCAGACAGCACGGCCACGGGGGCCCGATGTCTGACGAATGTGAGCTGATCGTCTTGCGATACGACACACCGAGTTTGGAGCGGTGGAACAGTCGTGCCTACGACAGCAGCTTCGGCTACGTCTCGACGCAGGGCGCGCCGCTGGTCGACCTGCTGGATCCGCGGCCCGGCGAGCGCGTGCTCGACCTCGGATGCGGCACGGGGATGCTCACCGCGCAGATCGCCTTCAGGGGTGCGGACGTCCTCGGCATCGACGGGTCGTCCGCCATGATCGAGAAGGCGCTGGCGCAATACCCCGGCATCGACTTCATCATCGGGGACGGGCACGACTTCACCGTGGTGGACCCGTACGACGCGGTCTTCTCCAACGCGGCGCTGCACTGGATGAGCCGCGATCCCGGCACCGTGATCGCCAACGTCCGCGAGGCGCTCACCCCCGGCGGGCGCTTCGTCGCCGAGATGGGCGGGTCGGGCAACTGCGCCGAGCTGACCGCCGCGATGCTGACCGCCTGGCGCGAGTACGGCCTGCGCGAGCCCGACCTGCCGTGGTACTTTCCCACGCCTGCCGAGTACGCCCGCCGCCTCGAGCAGGAGGGTTTCGTCGTCAGGTTGCTCGAATACTTCGACCGGCCGACCCCACTCGACGAATGCCCCCGCGGGGCCGCCGACTGGGTGCGCATGTTCGCCGCCCCGGTGCTCGAAGGGCTCCCGCCGGAAATCGTGGAACCCCTGCTCCGTCGTGTCAACGAACTGGCGGCGCCCGCGCTTCGCAGGGAGACTGGCTGGATGGCCGACTACGTGCGTCTACGCTTTGCCGCCGTTCGGCGCTGATGCGTAGTGCATGATGCGTAAGGCTGTTTTGCCGGACTATGGTCTGTTCCGTGGGCGGCGAGATTATGGCTGCACCGCTGCGGCGGCGTGAGGGGCTGGTGAACGGAACGGGATGAATTTCTGCCTGAGCGACCTCGTACCACCGTTGAGGTGGAGCGACGCGTCGACGATCACGCTACTCACCGGGCAGCCGGAGCTGCCGGATGCGTGGTGGCGCAGTCTGCCCATGCCACGTGTCCTCGCCGCCATCGGCCCGGAGTCCCTGGGCGAGCTCCTGACGGAGATCGCCCTCGAGCACTGGCCCGCGGCGGCGGTGGGCGACGTGTTACCCGCGCTGCACGTCCTCGACCCGGAGGAGGCCGACGAGCCCGCCGTCGCGATCGCGCTCGACCGGGCCGGCTCGTGGGCCGGGCTTCTGGGGCTGACCAGCCGGGAGCTGGCCGACCAGCCCTTCATCCAGGCGCGCGCGGTGCTCAACACGCTGTTCTCGGCCGTCCTGGTACGTCTCGCGAACCCACGCCCCATCGCGGCCCCGGCGACCCCGTCGGTCACCGCGCCCCGGGACGGTACGCGGGGTGTGGCCGCGGCCGCACCGGCGCACGCCGCCGGGGCGCCTGAGCCCGTCACTGGCGAGCCGGCGCCGGCGCCCGGGACCGAGGAGCCTGCCGCCGGGGCGATCGCGGCGGAGCACACGCCTGGGCCGGTCGCCGAGCCCGCGCCGCCGTTCGCCGCCGGGCCCGCAGCCGACGAGGCCGAGCCCGCCGCCGAGGAGCCCGCGCAGGCCGCGCACGCCATGGGGGCCGCCGAGGCTGCCCAGGCCATGGAACCGGCCGAGGGCACCGACGCCGTCGAGGGCGCGGCCGCCTTGGAGGGCGAGCAGCCGGCGCCTCATGAGGCCGTGGCATCTCACGAGGGCGCGCCGAGCGAGGCCGTCCCCGGAGCCGAGGGCGAGCTCAAGGCCGTCGCACCGGACGAAGGCCAGTCCGAGGCCGTCGCACCGGACGAAGGCCAGTCCGAGGCCGTCGCACCGGGCCAGAGCGGCCTTGAGCCCGACGCGCGTCAGGACGCGGTGCCTCATGAGGCTGTGGCCGAGGAAGGCGTGCCTGAGGGTGCCGAGCCGGTGCTGGACGCCGACGCCGAGCCTGCCGCCGAAGAGGGCGACGGGCCCGAGCCCGTGCTCCACGCCGCCGATGAACCCGCCCCCGAGCCGGCGGCCGAAGAGGCGGCCGCGCTTGCCGAAGGCGCGCTGGCCCAGGGCGCGCCGGCCGAGGCCACGCCGGCCGAAGGGGCGGGCGTCCCGCAGGGCGCGCCGGCCGAAGGGGCAGGCGTCCCGCAGGAGAGCGCGGAAGCCGAGCGGGAGGGCGTCAGCTCAGGCGCCCCCCAGGAGTTGCCCCAGCTCATCGAGGCCGCGTTCGCCGGCCTGGATGACAAGAGCTGGGCCGTGGCGCAGAACAGGGTGTTCACGGACGAGCCCTCGGCCGTTGACCAGCTGGCCAAGCTCTTCGCCGTCCCGCCCGCCGAGATCTCCGCCACGGAGGACGAGTTCCGCGCACGTCTGGGCCAGTGGCTGGCCAGCGAGGAGGCGGCGCCGTACCGAGCGCACCTGGACGAGCTACGCAAAACGCTCGGCCCGGCGGCGCCCAAGGAGCAGCTGATCGGCGCAGCCGACTGGCACAACCTGGAGATCCGCGCGCTGGAGGTGCCCGCCTGGCAGTTCGTGCTGGCGACCCTGTCACCCCAGCCGGACCAGTCGTTCCAGCCGCAGCCCCAGGCGGACCGGTCGCTGCAATTGCAGCCGCAGGTGGACCTGCCGCCCCCGCCGCAGCCCCAGATCGATCTGCCGCCCCCGCCTAATTCGGCGTTCGGTCCCGGACCGCTGCCGCCGCCCCCAGGACCGCCGCAGTTCCAGGCGTTCATGCCGGTCGCGCCTCCGGCGGGCGAGGCCAACGGCGGAGCCGAGGAGCACAAGCCGTACCAGCCGTTGAAGGACGTCTCCCAGACGAGGCGCTGCTTCAGGCAGCCGGACGGCCGGTGGTGGCTGCGCATCGACGTGACCGCCGAGCAACTGGCGGGCGGCGAGTGCGCGTTGCCGACGGGCTTCGCGTCGTACCTGGGACTCTCGCCGGGCGAGAGCAGGACGGTCAGGAGCGCCGCGGGCGAGCTGACCATGACGTGGCACGGCAGGCCGGTGCTCGAATCCATCGAACGCCTCCTCGTGGACGTCGGAGCGCGCGAGGGCGGGCACCTGTTCCTGACGCTGTCGGACGAGGGCGTGCTGCGGGCCAGGCACCTGCCGGTGGCCGCACAGGGAGCCGAGAAGATCACCAAGGCGCTCCGCCTGGTCGGGTACACGGCCCCGGGAGGCACCCGGGACCAGGCGGCCAGGGTGATCGCCACGAGGATCGGCATGACCGGGCCGGTCAGCCTGCCCGACCTGCTCACCAGGCTCCGCGAACGCGGGGACCGCGACCTGCTCGCCCTCTTGGACTGAGCCGGTGCCGCGGCTCGCGATCGGCCCTGAGTTTCCCAGGGAGCTCAGCGCACTGGCCCAGCCAGTGCGCAGGGACGCCGTGGTCGCGCTGCGCCGGTTCCTGCTGAACGTGTCCGGCGCCCCGCATCCCGAGCGGGTGCGGGGCGCCAGGGATCCCCGGGTCGCGACCCTGCGCCTGGCCGAGGGGCATCGCGGGGTGGTGGTGCGGCATCGGGACGTGTACTGGCTGCGCAGGGTGCTGCCCGACCCCGAGGCCTGGTCGTACGCGCGACGCCACAGGTACGGCGTCAACTCCGTGGTCGGCGTCGTCGAGGAGTGGGACGCCGAGGCCCTGGAACGGGTGGAGCCCGCGTTGCGCAGGTCGATCAGGCCGTCGCGGCTGTTCGACCCGATCTGCGACGGCGACCTGCTGGCCCTCGGCATCGACGTGCACGCCCTGCCGCTGTTCCGGCTCATCACCACTGAGGCCGACGTGGCCGCGCTCGAACCGCTGCTCCCGCCCACCCAGCACCTGCCGCTCGCCGCCCTGGCCCGCGGCGGCTCGCTCTCCGAGGCCTGGCGCGAGCTGGACGCCTGGCGCTCCTCCGACGCGGGCACCGGGCCGATCGACACCGACGACCTGCACGCGGCGCTGCTGCGCAGCCCGGACCGGGCGGCGTTCGCCGCCGACAAGGTGGCGCTCGACCGGGTGCTGGGGGCGCCGGAGTGGTGCACGTTCCTGCACCCGACGCAGCACCGGCTGGCCAGGGCGGCCCGCCAGGAGCATCCGGTGCTGGTCATCGGCGGCGCGGGCACCGGCAAGACGGTCATCGCCCTGCACCGCGCCGCCCACCTGGCCGCGAACGGCAGCGGTCCCGTCCTGCTCATCACGTTCTCGCAGAGCCTCGCCGAGGAGCTGTCGGCCAGGCTCGACGTGCTGATCGAGGACGAGATCGTACGCAAGCGGGTCGAGGTGGACAACGCCGAACGCCTGGCCATGCGCATCGTGGCCGGCTCAGAGGGCCGCCGCCCGCCGCTGGTCGGCCCGGGCGCGCGGACGCTGGCCCAGCTGACGGACGAGGCGCTCAGGCTGCTGTCGATCACGACCGGCGACCTGCTGGACGACGTGGATCCGGGGCGCAAGCCGTACCGTCACATCGTGGTGGACGAGGCGCAGGACATCAGCCCGGCGCAGTGGCGGCTGCTGCGGGCGGCGGCGCCGCGCGCGCGTGACGACCTGTTCATCGTGGGCGATCCGCACCAGCGGGTCACCGACACGCGGGTGGCGCTGGGCGCGGTCGGGATCCACACCGTCCAGGCCACGCTCAGGGTCTCGTTCCGGCTGCCGCAGGAGCTGCTGTCTTTCGTGGTCCGGCTGCGCGGCGGCGGTCCCGTGCCCGGTCTGGTCAAGGGGGCGACCGAGATGTACGGCTACCGCGCCACGCACCACGGCGAACGGCCGATGATCAGGGCGTACGACTCCGCCGAGGCCGAGCTGGCCGGGCTGCGGAACACGATCGAGGCGTGGCTGGCGGACGGCGTGCCCGCCGATGAGATCGCCGTCGGCGCCCGCAACACCCGGCTCGTCCGGGAGGCCAGGAAGGCTCTGGAGGGCCTGGACGTGCGGGCCGCGACCTTCCAGCATCTGAAAGGCATGGAGTTCGAGCGGGTGGCGCTCGTCGGCGTGGCGGAGGGCGTGGTTCCCGAGCCGTTGCCGGAAGAACCTGGCGCACGGGCTCGAGCTCTGCAGCGCGAACGGAGCATACTGTTCGTCGCCTGCACGCGCGCCCGTGCGATGCTCTATATCTCCCATTACGGAAGAGGCAGCCCATTTTTACCCCTCTGATCACATAGTCTGAACTGCGGATACTTCCCTTTGCCGGTTGGACCTCAATGAACCTCAGCCTGAGCGACCTCGCGCCACCCGTGCGCTGGACCTCTCCTGGCCAGATCGCGCCGATCGTGGAGGAGCCACAGCTGCCCGAGGCCTGGTGGCAGGCGATTCCCCTCGACCGCGCGTGCGCCATCGTCGGCACGCAGACCGTGGCGGGCCACCTGGCCGACCTGGCCGTGGCCTGCTGGGGACATCTGCTGCTCGGCGACATCCTGCCGTTGCTGCGCTTCTCCGACCCCGCCGAGGCCGAGCGGACGCCGGAGTCGCTGGGCAAGGACGTGGTGCAGAAGCTGTTCATCGGCGTGTTCGAGCGGCTGCTCGAGCCCGCGCCCGACGCCGTGCCCGTGCCCGTGCCGTCCCGGCCGGACAAGCCGCTGCCCGAGGTGATCGACGAGCTGTTCGCCGCGCTGGACGACCGGCAGCGGGCCATCGCCCGCGACCGGTTGTACGCGGCGCAGCGGGCCACGCTCGACGAGCTGGCGCAGCGATTCTCGGTGACGCGGGAGCGCATCAGGCAGATCGAGCGCGACCTGCGCGACCACGTGGAGGCGTGGCTCGGCGGCGCCCAGGCGGCGGCGCTGGTGGCGCACGTGGCGTGGCTGCGTACCCGGCTGGGCTCCGCCGTACCGGCCGACGACCTGCAGGCGGCCGTGCCGTGGCACCGGACCGAGCTGCGGACGCTGGGGATCCCGGTGTGGCGGTTCGTGCGCACGCTGCTGACCGGCTACGAGCAGTCCGACGGGTGGCTCGTGGCGGGCGGGGCCGACGAGCTGAGGGAGAAGACGCGCCAGCTCTTCGCCGACGGGCCGCGCCCGCTCGGCGAGGCCGTGTCCATGGTGGCGCAGCTCGGCGTGCGCGAGGACGTGGCCGAGCGGTGGATCCTGGCCGTGCCGCAATTGCGCGTGCTCGGCCAGCACGTGGTGCCGTGGCCGCGCAGCATCAACGAGAAGGCCGAGGCGGTGCTGGCGGTGGCGGGCGGGCCGCTGTCGCCCGAGGAGATCCAGGAGCGCATCGGCGAGGACTACAGCCTGGTCGGCATCCGCAACCAGCTCACCGCCGACGAGCGCTTCCGCCGGATCGACCGGAACAAGTACGGGCTGACCAGGTGGGGCGGCGACGAGTACCTGGGGATCAGAGAGATGATCGCCAGAGAGATCGAGCGGGCCGGCGGCGAGGCGTCGGTGAGCACGATCGTGACGAACCTGACCTCCAAGTACGACGTCAGCGAGAGCTCCGTGCGGGCGTACTCGGGCGGGCCGGGGTTCGAGCGGACGCAGCGGGGCTGGATCCGGGTGGCGGGCACCTCTGGGGGCGGCGAGGCGGAGCCGTACCAGCCGCGCAAGGACGTGTCGGAGACCCGGCGCAGCTTCCGCTCCCGCGACGGGCGCTGGTGGCACCGGGTGGACATCAACGCCGAGCACCTGCGCGGGTCGGGGTCGCCGCTGCCGACGGGGTTCGCGGCGTACCTGGGCATGGCGCCAGGCGGGCAGCTGACCGCCTCGGTGCCGTCCGGGGACGTGGTGATCAGCTGGCACAACCAGCCGACCATGGGGTCGATCCGCAACGTGCTGGCCGAGTTCAAGGCGGGCGAGGGCGACCACGTGTTCCTGACCGTGTCGGACGGCGGCGAGCTGCTGACCCGCTACCTGCCCGCCGCGCCCGTCGGGATGCCGCCCGTGAACCGGGCGCTCTACCTGATCGGGTACACCGCGCCCGTCAGCTCGGAGATCGAGGGGCTGCGGCTGATCGGGGCCAGGATCGGACTGCCCGACACGGCCACCCGCGAAGAGATCCTGGGCAGGCTGCGCGAGCGCGGTGACAGGGACATCCTCGGTTTCCTGGGCGGATGACACCGGGCTAGGCTCGGAGAATGTTGCGGATCTACGACACGCGGGCCAGGCAGGTCGAGGAGCTCGCCCCCGGGCGGGCGTTGCGGATGTACACCTGCGGGCCGACGGTCTACCGCTACGCGCACGTGGGCAACCTGCGCACTTACCTGCTGTCCGACCTGATCAGGCGGGTCCTGGAGCGGCGGCGGGTGCGCGTGCTGGCCTGCCAGAACATCACCGACGTCGGCCACCTGGCCGACTCCGGAGTCGACAAGGTCGTGGAGCAGGCCGAGACCGAGGGGCGCTCGGTGCGGGAGCTGGCGCGCTTCTACGAGGACGCCTTCAGGAACGACACCGCCGCGCTCAACCTCCGGCCGCCGGAGCACACGCCGCGCGCCACAGAGACGATCGATCTGATGATCGAGCTGATCGCCAAGCTGATCGAGCAGGGGCATGCGTACGCGGTGCCGGACGGGTCGGTGTTCTTTGACGTACGGACGTTTCCCACTTACGGCGAAATTTCCGGGAATCGCCTTGATGCCCTGAAGCCCGCCCACCGCATCGACACCGTCGACCCGCGCAAGCGCTTCCACGCCGACTGGGCCCTGTGGAAACCGGCCGAGGGCGAGCTGAGCTGGGAGACACCGTGGGGGCGCGGGTTCCCGGGGTGGCATGTGGAGTGCTCGGCCATGTCGCTGCGGTTCCTCGGGTCACGCTTCGACATCCACACCGGCGGGATCGACCTGCGCTTCCCCCATCACGAGGACGAGCGCGCCCAGTCCAACGCGGCCGCCGGGCACGAGGTGGTCCGGCACTGGGTGCACGGGGAGCACCTGCTGTTCGACGGTCGCAAGATGGCGAAGTCGACGGGGAACGTGGTGCTGCTGGCCGACGTGGTGGCTGCGGGGCTCGATCCGCTCGCCGTGCGGATGGCGTTCCTTGAGCATCGCTATCGGCAGCAGATGAACCTGACGTGGGACACACTCCGGGCCGCCGACCGGACGGTGCGGCGGTGGCGGTCGCGGGTGGCCGAGTGGGCCGAGTTGCCCAGTGCGCCGATGGCCTCCGCGTACGTGGAGCGGGTGGAGGCCGCCTTCGACGATGACCTGGACACGCCGGGGGCGCTGCGGATCCTGCGGGAGCTGGAGCGGGACGAGTCGGTGGCGCCCGGCGCGAAGCTGGAGTCGTTCCTGCACGTGGATCAGGTGCTGGGGCTGGAGCTTTCCACGGATATCGGGAAGGTGCCCGTGCTGCCCGCGGGGGCCGGGGAGCTGCTGGAGGCGCGGGGCCGGGCGCGGGAGGCCGAGGACTGGAAGGAGGCGGACCGGCTGCGGGACGAACTGGCCGCGCTGGGCGTCCGTGTCTCGGACACTCCCGACGGCCAAACCTGGACCTGAACCACCCCCACCCGCGAACGTCGTCGTTGCCACCCCGCGGCCTTGCCCGTGCGCTGCTGGGCGCGCCCGCCACCGCCGCTCGCACGGCCGCGACCCGGCTCACCGTCCAGAGAGCCCGCCGCTCCCTCCGGCGACAGCCGGCCCCGCCGCTCTCAAGACCCCGGACGTTTACGGCGCGTGAGCCCGTGTCCTCCCCGCGTGATCGGCCGCTCAAAGTCCCCTGAGAAGGGGCGTGAAGGCGGCCGTAGTAGTGATCTCGGGCTGCCAGACTTAGTCCCAGTTCGGCTGGATGGAGGTGTCGGTGAGGCCCTATGCGTGGATGCCGTGGCCGTTGCGGTGGTTCGCTCGGGTGTTGACCGTTCTTCTCGTGTTGGCGCTCGTGCTGGCCGGGATCCTCGTCTACACCGTGCGGAAGTCGTTCCCGCAGATGGACGGATCGTTGCGGTTGCCCGGCTTAGCCGGGAATGTGGAGATTTATCGCGATAAATCGGGAATCCCGCATATCTATGCCGACAGCGCCACTGACCTGTTCATGGCCCAGGGATTCGTCCATGCCCAGGACCGTTTCTACGAGATGGACTTCCGGCGCCACATGACCGCCGGCCGCCTCTCAGAGCTCTTCGGCAAGTCCACGCTCGACACCGACAAGGCCCTCAGGACCATGGGCTGGCGCAGGGTCGCCGAACAGGAGCTGCCCGAGCTGGCAAAAGAGACCCAGGACTACCTGAACGCGTACGCGAAAGGCGTAAACGCCTGGCTCGCCGCCAACCCGAACGCCTCCGACCGCAGCCTCGAATACTCCGTGCTCAAACTCCAGAACGGCGACTACCAGCCGGAGCAGTGGACCGCGCTCGACTCCCTCTCCTGGCTGAAGGCCATGGCGTGGGACCTGCGCTCCAACATGGAGGACGAGATCGACCGCGCGCTGATCGCGGCCAAGCTGCCCAGGGAGCGGGTCGAGCAGCTCTACCCCGCCTACCCGTACGACCGGCACTCCCCGATCGTCACCGAAGGCACCATCGACCAGGACCGTTTCGACCAGCGGGCCGAGCCGCAATTGCGCGGCACCGCCGCGGCGATCACGCAGGCGGCCAAGACGCTGGACGCCGTGCCGAGCACCATGAGCACCGAGGACCGCGAGGGCGTCGGGTCGAACTCGTGGGTGATCTCCGGCGACCACACGGCCAGTGGCAAGCCGCTGCTGGTCAACGACCCGCACCTGTCCGCGCAGCTGCCGTCCGTCTGGTACCAGGCGGGGCTGCACTGCCGGAAGGTCTCGGAGGCGTGCCCGTACGACGTGACGGGGTTCACGTTCTCCGGCGTTCCCGGCGTGGTCATCGGGCACACGGACAAGATCGCGTGGGGCTTCACGAACCTGGGTCCCGACGTGGCCGACCTGTTCCTGGAGAAGGTGGAGGGCGACACGTACCTGTACAAGGGCGAGCAGGTGAAGCTGGAGGCCAGGCAGGAGCAGATCAAGGTGGCCGGCGGCCCGCCCGTCTCGATCACCGTCAAGAGCACCGTGCACGGGCCGCTGATCAACGAGGTGATAGGCAGCGCCAAGCCCACCGGCGAGGCGAACGCGGTGGCGCTGCAGTGGACGGCGCTGACGCCGGGCAGGACCGCCGACGCGATCTTCGCGCTGAACAAGGCGGCCGACTGGCCGGAGTTCAAGGCCGCCGCGGCGCTGTTCGAGGTGCCCGCCCAGAACCTGGTGTACGCCGACACGACGGGCAGGATCGGCTACCAGGCGCCCGGCCGCATCCCCGTGCGCGAGAAGGGCGACGGCACCTGGCCGGTCCCCGGCTGGACGGGCGAGTACGACTGGAGGACGGCACCCATCCCGTACGACCAGCTGCCGTCGGTGGTGGACCCGGCGGACGGATTCGTCGTCACGGCGAACAACGCGGTCATCGACCCCAAACGGTACCGGCCCCTGCTGACCAAGGACTGGGCGTACGGCTATCGTTCCGAGCGCATTCGCGATCTCGTCAAGGAGGCGGTCAAGAAGGGCAAGGTCGACGTGGCGACCATGGCGGAGATCCAGCGGGACACCCACAACGGCTTCGCCGAGACGCTGGTCCCGGCGCTGATGCGGATCGATCTGGCGGGGCCGGGCGACCAGGCCAGGCAGTTGCTGAAGACGTGGGACGGCAAGCAGGACGTGGATTCGGCCGCGGCCGCGTACTTCAACGCGGTCTGGCGCCAGGTGCTCCTGCTGACGTTCGACGATGAGCTGCCGGAGGGCGCCAGGCCGAGCGGAGGCGACCGCTGGTATGAGGTGATCAGGCGCCTGCTCGAACTCCCGGACGACCCCTTCTGGGACGACGTGACCACGAAGAGCCGTACGGAGACGCGTGACGACATCCTGCGGCAGGCGATGGCGTCGGCGTACCAGGAGCTGGCGGACCGGCTCGGTGCGGACGTCGCGTCGTGGCGGTGGGGCGACCTGCACCAATTAGAGCTGGTCAACGGCTCGCTGGGGACCTCGGGGATCGCGCCGGTCGAGGCGCTGTTCAACCGCGGCCCCTTAGCCGCTCCAGGGAGCAAGGACGCCGTGAACGCCACGGGCTGGAACGTCCAGCAGGGCTACGCGGTCACCGCCGTGCCGTCGATGCGCATGGTCGTCGATCTGTCCGATCTGGACAGATCGCAGTGGATCAACCTGACGGGCGCCTCGGGGCACGCCTTCCACGACAACTACTGGGACCAGGCGGAGCTGTGGGCCAGGGGCGATCTGCTGCCGATGTACTCCAAGCCCGAGTCGGTCAAGAAGGCGGCCGTGCACACGCTCAGGCTCAGCCCCTGAGCGGATGGTGAACGCCCTGCCAGGCTGGACCCTGGGCGGACGGTGAACGCCCCGCGCGTACGACCAGCGTCGTAGGCACGATCCAAACCCTGGGCCGACGCGCCCGCCGGGCTCCGCCTGCCAGCATGGGCCGCGTGAATCGCCTCTGGTATGTCTTCGGAGCACTGCTGATGCTCGCGGGGCTCCTCCACCTGGGCGTGTTCGTCATGGACGGCGGACCATGGGAGGGCCCGGTGTCGTGGCGCAAACCGTTCACGTTCGGTGTGTCGTTCGGGCTGAGCATCCTGACCCTGACCTGGGTCTCCCAGTTCGTACGCCTCCGCGCCCGCCACCTCTGGGTCGGCGCCTTCGCCGCGGCCTCCACATTGGAGGTGGCCCTGATCACCCTCCAGGCGTGGCGAGGCGTCCCATCCCATTTCAACATGGAGACCGCTGTCGACACGGCCATCGCGAGGGCCCTGGCGGCGGGCGGCGGGGTGCTCGTCGCCATCGCGATCGTCATGACCGTCGCCGCCTTCCGCGGCGATCCCGAGCTCGCGCCAAGCATGCGCCTGGCCGTGCGCGCGGGTTTCGCCACCCTGCTCGCGGCCATGGTCTTCGGCGCCATCATGATCGCTCGCGGGGTCATCGAGGTGGTGACCGGTAACCAGCAACTCGCCTACACGGTGGCCACCACGCTGAAACCGGCCTATGCCGTGTTCATGCACGGCGTCCTGCTCCTGCCTGCGCTGGCCTGGCTCCTCGCCCGCGCGTTGCCCTCGGAGGACCTGCGCCTCCGCCTGGCACGCCTTGCGACCTGGACATACATCGCGTTCGCCACGGCCGTCTCGGCCCTTGCCCTGGCCGGCGTCACGCTCGTGAGCCCGTCGACCGCGTCGATGCTCTGCGCCGGCGCCATCTCCGGCCTGGGCATCGCCGCCCTCGCGCTCGGCCGGAGCAAACGGTGGCCATCCCGGCGCTCGCCCACCTTACGGTGATCACCCAACGGACGGTCGTCTCGCGTCGATCATCCGGCAGACGCCCTGGAATTGACTGGAAGAGTCAACCTCAGCTGCCCCTGTGGCGCTTCCACCACAGCACCGCCCGGGGGTAACCGCCGTCCTCCAGGTCGGCCAGGCGCTCGAAGAGGTTGTATGAAGCCTGGTGCCCGCAGAGCAGGACCGAGATCAGCATGGCCAGCAGATAGAGCGGCAGCATGGGCAGCCCGACGCACCAAGCCCACTGCGTGGCGTGCCGTCCCTCGTGGCGGATGAGCCGGTCGCTCAGCGAATCCCACCTGGTCAGGACGACATTCCCCACCGTGAACGCCCCGGCGATGGGGAAGCGGTAGCGGTAACCGAAGGCGAGGATGAGCCCGTTGGGGCCGGGTCGCCTGGTGGCACCACCGATGATGGAGACCAGCAAACCGAGCGGAGTGGCGAGATTGATGTAGTTCGCCGCGCGCCGGAACCGAAACCGCTTGTCCATGCGTCTCAGTCTTGACCAATCTTGACATGTCGGAATAATGATCAGGGTCCTGAAATCTCCCACAAGAGCAGGATTATGAGATTCTCCATCCTGGGCACGCTGCTCGGCACCGTCGCACTGGCAGGAGCCGGCGGAGTGGCGATCACCCAGACGTCAGCGTCCGATCCCCTACGATTCACTGACACTCCTCTCGACGCGAAGGTGGCTTTAGCCACCGAACACACCCCAACGGAGGCTCCCCCGGCCCCGGCCGAGGACTACGTCGTCACGACGGCCGTGGTCAAGAAGAGGGGCGTTTCCTATCTGGACGTCTCCGTCGAATACAGCGGGGGCGCCATCTTCGGCGTCAAGCAGAGGGTGTGCAAGCGCAACTCGTGTAAGACCGCGCGCGCCGACATCCCGGTCACCACAGGGGCAGGAAACTTCACGACGAGGCTGGGCTGGGGCACGTACAAGAAACGCGGCCAGCCCGCCGTCACGATGACGCCCCTGCCGACCGTGACGGTGCCGGGTCCCACGGTCACGGTCACTGAGCCTGGTCCGACGGTCACGGTGACGTTCACCTGTCAGCCCAGCGTCGAACCGACAGACACCCTCCCGCCGACCGACGTCCCCACGGACACGCCGACGGCGACGGTGACCCCGACCGAGACGCCGACGGACACGTTGCCGCCGACCGAGACACCGACCGAAACCCCGACAGTCACGCCAACCGAAACCCCGACGGAGACAGTGACCGCGACCCCGACGGACACGTTGCCGCCGACCGCGACCCCGACGGACACGGTGTCGCCGACGGTGACCCCCACGGAGATCCCCGTCTGCCCGCCGCCAGAGGAGCCGACGGACGTGCCCACGGAGAGTCCGACGGACACGCTGCCACCGACCGAGACACCGACGGAGACACCTACCGAGACCCCGACAGACACGGTGTCGCCGACGGTGACCCCCACCGCGACACCGTAGAAATCGGTCAGCACTCCCGGGCACTGACACGGGATGCGATCAGCTAGCTGATCGGGCCAGGCCATCGGGCCTGGCCCGACTCATGCCCGGACACGGCGAGCGAGCACCACACATCTCCGTACCAAGGAACGCCCGCGCAAAGCCCTAGAGCCGCTTGTACCGGCCATCGTGGTACAGGAGCGGTGTCCCGTCGGACGGCGTGTCCAGCGCCGTCACCTCACCCACCACGATCGAGTGATCCCCGCCGTCGTGCACGGCCGTGGTGGCGCACTCCAGCGTGGCGATGGCCTCGTCGAACAACGCCACCCCCGACTCCCCACGATGATGCGGCCACCGGGCCAGCTGCCCGTTCAGCGGCCGCCCCCGGTGCGCGAAGAACCGCGAGGCGTCCTCCATCGAGGCAGGCAGCACGGACACCCCCCACACCCCCGCCTCCAGCACCGCGCCATGGAACCGGGCCACCTTCTCGGCGCAGAACAGCACGAGTAAAGGGTTCAGAGAGACGGACGTGAAGGAGTTGACCGTCATCGCGTGATCGGTGTCGCCGAGCCTGGTCGTGACGATCGCGACTCCGGTGGCGAAGCGGCCGATGACCTTGCGATACGTATCCGGATCTACGTGCCGCTCTAAGGAATGCACGAAGTCACTTTATGCCGCTACGTCGGGTTCTTCGGAGAGTACCCGCGCAGAAGCCACGATTCCCCACCCGACGAGGGCGAAAGCAGGTAGGCCGCCACAAGGGCCGCGAGCCCCCCGTACAGGTAGACGTAGCCGGGAGCGCCGTCCGCGATCACCAGGTCCCCGCCCGCCAGCTTCAGCGTGAACGGCATCGTCACCAGCAGCCACCCGACCCCCGCCACGACGGCCCCGAGCCGGGCACGCATCAGCTTGCCCGCCCCCAGGCACACCATGAACAGCGCCAGCACCCAGACGACGGCCGCGACCGGCACCGGGCCCACCTGCCACACCGGATGCGTGAACCCGCCCACGACCCCCATGACGACACCCAGCACGAACAGCATGCCGTACGCCGCCCCACCCAGCGCCGACTCGGCCTGGCTGCGATGCTCCATGTCGAATGAGGTTAGTGGATCCCCGCGAAGAGATCGTTCTCCCGGTTGTGCGGCTCACCGAGGCCACCCGCCTCGATGGGCGGCCCGGGCACCGGCGGCCCGGGCACCCCGATGGCCAGGATGTAGTGCTCGACGCCCAGGACCTCCTGGCCGATGTTGTTGGACAGGGCGAACCAGGGGTCGTTCACACTGATCTGGGTGGCGTGCGCGCGCAGGGCCTCGATCTTGTTACCGATCCACGGGCGCGCGTCGATCTCGGTGGTGATCTCCTCGTCCCGGTTGCCGAACGGCATGTCGTCCACGTTCTCGGTGATGAAGTCGACGTCGGCCTCGCGCAACGCCTCGTTGGCGCGTTGCATGACGGACTTGGCCACGGCCGTGTGGTAGAACTTCGCGATCTGCCACGGCTCGCCCTCGCCGAAATCCGGTTTCGCGGCCAGCTCGAACGCTCTGCGCGAAACGCGGTTGGCCTGGATGTGGTCGGGATGCCCGTAGAAACCGTTGTCGTCGTACGTGACGAGCACCTGGGGGCGTACCTCACGGATCACCTTGACGAGCTCGCCCGCCGCCTCGTCGAGGCCGGCCAGCCAGAACGCCTTCGGGTGGTCGTTGGACGCCACGCCCATCATCCCCGAGTCCCGCCAGCGCCCCGGCGCGCCGAGAAAGCGGTGGTCCTCGACGCCGAGCGCCTGGCAGGCGGCCTCGAGCTCGCCGATCCGGTACGGGCCGAGGGCGTCGTCCTGGTCGGCGGCCAGGTGGGCGAGGTCCTGGGGGATGACCTCCCCCTCCTCGCCCAGCGTGCAGGTCACCAGCGTGACGTGGGCGCCCTCGGCGACGTATTTGGCCATGGTCGCGCCGGTGCCGATCGACTCGTCGTCCGGGTGGGCGTGCACGAGCAGGAGCCGTCGATCAGTCATAGGAGCGAGCGTAACAATGGCTCGTTCCTGGCAGGATTGGCCCCATGAGTGAGAGCTTCCCGCGTCTGTCTGCCAGGACCCGCCGGTTCACCCTCGGGGTGCCCCGAGGCTTCACGATCTCTCCGGACGGCGGCCGGGTGGTCTTCCTGCGGACGAAGTCGGGCACCGATCCGGTGACCTGCCTGTGGGAGCTCGACACGGAGACCCATGTCGAACGCCTGGTGGTCGACCCGCGTACGCTCAGCGGCGACGAGGAGCACCTGCCGCCGGAGGAGCGGGCCAGGCGCGAGCGCAGCCGCGAGGGGGCGGGCGGCGTGGTCGCGTACGCCACCGACACCGACGCGACCCGGGCCTGCTTCGCCCTGTCCGGCGGCCTGTACGTCGTGGAGCTGCCGACCGGCCGGGCCCGCAGGCTGGAGACGCCGGGCGCGGTCATCGACCCCCGCCTTTCGCCCGACGGGCGACATGTCGCCTACGTCACGGGTGGTGCCCTGCACGTGCAGGACCTGGCCTCGGGTGAGGACCGCGCGCTGGCCACGCCGGAGTCGGCGACCGTGACGTACGGGCTGGCCGAGTTCATCGCGGCCGAGGAGATGGACAGGATGCGCGGCTACTGGTGGGCGCCGTCCAGCGACGCGCTGCTGGCGGAGCGGGCGGACGAGGCCCCGGTGCACATCTGGCACGTCGCCGACCCGGCCAACCCCGACCGGCCCGCCACCGCCCAGCGCTACCCGGCCGCCGGGACACCCAACGCGATCACCGAGCTGTACGTGCTGGGGCTCGACGGGTCGCGGGTCGCGGTGCCGTACGAGGAGGAATACCTGGCCACGGCCGCCTGGGACGAGCACGCGCTGTCGATCGTGACCCTGACCCGCGACCAGAGGACGATGCGGCTGCTCACGGTCGACCCGGCGACGGGCGCGTCCACGCTCGTGCGCGAGGATGCCGACCCGGCCTGGATCGACATCGTCACCGGCGTGCCCGCGCACCTCGACGACGGCGCCCTGGTCTGGGTGGCCGGCTCCGAGGGCGGCCACCGGCTGTTCGTGGGCGACCGGGCGGTCACCCCGCCGACGCTGCAGGTCCGGGCCGTGCTCGACGTCGATCACGACAGCGTGCTGTTCAGCGCGAGCGGCGACCCGACCGAGATCCAGCTGTGGACCTGGGACGGGCATTCGCTGCTGCCGGTCTCGACCCGGTCCGGGGTGTTCTCGGGGCGGATGTCGGGCGGGGTGGGTGTGCTCACCGAGCAGAGCCTCGACACCGAGGGCGTGTCCACCACGGTCGTGAAGCGGGACGGCATGGCCGTGCCGATCCCGTCGTACGCCGAGCGTCCCGGCCTCGACCTGCGGGTCTCGATCGGCCGCTCAGGGCGCCGCGAGCTCGCCACCGCCGTGGTGCTGCCCTCGTGGCACCAGCAGGGCTCGGGCAGGCTGCCGGTCCTCATGGACCCCTACGGCGGCCCGCACGCGCAGCGCGTGCTCAACCGGCGCGGCGCGTTCCTGGAGAGCCAGTGGTTCGCCGAGCAGGGCTTCGCCGTCGTCGTGGCCGACGGCCGGGGCACCCCGGGCAGGGGCACCGCCTTCGAGCGGGCGGTGCTCAACGACCTGGCGACCCCGGCGCTGGAGGACCAGATCGACGCCCTGCACGGCGTGGCCGAGCAGTACGCCGACGACCTCGACCTGACGAAGGTGGCCATTCGCGGCTGGTCGTTCGGCGGCTTCCTGGCCGCGCTGGCGGTGCTGCGGCGTCCTGACGTGTTCCACGCCGCCGTGGCGGGGGCGCCGGTGACGGACTGGCGGCTGTACGACACGTGCTACACCGAGCGATACCTGGGCCATCCGGACGAACAACCCGAGGTGTACGAGAATTCGTCGTTGTTCGCGGACGCCTCCAAGCTCGAACGCCCACTGCTGCTGATCCACGGTCTGGCCGACGACAACGTGGTGGCCGCCCACACGCTCCGCCTGTCCTCCGCCCTGCTCGCGGCCGGCCGCCAGCACAGCGTGCTCCCGCTCTCCGGCGTCACCCACATGACGCCCCAGGAGGTCGTGGCGGAGAACCTGCTGCTGCTCCAGGTCGACTTCCTGAAGAAGTCGCTGGGCGTGACCTCGTGACCTCGTGAGCTAGCGACCGCTACGGTCGCAGAGACTCGAGCAGCCGGGACACGGTCAGGCCGACCATGATCACGGCCCCCAGGACGAGCGTGTAGACCCACGCCGGAATGTTCAGGACGACGAGCTGAACCTGCGCGATGGCCAGGATCAGCACGCTGAGCAGGGTGCCCGTCACCGCACCGCGCTCGCCGTTCGGGCTGGTGCCGCCGAGCAGGACGGCGGCGAGCGCGAACACGGTGATAGACATCCCCTGAGAGCCGGGCTGCGCCGCGCCCTGGCGCAGCAGCAGGACGAAGCCGCCCAACGCGGCGAGCACGCTGGACCCGGCCAGGCCGACGAGCCCTGCCGTCCACCCCTTGCTCAGCCGCCCGCGAACATCCCGCCTCGCCCACAGCAGCCCGCCCGCCACCGAAACGACAGCGAACACCGCGAACCACAGCACCGGGGAATACGCCGGCAGATCCCCCAAGGCGATCATCCTGCCGCCAGTGACCGTCAGCATCAACGCCTCACAGGCCACGGCGGCGCCCAGCGTGACCGCCCAGGCGGGCGCCGCCACCAGCACCGTGAACGCGCCCGTGACCAGCCCCGCGAACGCGGCGAGCACCAGCACCAGCAGCACCCCGGCGATCAGGGACAGCTCGGCGACGTCCACAGCGGTGGCGACGAGAACGCCGGACAGCGCGGAGACGGCGCCCACGGCGAGGTTGGGCATGCCCGTACGCAGCGACAGAGCCAGCCCCACGGCGACCAGGCCGAGCGGCGCGGCCTGCGCCAGGACGTTGAACAGATGCGCCGTCGGAGCGGTGACCAGGACCATGCCCAGCCCCAGCACCGCGATGACGCCGAGCACACCTTCCCAGCCCCACTGCCATTTGCTCACGCTGTCGATGCTGACAACGCCACCTCACCACCGCAAGCACTTCCAGACGCCGGATGCGGACCGCCCATGGTCTGACAAACCCTGGTACGACTGCCCGCTCCCGAAAACCAAACCCTGGTCCGACGCGTTCCCACCGCCCGCTCCGGAATCCTGAACGGCATGTTCAACCCCCTCGCCATCGCCCAAGCCCTGCTGGCCACGGCCCTCCTCGTCCCAGCGGCGGCGCCCGCCGCTGCGGAGACCAATTCCCTGGAGTGGCAGACCTGCCCCAACGACAAGATCGGCATGGACTGCGCCGACCTCCAGGTCCCGGTCGACTGGCAGAAGCCCGACGGCCGCAAGATCACCCTCAAGCTGGGCCGCCTGAGATCCACCGGCACCTCGGAAGGCTCGGTCCTGGTGGCCTATGGCGGCCCCGGTGGTCCCGGCATCGCCCTCACCCAGTCCGTCCCGAACTGGTGGACCGACCTCCGCAAGCGCATGGACATCGTCACGTGGGACACCCGCGGCTACGGCGAGCAATTCCAAGGACTCAGCACCGGCCTGCAGTGCGCCTGGACCCGCATCCCCATCCCCGACCTCCCCCGGGACGACGCCGACTTCGGCCGGCTGTCCGACACCAACCGGGGGTACGCCGAGGCCTGCCGACTCAAGGATCCCGAGCTGTTCGCCAACATGAGCTCAGCGGACCACGCCAGGGACATGGATGCGATCAGAAAGGCCCTGGGCGACGACAAGCTCAACTACTACGGCGCCTCCTACGCCGGCTTCTACGGCCAGACGTATGCCCGCCTCTTCCCCGGCCGAATCCGCACGATGGTCCTCGACGGCACGTGGAACCACAGCGCGACCGACTGGGTGCGTGAGCTGGAGGAGATGGCCAAGGCCAACGAGCGGAGCATGCAGCGTTTCTTCACGTGGTGTGCCACGAACGGCTGCCAGGACGTCCCCGGCCTCTGGCGCACACTGATCGCCCGAGCCGACCGCACCCCCATCCCCACCAAGGTCGCCAACGTCGCTTACAAGGCCCGCGACCTCCAGTCCTTCGCCCTGTCCCGCGCCCGCCAAGGCTCCACGGCCTGGCCCGAGCTGGCCGGGGCCATCCGCAAGGCCGGCAAGGGCGACGCCTCGGACTTCGTACCGGCACGCGGCGCCCGCTACCCGGACCAGGCCACCGGCGTCACCGAATGCACCGACTGGCCCCGCTTCGCCAACCGCCAAGAGGCGGCCGCCACGACCAGCCGCCTGCTCCGCATCGCCCCCAACACCGGCGCCGCCAACACCCTGGCCTCTGTCTCTTATACCCATCT
>NZ_VCJS01000605.1 GCF_005893125.1 Nonomuraea basaltis | reverse complement strand
GCGCGCGTACCAGTTCCGTCACCGCTGCCTGGCGCTCTGCGGCGGGCAACTCGGCCAGCCGGTCGGCGAACGAAGCGTCTCCCGCCGGGCTGTCGGACGCGGCCCTGCGCCGCACACCGACCAGATCACGCAACAGCGCCGGCAACCCCTCCGCCGACCGGGCACGCAACGTACCCACCGACCAGCCCGCCGCCACCACCACACCCCGCCGATCCTCGGCCACCACCCGATCCAGCACCGACAGACCAACACCAGCCGACAGCGGGATCAACCCCTCCCGCACCATCCGCTCCCGCTCCCGATCGGACAACCGACCAGCCATACCCTCCTCGGCATCCCACACACCCCACGCCAACGAGAGCGCCGGCAACCCGGCACCGACCCGCCCCACAGCCAGCGCATCCAACGCAGCATTAGCCGCCGCATAATTGCCCTGCCCCGCCGCACCCAACGTGCCGGCCAGCGAAGAAAACACCACGAACCGGGCCAGATCATGCTTCCGGGTCAGCTCGTCCAGATGCCAGGCCGCATCCACCTTCGGCCGCAGCACCGCCTCCACCCGCCCGGCCGACAACGACGTGATCACCCCGTCATCCACCACCCCCGCCACATGCACCACAGCACGCAGACGATGAGCGCCAGGAATCCCCTCCAGCAACACCGCCAGGGCGTCCCGATCAGCCACATCACAAGCAGCCACCACAACCTCGGCACCCTGTGCCGTCAGCTCATCACACAGCTCAGCCGCCCCCGGGGCGTCCAGCCCCCGACGCGAGACCAGCAACAAATGCCGCACCCCATGCACAGCCACCAAATGCCGCGCCACCAAAGCACCCAGCCCACCAGTACCGCCAGTGACCAGCGTGGTCCCGTCGACCGGCCA
>NZ_VCJS01000604.1 GCF_005893125.1 Nonomuraea basaltis | reverse complement strand
CCAAGCGGTACGACCTGGCCAAGGTGGGTCGCTACAAGATCAACAAGAAGCTCGGGGTCGACTCGGAGATCTCTCAGGGCACGCTCACCGAGGACGACATCGTCGCCACCATCGAATACATCGTCCGGCTGCACGCCGGCGACGACTCGATGGCGGCCGCCCAGGAGGCGCGGACCGACACCGTCATCGTCGAGGTCGACGACATCGACCACTTCGGTAACCGTCGCCTGCGCAGCGTGGGCGAGCTGATCCAGAACCAGGTCCGCCTGGGCCTGGCCCGCATGGAGCGCGTCGTCCGCGAGCGGATGACCACGCAGGACGTCGAGGCGATCACGCCGCAGACCCTGATCAACATCCGTCCGGTCGTGGCGTCGATGAAGGAGTTCTTCGGCACCTCGCAGCTGTCGCAGTTCATGGACCAGATCAACCCGCTGGCCGGTCTGACGCACAAGCGGCGTCTGAACGCGCTCGGTCCCGGTGGTCTGTCGCGTGAGCGGGCCGGCTTCGAGGTCCGTGACGTGCACCCGTCCCACTATGGCCGGATGTGCCCGATCGAGACGCCTGAAGGTCCCAACATCGGTCTGATCGGCTCGCTGGCCTCCTACGGCCGGCTCAACCCCTTCGGCTTCGTCGAGACGCCTTACCGCAAGGTCGTCGACGGGAAGGTGACCGACCAGATCGACTACCTGACCGCCGACGAGGAAGACCGTTTCGTCAAGGCGCAGGCCAACACGATCCTCAACCCCGACGGGTCGTTCGCCGAGTCCCGGGTCCTGGTCCGCACCAAGGGTGGTGAGACCGAGCTGGCCCGTGCCGAGGAGGTCGACTACATCGACGTGTCGCCGCGCCAGATGGTGTCGGTGGCCACCGCGATGATCCCCTTCCTCGAGCA
>NZ_VCJS01000603.1 GCF_005893125.1 Nonomuraea basaltis | reverse complement strand
CCTCCCTCGCCGCCCAGGCCAAGGACAACACCAAGGCCATCCGCGAGCTGCTCGCCCTGGCCCGCCCCATCAAGCCGTCCGCGACGTTCAAGGTCCAGGAGCCCCGCCCGGCGGCCGAGCTGCTCGGCTACTTCAAGAAGGCCGAGCGCCGGTTCGGCGTGGAGTGGGAGGTCCTGGCGGCGGTGATGTTCGCCGAGACCAAGTTCGGCCGGGTGAAGTCCGCCAGTTACGTCGGCGCCCAGGGGCCCATGCAGTTCATGCCCGCGACATGGCGGGCGTACGGGATGGGCGGCGACATCCAGGACCCCCGGGACGCCATCATGGCCGCCGCCAACTACCTGCGCGCGACCGGCGCCCCCAAGAACTACCAGCGGGCGCTGCACGCCTACAACCCGTCCCAGGCGTACGTGAACGCCATCCTCCTGCACGCCCGCCAGATCAAGCGCGACCCGAGGAACTACTACGCGTACTACAACTGGCAGGTCTTCGTCCTCACCACGGCGGGCGAACGCCGCCTGACCGGCCCCCGCTAGGTCGGAGTCGCGCCGGTCAGGCGTGGTCGGCGCAGCAGGGGGTCGGGTTCGGCACCTCGGCCGGCGCGATGCGGCCGCTGGCGGCGGGCATGGTGAGCAGGGTCATCAGGCCGTCCCGCCAGATGGGCCTGACGTGGCCGGCGGTCACGACGAGGGTGTCGTCGCCGGGTGGGCCGGGGGAGGCGAGCACCAGCACCCGGTCGATGGCCGACCCGCTGAGCAGCTCGCCCACGGTGACGGTGCCGATGAGCAGGTCACGGCCGGGATAGGTGACGACCCTATCTCTTATACACATCT
>NZ_VCJS01000602.1 GCF_005893125.1 Nonomuraea basaltis | reverse complement strand
TGCTGAATCAGGCCAGGTGGGACGCCCGTGGTGTGCGGGAAGACCTGCGGGCTTATGTGGTCGAGAACCTCGGTCACCGAGACGCGGTGCTGATCGTGGATGAGACGGGGTTCCTCAAGAAGGGCACGAAGTCGGCCGGAGTGCAGCGGCAGTACTCCGGGACTGCGGGCCGGACGGAGAACTGCCAGCTCGGGGTGTTCTTAGCCTATGCCTCCCCGCTGGGACGGGCGTTGATCGACGCGGAGCTGTATGTGCCGAAGTCCTGGACAGATGACCGGCCGCGTTGCCATGTTGCCGGGATCGGCGATGAGGTGGAGTTCGCGACCAAGCCGGTCCTGGCGCGGCAGATGTTGGCGCGCGCCTTGGATGCGGGACTGCCGGTGTCGTGGGCGACGGCGGACGAGGCGTACGGAATGGACTCGAAGTTCCGGCGCTTCCTGGAACAACGCCGAGTGAACTACGTGGTCGCCGTGCCCAAAAGCCAGGTCGTCGCGATGGGGCTGCGCGATGGCGATACCCGCGCCGACACCTTGGTCGCAGCCGCTCCACCCGAGGCGTGGAAACGCATGTCCGCCGGGAACGGCGCCAAGGGGCCCAGGCTGTATGACTGGGCACTGGCCACGGTGCACTTCGAGACCGAGCCCGGCTACCAGCGATGGCTCCTGGCGCGCCGCTCCCTCACCCCGAACGCTAAGGGCGAGTTGGAGATCGCCTACTACCTGTGCCACGGCCCTGTCGGCACTACCATGGCCGAGCTCATCCGCGTGGCCGGCGCCCGTTGGGCGATCGAGGAGTGCTTCCAAGCGGCCAAGAACGAGACCGGCCTGGACCACTACCAGGTCCGCCGGTTCGACGCCTGGCATCGGCACATCACCCTCGCGATGCTCGCCCACGCCTATCTGGCCGTCACCGCAGCTCACGCCCC
>NZ_VCJS01000601.1 GCF_005893125.1 Nonomuraea basaltis | reverse complement strand
TCCCAGCACACCCCGGTCCGGCCCACAGACTGCCGCATACCCATCCGCTTCAGCTTCTCACCAAAGACTCCCGACGTGTAGTTCGACCCACGATCGGAATGGAAAATCGCCTCATCAGCGATGCGAACGTTGACCGCGGCCATGTCCATCGCCGCCTCGATCAGCGACGTCTTGTAATGATCGGCCATCGCCCAGCCGACCACCTTCTTACTGAAGCAGTCGATGACCGTCGCCAAATAGAGAAACCCTTCCCAGGTCGCGATGTAGGTGATATCGCCGACGAACTTCGTCCCCGGCGCCTCGGCGGCGAAGTCCCGCCGCACCAGGTCGGGGATCCGATGGTGCTCGTCGGCGTCGGTGGTGACCGGCCGCCACGGCGCCGGCTGGCAGGCGACCAGGCCCAGCTCGCGCATCAGCAGCCGGACCGTCTCCACGCTCACCTCTTCACCCCGGCGCAGCAATGCCGCGTGCACCCGCCGATGCCCGTACGTCTCATGGCTGTCGTCGAAAACAACAGCAATCAGTGCCTTTAACCGTTCACGGCGTTCAGCGGTCGCCGACATCGGGCGACTGCGCCACTCATAAAACCCCGACCGCGACACCTGCAACCAGCGGCACATGTCGACAATCTTGTAGTCAGCCTTCTCCGCGTCGATCAGCTCGTACTTGGCCGTTATCGATTCTCGGCCGCGAAGAAGGCGGCGGCTTTTTTCAGGAACGCGACTTCCTCGCGGAGCTTGCGGTTCTCACGCTCCAGTTCGAGTTCCCGCTCGCTCTTTTCCCCGCTCTTCCCCGGAGCGGCCGGCGCCACGCCTCCGTGCTCCCGCCGCCAAGCCTTCACCCAGTTATGCAGGGTGGTGTCGTGGATGTCCAACTCCCGGGCGACATGCGACACCGGACGATCCCCATCCAGCACCATGCGGACGGC
>NZ_VCJS01000063.1 GCF_005893125.1 Nonomuraea basaltis | reverse complement strand
AGATGTGTATAGGAGACAGAGCCGGCGGAGCAACCGACCAAGCCCGCGGAGCAGTCCACGAAGCCCGCCGAGCAGCCGATCAAGGCTCCGCAGGAGCCGATCAAGGCCAGGACCGAGGCCGCGAAGCCCGAGGTCCGCGTCCTCTCCTCCGGCTCGTGCGGCGCCTCGTTCTACGACGAGCCCCAGATGACGGCCAGCGGCGAACGCTTCAACCCGTCGGCCATGACCGCCGCCCACAAGACCCTCCCGCTGGGCAGCAAGGTCCGCGTGACCAACCCGAACACCGGCGAATCGGTCACGGTCCGCATCAACGACCGAGGCCCGTACATCGGGGGCCGCTGCCTCGACCTCTCCGCCGCCGCCTTCGCCGCCATCGGCAACACCAAGGCGGGCGTCATGAGAGTCAAGTACCAGATTCTGGCCCGGCGCCCTTAACGCGCCAGCCCCTTCACGCGGCGGCCCCTTCACGTGCCGGCTCTTTCACCTGCCAGACCCTTCACGCGGCGGCAGCGGGACGGCGCTGCGCCGCCAACCGCCATGCGCCCCTGAAGCCGCACGCGCCGCGAGCCGCCGCACGCCTGGAAACGGCATGCCCGCACCGCCGACCGCCGCACGTGCCGTAAGACGTCGTGATCCTCGAAACCAGGCCGCCCTGCCGAGACCAGGGTCTCGGCAGGGCGGAAGGGATCGGTGCGGGGCGGTTGGGCTGCGGTGTCACTTCACCAGGCGGATGGTCATGGGATAGCGGTAGTTGCCCTCCGACAGGGCGGAGACGCCGCCGACGATGGCGAGGACGAAGGCGGCCACCCAAATGACCGGGACCAGCACGGCACCGATGATCGTGAGTGGCAGCAGGATCGAGGCCCCGACCACCGTGAGCTGGAAGTTGAGCGCCTCCACGGCGTGCCGGCGGATGTAGGGCGACGTCTTGCCGCCGGTGAGCAGCAGGATGAGCGGGCCGACGATCGGGATCCCGATGGCCATCAGCACGTGGCCGAGGGCCGCGCCGAGGCGTTCGTTGCTTTCGGAGGCGCGCTCCGTGCGAATCGGGGCCGGCCGCGGGGCGCGCTGCGGCGCGGCCGACGTGCCGTACAGCTCGGTCATGATGGGCATCAGGTCGCCGTGGGTGCGCGCCATCATCGCGCGCTCCAGACGCTCGTCGAACTCGAGCTTGTCGTAGCGGCCCTCCGCGTAAGCGGCCTTGACGTGCTCGACCACGTGGTCGCGGTCCTGGTCGGTGACGCGCAGATGAGCTGGCGGCACCTGCCCCGGCCCAGGGATTCTCGGTACCCCAGCCATAGTCGCCATGCCTCTCCTTAGGTGAATCGGGCAGTCGTTTACATACTGCGCCCGCCGAGGCCGCCAGTGCCATCGGGAGAAACCCGGAGGTGTCCCGGAGATCATCCCCGACGCACTCAGGCTCCAGACGGTATAAAAAGGATTCATGAGATGGCGAGACCGCTACGGCCTTCGTCGGCGCCGCGGCCCTAAAATCGCGAAGTTCGACCGTGAGGCGACAGACGCCGACATCGAAGCGCTCATCGCCTTTGCCCGTTCGCGGCGTGGCGTCGAGTTCTACGTCGAGCCGGAGACCTTTGCCACCGACACGACCGCTGTGGCGGTGGCCGACGACGGCGAGTGGACCCGGCGCAGGGTCGGCTCGCCCGCGGTGATTCACAAGGTCGCTCGCGATCTTGCATTACCGGTGTACGACGTTCAGCTCACCGGATATCCGCCGCGGATGCGTGCCTACAATGAACGCCGCCGCCGCGAGGAAGGCGGCCTATAGTCCATTTGTCCTGTCGTAGCCCGCTTTTCCTGTCCCCCGGTCGGGTGGTCATTCGGGTGGGGCGGGCGGATCCTCCTCGTCGAGAAGGTTGACCAGCGGGAGCAGCCAGCCCGCGTGGGCGGAGCCCATCGCCGCGTCGAGTTCGGCCGGGGTGGGCAGACGGCCTCGCATGATGGCCGGGGACAGCAGGTTGTGGACCGCGTGCATGAGGAGATTGGCCATCGAGTAGCCAGGGTCGATGGCCAGGGCGCGTTCGAGGGCGATGGTGGCTTGAACGCTGTTTCCCGCCCGCCAGGCGGCCATGGCCAGCAGCGTTGCGACGGGCGGGACGAAGCGAGGCTCGAGCCTGCGCGTCAGGTCCTTCCACAGCGGGGCGTGGGACTCGTGCATGAGCGTCCACGCCTCGTCGCGGACCCTGATGATCGTGAGGTCAAGGCCCAGTCTTGCGGCTTCCGCGTCGTCCAGCCGCCCACCGCCTGCGGTGTGGGCGGTCAGCGCCGATCGGACTCTTTCCAGGCCTTCGGCCACGAAGTGCTGGGCGAAGGCGTCCAGATCCGTGGCGGCCGCGAGCCTGGACCGGACCTCGGCGACCGCGTCGGCCGTGGTGCGGCGCATCGCCATCCGTACGGGGCCCGTGACAGGGGCGACGGCACGTTCCAGAGCCTCGCGGTCCGGAAGGGCGACCAGGCCGCGCACCGTCGCCTCGGCCGCGATCTGGCTGGTGGAGGGATCGTACGGAGTGCCCTCCGCCGGACAGCACATCGGCAGCTCGCAGACGTATGACCAGTAGCGGCCCTCTTGGGCGCGCAGCGCCTCGCCCACGAGAACCCCGGCCTTGGCCGCCAAGACCCTGGCCTCGTCGACCGCCGGGGTGACCACGTCTCCCGGGCCGTAGCCGACGATGACGACCTGCGTGACGCCCTCCCGGTCGAACAGGGGCGCCAGCGGAGCCAGGGTGCCCGGTGGCAACGGCAGGCCCCACCTGACCACCATCTTGGCCTGGCCGCGGTCGAGCCCGATCACGATGATGCTGCTGCTCGGATGGAAGCCGACGAGGTAGGGGACGGCGGCCAGGATGTCGGCGGGGCTGGTCAGGATGAGGCACGACTCGGAGGAGGGGAAGGGAGAGGAAGCGGCGGCGGAGGAGGTGTTGGTCGTCATGGACCGTAAGGGTGCCGGGCGTGCGGGTGGCGTCGCGGGCCCGAAAGCGGTTCTGGGGATGACGGAGGAGAGCGTGGCCTCACTTGTGGATAACGTCACGCAGCCGGGGGCGGGACGGCCGGCCCGTGTGGTCCGGGATGAGCGGGGGCGATCCGGCCGCGTACGAGGAGCGCGGCGCCCGCCACGGCGGCCGGCATGGCGATGACCGCCACGAACGGCACCAGGAACAGCAGGAACACCGCCACCCCGAACCCCAGGGCACTGGCCTTGTTGGCGCGCAGCAGCGCGAACCGCTCCTTGCGAGCCATCCCCCGCCGTTCCAGAGACAGCGTAGTGAGCTCAACTGTCAGGAAAAATCCGGACACGGCGGCCCCCAGCACCGGCACCACCGTCTGTCCCACCACGGGCACGAACCCCAGGACGAACAGCGGGATCGTGAAAAGGAGCACGTAGAGCAGCGTGACGAGGCTGTCTCTGATCGAGCGCGGCAGCGTACGCCACCACGGCTGCTCGTGCTCTGTCTCCAGCACGTCCACCGCGGCCGACAGCTTCTCGTAGAACGGCTCCCCGATGGTCAGCGTGACCGCCGCGAACGTCAGCACCGCCAGCGCCAATCCTCCGAGGAACAACGCGATGCCCACCAGCGTCCGGAACAGCTCCCGCCAGCTCCACGAGTCCGCGAACGGCGTCAGGGACTCGGCTATGTCGGCGGCGTTGGTGCCGAGGTAGACCAGCGCCACCACGTATACAGCGAACGCGATCAGCGCCGGGATCAGCCCGAACGCCCACCACCGCCCGTTCCTGGCGACCCACCCGAGCCCCTGGAAGAAGAAGCCGACGCCGGACGTGAAGTCACGCAGTGATCGCATGCCCGGCAGGCTAGCGCCAGAAGGCGGTCACCGCGTAGCCCAGCTCCGCGAACAGGTCGCGAAGCAGCGGCAACGAGATGCCGAGCACGTTGCCGTGGTCGCCCTCGATGCCCTCGACGAACCACCCGCCGCGCCCCTCGATGCTGAACGCCCCGGCCAGGTTGAGCGGCTCCCCGGTGGCGGCGTAGGCGGCGATCTCCTCGTCGGACGGCCGGCCGAACCGCACCACGGTCGTGGCGACCTCCGCCACCTGCCGCCCCGTGGCCACGTCGATCAGGCAGTGGCCGGTCACGAGGCGACCGGTGCGGCCCCGCAGGAGCCGCCACCGCTCCACGACCTCCTCCTCCGTGGCCGGCTTGCCGTAGGGGCGGCCGTCGAGCTCGAGAATGGAGTCGCAGCCGATGACCAGCCCCTCGTCGAGCCCGCTCGCGACCGCCTCCGCCTTCGCCTTGGCCAGCACCAGGCTGAGCGCGGCGGGGGAATGCGCGGAGTAGGCGTCCTCGTCGACCCCGCTGACGATCACCTTGGGGTCGAGACCGGCGCTGCGCAGGAGGGCCAGGCGGGCGGAGGAGGCAGAGGCCAGAACGATCACCGCACCAGCCTACCGGTCACCAGTCGGGGCTCGACGTCCCCTGTACGCGCCGCCGCTCCAGCGCACCGTGCGGTCTCCCTAGCCGGGGCTCCACGTCGCCGCCGTACAGCCCGCCCGGGCGCGGCATGGCGCCGCCGAAGATGCCCGCCAGCAGCTCTTCGAGCGTCTCCGCCAGCCCGCCGGGCACCGCCACCCGCTCCCTGTCCAGGTCGGCGGCCACGTCGCCGGCGTCCATGTCATGGCGATCGGCCCGGTCGGCCAGCAGGAACATGACCATGGGGGCGATCAGGGGCATCAGCTTCATGACGGCGGCGGTGTCGATCCCGGTGAGCCGCGCCAGTGCGACGGCTGCCTGCTCGGTCCCCTGCCCGCCGAGCACATGGCCGAGGATGCTGTGCCCGTCGCGGATCAGCGAGGCCACGTCGCCGTTGAACGGGTCGGCGTCCACGTGATCCTCCAGCGCCCCGCGCAGCGCGTCGGCGGCGTCCGGGTGCCGGGCGGTGCGGGCCAGGCCGCCGACGATGAGGCCCGTCACGGCCTGGACGACGTCGCGGGCCTTGGCCGTGTCGGTGCCGAGCATCCCGGCGACCTGTTCCAGTCCCGGCTCTCCGAGCTGGTCGAGAAGCTCGTCGTGCAGCGTCACGGCTCTCACCCCCGATCGTCGTCCCGACCTGACCTTCCCGAGACGGGATCGAGCCAATGCCCGCTTTGCGCTAATTCTCGGAAAACTCATGACCCTACATCAGTGACCTGCGAGAACAGCAACACACTGCCTTTGACCTGGAAAAACATGTCTCTTTGCGTCGCGTTAAATCTCGACTCATCTCATGGCACTGTGCCCTCTGTGTGCCCTGGACTCAGTCCTTCAGTCGGCCGGTCTCCTTGGCCCATTCCAGGATGTCGGCGAGCCACCACCAGTCACGGCCTGAGATCTTCCCGGCGGGCTCGGGGAACTTGGCCACGGTGACCCACTCCTTGGCCGAGCGCCGGCGCCAGGTGACAACGGTGTTCTCTGATACGCCGAGATGCTCGGCTATGCCATCAATGCCGACAGGGATCCACGGTGCAGTAGGTCGTTCCATGCACGCGAGTGTACGCGGATCACAGACGGATGTCCCCACTTGGCGAACGTCCAAAGCTGACGAATGCCTGGGGTTGACGGGTGAATGTCGCAGGCATACAGTCAAGGCACAGCAAAGCGAACGGGCCAGGTGGTAGGACACCTGACCCGCTCTGAGTCCCATCACCTGCTTGACCAGGGAGAGACCTGTGAGCAATCACATCACGCCTGAGCCCACGACGGCCACCTGCACCTACTGCAAGCGGACCGATGTGCCGCTGCGTCAGGCCGCCCACGTTGACCGTCTGGCCTGCGACCCGTGCGCCGCCATCGTCGAGCGCGCCATGGAGATCCGCCAGGAGCAGGCCGAGCCCAAGCCGTCCCCCGCCCCCAAGCCCGAGCTTCCGCCGACCGTCGAGGCCCGCGCCCACGACGTCAGCGTCTCCGCCTACGTCGCGTTCAAGGCCCAGTGGGAATCCGAGATGGCCGCCCACGAGAACGAGCGGCAGGCGATCCACGAGGGCACCGCTAAGCCTGCCGCGTGGCTGGCCGAGGACCCGTGCCCCTCGTGGTGCGCCGGCGGGCTCGACCACGACGCGGCGACGCACCCCACCGACCGCAACCACTTCGGCCCCTCGACGATCATCCCGCTCGTCACCATGGAGCCCGTCGTGAGGTGCTACCCGGAGCAGTGGGCACAGCCCGAACTGATGGTCTCGCTCGACCGGCGGTACCGCGAGCGCGAGGCCCGCGTCTACCTGTCCAAGGACGACAGCAACGGCGTGTACGCCACGCTGGCCGAGGCCGAGCGGCTCGCGCACGAGCTGCTGGCGCTCGTCGCCGAGGCGCGCGGCGAGTGGCGGCCCGCGGTGCTGCCGTTCGACCCCGAGGGCCGGTGCAACGAGCCGTCGTGCACCGCGTGCCGCCCGGGTGCGATGGAGGCGTCGGCGTGAGCTTCCCCAAGCTGCCCTCATGCCCGCCGTGGTGTGCCAGCCTGCACGCCACGCCGGGCACGGCCCACTTCCGAAACCTCGACCTGGTCGAGATGCTCGACGACCCCAACCGGCTGGTCGAGATCAACCTGTACGCCGCCGACGACGGCACGCCGCCCCTGATGCAGATCCTGTACCCGGGCGACGTCGGCACCGAGCACGTCTTTGTGTCCAACGAGGTCGCCGGCGCCATTGCGACCATCGTCCGCATGTTCGAGGGCCCCGGGCTCAACGACCGGCGCGGCCTGCGCGAGTTCGCCCAGCTCCTCGACGAGGGCGCGCACATGATCAGTGGGGTGACCGAGCTGTGATCCGTATCCTTACCGCGACCGTGGTGATCCTCCTCGCGGGGGTCGCCGCGGTCGTGTCCTACCGTCACGCATACGAGGTCGTGGCCGCGAATGGCGAGTCGGGATGGGTCGCCTATCTCGTACCGCTCACCATCGACGGCTTGATCTTCTCGTCGTCCATGGTGCTGCTGGACGCGGCCCGCCGCTCCCTCGAAGTGCCCTGGCTGGCACGGTTCACGCTCGCGCTCGGCATCCTGGCCACGCTCGCGGCCAACGTCATGCACGGCTGGGCACACGGGCCAATCGGGGCGATCGTCGCCGCGTGGCCCGCCGTGGCGTTGGTCTTGTCGTACGAGCTGCTCATGGGGCTGATCCGTCGAGGGACCGTTACAGCTGTAACGGTTACATCTGTAACCACCTCTGCAACTGCAGAGTTCGAGACCGTTACCCCGGTAACGGTCGAGAGTGTCAGATCTGACACTCTCGAATCGGCCGATGCGAACCGTGGTTCACAGTCGGTTGCTGTTGCCCATGGGCAACACGTCGAGGAAACGATCTCCTTCCCCCATGGGGGAACTCTTGACGTCGAGACTTCCACAATTGTGGAAGACGACGTACCCGCCGTACCCGGGCTTTCACCTGCGCCGACGCCGGTTCTCACACCCGCCCCGGATGAACTGTTCCCCGTGGCGGCGCAGAGGTTCTCAGAGGACCTCAGTGAAGGTCGCGTGCCGCCGCTCGCCACGATCAAGAAAGACCTCAAGGTCGGGCAGCCGCGCGCAAAGCGGATCCACACGTACCTGCATCTGCTCGCGGAGGTGTCCCGATGAGGACCGTGTACATGGACCGTCGCGCCCTGCTGCGACAGGCGCGATACCTCACCTTCCGCGCGGCCGTGGGCGTGCTGCTGGCGCTGGCCATCCTCGGTCACGTCCTGGTGCTGCTGCTCGGCGCCGCTGACGCGCTGCTGACCGCGTTCCTCGGGGTGCCACCCCTGTCGAGTTCTACCCGCCGGTTCGTCGAGGTGGTCAAGGACACGTGGGAGGCAGGCCGATGAGCGACCGTCCCGGCCGTGGCCGGATCCCCGAGCTGTCCGCGATCCCGTGGGAAGGCCCGAAAGCGATCACCCAGTACGCCCGTGTCGGGCGGGACCTGTGCCGGGATCTCGGCGAAGAGTTCGCCATCGGCTCTGACGAGCTGTACGCGGTCCTCATCCGCTCGTTCAAGGGGCACCCGGTGCTGTCGCTGCTGGGAGCTCCCGACGTGCGCCTGAGGGCTCGCCGCGTGGTGAAGCGGCTGCAGCGCGCCGCCGAGCTGCAGAAGGGCGCCGGCGTCGAGCTGGTCAAGTTTCACGCCCAGTTCCGCAAGGAATTCGTGGACGTGCTGCCGCAGGCCAAACCGGAGAAGCGGAAGAGCCCGTTCAACTGGGATGACGACTGATGGCGCGCGGCAAAGAGATCGTCCCCGTACAAGAGGAATCCTCCCTGGCCAAGGTTGCGGCCCGGGAGGCTTCCCGCCTCGTCACGCTGGTCACGCCGTGGATCACGGGCGTGTTCGCTTACGGCCTGGCCGTGGCGCTGCACTACATCCTGTACAGCCCCGACACGATCGCGGGCTGGTCGAGCTTCACCACCATCTGCGTTCTCGTGCTGACCGGCATCACCTATGGGCAGAGCCATGCTCGGGGCACGTGGGGCAAGGTGCACACCACCTTGTCGACGTTCCTGGCGGGCATGTGGACGGTGGCCGTGGTCATCTCCGGTCCCGGGCATCCGGTGCTGTGGCGGCTCGGCGTCGTTGGTGGCATCACCATGGCGCTGTCTTGGAACATCAGGACCGTCATCAGGTTGAAGGGCTGGGATCAGCCCGGTACGTTCTCGGACCCGCTCAGCTTCCTGTTCGATCGGACGAAGGGTGATGCGGGGTTCTCCGGCGCCAAGATGACGACGGTCGAGCAGGGCGAAGCGAAGATCAAGGCGCGTCTCGACCTGCCCGCGGGCGAGAAGGTCGCCGAGGACGCCCAGAAGAAGGCCGGCTACCTGGAGTCGGCCATGCACCTGCCGCCCGGCACGATGAGCGTGACGACCAACCGGGATGACGCCGCGGCGGCTGACGTGACGCTGTCGGACCCGCGCGTCATGGAGAAGCCCATCCACTGGCCTGGCCCGTCCCGGCCTGGCGGGAGCGCCGCTGACCCGCTCCAGCCGGGCATCTGGCAGGACCTGGAGAAGGTGCTGTACCTCGTCACCGGTCACCACTTGCAGATCATGGGCATGACCGGGTCGGCGAAGTCGTTCGGTGGCGCCTGGTCGCTGCTGGGTGAACTCATCACCCGGGACGGCACCCGGCACGCCGAGGAGACCGGGGAGTCCGCTGACGCCGTGGTGGTGCTCGGCATCGACATCACCAAGGGCGAACAGACGTTCGGCCCGCTGCGGCCCGCTCTCCACCGCCTGGAGACCACGGAGGAGGGCGCTAAGAAGCTCATCGACGACCTGGAGAGCATCCTCAAGAAGCGCACCGACTGGCTGTCGGAGCGCGACTATCTGAAGTGGGCGCCCGGGTGTGGCCTGTCGTACATCGTGCTGTGGATCGAGGAAGCCGCGGACGTGTTCGACGTCATCGACATGGACAAGTTCAACCGGCTGATGAAGGCGCTGCGCTCTGGTGGTGGCACGGTCGTCTACTCGCTGCAGCGCGGCGACTCGACGCAGGTGCCGACGTTGACGAAGGGCCAGGCAGGTTACATGTGCTTCGGGGTGGCCAACAGCCATGACGCAAGCTGGGGCCTGTCGGAGGCGATGGAGGCCGCGGGCGCGCAACCGGAGTTGTGGGAAAACCGTTCGCCCGGCATGGCGTACTTGGGGGCGCCCACGATCCCGCGGGAGCGGATCGCGCTGCCGATGCGCGCCTATGACTGGGGAGCCACCGACGAGGAACGCAACCGGGCCATGCGTGCGCACGCCGCAGACTGGCCAGCGTCGGCCCGGACCCCGGACCCGATCACCGCGACCATCTGTTCGCCGGCGGCGAGTGTCGACGGCCAGGAGGCCGCAGGCGACGATGAGGACGTGAAGAACGTGAGCAGCGAATACTTGAACACCGACGACCCCGACCCCGACGTGCAGGGCGGCATCGACGACGAGATCGACGACCTACCCGATGGGGAACCGCCGCTCGAGTTCGCCCCGCCCGCACAGTCGATGACGGCGGAGGAGCGCGGAGCGGCCCTGATGAAGCGACTACAGGAGCTGTGGGACGACGGCGCCCGGGACTTCTCCAGCGGGGATCTCAAGCCGCTGTGGGAGACGACGGACATGTCTCGGTCGTGGGTACAGAAGACGCTCAAGCGGCTCGTGCAGGCGGGCATCATGGGCGGCTACGACGATGAAGCGCAGCGCTACCTGATGCCGGAACGGCCCGAGGCGTGACGCGCACAGGGCTGCGCGTGGGGCTGCGCGAAATCGAAAGTTGATCAAGCTGCCACGGGGTGCCACGCCGAGGTGCCACACAGGGTGCCACGGACTGTGGCACCCCTTCCGACCTGTAACACCCTCGCGTGTGGCACCCCCCACCCCTACGCGAGGTGCCACGGTCAGTCCTTCGGCCATTCCTCCCGCAGCCTGATGAAGGTTCCCTTCGCTGGCAGCGTCACGACCCATCCGCGCTCGACGAGCTCCCGCACCGCTCGGCGGACGGTGCCCAACGCGATGCCGTATTCGGTGGCCATGGCGCGTTCGCCCTCCAGTTGGGCACCGGGCGGCAGGTTGTCGGCCTTGATGCGTGCCACGACGTGATCGGCCACCGCCATGTACACGTACGCGCCCACGACCGTCTTGGGGTCGAACGGCTCTATCTCCTGGTCATCCGCCACGAGATCACCATAAGGCGGCCCTGAGCTGCATAAACGTGTAGGTAGCGGCGTGCCGCTGTACACCGCGTCATACTGCGTCATACGATTCGGTCATGGACTCCAGCCCTCAGGAGAACCACGGACTTGCTGGTCGGCTCATGCGGTGGCGGCGAGCGAGCATCCCACCACCCGCGCGACAGCTTCAAGGCCCCGAGCAGCGGCTTGCGTTCTGGCGTGTCGCCTACCCGTCGTGGGAGATCAACCGAACCGATGTCGGATGGGTGGCCGATCTGCGGCTGCCACTCACGGACCGGATGCGCGCCGCCGGGATCGTTCAAACGATCCACTGCAAAAGCATGGGCGAGATGTCGAAGGCCCTGGCGGACCAGGCGTACCTGATCATCCTCGATCGGCGGCACGACCGCCGGGACACCTGAGCAGCCCTGCTCCTGGGCTGTGCGCCCAAGAACCCCCAGGAGCAGGGCGTAAGTAGCCCGGCGTTATGACAGTCCGCCGGGCTTGGCCCCACCTTCCCGGAGGGCGGGGGGTGGGGCCACCTGCATTTAGGGCATCCGCGAGAGCTCAGCCGCGGGCGTTCACCTTGAAATCGAGCTTCGCGACGATGACGTCAATGTCGGCCCGTTCACGTACCTGCATGTTCTGAACCACGACAGGGGTCCGCTTCTCCATGCGGTCGATCCGGTCGACGACCGTGGCAAGCTGCTGCGAGACCGTCTCCATGCCGGCCGCGCTCAACGACGCGTAGCCGCCGCTACCGCTCACCTGCTGAGGAGCAGACACCCGCGAGAAGTTGACCGGGGCACCCATCGTGAACGCCGACGACGACAACGCCGCCGACCCGGACCCGCCCGTCCCGTAGTGGCCCTCGACCAGGCCACCCGGCGAGGGGAGCGACCCCGACGCCGAACCGTCGGCGCTACCGGATGCGTTGCCCTTCCTGGGCAGCGACCCGGACGCCGAACCCGATGACGAGCCGGATGCGTTGCCCTTCTTCTTCGGCGGCTTCTTCTTCGGCCCGGCGCCGGGGATCGTCCCAGGCTTTCCCGTGGCCGCCGAAGCAGCCGCCGAGACAGCCGACGTGAGTTGGCCGACCGACTCGGTTAGCCCGTCAACGCTGACGGAGACGAGCTCGCCCATGCCGGTCACCGAGTCGCCGATCACGGCCGAGCCGGCTGTCCACCCGGCCACGAGCGACTCACCCACCGAACCGACTTGACCGATCGCCGACGTCAGCGAACCGGACTGCCCAAAGGTCGCATCGAGCGTTTCTACGGCGCTCCCTAGGGCCAGAGAGACCTGATCGCCGCGCAGGATCAGGGGTTCGCTCACGTCGGAGATCCTGCGAGCGGCGTTCTTGTTGTACACCTCCAGCCCGAAATCGCTGGCCACCTGGCCGAGCAGCTCGATCGCCCGGCCCCGGAACTTGTCCTCGTACGGGATGAACGCCTCGGTTGCTCCCCGGCCGGACGATCCCTCACCGAACAAAACGGTGGGCTTGGACACGATGCCCGGCGGCATCGGCCTGAGCGCCACACCCGCCGCCGCGGCGTAGTCGATGCCGCCGGCCGTGTACCGGTCGATCGCACCCATAGCGTTCTTCTTGGGCTGCTGGGAGATCTTGGCCGCGAACTCCTGCTTCTCGGTCCTGACGGTCACGTTGATCGTCTTGGACGGCGGCAGGTCGGTGATCGACTTGCCGAGCCGCTCCATCTCCCGGATGGACTTCTCCGCGCCCGGCGCGTTCACGTCGGTCTTCACCGACTTGGGCATCTTGAGGTACCGCTGAATTAGCTTGTCGATCGCGGCATCGGACAGGCCCGCGTCCCGCATCACCCCGCGCAGCTCGCTGGCGTGCTTGTTGAGCACGTCGTTGGCCTTGCTGACACTGCCGGTCTCTTCGAGAACCTTAGTCCCGTGATCGGCCGCGGCCTGGGTCGCGTCGATGAGGGCCTGCTTGTTGTCGCGGCCCTTCTGCGAATTGATGTCCAGCGTGTCGCCGTTCTTCTTCAGGCTCGCGGCCAGCCGATCCACCGAACCCGCGAACGTGATCGCCGCCTGGTCGGCGTTGCCCGTCAGCGAGTTGAACGCGCCGATCTGAGAGTTCAGGCTTCCAACTTGCTCACTGGCGGCGCCCGCCCCGGCACCCATGGCGAGGATCGCCTGAGCGCCCGCGCTGGCGGACTCCTGCATCCCGGCCAGCACCCCGGACAGTTGACCCTGCTGCGCGGCAATCTCTGCAGGCGTGCCGCCGAACAGCTCCCTGAAGAAGTAGTCCGTTCCGGCCTGCGTCCCGGCAGGCCCCAGCGGAGCCTGAAACGCAAGCTTGATCTCCCCCGCCCACGACAACAGGTCTGCGCCGAACTCCAGCAGCGCCGCCGCGTCCTTGACCAGGTTCGCCAGCATCTTCGGGTCGTCGTCGACCATGTCGGAGAACGTCTCGAACGCGTTCCCGAGGCTCTTCATGATCGCGGGCATCTCGTTGCCGAGCTCCCGCAACGACTTGCCGAACGCCTTGCCGATCCGCTCCAGCGACGGGCCGAGAGAGACAACCCCGTCACCCACCGCCTTGATGAACACGTCGAGGTCGGGCACGAGATCAGCGAAGATCCGCGCCAACGTGGGCTTGAGCCCCTCGAACGCGCGCTGAGCCACATCGGCCGCCTGGACCAAGCTGCCCTCCAGCGGCTCGGCGGCGTCGGCCTTGATCGCCTTGCCGGTCCGCTTCCAAGCCTCCTGCACTTCCTTCGACTGTGACGCGGCCTTGATACCCACCGCGGCCAGGCCGCCGCCGATGGCCGCCACGATGCCGGTCGCGGCGATGCTGGCCACCGTGGGCAGCGCCAGAATCGCCCCAGACAGGATGGCAACCTGGCCAGGGCCGACGCTGCCGATCACGCTCAACGACTTGGAGAGCACGCCACCGAGCTCCGTACCGGTCGTCGTCAGATTGCCCAGAGCAGACAGAGCGCTCGTCGTGTCGGCGTCCACCCGCACATTCGCGGTGCGCCCGTCCAGCCGCCGCACCTCAGCCTCGACCACGGCCAGATCCTGCGTCGCCTGCTGGATCCCCGCCCGCACCGTGAACGACGCGCCATCCTCAAGCTGCAGCAGCTCACCGCGCAACCGCTGCATCTCCATCATCGCCGTATCAGCGTCGATGTCCACGCCGATCGTCTTCCCGGCAAGCTGCTCCAGCTCGTGCCGGACCTGCGCCATCTTCACCTCAGCCGCCGACGAATCCGCGTCGATCTCGATCTTCGGCAGGCGAGCCGTGGCGTCCTCAAGCTGCTTCCGGAAGCCCTTCACGAACCCAGCCGACTTGGTCAGATCGCGGTTCAGCGAGCCCAGATCCTTGCTGGCCGTACGAGCCCCCGCGGTGAAGCCCTGCGTGTTGAGCTGCAGCCGGACAGCCACCGTACGATCAGCCATGGTCGGACTCCTCGCCGATCAGAGCCATCACGGTGTCGAGGTCGTACGGCTCGCCCAGCCGATCGAAATACGCGGCCACAACCACACGCTTAAGCGCCTCCAACACCGGACGCGCCGGCGCCGTACCGTCATGCCACGGGAAGCCCTCGACAATCCCGCCCAGCGTCCAGAGCGCCTCATCGCTGGCAGCCTCGACCACCTCACGAAGCCCCGTCCACGCCTGCTCAGCGGGAGACATCGGCGGCCCGCTCCCGCAGCACGTCCAGCACCGGCCGCTGATTCGCCTCGCTGGTCGCCTGGATCTCCCGGTCGGTCATCGCCAGCCCGGCCGCCACCGCGGGAACCCGCGTGAACACCCGGTAAGACTGGTGTCCGCCCTTCAGCAGCTCCGCCCGCCCCCAGTGGTCGAGGGCGATTTCCGCGACCGCGCCCACCACCTCAACCGGGGTGACCGCCTGCACCCTCAGCGGCTCCTCGCCGGCCACCATGACGTGATCGTGACTCGCCCTGACCCCGTACCGGCTCCACAGCCCGTTATGGTCCGTGCCCGCCTCGATGGCCAGAGCTTCAGCAGCGCGCCCTATCTCCCTGATGACGTCCCGACGCTCCCCAGCGACCCGCGCAAGCCGCGCCAGAGCGGCCACAGCATCCTTGAAGAGGTCGGCCATCTCCTCGTCCCCGGCACCCGCCAGACGCGCGGCCTGCTCCCGTAGAGCCGCGCCCCGCTCGTCGAGGGCCTCCCGTCGCGCCGCGGCGGCCCGCTGCTTGGCCGCGTCGACCCGCAACCGGGCAAACTCCGCCAGTGACCGCGACTCACTGAGTTGCGCCGGCGTCACCGCCTCGTCGCCGGACTTCACCCGCTTCTCCAGCGTCGCCAGCAGCTCCCCGGCCAGCTTCGCTTCCTTCTCCGCCTCCTGGACGGTCGCCGCCGCGCTCACGCCGCATCCTTCGGCGCCTCGTCGGCCTGCTCGGCATCCTCCTGCGGCGCTGGGTGCCCCGCGCGTCTACGCTGCTTCTCCAGCGCCGCGGCGACCGCCGTCTGTAGATCCGCTGTCCTCTTCTTGGGCATCGCCCCTCCTGGCCATGTAGTCACGGACGGATTCCTCATCGACCCGCCAGCGACAGCCAGGACCCGCCTGCCAAGCTCTAACTCGACCGGTTTCGGCCAGGCGACGCAGCCACTGGGCGGAGATGCCCATCTGCCGCGCCACCTGGCCGATTCCTGGCCTGTCACGCATATCTAGCATCGTTCTGGACGCCTCAAACTGGCCATTTCCGAAACTCGAAACGCCCGAATCGTCCGAATTGGTGAGGATTCTGCGGATATCCCTGATCAGGTACTCCGGGAGCTCCCCCTTCTTCTTCGCTGTCAGCTTGGCCATCTCCAACAGCCACCGCCGCGTCCCGGGGTCGAGGTCCCTCACCACGAGGACGGCCAATTCACGACCCGCCACGGCTCGGCCTTCTCTAACTGGACGAACTCCTCGACCGTGCCATCCCCCGGCATGCGGATCCCGTAGCGGTACAGGTCACGCTCCGCTAGCCACTCCGACACCGCGGCCCTGTAACGCTTCCGCGCGGCGCGATACTCGTCCAGATCCACACGAAGTTGACCGAGTTCGAGCTTGACCGCGTCGGGATTGTCGGGCGAATGCCCCGGCAGCCACTTGGCGTAATGCCAGCCCGTCACCCAGTCGGGAAGCACGTCCAGCACCGTCGCCGGCGCCTCCGCCTTACGACGCCTTGCCACCGTGACCCCACTTCGCCCGCTCCAGATCCCAACGAGCCTTCGCAGCCTCGCTCGCCTGCTGCTGCTTCGGCGTACGCCCGACCTCCTCGCCCTCCAGAGGCAGCGCCAGATCCCCCAGCAGCTTCTGAAGCAGCAGACGATGCGCGCGAGCCTCCTGGAACAGCGGATTGGCCCGCGGCTGGCCCGTAGAGCCCGTCACCGTGGCCGGGTCGACCATGAGCACCGCACGCATGCCGTCCAGCTCGTCGACAGTCCGGCACACCTCCAGCAGCGTCACCAGCTCGGCCGTGGACAGCTCGAAATCGGCCGTCACACGCTCCCACAGCGCCTTACCGGCCTCGCCAAGGTCTCCCGGAGCTTCCGACATAGCCTCTGACCTCCTAAAACAGTCGAAATGGCCCAAAAACGGCCCTGAAAAAACGAAAACATGAGCAATGCGGCACTTTTTAGCGATCTCCTCCACGGTCTACTAGGGGTGATCTTGACCGGGTGGCCCCCCGGGTACCCTGACCTGCGGAAACGCGGTGCCGTCCGATCTGGGGGTTCCGTACAGATCAAAATCTGCCTCCACCACGGTCTCCCCGAGGTCGGGCCTAGGGTGATCGTCCCCAGGGTGGTGCGGGCGCGCTGGACACAGGAGTAGGAGCCAGCGCGCCCACGTCTCATGGGGTTGTCACACGTTGGTGTGGCTCTTGTCGCCGATGATGTAGGGGTTGAGCTTGTGGGTGGTGCCCCTGTGGGTCTCCCACTCGTGGGTCTGCTGCTGGGCGCTGGGTGCCCACAGGGTGACGTCGTTGGCGATGGCCCATGCGAGCTTGCCTCGGTCGCCTCCGATCCAGGGCCAGGTGCCGCGCTGGTTGGCTGCGTTCCACCAGTCGGGGTACGCGTCGGGCAGGTCCTTGAACTCGGCGAGCGGGGAGAGCAGGCCGTGCGGGTCGATGGTGTCCTGGCCGTCTGGCTGGCGCAGGATCCTCCATCCGGCACGGATGTTGCCGTACTGGATGGCGATGTCGCCTAGCTGGATGTAGGCGTGGCGGACATCGTCGGCTTCGACGAGCAGGTCGACGGTGGGGTTGGGCTCGTGGGCGTACCTGCCGAGCAGCTTGACGACGGGCTTGGCCTGGTCGGTGAGCTTGTCGAGCGCGGGCTGGATGTGGTCGGCGAGCAGTTGCGCGTTGTTGTAGGCGAAGCCGCGGCCGATCTCATCGGCGAGTTCGACGGCCTTGCGATTGCGGTCGTTGTAGGAGAGCCCGGTGCCGGGTCCGGCTGGGGTGCCGGCGAGTTCCTGGATTTCGGTGTACAGGTCGAGCAGGTGGGCGGGAACGGTGTAGTCGCCGCGGGTAGCGCCGCCGAGCAGGGTTCCGGGTCGGCTGGCGGTGAGGTGGCGGAGGGTGGTGTGGATCTCGGGGATTTCTTGGGTCTTCATGCTGTTCTCCTCGGGTTGTTAGCGGCGGCGGCGGTGGACGCCGAGCCGGTTGAGTTCGGCTTGGAAGGTGGCGTCGTCAGCGGTGCGGTAGTCGATAGGGGTGGCCTGGTCGGGTTCTTCATTGGGCTCGTCGGCCGCCCTGGTGTCGGTCATGGTGTTCTCCTGTCTGTCATGGAGTGGGCTTGATAGGTGCTCTGTCATGGAGCACCTCGGTGGGAGATAGCCCCCCTCCCTGGGCGTAAGGTCCTTCCGGGACCTGACGGGACTGGCCTCCTGTGGGGAGGGCTGTCACGATCGCGCCCTCAACTGTGGGTCTGGCGCCCACGGTTCCCGCGGTCATGGCGTTCCCCCGGTTGCCGCCAGCGCGTCGATCCAGGCGTGAGCCTTGGCCCTGTCGTCCGCGCTCTTATGGCTGGACGCCCAGTCGCGGAGCTGTTCGACCGCCACGGCGTGATTGCAGTTGAGGCACTCGCCCATGTAGCCGTCGCGCTGACGGGGCTTGGCCGAGCTCATGACGGATGTCTCAAGCGGACCGGGGTCGGGGATCTCCTTCTCGCAGCGGTGGCAGTGCACGGCCGGCGTCGGGAGGTCGAACAGAGTCGACTGTGTGGTCATGCGATCCTCCTTGGTAGAGGGCCGGGCTCAATTCGGGTGAGCCCGGCCTTGACTTGCTAGACGGCGATGAACAGGTGAGGCAGGGCAGACAGTGCGTCCCACACCGCGTGGTACTCACTCACAGGCAGCTTGAGAGCGGCGATGGCGCTAGCGTCGCTGTTGGGGCCGGTGATCTGCATGCCCGCCTCCCTGATCGAGGCCGGGTGCTTGTCGCGCGTGTAGACGGCAGCGAACTGCTCGGCGATCATCCGGGCGTGGAAGCGGACTCCGCCGTATGTGAACCATCCGTACCCGGGCTTGTGGTAGTTGCGGACGATGGTCACGTCGGAGAAGCCGAACTTCTCGGCGGGATCCGCGACTCCCGCGAGCTTTGTCTGGAGACCTTCAGCTATCGCCGCAGAGAGGACGAGTTGGACCCAAGGAGCGACCTCAAGGTTGGCGTTGGCGGGGGCGTTGATCCTGCTACGCAAGAGATCGTTGCCCTTCTGCCACACCACGTGCAGGTGTTCGCCCTCGTCCCCGCACTTGGCCGGGTGGTAGTTGACGTAGCCCCACGGGACGCCGTTAAGGGTGAGGTCCTTGGAGAGGATGGGTTCCTCACGGAGCTGCCGGAAGACGGACAGCGTCACCTGCTTGCGCGAGATGGTGATGGTCTTCACCTCCACCGTCACGGTGGTGATCTCGGCGTTCTGGGTATTGAGGATCTTGCTCATGATGCGTCTCCTGGGAAGAGCGGGGTTACGTTGCCGGGGGGAAGGCCGCCAAGACCGCCACTTTTTGTGACGTGACGGTCTTTGGCGGTCTGGCTGTCTTTGCTGGTCACAGACTTGGGCTTGGCGGCCTTGGCCTTTGGGTCCGCCAAAGTGGCGGTCTGCTCAGGCAGCGACAGCCACCACTCGTTGCTACCGTCCGCAGCGGTCGGGAACGGCTTGGCCACCACACCCAGGGACTTACGGGCTCGCTCAAGCGTTCGAGCGCTCATGGCGTACGCCTCGCGAGCCTCTTCCTTGATCTCGTTCGTACGTCGCCACCGGCCGTGGAGCGCCTTCATCAGATAGTCCGTGGCTGCGACCTTTTCCTGCCGCTGGTCGCCGTCTTCGCCCGTGGCGGACAGGATGTCCTGAACCGAGCGCGTCGCTTCTCCGTCGAACACGAACCGACCGACGTCGGCCATACCCTTCTTTGTCTCGATCTTCGTCGAGTCGATGCGGTAGGCCAGGCTGGGGATGTCGAGCTTGCCGAGCGAGTTCTTCGTCTGGGTCATGACACGCGACTCGTCTTCGGGATCCACGGCGAACCCGAACACCGACCGCGGCACGTCCTTGAACGCCCCCGATCCGGTGATCAGCGACGAGGGGTCGGAGCTGGATCCCTTGTTGAAGTGGGCGATGCCGAGCACCACGGCGCCGGTACGGTCGGCCAACGCCGCGAGCGGGTCGAGGGCAGTCCGTACGGGCCGAGACTTGTGGGTGTCGATGCCCTCAGAGATCAAGCTCAGCAGCGGATCGAGTACGACCAGCTTGACGCCGTTCTCCTTGATGCTGGCCTCGAGCAAACTGAGGTCACTGGGTAGGTTGAGCGTGCCCACCTCCAGCTCGCTCACGGCCACCTCGGCACGCCATACGCGCTCGAGGTCGGCACCGGCCGCGATCAGGCGTGGGACCAGGGTGAACTTCCACGAGTCCTCAACCGCCACGTAAATGACGTCAGCGGGCCTGCCGAGCAGCGGGCCGGGCAGGCTACCTGTGGTGATGCCGGCGGCCATCCAGATGCCGAACGAGGATTTGCCGGTGCCCTCCCGTCCAGCGGCGACCGACAGCGATCCGGAGGGGATGCGGCCGTTCCCGTTCTCCTCCCACGCCCATACGACGGGCTCAGGCTCGATCGTGGAGGCGCGGGTGAGCTTGATGTGCCTGGCGAACGTGGGCGTCGTCGCTGTCTTCTTCGTCACCTCGCACTGGCATGCATCCGGCTCCTGCTCGCAGATCGGACACGCCTCATACGAGCCCTCCTGGTCGCGGAGCTCGACGAGCAGGGCGCCGCAACGGCACCGGTCAGTCACGCGGCCTCCTTGCGGGCCTGCTGGATCTCGGCGAAGGTCCGCATGTTGGCGTGCTTGCGGACGTGCTCGGCGAGCTCCGCCCACATGGCTTCCTCTTCGGCGAGGCGGCGGCCGTAGCCGGTCTCCTCACCGGCGTGGAAGCCGAGGGCGTACACGGCGTAGAACTCGTCAGGGGTCATCACGCCGCCGCCCTCCGAGCGCGGCGGACGCGCGGAGCGTGCAGGGCGAGTTCGTACTTGGCCCCGCACCTGGCCTTGCGGTTGAGCAGGGAGGGGATCGACTCCGAGCGGAGCCGGTGACTGTGCCAATCACCACACGCGCACTCGGTGTCCAGCACGATCAGGATGGTGACCTGGCCGTAACCGGCGGGGTACGCGGTCGCGGACAACACGATCGGGAGCTGCTGCGGCTTCCTCTTGTCAGCGCCGGGCTGTACGGTGACAGACGAGAAAGCTTCGGTCTGGTCGGCCTTGCTCTCGTTGCGGCCCTGGGAGGTGGTGCTCCCGGGGCCGTTCTGCTTGTCGGGCGGGTGCATCAGGCCGCCCCTGCCTGCTCGTCGAGCCACGTCTCCACGTCACTCCAGCGGTAACGGACGTGACGCCCGACCGGGACGAACTTCGGGCCCTTACCGAGCCAGCGCCACTGCTTGAGGGTGGCTTCCGGGATGCCGAGGTAGTCGGCAACCTCCAGAGGCTTGCCGAGCGCACGCCGCGCGCTGGGGCTGATCTTTACGGTCACAGGATTCTCCATAATCGAAAGTTGACACTCGATAATCGAGATTGCTTGAGACCGTACTCGTGTCTCTTGAGATTCGTCAAGAAGTAGGATTGAATCGCCATCATGGCGAATCGCCCCATTGACCTCGGACCTACTGGGAAGCGCGTTGCGGACAACGTCGCTGCGCTCCGCAAGTCGCTCGGCCTCGACCAGCGACAGCTCTCGGAGCGCATGGAGGCGCTTGGGCGTCCCATGCAACCATCAGTGATCAGCAAGATCGAGAAAGGCGATCGGCGTATCGACGCTGACGACCTGATGGCCCTGGCCCTGGCCCTAGATGTAACGCCCAATCGACTCTTGTTCACAGGCAACGCGGACGACGAACAGATTCGTCTGACACCGAAAGCACCACTGGAGGCGCGAAACGCCTGGTACTGGGCCGTTGGAGACCGACCCCTACCCAATATTTGGTCTGACCGCCCGCAACTCATTGATGACGAACGCGAGGCGAGATTCCATCGAGAGAGCCGCCCTCAGTATCCGAGGCAGCTCGACGTCGACACGATCATCCACAAGCGCGACGTGCTAAACGCTGTGCTGGACGCCCTTGATGCAGCAGAAGAGGGCGGCGTTGCTCCCAACCAGGCCGTGGAGTACGTACGTCGCGTCAAGGACGGCTGGTTCCCGCGCCACAACCTGCCGAAGCCCAAGTACACGCCGAAGCCTGGCGAGAAGAGACAGTCTCTTGAAGAGATCCTCGCGGAGCTCCGATCGGAGGAGGAGGACCAGTGAGTGTCTACGACCGGTGGCACAGGTCCCGACCCAAGCCGGACGAGGCGAAGTGCAAGTGCAGGCCGGCCAGGGTGCCGAGCGCTGAGCATGGCATCGGGGAGCGCTGGCAGGTCCGCTACCGGGATGACGCGGGGAAGCAGCGGAAGCGCAACTTCGAGACGAAACCTGCCGCGGAGAGCTTCGAAGCCAGGATCAAAGCCAGCTTGGACCGCGGCGACTATGTCGATCCCGCAGCAGGCAAGGTAACCCTCACCTCGTACAGCAGAGACTGGCGAGGCAATCTCACGGTTGATCCCGCCACTTTGCAGCAGATCGATAGCCGCCTGTCGAAGTGGGTGTACGGCCAGCCCATCGGCAATAAGGCAATGGGGCTGCTGGCCAAGCGCCCGTCCATGGTCCAGCAGTGGATCAAGAGCATGGAAGTTTCCCTCTTACCGTCCACTATCAAGATCATCGTGGACATGGTTTCAACCATCTTCACGGCAGCAGTCGAAGATCAGGTCATCGGCCGTAACCCGGTCCATTCCAAGTCCGTGAGCCCGCCGCCACCTTCTAAGAAGAAGGTTGTGCCGTGGACGCGCAGCAAGGTCACAGCCATGGCCGAGGCTCTACCCGGCCGCTATCGCGCGATGCCGTTCCTGGGGGCAGGGTGCGGACACAGGCAAGGGGAGTTGCTCGGCGTGGGCCTGGAGGACATCGACTTCCTTGGCCGCGAGATCCACGTTAGGCGCCAGGTTCGCCTGGTCGGCGGTCGGCTGGTGTTCTCTCCGCCCAAGCGCGGTAAGACACGGACCATTCCGTTGCCGGCTTCCGTCGCGCTTCGTCTGAGCGCCCACATCGCGGAGTATCCGCCCGTCGAGGTGACGCTTCCTTGGGTCGAGAGGGGGAAGGCCAAGGCAGAGCTGGTCACGGTGCCGCTGCTGTTCGTGTCAAGTCGCGGGCAGGCCATTCACCGCAGCACCTACAACACCATGTGGCGGGGAGCGCTGGAGCCCGCCGGCATCGTGCCGCCCACGCAGGAGGGTCAGCGACGCAAGTCGTACCCCGAGCACATGTGCCATGTCTTACGGCACACGGCTGCATCGGCCTGGCTAGCCGCTGGCGTGGACATCCGCACCGTTGCGGAGTTCCTCGGGCACAGCGACCCAGGATTCACATTGCGGATCTACACGCACTTCCTTCCGAGCGCCTCAGACCGCGCCCGGAAGGCCATGGATGCGTTCTTCGTCGAGGGCGACGCCGATGCGTCGAGTGCCCTGGTTGTGCCCTCCACAAGATCCATGTAGGCGTTACTGCTGGTAAACGCGTTACCCCGCTAGTTCTCGGAAAAGCTACTTCTCCGCAAGAGCTGCGGACTGACTGATCAGGCCGGCGGCGGCGTACGCGCCGGCTTCGTCGAGCGTCTCGTGCTCGAGCAGCGCGGCCACGATGCCGTCGAGCTTGTCGCGGTTGTCGGCGAGCACCTCGAGCGCGCGCGCATAGCACTCGTCCACGATCCGCCGCACCTCCTCGTCGACCATGGCGAGGGTGACCGGCGAGGCCTGCGGCTGCTGGCCGTCGCTGGGCAGGATGGTCAGCGGGCCGACCTTCTCCGACATGCCCCAGCGGCCGACCATGCCACGGGCGATCATGGTGACCTGTTCGAGGTCGTTCTCGGCGCCGGTGGTGATGACGCCGTACACGACCTGCTCGGCCGCCATCCCGCCGAGCGCGCCGGTGATGCGGCCGCGGAGGTACTGCTCGTCGTAGGCGTACCGGTCGGTGTCGGGGGTGGACAGCGTGACGCCGAGCGCCCGGCCGCGGGGGATGATCGAGATCTTCCTGACCGGGTCGGCGCCGGGCTGGAGCATGCCGAGCAGCGCGTGGCCGGCCTCGTGGAAGGCGGTCCTGGTGCGCTCCTCCTCGGGCATCACGATGCTGCGGGCCGCGCCGAGCTGCAGCTTCTCCAGCGCGTCGGCGAAGTCGGCCATCGTGACCTTCTCCTTGCCGCGCTTGGCGGCGAGCAGGGCGGCCTCGTTGACCAGGTTGGCCAGGTCGGCGCCGGTCATGCCGGGCGTGGTCTTGGCGAGCTGCCCGAGGCCGACCTCGCCGTCCAGCGGCACGCCGCGCGAGTGCACCTCGAGGATCGCGGTGCGTCCGGCCGCGTCGGGCAGTCCCACCTGCACCGTACGGTCGAAGCGCCCGGGACGCAGCAGCGCCGGGTCGAGGACCTCGGGACGGTTCGTGGCCCCGATGACGATCACGCCCTCGGCGCCGGAGAAGCCGTCCATCTCGGTGAGGATCTGGTTGAGCGTCTGCTCGCGCTCGTCGTGGCCACCGATGCCGCCTGCGCCGCCCCGGGCACGCCCGATGGCGTCGATCTCGTCGATGAACACGATCGACGGCGCCACCTTCCGCGCCTCCTCGAACAGGTCGCGCACGCGCGAGGCGCCCACGCCGACGATCATCTCGATGAACTCGGAGGCGGAGGCCGAGAAGTACGGCACCTTGGCCTCGCCCGCGACCGCCCTGGCGAGCAGCGTCTTGCCCGTTCCAGGCGGCCCTGCGAGCAGCACGCCCTTGGGCAGCTTGGCGCCGAGCCTGCGGTACTTGTCGGGGTCCTTGAGGTAGTCGACCACCTCGACGAGCTCGTTCTCGACCTCGTCGATGCCCGCGACGTCCTCGAACGTCACCCGCACCTTCGCGGCCTCGACCGGCTTGGCCGCCTTGGACTTGCCGAGCCCGCCCAGTCCGCCGCCCATCATGCTGGCGCCGCGCCTCATGATCCAGATCCACAGACCGGCCAGCAGCAGCACGGGCAGCAGCGACAGCAGCAGGTTGGAGAAGAAGCCGCGGGTGATCGGCTGTGACGTGATCTCGACCTGGCCGGTGGCGAGCTGCTGGTCGAGCTGGTCGGTGTTGGCGAAGGCCGGGATCTCGGTGGCGAACTTGGTGTACGACTCGCCGCTCTCGGGGTTCTTGGCCGCCGACCTCAGGTCGCCCTCGACCGACAGGCCCTGGGCGTAGATGTCCTTGACGTTCTTGCCGGTCACCTGCTTGGTGAACTCGGTGTACGAGATCGTCTCGACCGATCCGCTGTCCACGAACGACGACACGATGAAGAAGCCCGCGTACACCACGAGCAGGGTGACGACGAATCGCCACCAGTTGATCTTTGGCCTGCCTCCGGGCGTGCCCGGCAGGCCCTCCGAGCGCCAGGGCGGCTTGCTCTTGCCCTTGTTCGGTGCCTGCGGCGGTCCAGAGCGTTCCACGGCGTCACTCCCCATATCGCGCCGCAATGATGATCTTTCTAGCCTAGAACACGCACCCCTGAAACCACGCGGCCGATATCACGCCACTGCTTTCGCTGCGAGTCAGGCACTGTGACGAACGCCAGGCCGGGCTTGCTCATTCCCCCGTCCATGATGACGACGGCCGCCCGGGACGTGTGCTTGCCGTAGGAGACCCGGTAGACGAGCATCCAGCCGCGCTTGACGGGCTGCGAGGCGATCCAGCTGATCTTGGCGCCCTTGGGGTGGTGGTTGAGCGTCCAGCGGGCGGCCAGCAGCGCGGTGTCGCGCGCCGAGTCCTGGCCCAAGATCGGAAGCGGGCAGGTGACGAACGTGCCGCGCAGGCTGGTGCCGCGCGTCCTGGGCAGCACCTGCTTGGTGGTGAACGGCGCCGCGCCGTACGCCTTCCACGGCTTCGGGAGCCGCGGCACGGCCAGGCCGCTGCGCTTGTCCTTGACGATCCGCCGGGACGGCGACGGCAGGGCCATGCGCTTGACCGAGCCCGTCAGCCGGGGGACGCGCGGGTCGGCGTACAGGGCCTCCATGGCCGTGTAGCCGGGCGCGAGCGTCGCGCCGGGCGTCGGCGCGGCCCTCCGGGCTCCGGCGGGAGCCGGCGTGGGTGCGGGGCCGGACGAGGGCGGTGCGGCCGGCGGCGCGGTTACCGGCCCCGCCGCGACCTCGTCCGGCTCCGACGGGAGCACCACGACCAGCGCCGCGGCCGCGGCCACGACGATGGCGACCGCGGCGAGCCCCCGATACACCGCCCGCATGCGGATGTCACCGATGCGGGAGCGTTTGGGCGGAGAAGTAGGGGTTCCAGGCTTGGCCGCGGTTCTCACTTCGGAACCCTTGATCTCATCTACCCCATCGAGCACGACGGGAGCGTACGACATATCGCGCCATTGCGCCCATGAAGCAACCGAAGTGCAATCATGGCTTCGTGGAACAGGTGGAGCTGCGATTCGATCACGCGTCGCAAACGTCCCAAACGCACACGAATCTCTCAGCGATCCGTCAGAGCCCGAACGGCCTCTGGGTGGCCGGCGACGAGACCGCGACCTTCGAGCACCTGGCGTGGGCGGGCGACCACTTCGGTGATCAGCGCACGTTCCGGCTGACCGACTACGTCGACCTCCCCGCGGGCCCGGAGGACGAGGCCGACATCGAGGGCATGGCCCGCGCCAACGGCCACCTCTGGCTGGTGGGTTCGCACAGCCTCAAGCGCAAGAAGGTCAAGTCGAAGGACCCCGAGAAGGCCGCCGACCGCCTGGCCACGGTGGTCAGGGAGGAGAACCGCTTCATCCTGGCCCGCCTGCCGCTGTCCGACGAGAACCCGGGCCCCGGGGCGATCCTGGCCGGCGGGCACAACCTCGCCGCGCAGCTGCGCGAGGACCGGCACCTCGGACCGTTCCTGGCGCTGCCGGGCAAGGACAACGGCCTCGACGTCGAGGGCATCGCCGTGGTGTCGGAGCAGGTCTACATCGGGCTGCGCGGCCCCGTGCTGCGGGGCTGGGCGGTGGTGCTCGAGCTGCGGCTCGACGACGCGGGCAAGGGCCGGCTGCGGGTACGCGAGCCGTACCGCAAGCATTTCCTGGACCTGGGCGGGCTCGGCGTGCGGGACCTGTGCCCGGACGGCGAGTCGCTGCTGCTGCTCACCGGGCCGACCATGGACCTCGACGGCCCGGTACGCGTGGTGCGCTGGCGGCCGGGGAAGCGGCAGGGAGTGGTCCCCGGGGACGAGCTGGAGACCGTCCTGGAGCTGCCCTACGGCGTGGGCTGCGACCACCCGGAGGGCCTGGCGCGGCTGGACGACGGCCGGCTCATGGTCGTGTACGACAGCCCGTCGCCCGCGCGGATCACCCCGGCGGGCGGCGTGCTGGCGGACGTGTTCACGATCTAGCGACCCGCCCGTAAAGCCAGGGCGCATCGGCGACGAACGTGCACGAGCCCGGCTCGATCTCGGTGAACCCGGCATCGCGCACCACGGGCAGCCCCGCGGCGACCTTGGCGTCGAAGGCTTCCTGGCGACCTGCCCGCACGGACACCGTCAGGCCGTTCGCGCGCCAGGCCGCCCGCTCGCCCGGGTCGCTGGCCCACCAGGCGAGCTGGGCGGCGTGCCCGGCCTGCGCCATGGCCTTGCCCGCGGACATGGCGAGCTTCGGATTGGCCCACAGGATCGGCGGCTCGGCGGGCGGGAGCTCGCGGGTGTCGGCCAGCTCGGTGCCCGACACCTGCAGCCGCGCGAGGTCCCTGGGCCAGTCGTCGAGCGGCACGGGCGGGTGCACCCGCACCTCCGCCGTGCGGTGCTCGATCGTACGGCCCGGCAGCGCGATCGCCCGGCGCCACTCGGCGCCCCTGGCCCGGCGCACGACCTTGCGGATCTTGCCGGCGACCTGCCAGGCGTGCAGCTCGGCCGTCCACTCCCCCGGGTCGTCGAGCAGGCTCAGCACGGCCGTCGCGGCGGCCTCGAGGGCGTCGGTGCGTTCAGGGGGTGTGGCCCGCTCAATCCTGATCACCAGCGGGAGCACATAGAGCTCGTTCATCGCCTCCTAGAATGCCCTATCGCCAGGGACATGCCGGCGGCCAGGAGGCAGAGGGCGCCGGCGCCGTACCAGGCGAGGTCGTAGGCGCCCAGGTGGTCGCGGGTGAGGCCGGCGCCGACGGCCGCGAACGCGGCGCCGACCTGGTGCGAGGCGAAGACCCAGCCGAACACCACGGCCCCGTCGGCACCGTAGATCCGCCGGCACAGCGCCACCGTGGGCGGCACGGTCGCCACCCAGTCCAGGCCGTAGAACACGATGAAGATCAGCATGCTGGGCTCGGCCGTGGCCGCGAACAGGCTGGGCAGCACCATCAGCGACAGCCCGCGCAGCCCGTAGTAGACGCCGAGCAGCACCTTGGGGTCGATCCTGTCGCTGAGCCAGCCGGAGGCGATCGTGCCCACGATGTCGAAGATCCCGATGACCGCCAGCAGCCCGGCCGCGATCGGCGCGGCCATGCCGTGGTCGTGGGCCGCGGGGATGAAGTGGGTGCCGACCAGCCCGTTCGTGCTCGCCCCGCAGATCGCGAAGCCACCCGCGAGCAGCCAGAACGGCCGCGTCCGCGCCGCCCGGGCGAGCACCGCGACGGCCCTGACGGCCACGTTTCCCTTACTCGGCTCGGTACGCGCCCCACCCGGCTCCGCGCTCAGCTCCGCGCCGTGTTCATTTGCCTCACTCCGTGAGGCGGCTCGGTCGCCATGTGCCGCCGTCTTCCCCCGTCGCTCCTGCGTCGCTCCTCCTCCAGACGACGGCGCTCCCGCGCCCAGCGCCGTCGTGCCCACGTCCTCCGGCCGGTCGCGGAGCAGCCACCACACGAACGGCACCACGGCCAGCGCCGACCCGGCCACGGCCAGCGAGGCGAAGCGCCACCCGGGACCCTGCGCGAGCTGGGCCAGGACGGGCAGGAAGATCAGCTGCCCGGTGGCGCCGCCCGCGGTGAGGATGCCGGTCACCAGTCCGCGATGCCGCACGAACCACCGGTCGACCACGGTCGCGGCGAACACCAGCGCCATCGACCCCGTGCCCAGCCCGACGAACACGCCCCAGAGCAGGAGGAGCTGCCAGCTCGCCGTCATCAGCACGGTGAGCCCGCTGCCCGCGGCGATCAGCATCAGGGCGAGCGCGACCACGCGCCGCATGCCGAAGCGGTCCATCAGGGCCGCGGCGAACGGGGCCATCAGGCCGTAGAGCACCAGGTTGATCGACACGGCCAGGGAGATCGTGCCGGTGGACCAGCCGAACTCGTCCCGGAGCGGCGTGATCAGCACGCCCGGGGTGGCACGGAACCCGGCGGCGCCCAGGATCGTCACGAAGGCGACGGCCGCCACGAACCAGGCCCTGTGGAGCTTGCGACCGGTGGGGGTCGTGGTGGTGCTCAAGGTCATGCGCCAATCCTGCTTTATCTCCTTACAGGGGGACGAGTGGCCGGATAGCCAAGATGTGAAAGAATTCGGCCATGACTCATCGCGTGGCCGTCGTGGTGCAGAACCATTTCGCCCCGCTCGACCTCGGCGTGCCCGGCCAGGTGTTCTGGTCGGCCGAGACGCCGGAGGGCGAGAAGCTGTACGAGGTGGTGACCTGCTCCGAGGGGCGGCGCCCGGTCCGCTGCTCGGCCGGCTACAGCGTCCTGCCCGACGACGACCTCGACGTGCTCGACACGGCCGACACGATCCTGGTGCCGGGCATCCACGGGGGCCGGGTGTTGAGGGACGGCACGATCTCGGACACGCTGCGCGCGGCGCTGCAGGGGCGGCCGCGGACCATGTCGATCTGCACGGGGTCGTTCGTGCTGGCGGCGGCCGGGCTCCTCGACGGGCGCCGGGCCACCACGCACTGGACCGATGCGGCCCGCTTCGCCACACTGTTCCCGCAGGTCAAGCTGGATCCCGACGTATTGTTCGTGGACGACGGCGACGTGCTGACCTCGGCCGGGGTGGCGGCGGGGCTGGACCTGTGCCTGCACGTGGTCAGGCGCGACCACGGCAGCGAGGTGGCCAACCGCGCGGCCCGCCGCTGCGTCATGCCGCCGTGGCGGGACGGCGGCCAGGCGCAGTACATCGAGCGGCCCCTGCCGTACGTGGCCGCCGGCGGCACGGCGGCAACCCGCGAGTGGATGCTCGCCCACCTCGACGCCCAGCTCGACCTGAACGCGCTGGCCGGGCACGCCAGGATGAGCGTGCGCACGTTCACCAGGCGCTTCCGTGAGGAGACCGGCGTGAGCCCGGCCAGGTGGCTGACCACCCAGCGGGTGCAGCACGCCCGGCACCTGCTGGAGACGACGGACCTCGGGGTGGAGGAGGTGGCCAGGCGGGCGGGCTTCGGCACGGCGGTCTCGCTGCGCCAGCACCTGCACGCGGCGGTCGGGGTGGCGCCGCTGGCCTACCGGCACACGTTCCGCCGTGCGTGAACGTGTCGCGGTCGCCATGTACGCCCCCTAGAATCAGCGCCAAAAGATCACATAGAGAGGTCGCCACATGACCGAGGCGGACCGCGTACCTGCGGGGATCAACCCGAACGTGCCCAGCGTCGCCCGCATGTACGACTACTACCTCGGAGGCCGCGACAACTTCGCCGCCGACCGTGAGGCGGCCGAGAAGATGATCGAGATCGGCCGGAAGATGGGCAACGAGGCCCGTCAGATCGCCCTGGCCAACCGCGGCTTCCTCGGCCGCGCGGTACGCATGCTGGCCGAGGCGGGCGTGCGCCAGTTCATCGACATCGGCGCCGGCCTGCCCACCCAGGACAACGTCCACCAGGTGGCCCAGCGGCACGGCCCGGGCTCCCGCGTCGTCTACGTGGACAACGACCCGATCGTCCTGACCCACGCCCGCGCGCTGCTGGCCAGAGACCCGGACGTGCTCGCCATGGAGGGCGACCTCAAGGACCCCGACGCGATCCTGGACGACCCGCGCGTCGCCGAGCACCTGGACCTCTCCCAGCCCTATGCGATCCTGCTGGTGGCGGTGCTGCACTTCATCCCTGACAACGGCGAGGCCGCGCATGTCGTGGCGCGCATCCGCGAGCGCCTGCGCCCCGGCGGCTACCTCGTGCTGTCGCACCTCTACGCGGGCAACGCCACCGTCGACGAGACCATCGCCGGCCAGTCGGTCTACAAGAGCACCACCTCGGGCGGCCTCGCCAGCCGCGGCTACGACGAGATCGCCGCCTACTTCGACGGCCTCCACCCGCTCGGCCCCGGCGTCGTACCGGTCTCCGACTGGACGCCCGACGCCTCCCCGGACGGCTCGTACGACTTCGTCAAGTCCGGCATCCTGGCCGGCGTAGGACGCATACGCGGATAAATCACCTTTTTTACCGGGTCGAGCAGCACCGGCCGGGCACGGGTGGCGGGCCCCCGGCTACCACCGCTTCAACCCAACCGCCTGAACGACCGCCTCAGGCGGGCGCCGCCTGCCTCAGACACGCGGCGCCCGCTCGAGGCGGCCGCCCAGCCGCTTCTCGAACCAGTGATGCGCGTACGGCTCGTCGTTGAACGGCTCCACCTCGCGATAGCCGGACGCCCGGTACAGGGCGATGGCCTCGGTGAGCGTCCGGTTCGTCTCCAGCCGCACCGTACGGATGCCGCTCGCCGCCGCCCGGTCCTCCGCCTCGGCGAGCAGGCGGCGTCCCAGCCCGAGCCCGCGCGTGTCCGGGTCCACCCACATCCGCTTGACATGGGCCGACCCGCTGTCGTGGTGCAGCTTGAGCGCCACGCACCCGACCGGCTCGGCACGCAGCGCGGCGACCAGCAGCATCCCGGCCGGGGGCCGGAGCTCGTGGTCGTCGGCGGAGATGCCGCGGTCCGGGTCGAAGCCGCCGTCGAACCGGCGGGCGAGCTCGTCGACGTACGCCCGGAAGCAGTGGCGTGCGTGCGGATGGCGCGGGTCGAGCACGTCGATCGCGACCGTGGAGGCGAGGAGCAGCCGTTCGACCTCCGACATGGCGGCCACCAGGCGCTCGCGCTGCCGGTCGGAGAGCGGCTCCAGGATCGACGCGGCCGCCTCGTCGGACCTGCGGTCCAGCTCCTCCCTCTCGGCGAGCCCGGCCGGGGTGAGCCGGGCCGTGCGGACCCGCCCGTCGGAGCCGCCCCCATCGACGGCGACCAGCCCGTCCGCCTCCAGCGATCGCAGTAACCGGCTCAGGTATCCCGAGTCGAGCTCCAGCCGCGCGCGCAGGGCACGTATCTCACTGCCGTCCGCGCCGATCTCCCAGAGCAGCCGCGCCTGCCCGAGCGGGCGATCCCTGGCCAGGAACCTGTCGTCGAGCGCCCCGATCCGCTGCGTCACCGTCCGCTGGAACCGGCGTACCTGTCCGATGGTCGTAACGTTCATTCTCTGACCTTAGTCAGAGAATGACACGCAGGAAAGGGTCACATGAGCCGATCAGCCACCGGCACCGTGCTGTAGTCCTCGCCCGTGACCGGGCGAATGTCCTCCCAGCGCACCCAGCGCGCCCGCCCATCGTGCTCCACGCTGTCGCGCGCCTGCCGCGTCCGGGGTGGCCAGAGCAGGAATCCCCACCGCACGCCTTCGGCGTCGTCTCCCCAGGCCAGCAGGTAACGCGCCGCACCGGAACGGGTCGCGGCGGCGTGCTCCACGATGGGTGGCCGCCAGAGCTCGGGCAGTTCCTCCGGGTTGAGATTCATGTCGATCATCATACGAACATCAGTTCGATATTGCTAGACGGAGAGGCGGGCGATCGCGTCGATCATCCGGTCCCAGCGTGCGACTGCTGCTCCAACCGGCCGAGCACGGCCCCCGTAGTATCGCGATCGCACCTACCTTGCAGATCAGGGAATCGACCCCGAAGCCGGAGGCGCCATGATCGACGTAGTCGCCCTCACCCGTGGCCTGGTCGGCCTCGACACGGTGGACAAGGCGGAGAGCGAAGCGCTGAAGTCGCTCGCCCCGCTGCTGGAAGGGGCCGGCTTCACGGTCGCGATCAGCGAGCACGAACCCGGGCGAGGCACCCTCGTCGCCGAGTGGCGTACCGAGCTCGACGTGCCGCCGCTGTGCCTGTCCGGGCACGTCGACACGGTGCCGCTGGGATCAGCGCCGTGGCGGCACGATCCGTTCGGCGAGATCGACGGCGACCGCCTGTACGGCCGGGGCGCCAGCGACATGAAGGGCGGCGTGGCGGCGATCGTGCTCGCCGCGATCAGGATCGCGGCGGCGACGCCGAGGCGGGCCGGGCTACGGCTCGTGCTGACCGCGGCGGAGGAAACGGGCTCGCTCGGGGCGCGGCACGTGGCGCGGTCACTGCTCGGCGGGCCGAGCGGCCCACTCGTCATCGCGGAACCGACAGGGAACACCGTGGTCCACGGGCACAAGGGCGCGCTCTGGCTCGAGGCGCTGGCCACCGGTGTCACCGCGCACGGCTCGATGCCCTCCTTGGGTGACAACGCGATCTACAAGCTGGCCCGGGCGGTCTCCAGGTTCCAGGACCATCGGTTCGAGGACGGGCCTCACCCGGTCATGGGCTCTCCGACGCTGAACGTGGGCACCATCCAGGGCGGGCTGAACACGAACTCCGTGCCTGACCGGGCGGTCGCCACCGTGGACATCCGCACGATCACGGGCCAGCACCACGAGGAGGTCGCGGCCTGCCTGGCGCGTGCGGCCGGTCCGGACGTGAAGCTGCGCCCGCTGGTGGACCTGCCGCCGGTGTGGACCGATCCGGACGACGCATGGGCGCGGTCGGTTGCCGAGATCGTGCGGCAGGTGACCGGGCAGGCGGGTGAGCCGCGGGCGGCGACGTATTTCACCGACGCCTCGGTGCTGACCCCCGCCCTGGGATCTGTCCCCACGGTGGTCTGCGGCCCTGGGGAGGCGGAACAGGCGCACGTCACCGACGAATGGTGTTCGGTGACGCGGCTGGCCGAATCGGTCGAGATCTTCGAGCGGATCTGCGCCGATTGGTGCGCGGTCTGAGCCCACATGGCCTCGGGAGAAAGGCACCACCGCACCCGCGCGGCACGACCCGACCCTGACGCCGGGAACGGCGGCGCTCCGAAGAGCACCGCCGTCGATCGAACATCGACAGTGCGCCGCGGTAGCAGCGGCGGCCGCGGAGATCAGGCCGCGAACCCGAGCTTGCGCAGCAGTTCCTGGTGGGCGAACTGCCCGTAGTACTCGAGCATCCCGGCGATCCGGCCGTCCCGGAAGGTCACCCTCATGATGAGCCGGTTCTCATAGCTCCAGCCGTCGGCGAGCGTGGCGACCATTCGCTCCTCGACGATCGCGACCTCGGGATCGTCCGTCTGGTGGAACAGGACGTCGTGCACGACGATGCTCCGCGCGCCGGCGACCATGCCGCTGAACGCCGCGTGCAGCGCCTCCCGCCCGGTGATGACGGCGGGGAGGCCCGCGACCGGCAGTGCGGCCTCGTAGCTGGCGTCGTCGCACCAGTGGTTGATGAACTCGTCGATATCGCCGGCGTACAGGAGCTTGCTGGAACGGCTCCACACGTCCTCGTTCCTGGCCCGGGCGGCGGCGATGGTGTTCGGCATCATGATGAAACTCCTTGGGTGGGATGGGGGCGAATCAGGCGACGGCTCCGATGCCGCGCGGTGGTGCGGGGGTGCCGTGAACGCGGCGGGCGTAGCGCCGGAACGCGCGGCGTCCCAGCGGCGGCAGCAGGCGGCGCAGCGGCGCGGGAAGCTTGCGCATCTCGATCCCGATGACCTCGGGGTCTCCCTCGTAGAGCATCATCCCGAAGCCCAGGAACATGAGCCGCTTGGGAATCGAAGACATCCCCTGGGCGGTGAACTCCTCCCACTCCTCGGCCGTGATATGCCGCGCCATGATGGGCAGCAGGTGAGTTTCCTCGGCATGCAGGTGCTCGAACAGCGCCGTGCACAGGCTGGAAAGGATCTCGGCCAGCACCTCACCGTCCGGAGCGGACGCGGTACGGCGCCAGGTGCCGAGTGCCGCGTGCGCCTGGTCCAGCAGCGCCGCCACGTTCTCGTGCTGGCTCTGCATCACGTGCACCAGCGGAGCGAGCTCACCGGGAACCCGTTCGAGCAGCACCGCCCACAGCAGGTCGTCTTCGATGCTGTGGTGGTGATGCAGCAACGACAGGAACAGGGCCGCGTGGTCCGCGACGATCGACGTCCGGCGGCGGTCTCCGCCGGCGACCGCGCGTACCGCTGCCGGGGACAGGCCCAGCTCGCGGCGGAAACTGGAGTGCGCCACCCGCATCATCCGCACGTCGACGAGCCCCGGCCCGTGCAACCGCTGCCCGTCGGTGGTCTGGTTCGTCACGATCTTCTCCTTTCTCTGATGGACCAAGCCTGCGGCCGCGTACTTGGAAGACACCTCGTTCCGGCTTGGATGCGCCTCTCTGACACGTGGGGATGTGCCTGTACCGTTGCCGGGGTGCGCTATCAGGTGCTGGGGCCGATCGAGGTTCTCGACGTCGGCGGCGACCCGGTCCAGCTCGGCGGCCAGAAGCAGCGCGCGCTGCTCGGCCTGCTGCTGGCCGCTCGCGGTAGGGTCGTCTCGGTCGGCCACCTCGTCGACGAACTGTGGGGCGACGACCCGCCGCCAAGGGTGCTGGCCTCGGTGCAGTCCTACATCGCGAACCTCAGGCGGGCACTCGAACCGGATCGCCCGGCACGAGCGCCCGCCCGGATCCTGGTCACGCGTCCTCCTGGCTACGCTCTCGTCACCGACTCGGCCGACTACACCGAGTTCGAGAGGCTGGCGAGCGCGGCCCACGACTCCCTTGCGGCCGATGCCGCGCACGCCCGAGAGCTCCTGCGGGCCGCGGCCGGGCTCTGGCGCGGCGAGCCGTACGCGGACGTCACCGCGGCGGCTCCCGGGCTGGCCGCCGAAGCGGTCAGGCTCGGTGAGCTCAGGTTGCTGGCGACGGAGGATCGTTTCCGGGCCGAGCTCGCCCTCGGCGTACATGCCCGGCTCGTGGGGGAGATCGAGCAACTGGTGGCCGCGCACCCCATGCGTGAGGCGGCCTGGGGGTTGCTGGCAGTGGCCCTGTACCGATCCCAGCGCCAGGGCGAGGCTCTCGACGCGCTGCGGCGTGCCAGGCGGATCCTCGCCGATGAGCTCGGTGTCGATCCCGGTCCGGAGCTGAGGCGCATCGAGGCGGCGGTGCTGCGCCACGAACCGTCGCTGGACGCCACGCCCGCTCCCGGCAAGCCGCCCGAGTACGCCGCCTCGATGGAGGTCACGCCACGCGTCGCCGCGGCCGCGCTGGTCGGACGCGATGAGTGGCTGACCCGCCTCACCGGATATCTCGTCGACGCGACCGCCGGTCGCGGCACCGCGGTGCTGGTGACCGGTGAACCCGGCATCGGCAAGACCGGTCTGGCTCGCGCCCTGACCGCGACCGCCGACGCGATGGGCGTCCGCACCGGATGGGGACGGTGCGAGGAAGCCGTCGGGGCTCCTGCCCTGTGGCCGTGGTCGCAGGCGCTGGGGCCGCTGGTGAGCGCCGCCGGTGCGGCCACCCGGCTACCGGCCCTCGCGGCCCTGCTGCCCGCCCTGGACGACACCGCCGCGCCCGCCAAGGCCACTGACGTCGACACGGCGGCATTCCAGCTGGCCGAGGCCACGGCGGCGCTGCTGCGCGATGCGGGCCCGGCCTTGCTGGTGCTCGACGACCTGCACTGGGCGGACGGCGACACGCTGCGCCTGGTTCGCCGGCTCGGCGCCATGGTGGCCGGCCTGCCTGTCGTGCTGCTCCTGACCAGCCGCGACGCCCCGGCTGACCGCACGCCGGAGCTGGCGGACACCCTGGCCGACCTCACCCGCGCCGATCTGGTCCGGGTCGGTCTTCGCGGGCTGGACCAGGCGGGCGTGCGGGCCCATGTACGGCTCCGCTATGACGTGGAGATTCCCGACGAGGTCGCGGCGGCGTTACGGGAACGTACCAACGGCAACCCGTTCTTCGTCGGGGAGGTGGTCCGGCTGCTGGCGGATGAACGCCGGCTCACCGAGCCCGGCGCCGTGGCCGCGCTGCGGGTCCCGGACGGGGTTCGAGACGTCGTACGCCGGCGCATCTCCCAGTTGCCCGGCGACGTCGAAACACTGCTCTCGACGGCCGCGGCGTGCGGGCCCACGTTCGATGTCGACCTCGTTGAGGCGGCCTCGGGACTGACCGCGGACGCCGCGATGAGCGCCACCGAGGCCGCCCTGCTGGCAGGGTTGATCGTGGAGGAGGGTCCAGGCCACAGGTTCACTCATGCCCTGGTCCGGGAGGCGGTCTACGTCCGGCTGCCGCCGAGCCGGCGCCGTCGGCTGCACGCGACGATCGCCGAAGCGATCGAGGAACGGTTCGGCGGAGTGGCCGAGACACGCGCCGCCGAACTCGCCCACCACTACGGCAGAGCCGGATCCGGCCATGCCCGCGCCGCCTGGACCCACGCCTTACGGGCATCCGCGCTCGCGGCGCGGCAGCCCGCTCCCACCGAGGCCGCTCGCCTGCAGGAGGCGGCGTGGTCGGCGCTGTCACGCGACCGCACCGCCACGACCTCTGACCGCTACGACGTGCTCATCGGTCTCGCGTTCGCACGTAGACGCGCGGGCTACGAACGGCAGGCGTGGGAGGCCGCGCGCGAGGCGGCCGAGGTCGCCCTCGCCGGCGGGGATGTCGTCGCGGCGGCGCAGGCGGCGGTCGCGACCACCGTGGATGCGATCTGGAGCTGGCGCGAGTACCAAGTTGTGGACGTCGCCGGCGTCGCGCTGTTCGAGCGCTTGATCCGGGAGCTTCCCCCAGGGCACGAAACGCTACGGGCGCGGTTGCTCGCCGCCCTCGCGGCGGAGATCTACTACGGCACGGGCACCGCCGGCCGTGCCGTGGCATTGTCGACCGAGGCCGAGAATCTGGTTCGGACCCATGGCAGCCGGGCAGATCTGGCCCATGTGCTCCAGCTGCGCCATGTCGCCTACGAGCGACCGCACCTGTTGACCGAGCGGCTCTCGGCGGTGCGCGAACTGGTCGAACTGGTCGAGGCCGCGGACGAGCCGGCCGCCGTCGCCCGCGCGCTGGTGTTCCGCGGCCGGGACCAGATCGAGCAGGGCGACGTCGGTGCGGGACTGCGGGACTATCGGCGCGCGCGAGAGCTGGCGCGGACGCACGCGCTCGCCCCCGCGCTGGTCGCCCTCGACTGGGCCGACGCGATCGTCGCCATCGCCCGCGGCCGGTTCGCCGAGGCGGAGCAGGCGATCGCCAAGGCGCGCGAGTTCCACTCGGGTACGACCGTGGCCGGCGCCGCTGAGGTGCCGATCGCGGTGGCGGCGACGCTGAACCTGGCACGAGGCACGCTGCCGGCGATCGAGCCGCTGCTGGCCGAGGCCGCCGCCGCCACCGGTCTCACCCTGATGCGCGATTTGCACGCGCTCGCCTTGGTGCGTTCGGGCCGGGCCGAGCAGGCGCGCTCCGCGCTCGGTCCGTGGCGGCAGCAGCCGGAGGTGCCGGTGGACTACATGTGGCTGACCCATCAGGCGATCCGGGCGGAGCTGTGGTCCGCGCTCGAGCCGCCTGAGGCCGCGCGCGAACTGTACACACACCTGGCGCCCTACGCGGACCGGATTGTGATCGGCGGCACGGGGGTCACGTTCGCCGGCTTCGCCGGACATCATGTCGGCCTGCTGGCCAGGGCCGGCGACGATCTGAACGGCGCCGCGGACCACCTCGAGGCGGCGTTGCTGCGCAACGAGGAGGCCGGTCTGCGGCCCTTCGCCGCGGCGAGCGCACGCGAGCTGGCCACCACCCTCCTGCGACGCGACCGCCCCGGCGACCGCGAGAGGGCGGCTGCGCTCACCGCCCGCGCGACCACTCCGGCCGAGCCTGCTCCGGCGGGCTGACCTCGCACTTCGCGGTCCACAGGAGCGGCCGGCGGCGCCCGAGCCGGCTCCCTCACCTGGTGCGGCAGTGCATGGCCCCCGGCGTCAGAGCCGGCTGATGGCGGCCTGGACGGTGGCCAGGTCGCCGAGGATCACTTCGTTGCGGTCGCGGTCGGCGTGCAGGCTCCAGTGGGTGTCGGCCACGGCCTCTGGAGAGGCGGGGGAGCCGGCTGCGATGGCGGCGGCGATGGGGATGTGGCCGACGTGGACCCCGCGGCCGGCGAGTGCCTCCGCCAGGGAGAGGACGTAGTTGCGCAGGCCCGACACCGCGATGCCGATGTTGCCGAGGAAGGCAAGCGGGTGGATGGCAGAGATGCCCGAGGTGAACAGCAGCGTGCCTGAGCCGCGTTCGAGCATCGCCGGGAGGACCGCGCGGACCGCCGTCACCGCGCCCAGCACCGCGCCGTCGAAGGCGTCTTGTGCGCTCTGCCTGGTCACCTCCAGGACCGTCGTGTGGGATTTGGCCGTTCCCGCGCCGTTGTAGAGCAGGACGTCCACTGGGCCGATCTCGTTGAGGGCGCGGGTGAGTGAGGGTTCGTCCGTCACGTCGCCCGCGTGTGCGGAGGCTTGGATGCCTTCCTGCCGCAGGTGGGCGGACAGGGTGGCCAGGCGTTGGTGGTCGCGGGCCATCAGGGACACCGCGAAGCCCTCCTTGCCGAAGCGGCGGGCGGCGGCCAGGCCGATGCCGGGGCCTGCGGCGAGGATGGCGATCTTCATGTGGCTCCTTAAGTCGAGGGCAACCCTCGAAGTTGAGGGCCTCCCTCATGTTACACGAATATGAGGGGATGCCTCGACTTCACTAGAATGGCGGCATGAATCGTCCGCTCCGCCGCGATGCGCAGCGCAATCGGGACGCCCTTGTGGAGGCGGCCAAGCAGGTGCTGGCCGAGCGTGGTGTCGATGCGCCGCTGGAGGCCGTGGCCAAGCGGGCCGGGGTGGCGATCGGCACCCTCTACCGGCACTTTCCCGAGCGCGGGGATCTGATCGACGCCATTCTCGATGGGAAGGTGACGGCCTGGACCGAGCTGGCCAGGGAGGCGTTGGCCGTGGACGACGCCTGGGAGGGGCTGGTGCGGTTTCTGGAGCGTACGTGCGAGCTGCAGGCGAGGGATCGGGCCTTCACCGAGCTGGCCTGCATGTCGCACCAGAGCGATCGGACCGAGATCAACCGGCTGATCTTCCAGCTGGTGGAGCGGGCTCAGCGGGCCGGGGTGCTGAGGAGCGATGTCGGGCCGGTCGATCTGGCGTTCTTCATGATGGCGAACTCGCGGGTGGCGGAGGCCGATCCCGAGCAGTGGCGACGTCATTTCACTCTCATGCTCGACGCCTTCCGCGCCGGGCCGCGCGGCGGTCCAGCGGCCCGGCCCAGTTGAGCGGTGGCCTTGTCCGGTGTTCTCCATGGGAAAACCGTTCGCCTTGACGTGCCGTCCATGAAACTGTCGAGTTCTGATGATCCGATGGACCGAGGCGGGGCGGGAACGGTCGGCGGTGTGGCGTTCGGCGCTGGGTGCGCCGCCGCCCGAGCGCGTCGTGGTCGCCGACGACCGTACGAAAGCCGCCACCGCCTACCGCCTGGCCTGCGAGGGCACCGCGCTGCTGTGGCACGGTGACTTCCAGAACGCCCGCCTGCTCCTGAGCGCCATGGGCCGCCGCTGCAAGCCCGCCGCTCCCGGCTCCGGCTTCCACCGTCACCGCCAGGCCCAGTCCCAGCGCGCTCGCACGCTCGGCATGCTGCTCATCCCCTACGACGCCGGCCACGTGGTGCCGCTGCGCAGGGCGCCGGACGTGCGGGAGGCCTGCGCCGAGGTGTACGGCCCGACGGCGCCCCCGGGCGTGGGCCAGCTGCGCGAGCTCCTCGGCCTGATCGGGGCGCACGAGTGGCGCAAGAAGGGCGTGTACGTCCCCGCGCTCGGCGCCCGCGTCCACCCGTACCACGGCGTGTTCTCCCCCATCAGGGGCGAGTACGTCGATCTGGTCGCCGAAGCGCCGCTGCCCGCCGACCGGCTGGCGTTCGACATCGGCACCGGCACGGGGGTGCTGGCGGCGGTGCTCGCCAGGCGCGGGGTCCGGCATGTCGTGGCCACCGACCTGGACCGGCGGGCCGTGGAGTGCGCCGGCGACAACGTGGCGCGGCTGGGGCTGGACGACCGGGTGGAGATCGTCCGGGCGGACCTGTTCCCGCCGGGGCGGGCGCCGCTCGTCGTGTGCAATCCGCCGTGGCTGCCCGCCAAGCCGGCCTCGCCCCTCGACCAGGCCGTTTACGACCCAGGTGGGGGGATGCTGCACGGGTTCCTGGGCGGAGTGGGCGAACATCTCGAGCCGGAGGGCGAGGCCTGGCTGATCCTTTCTGACCTGGCCGAGCACCTGGGACTGCGCAGCCGGGACGAGCTGCTGGGCGCGTTCGACCGGGCGGGGCTGCGGGTGGCCGGCCGCCGCGACATCGCGCCGCGCCACAACCGGCCGAAGGACGCGGCGGATCCGCTGCACGCGGCCCGCGCCGCCGAGGTGACCTCGCTCTGGCGGCTCACCCGCCGAGCCGGCTGAACGCCTTCAGGTACGACGACGACGGCGGCGTGCCCGCATGTTAGCGGTGGCCTCTCAGCGGCAGGAGAGACATATGCACATTTCGGGGGTTCAGACCGTTTTGCCTGATCACCGCTACGAGCAGGCGGAGATCACCGAGGCGTTCTCCCGGCTGACCGACTGCGACGAAGAGCTCCTGCGACGCTTCCACGCCGCGACGGGCGTGACGGGCCGCAACCTCGCGCTCCCGCTGGAGGACTACGCCAAGCTCGACTCCTTCGCCCGCGCGAACGACATGTACGCCGAGATCGCCCTCGACCTGACGGAGCAGGCGCTGCGCGGCGCGCTCGACAAGGCGGGCGTACGCCCCGAAAGGGTCGATCACCTGCTCTTCTGCTCCACCACCGGCCTCGCCACACCCTCGCTCGACGCCCGGCTGGCCCAGCGGCTCGAGCTGCGTCCCGACGTCAAGCGCGTGCCCGTGTTCGGGCTCGGCTGCGCGGCGGGCGCGTCCGGGCTGGCGCGCCTGCACGACTACCTGCGCGGCTGGCCAGGTCACGTGGCGGCGCTGGTCTGCGTGGAGCTGTGCTCGCTGACGATCCAGCGCGACGACACCTCGATCGCGAACCTGGTGGCCAGCGGCCTGTTCGGGGACGGCGCGGCGGCCGTCGTGGCGACCGGGCGCGGTCCGGGCCCTGAGGTCGTCGCCACCCGCAGCAGGCTCTACCCCGACACCGAGCACCTCATGGGCTGGGAGGTGGGCGACCACGGGTTCCGGATCGTGCTGGACGCGGACCTGACCGGCTTCGTGGAGCAGGTCCTGGCCGCCGACATCAGGTCCTTCCTCACCGACTACGGCCTGACCCCGGACCAGGTCGCCACCTGGATCTGCCATCCCGGCGGCCCCAAGGTCGTCGAGAAGATCGTGGACACGCTCGGCCTGCCGCCCAAGTCGCTGGAGGTGACCTGGCGGTCGCTGCGCGAGCACGGCAACCTGTCGTCGGTCTCGGTGCTCCACGTGCTGCAGGAGACCCGCGGCCGGCCGGACGCTCCCGCCGTGCTGCTCGCCCTGGGTCCCGGCTTCTCGGCCGAGCTGCTCCTGCTGCACTGGTGAGCGCGTACCTCCGATCACCGTGGAGGATGCGGCGCCGGCCTCCTGCAGACCATGAGAGAACACCTGCCGGTCGCGGGCGGAGGAGACGGTGGCCAGGCTGCCGGCCTTCGCCCAGGAGTCAACGGGCGGGATCCGGCCTGGAAACCGTGATCGGCTCCAGCTCCTCGGGCTGCTTGCCCGGGTAGAGGCCGGTCAAGAGGGTGCTGACCGTGTAGAGGTGCCAGGCCAGGGCGGGCTTCTTCACCACGGGGTCGGCGAACAGGGCGCGCGCCTCGTCCGGGTTCACGATGGGGGCGAGGGCGTCCAGGCTGCCGAGCACCTGCTCGCGCAGCACGTCGGTCAGGGCGGGCCCTGGGCTGGTACGCCAGCTCCACCCGCCTCCCGTCTTCACCGTCGGCATGTGCGCGGGCGGCACATGCGATCGCGTCAACCATTGGGGCCGGCGCTTGGTCATCCCCTCCGCGAACCGCCACGGCTTCCCCTCGATCGGGACGTCCCGCAGCTCGGGGGCGAAGCGCAGGATGAGGTCGTAGATCACCTCTTCGGACAGGCGCCAGCCCTGGTCGAGGGCCAGCGCCGCGCGTACCACCCGGTTGTCCAGGAACGGCCGCACCGGGTCGCCGCGCCGCAACGATCCAGCGCGGGCGCCGGCCTGCCAGCGCCCGACCTTGTACCAGATGTAGATGTGGTCGAGGGCCTCCAGCCGATCCGCGCGGTCCTGCCAGGGCCTGGCCAGCTCGCGCGCGTGCTCGTTGGCCTCAGCGGTGAACAGCCTCTCGTCCTTGCAGAACGTGGTGATGATCCGCCGCAGCAGCGCCTTGTCGCTCAGGTCGCTCTGGAGCAGATTCAGGCTGCCCGCGCGCAGCGTCTCGCCGCTCTGCCCGGACATGGTCGGCTTTCTGGAGTACGGGAGGTAGCTCACGATCGACTCGTACGCCGACGTCATGCCCTCGCACGTGCGTAACGTCTCCCACGCCCGGCCCAGCGGGTGCTCCACCAGCACGGCGTCCCGCTCGGCCGTCTGGGGCGGGGCGATGACCGTGTGCTCCACCTTCAGCCTGGCCGCGATCCGCCGCGCGATGATCACGTCGGGGTGCGTGTCGAGCCCGTTCGTCGTCACCCGGAACGGCACCCGCGCCGCGTGCAGCAGCGCCGCCAGGATGCGGGTGTCGCGCCCGCCGGTCAGCGCCAGGTTGACCGGCTCGCCCAGGTCGCGCAGCGGCGCGACGGTGGCCAGGAGCGCCTCGGCCAGCTCGCCGATCGCCGCCCGCTTCGCGCGGCGTGTCGCGGGCGGCGGCGCCGCCTCGGGCAGCGGGGCCTGCGTGATCGTACGCGTGCCGTCCCGTACCACGAGCCGCGAGCTGGGCCGCAGCGCCGACACCCCCTTGTACGGAGTCTCGTCCGACAGGAAGAACCCCTGCCTGACTATCGTCTGCAGAGCCAGGACGTCGTGCTCGATCCGGTCCGCCGGCTGGGCCGCCAGGTGCACGAGCAGGGCGCGGCTGCCGACGACGTGCAGATCGGGCGTCTCGGCGTAGAAGACGGGGCAGACCCGGTTGATCGCGGTGCCGGCGGCCAGCTCGCCGTCGCGGGCGAGCCAGGCGGAGAAACAGCCGCCCACGGAGTCGTCGGGCAGCCTGGCCACGTCGGCGGGGTCGGCCAGGTGGCCGTTCAGCCCGATGATCCGGCCCCCGTGCTCGGAGATCAGCGGCGGCTGCCGGGAGTCGTCGGGCTCGTTGGCCCACCCGAACAGCGAGACGCCCCTGCCATGCCATTCCCGTCCCCGGATGACGTCGGCGGGCACCGGGAACGCGAGGTCGATAACGGAACGGACCCTGTCAAGGACACGGGCGGGTACGTCCAGCCGCTTCGCGGCCACACCCAAGTAGACGCGCACGCACCCCTGCCTACCTCATATGCCCCATTTGTCACAACCGATCACGTATAGATCGCGGTTTGCGCTCGCTTGAGTCACCGGCCCGGCCGCTCGAGATCAAGTTCCGTCGTAGGGGTCGGAGGTGGTTGAGAAATGAGATTTCGACCTTTAGCCGTCGGTATCGGTCTTGCCGCGGTGCTGGCTCTCGCCGCATGCGCCGGCGACTCGGGAGGCTCGACGAGCGACGAGAAGGCGCCCCACCCTGCCAGCGCGAACCAGCAGCCGGCCATCCCGCGACCGTCGCCGACCAAGACTCAGGAGAACGCCGAACAGGACACGACCGCGGCCCAGATCTCCACGTTCGCGCTGGACGTGGACACCGCCTCGTACGGCTACGCCCGCCGTACCCTCCAGGAGGGCCGCTGGCCCGCCCCCGGCGAGATCCGTCCCGAGGAGTGGGTCAACGCGTTCAGGCAGGACTACGCGCAGCCGTCCGACGACGGTTTCGCCGTGCACGTGGACGGCGCGAAGCTGCCCTCCCGCGACGAGGCCGTCCTCCGCGTGGGCCTGCAGACGCGCGCGTCCGACACGGCGGCGCGGCGGCCGGCCAACCTCACGTTCGTGATCGACGTGTCCGGGTCGATGGCCGAGGCGGGCCGTCTCGACCTGGTCAAGTCGGCCCTGCTCACGCTGCTCGACCAGCTCGCGCCCGGCGACCAGGTGTCGATCGTGTCGTTCAGCGACGACGCCGAGGTGCTGGCCTCCATGACCCCGCTGACCGCCAGGAACGAGCTGAAGAGCGCGGTGGACCGGCTCGCCATCGATGGCGGCACGAACCTGGAGGCCGGCCTGGTCACCGGCTACCAGGAGGCGTCCAAGGCGTTCCGGCCCGCCGCCACCAACCGCGTCATCCTGCTCTCCGACGGCCTGGCCAACCAGGGCAGCACCGAGTGGGAGACCATCCTGGAGCAGGTCAAGGAGTACGCGGGCAAGCAGGTCGCGCTGCTCACCGTCGGCGTCGGCAGGGATTACGGCGACGAGTTGATGGAGCAGCTGGCCGACAACGGCGACGGCATGGCCGTGTACGTCAGCTCCGAGGAGGAGGCCACCAAGATCTTCACCACCCAGCTGCCGGCCACCATCGAGCTGCGGGCGCGCGACGCCAAGGCGCAGGTGGTGTTCAACCCGTCGGTCGTGGAGAGCTACCAGCTCATCGGGTACGAGAACCGGTCCCTGACCACCGAGGAGTTCCGCGACGACAGCCGCGACGGCGGCGAGATCGGCCCGGGCCACTCGGTCACCGCCCTCTACGCACTCCGCCTCAAGCCGGGCGCGAACGGGCAGCTCGCCCAGGCGACCGTACGCTGGCAGGACCCCGACACCCGGGCGGCCTCAGAGGCGAGCAAGTCGCTGCAGACCGGCGACCTGGCCGCGGGCGTGTGGGACAAGGGGACTCCGGTCCGGCTTCAGGTGGACGTGGTGGTGGCGGCGTTCGCCGTCTACCTGCGGGACAGGAAGGCGTTCGGGATGGACCTGCCGGAGCTCAGCGAGCACGCTTCGCGGCTGGCGTCGGTCTCCGAGGACCCGATGGTGTCGGAGCTGGTCACGCTCATCGAGAAGGCCAGGCCGATCGGGTAGGCGGGCCGGCGATGACGACTTGCCGCTGACCGGCCAGGTCGATCAGCCTGAAGGACATGAACGTGACGATCACGCCCCCCGGCCTTCGCCCAGAGGGCCGGGGTGAGGGAGCGTGCTTCAGGAGCCGCGAAGTCCGATACACTCGTAGCGCGGCAAGGGGCTATGGCGCAGCTGGTAGCGCGCCTCCATGGCATGGAGGAGGTCTGGGGTTCGAATCCCCATAGCTCCACAAGAATACCGCCTCTGACCTGCCGGAATATCGACAGGGCAGGGGCGGTTTCGCGTTATGAAGGCCCCGGGGACATAAGCTCCCGCGCCTACGTTCGCGGAGCTCTCCTGGCCCAGAAGGGACAGATGGGCTTCCTGCCGCCGATCCTGCGTGCCTTCACCGCACCGGTGCGCTGAAAGCCGTAGTCAGATCGGCACCCCGGTCAGAGCCGGTAGTCGAAGGTGTAGGAGTGGCCGCCGCCGGGGCCGATGACGATGTCCATCTCGCCCCTCAGGCCGCGCAGCTCCCCGGTCGCCGAGTCCGGCACCACCGAGATCCGCAGCGACTGCTCGCCCTTGTCGCTCACCGCGTTGTGCTGGACGGCGAAGCTGCCCGACCGGCCCTCCAGGGTCCCCTCGATGCGTTCCAGCGCCACGTACGAGCGCGAATCCTCCACCGGGGTCGTCGCCACCAGCAACGTGACGACGCTGGTGGCGGTCAGGTCCCCATGGAAGGTCTTGGACATGGTCACGAGCCCGAGCGTCACGCCGTCGCGGTCGTCGAAGGCGGGCTTGGCGTCCCAGTCGGCGGTGTCGAACGTTCCCTTTGCGGTCATGGGGGCATCATGCCAGTCATATCTGTCAGATCATGTCAGGTACCGGCGAGCCGCTCCACCACCGGCGCGAACTGATCCAGGTACTGGGCGTTCACCGACACGTACGAGACCCCGAGCCGGTCCCTGCGGCGCCGCAGCACGTCCGCCATCTCGTCCGGCGTCCCCCTGAGCAGCCCGGTGGCTGTGGCGTCGAGGCGGCCGAGCCAGGCCGGCGGCTCCGCGCCGGCGGCCGCGAGGTTCATGCCGAGCTCCAGGTCGTGGAAGCGGTCCCCGGCCAGCTCGTACAGCTCGTCCAGCTTGGCCGCCACCTGCTCCTCCGTGTAGTGCGGGGGCACGCCGAGCGCGACCGTGTCGGCGCGGGCGGCGGCCAGCCTGAGCAGCTTGGTGCCCGACGCGGCGACCAGGATCCGGACGTCCTTGACGGCGTCGATGGTCTCGGCGAGCCGCTCGATCCGCTCGCTGGGCGTGCCGAACCTGACGCCGAGCTCGGCGGCCTCCCGTTCGGCGTCCGGGCGGCCGGCGCCCAGGCCGAGCTCGAACCGGCCGCCCGTGAGCGTCTGCAGGGTGGCGGTCTCCCACGCCACGGCCCGCGGCGTGCGGTTGGCGACGCTCAGGACGTACGTGCCGACGCGCAGGGTGGTCGTGACCGTGGCGGCCACGGCGGCGGCGGTGAAGGGCGACAGCGTGCCGAGCGTGTCGGGCACCAGCAGCGTGGCGTAGCCGAGGTCCTCAGCCCGGCGGGCCAGGCCCGCCCACGTGCCGGCGTCGGGGGCTTGTCCGGCGACCGCGCCGAACCTGAACGGGTGATGGGTCATGTCCCCACGATCGCGGACCGGCGGGCCGGGCACATCGTCCCCCGGACCGGTGATCGGCTACATCCAGGGGCGCAGCGCCTCCGCGGCGCGCTACTCCCCCAGCAGTATCCGGGTGAAGTCGTTGCCGAACTTGCCCGCCGGGTCCAGCCGCCGGGCCAGCGAGCGGAAGCGGTCGGGGCAGGACGGCCACCGGGTGAACAGCTTGCCCCAGTGCGGCCGGGGGTCGAACGGCGCCAGCGTCTCCTCCACCAGCTCCAGCACCGGCAGCACGCCCGCCAAGTCCTTCACCCAGGTGAAGTGCACGCCCACGCCGTCGCGCCCGTGGAAGGGGCTGAGCCACAGGTCGTCGGCGGCGACCGTGCGTACCTCCGAGATGTGCAGAACCGGCCGGATCCGGTCGCCGATCGCGTACAGCTCGCGCAGCGCCTTGACCGCGTGCTCCCTCGGCAGGATCAGCTCCGACTGCAGCTCGTCACCCGCGCCGCTCGGCTCGTAGTCGGGGCGGAAGTGCGGGAGCCGCTCGTGCCAGGGTCCTGGCACGCCGAGCTGGAGCGTGCAGCTGTCGGCCGGCATGTCCGGCAGCGGGTGACGGGGGCCGTCGGCGGGGCGGGTGCCGTACCAGTCGGGGCTGGTCAGCTCGTCGGTGCGCTTCAGCCAGACGCGCGTGTCGCGCCAGTCGGTGAAGAGGCTGACGCTGTAACCGCTGGACATGATCTCGTCGAAGTCGGCGAGCGCGTCGGCGGACAGGCCCTCGCGGACGTACTGGCGCACCTCGAAGGCGGGCACCAGGTCGAGCGTCAGCGAGGTGACGACGCCGAGCGCGCCCAGCGCCACCACCGCGCCGGGGAAGTCGGCGTCCCCGCGCGACAGGGTGAGCACCGAGCCGTCGGCGGTGACGAGGTCGAGCGCCGACACGGCGGCGGCCAGGCTGGGGTTCGCGTCGCCGGAGCCGTGCGTGCCGGTCGCGACCGAGCCGGCCACGGAGATGTGCGGCAGCGAGGCCATGTTCGCCAGCGCGAACCCGGCCTCGTTCAGCAGTGGGGCCAGCCGCGCGTACGTCATGCGCGCGCCGACCCGGACCTTGGCCGCCGCGCTGTCGATCTCCACTGCGTCCGGCATCCGGTCGAGGATCACGAGATCGCCGGTGGTGTCCGCGACGTCGTTGAACGAGTGACCGCTCCCCAGCGCCCGCACCCGGGGACTGGCCGCGACGAGCCGCTGGAGCTCGTCGAGCGAGGAGGGATGGTGGACATCGCCTGCACGGAATGCGGTGTTTCCCGCCCAATTGGTCAGCGTCACGGCCTTACCTTCCCATAGACATGCCTTGTCAGCCCGGCCGGGTGCCGCTAGGTTCGTGTGCCGCTGACGGAGGTGTGCCGTGTTCTATCTGTCCCAGGCGATCGGCCTGGTCACGCTCGTCCTCTGGCTCTATTGCCTCTTCGACGTGATCACCACGCCTGACACGCTCTGCCGGAACCTGCCCAAGATCCTCTGGGTGGTGATCGTGTTCCTGGCCCCGCTGATCGGCTCGATCATCTGGCTGGTGGCGGGCCGGCCGGAGCGGGCTCAGACGCCCACGCGGCCCAGCGCGTTCCCCGAGTACGACCGCCCGGGCCGGTTCGCCGCCACCAGTCCGGACGACGACGAGGAGTTCCTGCGCCGCTGCCGCGAGCGCGCCGAGGAGCAGCGCAGGAAGGCGCCCGAGAAACCGGCCGAGGACGACTAGAAGCCCTGGGCCAGGCGGTAGTACGCCTGGTTCCAGCGCAGCTCCTTGGTGAACCGCTCGGTCGTCGTGTCGGAGTCGATGACCAGCAGCTCCACGCCGAGCATGTCGGACAGGTCGGTCAGCTCCTCCCGGCCGACGGCCGTGGACAGCACGGTGTGGTGCGGGGCGCCCGCGGTCAGCCACGACTCGGTGGACGTACGCAGGTTCGGGCGGGGGCTCCAGACCGCGCGGGCCACCGGCAGCTTGGGCAGCGGGTGGGGCGGCGCCACGATGTCGATCTCGTTGGCCACCAGCCGGAACCTGTCTCCCATGTCGGCCAGGCCGACCACGATGCCGGGACCCGGCTCGGCGTCGAACACGAGCCTGACCGGGTCCTCCCGGTTGCCGATGCCCAGCGGGTGGATCTCGCACGACGGCGTGCCGACCGCAATGGACGGGCAGACCTCGAGCATGTGCGCGCCCAGGATGAGCTCCTGGCCGGGCGTCAGGTCGTAGGTGTAGTCCTCCATGAACGACGTGCCGCCCGGCGCCCCCTTGGCCGACATGGCCTTGAGCGTGCGCAGCAGCACCGAGGTCTTCCAGTCGCCCTCGCCGCCGAAGCCGTAGCCGTCGGCCATGAGCCGCTGCACGGCCAGGCCGGGGAGCTGGCGCAGGCCGCCGAGGTCCTCGAAGTTCGTGGTGAACGCCTTGAAGCCGCCGGACTCGAGGAAACCGCGCAGGCCCAGCTCGATCCTGGCCGCGTAGCGCAGCGACTCGTTGCGCTCACCGAGCAGCTCAGGGGCGACCCGATAGGCCTCCTCGTACTCCTTGACCAGCGCGCTCACGTCGGCGTCCGAGACGGCGTCCACGACCTCGACCAGGTCGTTGACGCCGTAGGTGTTGACCGAGACGCCGAAGCGCAGCTGCGCCTCGACCTTGTCGCCCTCGGTGACGGCCACGTCGCGCATGTTGTCGCCGAAACGCGCCAGCTTCAGCGTCCGCACCTCGGCCAGGCCCTTGGCGGCGCGTACCCAGGTCTGGATGCGCTCGCCCACCGACGGGTCGGAGACGTGCCCGGCCACCGTCTTGCGCGGCACGCCCAGGCGGGTCTGCACGTGGCCGAACTCGCGGTCACCGTGGGCGGCCTGGTTGAGGTTCATGAAATCCATGTCGATGGAGCTCCACGGCAGCTCCACGTTGGCCTGGGTGTGCAGGTGCAGCAGCGGCTTGCGTAGCGCGTCGAGGCCGGCGATCCACATCTTGGCCGGGGAGAACGTGTGCATCCACGCGATCACGCCGGCGCACGAGTCGTCCGCGTTGGCCTCGAGCATGATCCGCCGGATCGCCGCGGCGTCCGTGAGCACGGGCTTCCACTCGACGGTGACGGGCAGCTGCTCGGCGATCCGTTGAGACTGCTCGGCCACCTGGCGCAGCGTGTCCTCGCCGTACAGTCCCTGGCTGCCGGTCAGAAACCAGATGTTCAACGCGGGCTCCTCTGTCCGTAGACGTTCTGATAGCGGTCGTACAGGCGGTCGATGTCGTCCTGCGCGATGGGCAGCGGCTCGCCGAGCTGCCTGGCCAGGTGGACCGTACGGGCCACGTCCTCGCACATCACGGCCGCCTTCACCGCGGCCTTCGGGTCCTTGCCGATGCTGAACACGCCGTGGTTCTGCATGAGCACGGCCTTCGAGCGGTGGCCCTTGAGCGTCTCGACGATGCCCTGGCCGATGGAGTCGTCGCCGATCAGCGCGAACGGGCCGATCGGGATCTCGCCGCCGAACTCGTCGGCCATCGCGGTCAGCACGCAGGGGATGGCCTCGCCGCGGGCGGCCCAGGCGCAGGCGTACGTGGAGTGGGTGTGCACGACGCCGCCCACGTCGGGCATGTTGCGGTAGACGTACGCGTGCGCGGCCGTGTCGCTGGACGGCGCGTGCTCGCCCGCCACCAGGTTGCCGTCGAGGTCGCACACGACCATGTTCTCCGGCGTCAGCTCGTCGTAGGAGACCCCGGACGGCTTGATGACGAACAGGTCCTCGCCAGGGATCCGCCCGGACACGTTACCGGCCGTCCAGACGACCAGGTTGTAGCGGACCAGCTCGGCGTGCAGGTCAGCGACGGTCTTTCTCATTGCCTCACTCCGTTCGGCGGCTCGGTCGCCATATGCCGTCGGCACTCCCTCGCGGCTCATGCGTGGGCCTCGTTCCTGATCGCGCGCAGCGTGTGCAGCATCTGTCCGTCTCCGAAGAAGTCGTGGAGCCTGCGGTACTCGGCGTAGAGCCGGTCGTAGGCGTCGGCGCGGGCCTCGTCGGGCACGTACGCGGCCTCCGTGCGCTTGCCCATGGCCGCGGCGGCCTCCTCGATGCCGGGGTAGGCGCCGGCGGCGACGGCCGCGTGGATGGCCGAGCCGAGCGCGGGCCCCTGGTCGGAGCCGATGACCGACAGCGGGCGGCGCAGCACGTCGGCGTAGACCTGCATGAGGAAGGGGTTCTTCAGCAGGCCGCCGGCGACGACGAACTCCTCGACGGGCACGCCGGCCTTCTCGAACGTCTCCACGATCATGCGGGCGCCGTACGCGGTGGACTCGATGAGCGCCCGGTAGACGTCCTCGGGCTTGGTCGCCAAGGTCTGACCGATGATCACGCCGGACAGGTTGTGGTCCACCAGCACCGAGCGGTTGCCGCCGAACCAGTCCAGCGCGACGAGGCCGTGCTGGCCCACGGCCTGCTTCTCGGCCAGCGAGGTGAGCTGCTCGTGCCCGTCGGACCCGAAGTTGTCGACGAACCAGGCGAAGATGTCGCCGACCGCCGACTGCCCGGCCTCGTAGCCCCACAGGCCGGGCACGACGCCGTCCTTGACCACGCCGCACATGCCGGGCACCTCGGCGAGCTGGTCGCTGGGCATGACGTGGCAGGTGGAGGTGCCCATGATGGCCACCATCTGGCCGGGGCGCACGGCGTCGGCGGCGGCGTTGGTCACGTGGGCGTCCACGTTGCCGACGGCCACGGCGACGCCCTCGGGCAGCCCCGTCCACTCGGCGGCCTGGCCGGTCAGGCGGCCGGCGAGGCCACCGAGCGGGGCGACCGTCACGCCGTTGACCTTCTCGCCGACACTGCCGGTGGCGAGCTTGCCGACGAACCCGGCGAAGCCGGGGTTGAGCTCGGCCAGGAACTCCTCGGACGGATAGCTGCCGTCCTGGAAGATGCCCTTGTAGCCGACGGTGCAGATGTTGCGGCTCTCGACGCCGGTGAGCTGCCAGATGATCCAGTCGGCGGCCTCGATCCAGCGCTCGGCCCTGGCGTAGACGCCGGGGGCCTCCTCAAGGACCTGCAGGCCCTTGGCGAACTCCCACTCGGAGGAGATCTTGCCACCGTAGCGCGGCAGCCAGCTCTCGCCCCGGCGCGCGGCCAGGTCGTTGATCCGGTCGGCGTGCGACTGCGCGGCGTGGTGCTTCCAGAGCTTCGGCCACGCATGCGGCTCCGAAGGGGTCTCGAAGCACAGAGGCGTGCCGTCGGCCGTGGTCGGCAGCACGGTGCAGGCGGTGAAGTCGGTGCCGATGCCGATGACCTGCCCGGGCTCGACGCCCGCGGCGGCGATCGCTCCGGGCACGGCGATCTTGAGCACGTCGATCCAGTCCTGCGGCGACTGCAGCGCCCAGTCTGGACCGAGCTTCACGTCGGAGCCTGGGAGCGTCTGCTCGATGACGCGGTGGGTGTACTCGTGGACGGCGCTGCCCAGTTCGGCGCCGTCGCTCACGCGGACGACGACCGCACGCCCGGACAGCGTGCCGAAATCGACTCCGACCACGTAGTTGTTAGCGTTCACATTGGACTCCAGGGGGTTTCCGGGGGCATGCCAATCATCTACCGGTGCCGGGCAGGGGCTGTACTCGACCTCACCACGAAGCTGGGCCGCACGACCAGGCGCTCGTACGCGGTGGCGTCCACGTCGATCTGCCGTAGCAGGACCTCGATGCAGTGCCGGCCCACCACGTCGAAGTCCTGTCTGACCGTGGTGAGCGGCGGTGAGAAGAACGCCGACTCGGGGATGTCGTCGAAGCCGACCACGCTGATCCGCCCGGGGACCGGCACGCCCATCTCGCTGAGGGCGCGCAGCACGCCGAGCGCCATCTGGTCGTTGGCCGCGAAGATGGCGGTGACGTCGTCCATCGCGGCCAGGCTCTTGCCGGCTTCGTAGCCGGCGCGCGGGCTCCAGTCGCCGGCCAGCGGCTCGGGTACCGGACGGCCCGCCTCCTCCAGGGCGGCGCGCCAACCCTCGATCCTGCCCTCGCTCTCCAGCCACTCCGCCGGGCCGCTGACGTGCCAGACCGTCTCGTGGCCCAGGTCCAGCAGGTGCCGCGTGGCGAGCCTGGCGCCCTCGATCTGGTCGATGCACACCACCGACACGTCGGCCCGGTGCGTGGTGCCCTCGACCGCCACCGCCGGCATGCCGGACGGCAGGCTCTCCAGGGCGTGAGAGGCCGAGTATTGCGGCGCGACCACCACGACCCCGTCAACGCCCTGCTCGGTGAGGTAGTCGACGGCGTCGCGCACGCTGTCGGCGTCGATCGACTTGAGGCTCACGATGCTCACGAAGTAGCCCGCGGTCCTGGCCGCCTGCTCGATGCCGTAGATGGTGCTGGCGGGGCCGTACAGCGTGGTGTCGAAGCTGACCACGCCGAGCGTCCTCGAGCGCTTGGTGACCAGGGCGCGGGCGACCAGGTTGCGCCGGTAGCCCAGCCGGGAGATCGCCTCCTCCACCCGGGCCCGGGTGTCGGGCCGGACGTTCGGATGGTCGTTGAGCACCCGGGAGACCGTCTGGTGCGACACGCCCGCTTCCTTGGCCACGTCGGCCATGACCGGCAGGCGCCGTCTGGGTGTCGTCACGGTCCTCCTTTCGCTGGGCTCAGAAGATCATATTCAGCGCGAAGTACCTGCCCGGCGCTTGGTCCAGACATCGAACGCGACGGCGGCCAGGAGGACGGCGCCCTTGACGAGCATGACCCGCTCGCTGGGTGAGCCGATCAGGGACATGCCGTTGTTGATGACCGCCATGATCAGACCGCCGGTGATCGCGCCGACCACCTTGCCGACGCCGCCCTGCACGGCAGCGCCACCGATGAAGGCCGCGGCGATGGCGTCCAGCTCGAAGCTGTTGCCCGCCGTCGGACCCGCCTGGTTGAGCCGGCCGGCGAAGATGATGCCGGCGACGGCCGACAGCACGCCCATGTTGACGAAGATCCAGAAGACCACCGACTTGACCTTCACGCCGGACATGACGGCCGCCTGGAGGTTGCCGCCGATGGCGTAGATCTGCCGGCCGAAGACCGTGCGGTTGGCCATCAGCGAGTACGCCAGCACGAGCACCGCCAGCAGCACCAGCACCCACGGCAGGTTCTTGAAGCGGGCCAGCTGCACGACCAGGAAGAGGATCAGCGCGGCGCCGGCGGCCAGCTTGAGCACGAACAGCGCCATGGGCTCGACGGCCTGGCCGTAGCCCTTGCGGGCGCCACGGGTGCGCCACTGGGCGGTGGCCATGCCGGCGATCGCGACGATGCCGATCAGCAGGCTGAACAGGTCGGCGCCGCCGAGCGGGCCGAGGCCGATGTTGTCCAGGTAGCCGTTGGTGAAGCCGTTGGCCAGCGTGCGGACCTGGTCGGGGAACGGGCCGATGCCCTGGTTGCCCAGCACGGTCAGGGTCAGCGCCCGGAACAACAGCATGCCGGCCAGCGTCACGATGAACGCCGGGATGCCGAAGTAGGCGATCCAGTATCCCTGCCAGGCGCCGATCAGCGCGCCGAACACCAGCGTGATCAGCAGGGCCAGCGGCCACGGCATGCCCATGTTCACCATGAGCACGGCGGACAGGGCCCCGGTGACCGCGACCACCGAGCCGACCGACAGGTCGATGTGCCCGGCGATGATGACCAGGATCATCCCGATCGCGAGGATCAGGACGTACGAGTTCTGGACGATGATGTTGGAAATGTTCTGCGGCTGGAGCAGCGCGCCGTCGGTCAGCACCGAGAACAGCGCGATGATCAGCGCGAAGGCGATGTAGATACCGCTCGAACGCAGGTTGAGCGAGATTCCGCCAAGCGACACCCGTCCCGGCCGCCGTGGCGCTCCCCCGTCGCCCTTGGCGCCGACCTGCACGTCGGCGGGCGTGATGCTGCTCATCAGAGCTACTCCTGTCCCTTGGTCATGAGGTGCATGAGGCGTTCCTGCGTGGCGTCCTGGCGTGGTACCTCGCCGGTGATGCGACCTTCAGAAAGTGTGTAGATGCGGTCGCACAGGCCAAGCAGCTCAGGCAACTCAGAAGAGATCACCAGCACGGCCTTGCCCTGGTCGGCGAGGCGGTTGATGATCGTGTAGATCTCATACTTGGCACCGACGTCGATGCCTCGGGTCGGTTCGTCGAGGATGAGCACGTCCGGCTCGGTCAGGATCCACTTGGAGAGCACGACCTTCTGCTGGTTGCCGCCGCTCAGCTTGCCGACGACGCTGGCGACACTGGGCGCCTTGATGTTCATGCTCTTGTGGAACTCTTCGGCGACCCGGTACTCCTCGTGCTCGTTCACCCAGCCGCGCTTGGCCATGCCCTTGAGCCCGGCCGCGCTGATGTTGCGCTTGATGTCCTCGATGAGGTTGAGTCCGTACCTCTTGCGGTCCTCGGTGGCGTAGGCGATGCCGTGCCTGATCGCGTCCTGCACGTTGCGGATCTCGATCGGCTTGCCGTCCTTGAAGACCTTGCCGGAGATGTGCACGCCGTACGCCCGCCCGAACACGCTCATCGCCAGCTCGGTGCGCCCGGCGCCCATGAGCCCGGCCAGTCCCACGATCTCGCCGCGGCGCAGCGTGAGCGCCGCCCCGTCGACCACCTTCCGGCCTGGCTGGCTGGGGCTGTAGACCGTCCAGTCCTCGATGCGCAGCGCCTCGTCGCCGATCGTCGACTCGTGCGGTGGGAAGCGGTTGTCGAGGGCGCGGCCGACCATGCCGGAGATGATGCGGTCCTCGGTCACGTGGTCGTTCGCCATGTCGAGCGTCTCGATCGTCCGCCCGTCGCGGATGATCGTGACGGAGTCGGCGATCGCGATGACCTCGTTGAGCTTGTGGGAGATGATCACGCAGGTGATGCCCTCGTCCCGGAGCCCGCGCAGCAGGTCGAGCAGGTGGGCGGAGTCGTCGTCGTTGAGCGCGGCGGTCGGCTCGTCGAGGATGAGGAGCTTGACCTCCTTCGACAGCGCCTTGGCGATCTCGACGAGCTGCTGCTTGCCCACTCCGATGTCGGAGATCGTCGTCGTCGGGTTCTCGCGCAGGCCGACCCGCCTCATCAGCTCGCCGGCCTCGTAGTTGGTACGGTTCCAGTCGATGACGCCGCGCTTGGCTCGCTCGTTGCCGAGGAAGACGTTCTCGGCGATCGAGAGCTGCGGGCTGAGCGCCAGCTCCTGGTGGATGATGACGATGCCGGCGTGCTCGCTGTCGCGGATGCCGCCGAACTCGACCCGCCTGCCCTCGAAGGTGATCTCGCCTTCGTAGTCGCCGTGCGGGTAGACCCCGGAAAGCACCTTCATCAGCGTCGACTTGCCGGCGCCGTTCTCGCCGCAGATCGCGTGGATCTCGCCCCGCCGGACGGACAGATTGACGTCCTGCAGCGCCTTCACGCCGGGGAACGTCTTGGTGATCCCGCTCATCCGCAAGATGGTCTCGGTCATATGCTCCTCGCTCACTAATAAGAAACCTGCATGGATCGCCGCTACAGCCTTGACCAGACGCGGCTGTAGGGCGGCTGACCAATTGAGCAGGATTCTTGTTAGCCGGGAAGGCCCGGGGACCTCGCGGTCCCCGGGCTCAGGCCCTTACTTGAGCTGGTCCTCGGTGTAGTAGTTGCCGCCGATGATGACTTCCTTGTAGTTGTCCTTGTCGACGATCACCGGGTCGAGCAGGTACGACGGCACGACCTTATTGCCGTTGTCGTAGTCCTTGGTGTTGTTCACCTCGGGCTGGCCGCCCTTGAGCACGGCGTCGGCCATCTTCACGGTCTGCTCGGCGAGCTTGCGGGTGTCCTTGAAGATGGTGGAGTACTGCTCATCGGCGATGATCGACTTCACCGAAGCGAGCTCGGCGTCCTGGCCGGTCACGGTCGGGTACGGCTGGCCGCTGGTGCCGTAGCCGGAGCTCTTCAGCGCCGACAGGATGCCGATGGACAGGCCGTCGTACGGGGAGAGAACGCCGTCGACCTTGGTGCCGCCGGTGTAGGTCTTGGTGAGGATGTCCTCCATGCGCTTCTGCGCCGTGGCGGGGTCCCACCGCAGGATGGCGGCCTGCTTGAAGTCGGTCTGGCCGCTCTTGATCACGAGCGTGCCGTCGTCGATCTTCGGCTGGAGCACCGACATGGCGCCGTTCCAGAAGAACGTGGCGTTGTTGTCGTCGGGCGAGCCGCCGAACAGCTCGACGTTGAACGGGCCCTTCTTGCCGTCCTCGACGCCGAGGCCCTTGAGGAGCGAGGTCGCCTGCTGCACGCCGACCTTGAAGTTGTCGAAGGTGGCGTAGTAGTCGACGTTCGGGCTGTTGCGGATCAGCCGGTCGTAGGCGATGACCGGGATCTTGTTGTCGGCGGCCTGCTGCAGCTGCGAGGTGATCGCGGTGCCGTCGATCGAGGCGATGATCAGGAGCTTGGCGCCCTTGGTGATCTGGTTCTCGATCTGGTTGGCCTGGGTGGGGATGTCGTTCTCCGCGTACTGGAGGTCGACCTTGTAGCCCAGCTTCTCGAGCTGCTCCTTGACGTTGTCGCCGTCGTGGATCCAGCGCTCAGACGACTTGGTCGGCATGGTCACACCGATCAGCGCGCCGGCGTTACCGGCGGACGCGGAGGAGGAGGCCTCGGTGTCGACCGTCTTCTGGCTGGAGCCGCAGGCCGTCATGACCGCGGCGAGCGCGATGGCCGACACCACGCCCCCGATTCGTCCCAACCTCATGAGTTTCTCCTTGCGATGGGGGTCGCGGCAGCGCTGGACACGGCGACTGCCGATGAAAACGATGAATTCGATCACAAAACGTGACGAATCGGAACAAAGTTCGCGTTCGTTTCCCGCCGATTGTTATCGTTAACAAAGTCTATGTCAACGGTTGGGCATAACCTCACGGAAACTTTCAGGTAACTTTTCCCGCAGGTCAGCGCCTTGACCGGGCCGAGAACAGCCGTTGCAGCAAAATGAAGACGAAGAGCAACAGTCCGATGAAGATCTTGGTCCACCACGAGCTGAGCGTCCCCTCGAAGCTGATGATCGTCTGGATCAGGCCCAGCACGAGCACCCCGAGCACGGTGCCGAACAGGAAGCCGGTTCCTCCGGTCAGCAGCGTGCCCCCGATGACGACCGCCGCGATCGCGTCCAGCTCCATGCCCACGGCGTGCAGCCCGTAGCCGGAGAGCATGTAGAACGACAGCAGCACGCCGCCCAGCGCCGAGCAGAACCCGCTGATCGTGTAGACCGCGATCTTCGTCCGCCCCACGGGCAGCCCCATCAGCAGCGCCGACTGCTCGTTGCCACCGGTCGCGTAGACGGACCTGCCGAGGCGCGTGTAGTGCAGCACGTACGCCGCCACGAGCACGACCACCACGGCGATGATCACGCTGGGCGACACCCACATGTCCGCGAACAGGTCGATCCTCGTCTGCGCGAAGGCCGTGAACGTCGCGTCCTCGATCGGGATCGAGTCGGTTCCGATCGTGTAACACAGCCCTCGGGCCAGGAACATGCCCGCCAGCGTCACGATGAACGGCTGGATGTCGAAGGCGTGCACGATGTAGCCCATCACCAGCCCGAGCCCGGAGCCGATGGCCAGCACCAACGGCACCACCAGGTACGGAGGCCACCCGGGCCCCGCCATCAGGCTCGCCGAGATCATCGTGGACAGCGCCACCACCGACCCCACCGACAGGTCGATGCCCCCGGTGAGGATCACGAACGTCATCCCGACCGCCACGACCAGCAGGAACGCGTTGTCGATGAAAACGTTGAGAATGATCTGCCCGGTGGCGAAGCCCTCGTAGCGGATGCCGCCCGCCACGAACATGGCCACGAACAGGCAGCCGGTCACCAGGACCGGCAGGTACTTGGCCGGGACGGCCGCCCGGCCGATCGTCATCGTGGTCATGCGGTAACTCGCACCTTCTCCTCGGGGGCCGGACTGGGCGGAGCCGTGCGCCCGCGCCGGCGGAAGACCTTCGCGCGGAAGGACGGGGACTGGATGAGGCAGACGGCTGTCACGACCAGCGCCTTGAACAGCAGCGTGGTCTCCGGCGGCACGCCGATCGAGTAGATCGTCGTGGTCAGCGTCTGGATGATCAGCGCGCCCAGCACGGTGCCGCCGAGCGAGAACCGGCCGCCGGCCAGCGACGTGCCGCCGATCACGACGGCCAGGATGGCGTCCAGCTCGATCCACAGGCCGGCGTTGTTGCCGTCGGCGCTGGAGACGTTCGAGCTGATCATCAGCCCGGCGACGCCCGCGCACAGGGCGGCGAACGCGTACACCATGATGATGATCCCGCGTGAGCGGATCCCGGCGAGCCGGCTCGCCTCGGCGTTGCCGCCGACGGACTCGATCAGCATGCCCAGCGCCAGCCGCCGGGTCAGGAACGTGGTGATCGCCAGCACGGCGATCACGATGAGGATGCCGAACGGCACCGTCAGCCAGTAGCCGCCGCCGATCACCTTGAACGCCGGGCTGTTGACGGTGATGATCTGCCCGTCGGTGATGAGCTGCGCCAGGCCGCGCCCGGCCACCATGAGGATGAGCGTGGCGATGATCGGCTGGATGCCGACGCCCGCGACCAGGAATCCGTTCCAGGCGCCCAGCACCACGCACAGCGCGAGCGCCAGCGCCACGGCGGTGAACACGCTCGCGTCCTGGCTGATCTGCAGGCACGCCAGCGCACCGGAGATCGCCACCACCGAGCCGACCGACAGGTCGATGCCGCCCGTCGCGATGACCAGGGTCATGCCGAGCGAGACCAGGATCAGCGGGGCGCCGAACCGGAGGATGTCGATCAGGCTGCCGTACAGGTGGCCGTCCCTGACCTGGATCGAGAAGAAGCTGGGCGTGAAGAGCACGTTCAGCACCAGCAGCAGCACGAGGACCGCCGCCGGCCAGAGGAGCCGTCTCATGTGGTCCGGCCTCCGCTCGCGATCGTTTCCATGAGCACGTCCGTTGTCAGCGAGTCGTCGTTGGGCAGCTCGGCCACCAGCCGCCGGTCGCGCAGCACCTCGACCTTGTGGCAGAGCCGCAGCACCTCCTCCAGCTCGGCGGAGATGAACAACACCGCCATGCCGCCGTCCGACAGCTCGGCCACCAGCCGCTGGATCTCGGTCTTCGCGCCGACGTCGATGCCCCGGGTGGGCTCGTCGAGGATCAGCAGCCGGGGCTCCAGGATGAGCCACCTGGCCAGCACGACCTTCTGCTGGTTGCCACCGCTGAGGTTGCGTACGAGGTGCTCGGGGTTGGGCGGGCTGATCTTCAGGGCCTTGATGTACTTGTCGACCAGGGCGTCCTGCTGCTCACGCGGCACCGGCCTGGTCCAGCCCCTGGTGGCCTGGAGGGCCAGGATGATGTTCTCCCGGACGGTGAGGTCGGGGATGAGCCCGTCGGACTTGCGGTTCTCGGAGCAGAACGCGATTTTGTGGGTCATGGCCGCGCGCGGCGTCCGCAACGACGCCGGCGACCCGCCGACCGCGATCTCGCCCGTGCCTGCGTGGTCGGCGCCGAACAGCAGCCTGGCGATCTCCGTACGGCCGGAGCCGAGCAGCCCCGCCAGGCCGACGACCTCTCCCTGGTGGATGGTCAGGTTGAACGGCTCGATCGCCCCGGCTCGGCCGAGCTCGCGCGCCTCGACCAGGGGCCGGTCGAAGACCTTGGCCTCGCCGTGGAGCCGTTCGAGCGCGGCCAGCTCCTGGCCGATCATCTTGGCGACCAGCTCGACCTGCGGGAGCTGTTTCGTCAGGTATTCGCCGACGAGCCGCCCGTTGCGCAGGATCGTCATCCGGTCCGAGATCTCGTAGATCTGGTCGAGGAAGTGGGAGACGAAGAGGATGGCGATGCCCTCCTCCTTGAGCCGCCTCATCACCCTGAACAGCTGCTCGACCTCGTCCGCGTCCAGGCTGGACGTGGGCTCGTCGAGGATCAGCACCCGGGCGTCGATGTCGATCGCCCGCGCGATGGCCACCATCTGCTGGATGGCCAGCGAGTACGTCGACAGCGGCGCGGACACGTCCAGGCTGAGCTCGAGCCGCGACAGCAACTCGTTCGCCCTGGTACGCATGCGCTTCCAGTCGATGCGCCCGAAGCGGCGCGGCTCGCGGCCGATGAAGATGTTCTCGGCCACGGAGAGGTTCGTGCAGAGGTTGACCTCTTGGTACACCGTGCTGATGCCGGCCTGCTGCGCCTCCAGGGGGCTGCCGAACGCGACGGGTGCGCCGCCCAGCTCGATGGTGCCCGCGTCGGCGGAGTAGACGCCGGTGAGCACCTTGATCAGGGTGGACTTGCCCGCGCCGTTCTCTCCCATGAGCGCGTGCACCTCACCGGGCAGCAGCCGCAGGTCCACGCCGTCCAGGGCCTTCACCCCGGGAAATTGTTTGCCGATCCCGCTCATTGTCAGGACCGGCGCGGGTACAGCCATGTCGTCCCTTCCGTATTCATCGGCCGGATCCACCGCCCTGCCTCGTCACTACGCTTCCTTCGCTCCGCCGTCCAGACGGCGGTGCTCCTGTGTTTCCGCGCCGGCCGCCTCATGTCGCCCGCGGGTTCCTCGGGAAGGGCCGTCAGGGGGACGG
>NZ_VCJS01000600.1 GCF_005893125.1 Nonomuraea basaltis | reverse complement strand
GGCCGGGAGAGGGCAGCTCGGGGGTGTCGTCGAGGCGTTGGAAGTGGTCGCGCAGCCGCCGCAACGGGTCGCGGGACTCGGGGGCCGGGTCGTCCCAGCGCTCCCAGAACACCTTCGCCACCTGCGCCACCGCGGGGCCGCGGATGGCGACCTGGACGTCGTGCCAGGGCGGGCGGGGGCCGTACACAGCGGGCATCGGGGCGCGTTGCGGGTCGCCCTCGTGGGCGGCGTCGTCGCGGCGGCTGTGGCACAGGTCGATGCCGCCCACGAAGGCCACGTCCCTGGCCGGGTCGCGGTCGTGGCGCAGGATGACGAACTTCTGGTGGTGGGAGCCGCCCGGCTTGGTCCGCGTGTCCAGCAGGGCCTGGCCGCCGGTGAGCTCGATGTCCTCGCCCAGGTGGCGGTTCTCGGCCGAGCTGAAACGCAGCAGGTCCAGGTGGGAGCGCCAGATGAGGCCGCGTACGAGGGCGCCGCGCTCGGCCGCGGCCGCCAGCACCGCCGCCACGCCAGGACCGTCCGGGGTGAGCCGCTCGTCGGGGTCGCCGCGCCAGTCGGCGAACAGCAGCAGGTCGTCCTTGCCCAGCGCGTCCACGCAGGATTTCAGCTCGGCGAAGTAGGCGGCGCCGTGAATGAGCGGGCACACGTCGTTGCCGGTCGTCCAGGGCTCGAGCCTGGTCGCCGGGTTGCCTCGTTCCTCCTCGGTGAGGAACCAGTCCTCGATGCGCATCCGATCCCGGCTACCCCGGCAGCGGGCACTGATGCCTGGCTCACGCAGGCTCCCGCGCCGACCGGCCGGCCGGCTCCGGCTCGGACGGAGGGCGAGGTGGTTCGCCGACGGCGTCCGCGGGGAGCCGGACGACGAAGACGGCCCCCGCCCCCGGCCGCCCGTCCGCGGTGATGGTGCCGTTGTGCCCGGCCACCACCTCCCGTACGA
>NZ_VCJS01000599.1 GCF_005893125.1 Nonomuraea basaltis | reverse complement strand
CCATCACCGTCACCCCACCCGCCAGCGCCAGATCACACTCCCCCGCACGCAACGCCTGCGCCGCCAAATGCAACGCCACCAACGACGACGAACACGCCGTATCCACCGACACCGCCGGCCCCTCCAACCCCAAGGAGTACGCCACCCGGCCCGAAATCGTCGCCCCACCCGTGCCCGACGGCGCATAATCGTGATACATCACCCCCGCAAACACCCCAGCACTGCTCTCCCGCAGCGACGTCGGATCGATCCCAGCCCGCTCCAACCCCGCCCAGCACACCTCCAGAAACTGCCGCTCCTGCGGATCCATCTCCGCCGCCTCACGCGGACTGATCCCGAAAAACGCCGGATCAAAATCCGCCGCCCCGTACAGGAACCCGCCCTCCCGCGCATAAGAACGACCCGGCTTACCCGGCTCCGGATCATAAAGACCCGCCACATCCCAGCCACGATCAGCCGGAAACCCGCCCACCGCATCCACACCATCCACCAGCAACCGCCACAACCCATCCGGATCATCCACCCCACCCGGATAGCGACAAGCCATCCCCACGATCGCGACGGGATCGTCGATGACCGCCGCCGGACGCCGCGTCCTCCGCTGATCGGCCTTCCCGCCAAGCAGCCGGCGCAGCACGAAGTCCGTCAGCGCGTTCACCGACGGGTGGTCGAAGACCAGCGTCGCCGGCAGGGTGAGCCCGGCCGCCCGGCCCAGCCGGTTCCGCAGGTCCACCGCCATCAGTGAGTCGACGCCCAGTTCTTGGAAGGCCCGGTCCACCGGGACCGACTCGGCCGCGCCGTACCCCAGCACTGCGGCCGCCTGCGCGCGTACCAGTTCCGTCACCGCTGCCTGGCGCTCTGCGGCGGGCAACTCGGCCAGCCGGTCGGCGAACGAAGCGTCTCCCGCCGGGCTGTCGGACGCGGCCCTGCGCCGCACACCGACCAGATC
>NZ_VCJS01000598.1 GCF_005893125.1 Nonomuraea basaltis | reverse complement strand
CTAATCAGTGTTAGCGAGTTGCCTTGCGGCAGACTCGGTGGTTGGTAGCCGTCCGGCGGGTGAGCACTTGGTGTTCCTGGACTTCGAGTCCTGATGAAAGACAGTGCCCCTGCTGGTTGGCCGGGAGAGTTGATCGCTTCTGGGATGTCGTTGCCCACTGACGGTGTCGGTGTGAGCACTGCTTGATTAGGTCGCTGATGGTTCTCCCGCTGGCTGCTGTTGTTGATCGTGTTCTGGTTGGGGAGAGCTGTTGCGACTGTTCGTTGGTGATGACTGGGCTGAGGCGCATCACGATGTGGAGCTGATGGACGGCTCCGGCCGCCGGTTGGCCAGGGCCCGCCTGCCCGAGGGCGTGGCGGGGATGGCCCGGCTGCACGCGATGATCGCCGAGCAGATCGGGGAGGCCGCAGATGACGAGGTGGAGGTGCTGGTCGGGATCGAGACCGACCGGGGTCCGTGGGTGCTGGCGCTGGTCGCGGCCGGATACACGGTGTACGCGGTCAACCCGTTGCAGGCCGCCCGCTACCGGGAACGGCTGGGCACCTCGGGTGCCAAGAGCGACGCGGCCGACGCTCACATGCTGGCTGACATGGTCCGCACCGACTCCCACCAACTGCGCCCGATCGCCGGCGACAGTCCGCAAGCCGAGGCTGTCAAGGTCGTCGCCCGCACCCACAAGACGCTGATTTGGGAACGGACCCGGGCCGGGCAGCGGTTGCGGCACGCGCTGCGCGACTATTTCCCCGCCGCGCTGACCGCGTTCGAGGACCTGGACGCGCCTGAGGTGCTGGACCTGCTGGCCAAGGCTCCTACCCCGGACCAGGCCGCGAGGCTGAGCGTCAGCCAGGTCAGCGCGGCGCTCAAACGTGCCCGCCGCCGCGGCGACCTGGCCGCCCGCGCCACCGACATCCAGACGGCGCTGCGCGCCGAGCACCTGGGCCAGCCCGAGGCGGTCACCGCGGCCTA
>NZ_VCJS01000062.1 GCF_005893125.1 Nonomuraea basaltis | reverse complement strand
TGTCTTCTCAGGCAGAGGGCGGCATACGAGGGGTCTTAGGGTCTCGTGGGCTCGGAGATGTGGATAAGAGACAGGCGTGGTGTCGCCGATCTGGAGCTCGATTCCGGCGAAACGCAGGATCTTCGCCACCGCCGCCCGGCCCTGGGGGGTGGCGGCCGTGATGGCGACGACGACCAGGACGACCGCCGTCACGATCTTCCACCTGGCGCGCCGACCGCGCCGTGCCGGCCGACGCCCGTCACCCCGCCGGCCCGGCGTCCGGGGGTGGGGTCTGACGGGCATGGCGTGAGGACCGTGGGCCGGGTCGGGCCCTTCACCGGTAGTCGGCTCGCCGGTGGCACGCTCGCTGCCGGGGGCCGGGGCGGTGGCTTCGAGGCGGGCGCGGACGGCGGCGGCCATCTCGGCGGGAGGCGGGCTGGGCACGTCGATGAGGTCGCCGAGCGCCAGCAACTCCGCCTCCAGCTCGTCGAAAGGCTCACGCGAACTCATTGCCCACCTCCTCCCTCAGCCGGGCCAGCCCGCGGTGGGTGCTGGACTTGACGGTGCCGACCGGCCAGTCGAGCACTTGTGCCGTCTCCGCTTCCGTCAGTTGTAAGAAGTACCGGCAGACGACGGCCTGGCGTTCCCGCTCGGGCAGCCCGCGTACCGCCTCCAGGAGCCGGGCCCGCCGGTCGGTGGCCACGGCCGCCCCCTCGGGATCGTCGAGCGCCCGTACATCGGCGGTGGCGCCGAGCCGTACCGCCAGCTCGGCGCGCCGCCCCCGCGACCGGGTCAGGTTGTGCGTCTCGTTGGCCACGATGCGCAGCAGCCACGGCCGGAACGGCGACTCCCGGCGGAAGCTCGGCAGATGCCGGAACGCCTTGACGAACGCCTCCTGCACCACGTCCTCGGCTTCGTCCCCGGCGCCCAGCATGGACGCGGTACGGTGAGCGAGCGCGGTGTAGCGGCCGACCAGCACCTCATAGGCCGCGAGATCACCGTCGAGCGAGCGCGCGATCGCCTCATCGTCGTCCATGGCGAATCAGATTCCACCGCATCGGAGGGTGTGCGGGGAAGGGTGTTTCGCGGATCGGATGACTCTCATCGCTGATCTGGGCATTAGACTCGGGCAATCCATGTGCCCCCTAGAAGGAACGGGATTATGTCTTCTGGGTATGACCGTGTAGTACAACCGGCGGCCGGTGACGAGGCCCTGGAGAACCACCTAGGTGGGGACGAGGCCAAGAACTATCGGCAGTACGAGTTCGACATGGTCGCCCCGCATGTCGGCCGTTCGATGCTGGAGATCGGCTCGGGGCTCGGTCACTTCGCCGAGCAGTTCCTGCCCCGGCTGGACAGGCTCGTCGTGAGCGACTTCGACCCCTACTGCGTGGAGCAGCTGGCCAAGCGCTTCGAGGGCCGCGACGACATCAACGTCCTGCAGTTCGGGCTGCCGACCGACATCCCGCTGGAGGACAAGGTCGACACCGTCGTCATGATGAACGTCCTGGAGCACATCGAGGACGACGCCGAGGCGCTGCGCTCGCTGGCCCGGGTCACGCAGCCCGGCGGCCGGATCATCATCTGGGTGCCCGGCTACATGCAGCTCTACGGCGACTTCGACCGCAAGGTGGGCCACGTCCAGCGCTACACGCCCAAGACGCTGGCCGCGACGGTCGCCAAGGCCGGGCTCGACGTCGACGTGCTCAAGCCGATCAACTTCCTGGGCGGCATCGCCTGGTGGGCGGCGGTGCGCCGGGGCGGCGTCGGCTATCCGGACCCGCGGCTGGTCAAGATCTACGACCGGACTGTGGTCCCGCTGACCCGCCTGATCGAGCGGTTCGTCCGGCCGCCCTTCGGCCAGACGGTGTTCTGCGTGGCCCGCGTACCGCAGAAGTAGGTAGGGGGAGGCCGATCGGCCTCCCCCAGCCCTTCACTTGATCGAGCCGGCGGTCAGACCGCCGACCACCTTCCGCTCGATCAGAGCGAACAGGATGATCACTGGGATGGTGGCGATCACCGACCCGGCGAACAGGTTCTGCCAGTCCACCTGGTACTGCCCGATGAACGAGTTCAGCGCCACCGTGAGCGGCTGATTCGCCGGGGTCGTGGTCAGGGTCAGGGCGACCACGAACTCGTTCCACGCCGCGATGAACGTGAAGATCAGCGCGGTGATGACGCCCGGCATGGCCAGCGGCAGCGTGATCCGGAACAGCGCGCCGAAGCGCCCGTTGCCATCGATGAACGCCGCCTCCTCCAGCTCGCGCGGGATCGAGGCGAAGTACGCGTTCAGGATCCACACCGCGAACGCCAGGTTGAACCCGCCGTTGACGAGGATCAGCGACCAGATCGAGTCCACCAGCCCGAACTGGTAGAACTCGCGGTAGATGCCGACCAGCATGGCCGTGGGCTGGAACATCTGGGTGATCAGCACCAGGATCAGGAACGCGGTGCGCCCCCTGAAGCGGTGCCTGGCCGAGTAGTACGCCGCCGGCAGCGCCACCAGCAGCACGAGGATCGTCGAGCCGCCGGCCACCTTCATCGTGACCCAGAGGTTCCCGGCCAGCCCGCTGGTCCAGAAGTTGGTGAGGTTGGACCACACCCACTCCTCGGGCCAGAACGTGACGTCGCGCAGCGAGTCCTGGGCGCGCAGCGAGGTGAGCAGCATCACCACGTACGGGAACAGGAAGACGAACGCGATGACGTACGCGCTGGCCGCGACGATCACCGTCTTGAGACCGGGCATGCGGCGCGGCGCGGCGCCACGCGGGCGCACGTGGGTGTGTGGCCTGGCCTTGGGCGGCATCGTGTTGACGGCCATCACGCCACCTCCTTGTTCCACCGCGACACCCGCAGGAAGATCACGGTCAGCACGATCACCATGCCGAAGTTGACGACGGACATGGCGGCCGACTCACCGATGTCGGAGCCCTTGAGGATGAACATGAGAATCGTCGACGTGGCCGTCGAATAGCCGGGCTGCCCGTGCGTCATCGCCCAGATGATCGGGAAGCTGTTGAAGACGTTCATCACGTTGATCAGGGCCGCCACGGTGAGTGCGGGACGCAGCAGCGGCAGCGTGATCGACCAGTACGTCCTGAACCGTCCTGCCCCGTCCATCGTGGCCGCCTCGTAGACGTCGGCGGGGATCGTCGCCAGCCCGGCCAGCAGCGCGTACGTGGTGAACGGCACCGACACGAAGACGGCCACGAACACCAGCCACGGCATCGCGCTTGCGCCGTCGCCGAGCTGGTCGGCGGCCGCTCCGCCCATGGCGTCGATCAGGCCGAGCTTCAGCCGGATCTGGTTGATCACGCCGACCTCGGGGTCGAGCATCCACTTGAAGATGATCGCCGTCATCAGCACCGAGGCCGCCCATGGCGCGATCAGCGCCCAGCGGGCGATCTTGCGGCCGGGGAAGCGCTGGTTGAACAGCTGGGCGAGGGCCAGCGAGATCAGCACGGTGAACGCGACGACCGCGACCACCCAGATCACGCTGCGGACCATGATGTCGGCGAAGTCCTTCTCACCGAACAGCTTCTCGTAGTTCGCCATCCCGTTGCCGCCCTGGACCACGCCGAACCGGCTGATCTTGAGGAACGACGATCTGATCATCTCGATCACGGGCCAGAGCACGACCACTGCGATCAGTACCACGGCGGGCCCGACCCAGGCGAGGGGCTCTAGGGCGCGCAACCTTTTCATCCGAAGCCTTCCATGAGGGGACGGCTCAGCGCCCCGGTCAAGGAGCGCCGAGCCGACACGATCAGCCAGCCGCTTCGGCGGTCTTCTGCAGCTCGCCGAGGACCTTGGCCGGGTCCTCCTTGACCGCTCCGCCGATGGTCTGCTTGATCGCCGGGTTCACCTCGGCCCACTTGGGGTCCTGGAACGGGTAGAAACTGGCGTTGGGCAGCGCATCCAGGAACGGCTTGAGCTTCTCGTCGCTGGACAGCTTCTGGATGCCGCCGTTGGTGACGGGCAGCAGCTTGTAGGTGTCGGAGATCTTCTCCGCGGCGCTGCCGGTGTAGAAGAAGTCCATGAACTTCTTGATCTCGGCGGCGTGGCCGTTCTTGTTGAACGCCATGATCCAGTCCATGACGCCGAGCGTGGTGTCGAGCGGGCCGGCCTTGCCGGGGATGGGCGCGACGCCGTAGTTCTTCAGCCCGGCCGCGTCGAAGATCGGGATCGACATCGGGCCGCCGTTGACCATGCCGACCTTGCCGGCGCCGAAGTCCTCCCAGACCGTCTTGCGGTCCTTGGTGCCCGGGTTCGGGGTGGTCAGGCCGCCCTCCACCAGGCCCTTCATGTACGTGAACGTCTCGACGTTCTGCGGCGAGTTGATCGCCCACTTGCCAGAGGCGTCCTTGTAGCCGCCGCCGTTGCCGAGCATCCACAGGAACGACTCGGCCTGGGCCTCCTCCTGGCCGAGCGGCAGGCCGAACGGCTGCGTCACGCCGACCTTCTTCAGCTTCTCGGCCGCGGCCTTGAGCTCGTCCCACGTCTTCGGCGGTTCGGTGATGCCGGCCTTGGTGAACAGGTCCTTGTTGTAGAACAGGGCGCGGGCGGAGGAGACGAACGGGATGCCGTACGCGGTCCCGTCGACCTTGCCGAATTCGGCGAACTTCTGCAGCATGTCGCCGGAGACGTTCGGGGACAGGACCTCGTCCACCTTGTAGAGCAACTGGTCCTTGACGAAGCCGGAGTAGTCGCCGGTCTGCAGGATGTCGGGCACCTGGCCGTTCTGGACCATGGTGGCGACCTGCTTGTCGATGTCGTTCCAGTTGATGACCTGGACCTCGACCTTGATCTTCGGGTTGGCGGCCTGGAACTCGTCCACGACGCCCTTCCAGAACGTCTCGCCCGAGTTCGGCTTGCCGGGTCCGTCGCCGTAGTCCGCGGCGACCATCTTGAGCGTGACCGTGCCGTCGCCCGAGGCCTGGGTGGTGCCGCCGGAGTCGCCGGAGCCGCAGCTGGACAGGACCAGCACCGTGGCAAGGCCGAGAGCCGCGCCGCCCACAAGCTTCATGTTCACTGGATATACCGCCTTCTCGTCGGGCGGGTGACGCTGGTCCGTACCAGCTAGCGGACCCCGCCCTGGGGGATGGGCAACGCGCGAGGCGCGTTTGCGCCAGAGTAAGCCTGCGTTAAGGAAGCGGTCTATACCGGCTTGTCTCGATTTGGAAACAAACCTACAAGAAAGGCCTCACAACCGGTCTAGACCGGGCGTCAGAGAATCTTTCGCCGGACGTTCTCCCCGCCCTCGGGCGCGCCGATCCACGGTCCCTCGATGGACGGGTCGAGGATGCCCTCCTCGACGAAGCCGTAGCGGCCTTCGAGCACGTAGCCGGCCAGCCGCGCGTCGTGGGCGTCGCTGTTGTCCCAGAGGCGGTCGAACAGGGCGTCCACGCGGCGTCGTGCCTGCTGGCAGAACGTGTCGGCCAGCTCGTACGGCCGCCGCCCCAGGTCCTTGGCGTCCTCTTCGGCCTTGACGCAGACGGCGGTCATGGCGAACAGCTCGGCTCCGATGTCCACGATCCTGCCCAGGAAGGACTGCTTGTGCTCCAGCCTGCCCTGCCAGCGGGACATGCCGTAGAAGGTGGACCGGGCCAGTTTCCTGCTGATCCGCTCCACGAAGCGCAGGTGCGCGGAGAGCGGGCCGAAGTCGGCGTACGCGGTGGGCAGGTTGCCGGTGCCGGCCACCAGCGTGGGCAGCCACTTGGCGTAGAAGCGGCTGGCCCGCTTGAGCGCCTGGGTGCGCTCCTGGCGGGACGCCTCAGGGTTGACCAGCTCTCCGGCGGCCGACAAGTGCGCGTCCACCGCCTCCCTGGTGATCATCAGGCGCATGATCTCGGAGGAGCCCTCGAAGATGCGGTTGATCCGGGAGTCGCGCAGCATCTGCTCGGCGGGCACGCCGCGCTCGCCGCGGGCGGCCAGCGACTCGGCGGTCTCGTAGCCGCGTCCGCCCCTGATCTGGACCAGCTCGTCGAGCGCCTGGTACGACAGCTCCGTGGCGTACAGCTTGGCCAGCGCCGCCTCGATCCTGATGTCGTTGCGCTTGTCGTCGGCCAGGCGGCTGGTGAGCTCCATGACGGCCTCGAGCGCGTACGCGGTGGCCGCGATGAAGGCGATCTTCGTGGCCACGGCCTCGTGCTGCCCGACCTTGCGCCCCCACTGCACCCGGGCGTTGCCCCACTCGCGGGCGATCTTGAGTGCCCACTTGGCGTTGCCGGCGCACGTGGCCGGGAGCGACAGGCGGCCGGTGTTCAGCGTGGTGAGCGCGATCCGCAGCCCTTCCCCCTCGCGCCCGATCAGGTTCTTCGCCGGCACCCTGACCTGGGAGAACTCGGTCACGCCGTTCTCGATCCCGCGCAGCCCCATGAAGCCGTTGCGCCGCTTGACCGTGATGCCCGGCGAATCCGCCTCGACCACGAACGCGCTGATCTTCTTGCCGGTCCTCGCCATGACCACGAGCAGGTCGGCGACGACGCCGTTCGTCGTCCACAGCTTGACGCCGTCGATCACGTAGTCGTCGCCGTCGCGGACGGCGGTCGTGGCCAGCCGCGCCGGGTCCGAGCCCACGTCCGGCTCGGTCAGCAGGAACGCCGAGATCTCGCCCGCCGCGCACCGCGGCAGGAACTCCCGCTTCTGCTCCTCGGAGCCGAACAGCTTCAGCGGCTGCGGCACCCCGATCGACTGGTGCGCCGACAGCAGCGTCGCCAGCGCCGGGCAGTACGAGCCGACGAGCATCAGCGCGCGGCAGTAGTACAGGTACGGCAGGCCGAGCCCGCCGTACTCCTCGCCGATCGTGATCCCGAACGCGCCGAGCCCGGCCAGCCCCTTGACCACCTCGTCCGGTATCTGCCCGGTCCGCTCGATGAGCGCCGGGTCGACGTGCGTGTCGAGGTAGCGCCGCACCGCGCGGACGAACTCCTCCCCGCGCTTGGTCGCCTCATCGGGCAGCGCAGGCGCCGGATGCACCAGATCCAGCCGGAAGTCGCCCAGGAACAGCTGCTTGCCGAAGCTCGGCCGGGTCCACTCCTTCTCCCGTGCCTGCTCGCCGACTTCCCTGGACTCCGCGTACTTGGCGTGCTCGGTCATGGCATCTCCCGACGTTGCGCCGTCCCGTGCTACGAGTAGTGCCCGCCCGACGGCGCCCTTCGCCGTTTATATGCCCTTTTTATACGGACGGCGAGAGCCGGCCGAAAGCGCGGCCACCGCCACCAAAGCCAGCAAGGCCGGAACCACGAGGTAGACGCCGCAGAAGGCGAGCGCCGCGAACGACAGCCCGGCACCCACCAACGCCACATTCCGGTGCCGGCCCGCGGGCAGCATCCGCACCGCCGCCGCCACGCCCGCCGCCGTGACGGTGGCCAGGCACGCGGAGGTCGCCCGCATGAGCAGGTCCAGATCCACCGCCCACACCAGCACGGGCACGCACAGCACGGCCAGCAGCCCCAGGCTCCGGTACGGCGTCCGTCCGGGCTCCCCGCCCGCGGCGAACCAGCCGGGCAGAGCCCCATCCCTGGCCAGGGCCGCCCCGAGCCGCGCGGCCCCGGCGATGTAGGTGTTGACCGCCCCGAACGTCAGCAGCACGGCCACCACCCCGGTCACGGGCCGGGCGGCGCCGCCGAGGCCGATCTCCAGCATCGCGGTCAGCGGCACGCCGGTCATGTCCGCGCCGAGCACGCCGACGGAGGTGACGGACACTCCGACGTACAGGACAGAGATCACCACGAGGGTCACGATCGTGGACCTGAGCAGGCCGTTCGTCCTGTCGGCGAACTCGGCCGACAGGTGGCTGGCCGCCTCCCAGCCGACGAAGGCGAACATGAGCACGCCGGCCGCGCTCGCCACGCCCGCCAGGCCGTACGGTGCGAAGGGGGTGAAGTTGGCCGGGTCGGTGTGCGGGGCGGCGGTGACCACGGCGGCGGCCAGCAGCGCGACCAGCAGGACGACGAAGCCGATTTGCAGCCGCCCCGACGTGCGCAGGCCCGCGGCGTTGGCCGCGAAGGCGGCGATCATGATGAGCCAGGCGGCGAGGGTGCCGTCCACGCCGAGGCACGCTTCGACGTACTGGCCGCCCACGAGGGCACCGGCGACGGTGCCGATGGGGACGGCGCCGTAGAACCACCAGCCGGCCACGGCGGAGGCGTGCCGGCCGAACGCGAGCCCGACGAAGCCCGCCACTCCCCCGCCGCCCGGATAGCGGGCGCCGAGCGCGGCGAAGGTCAGCGCGACGGGGACGCTCAGCGCCAGCAGCCCCGCCCAGGCCAGTACGGAGGCGGGCCCGGCGGCGGAGGCGGCCAGGTGCGGCAGCACCAGCATCCCCGGCCCCAGCACCGCTCCGACGAGCAGCGCCGTGCCCTGTCCTGCGGTCATGCGGGCATACGTCTGTTGCGTCATGAGAGCGAAATTTACCCATATGAACGAAATTATCGATTCTCATCCGAACGTCTGGCTGGACGCATATGGAAATATCCGTACATGGATGAACTTGATTCGGCGATCGTGCGGTTGCTCCAAACGGATGCTCGGCAGTCCAACCGCGAGCTCGCACGACAGCTCGGCATCGCGCCCTCGACGTGCCTGGAGCGGGTCAGGGCGCTCACTCGCCGCGGCGTCATCCGCGGCTACCACGCCGACATCGACCCGGCCGCCCTCAACCGCACCGTCCAGGCCATGATCGCGGTCCAGGTACGGCCGCTCAGCCGGGCGGTGATCAACGCGTTCAAGTCGTCGGCCGCCGAGATGCCCGAGGTGCTCAGCGTGTTCGTGCTCGCGGGCGGGGACGACTTCCTGCTGCAGGTGGCCGTCCAGGACCTGGACCACCTGCACTCGTTCCTGCTGGACAAGCTGAGCAAGCGCAAGGAGATCGTCGGCTTCCGCACGTCGGTCGTCTACCAGCAGGTCCAGAAGGCCGTGCCGACGCGGCTGCCGGCCCCCGGCGAGACCTGACTTTCGTCAGGGGTCGTTCTGGACGGACGGCCGATCCGCGAGGGGGCCGGTTGTCTCTAGGTTTCTCGCGTGAAGCCAGTGAAGATCCTTCTGATCGGCCTTTTCGCCGCCATGACCCTCGCCGTGCCCGCCGGGGCGACGGCTCCGGCGATGACCCCCGCCGCCATCGACACCTACCTGCGCGACGCGCTGGAGTCCACCGGGTTGCCCGGCATGTCCGTGGTCGTGACGCACGGCGGCGAGGTCGTGCACGCCGCCGGGTACGGCCACGACTCCCAGGGCCGCGCGGTCACCGAGAACACGCCGATGCGGGTCGCCTCGGTCAGCAAGTCGTTCACCGCTATGGCGGTGATGACGCTCGTCGAGCGGGGCGAGATCAGGCTGGACGAGCCGGTGGCCGTCCAGCTTCCGGGCTTCAAGATGGACGACCCGCGCGCGGCCCGGATCACCGTGCGGCACCTGCTGAACCAGACCTCCGGCCTGTCGGACACCACGGTCGACGTCAGCGAGTTGGAGGGCGCCACGTCGCTCGCCGACTACACCGCCCGCCTGGCCGACGACGGCCTGCGTGCCGATCCTGGCACCCGCTGGGAGTACTGCAACGTCAACTACGACCTGGCCGCCCGGCTGGTCGAGGTGGCCGGCGGCCAGAACTTCGGCGACTACCTGCGCGACCGGGTGTTCGGGCCGCTCGGCATGAAGTCTAGCGCCGTCAGCGAAGAGGTCGTCAAACCGGCCGACGGCTACAACTCGGTCTTCGGCGCCTGGCTCGCGCGTCCCGAGTTGCCCGCCTTCCTCGACGGGAGCGGCTCGGGAGGGGTCATCACCACCGCCGCCGACATGGGCGAATGGCTGAACGCCCAGACGGGCGACGGCAGCCCGCTGATCAAGCGGCAGAGCCTGGAGACCATGCACGCGCCCACCGCGATCCGCGACTACGGCATGGGCTGGGGCGTGGACGGCGACACCGGACTGCTCACGCATTCGGGGAACCTGTTCACGTACAACGCCGTCGAGGCCATCTCCCCCAAGACCGGATACGGCTTCGCCGTCATGACCAACAGCGCGGCGCTGCAGGACGACACGTACGTCATCATGCTCGGGCTGGCGGCGATGAGCGAGGGCCGCACGCCCGAGCAGCCCGGCGGCGACCGGCAGCTGTTCGAGCTGGTGCTGGCCGTCATCGCGGTGGTCGCGGCCGTTCTGGGAGCCGTGGGCGTGCTGCGCGCCCGCCGCTGGGCCGCCAAGCGGGCGGGCAAGCCCCGGTGGCGGATCGGGCTGCGGCTGGTGCCCGTTCTCGCGCCTGCGGCGGTGCTGGCGGCGTACCCGGATCTGATCTCGTTCCTGATGAACGGGCGGACGGTCACGTGGGCGCAGCTCACCTACTTCGCCGCGCCGATGTCGATCACGCTGCTCGTGGCGGCGCTCGCGGGCGTGCTCGTGGCGGCGGTCCGGATCCTCCGGCTGTCCGGCGGACGAGTGCGAGAGCAACCGGAATCGCCACGTAGCTGATGATCGCGGCGGCCCGGATTAATTCGGTTGCGCGGGGTTTCGGGCCCCCCGTACTGTCATGGACATGCGCCTTTACCTGTAATTCACAGCCTCGGTCCGTCCATACAGACGCGGCAGCTGAGCATGTCGACCGGCCTTCGTGAGCCGCGTCGTGAGTTACGTAAAGGAGCCTCTTATGCGAGTTCGCGCAGCCAAGAAGGGCAAGAAGAACCCGGCACTCCCCGGGCGGGAGATGCCCGCGCCCAGGCAGCTGCCCAAGATGCCGCAGCGTCCGATCGCGCCGCCCAGGCGCATCCCGCCCAAGGGCCGCTGAGACAACTACCAGGATGGGTAGTTCGGAGCGCCGCCTCCCCTATTACGCCAGGAGGCGGCGCTCCACCTCTTACAGCCTCTCGATGATCGTGACGTTGGCCTGGCCGCCGCCCTCGCACATCGTCTGCAGCCCGTAGCGGCCGCCCGTGCGCTCCAGCTCGTGCAGGAGCTTGGTCATCAGGATCGCTCCCGTGCCGCCGAGCGGGTGACCGAGGGCGATGGCGCCGCCGTTGGGGTTGACCTTGGCGGGGTCGGCGCCGAGCTCCTGCATCCAGGCCAGCGGCACCGGCGCGAACGCCTCGTTGATCTCCACGACGTCGATGTCGTCCATCGACATGCCGGCCTTCTTGAGCGCCCGCTGCGTGGCGGGGATCGGCGCGGTCAGCATGTAGACGGGGTCGTCGCCCATGAGCGCGAGCTGGTGCACGCGGGCGCGCGGAGTCAGCCCGTGATCCCTGACGGCCTGCTCGGAGGCGATCAGCACCGCGCCGGAGCCGTCGGAGATCTGCGAGGACGTGGCGGCGGTGATCTGGCCGCCCTCCTTCAGGGTCTTCAGCCCGGCCATCTTCTCCAGCGTCGTGTCCGCGCGCGGCCCCTCGTCGTCCGTGACGCCGTTGATGGGCTCGATCTGGTCCTTGAAGTGGCCGTTCGCGATCGCCTTGGCGGCCCGCTGGTGGGACTCGAACGCGTACTGCTCCAGGACCTCGCGGGTGTAGCCCCACTTCTCGCACATCAGCTCCGCGCCGCGGAACTGCGAGATCTCCTGCTTGCCGTACCGCTCGACCCACTTGTCGCCGAACGGGAACGGCATGCCCTTCTCCAGGGCGGCCGTGATCGAGGAGCCCATGGGAACGACGCTCATCGACTCGACGCCGGCGGCCACGACCAGGTCCTGGGTGCCGGACAGGACGCCCTGGGCGGCGAAGTGGATGGACTGCTGGGAGGAGCCGCACTGCCGGTCGATCGTGACGCCGGCGGTGGTCTCCGGCAGTCCCGCCGACAGCCAGGCGTTGCGTGCGATGTCCATGCTCTGGGGGCCGAACTGCATGACGCACCCCATGATGACGTCCTCGACCGCCGCGGGGTCGACGCCGGTGCGGTCGATCAGCGCCTTCAGCGTGTGAGCGGCCAGGTCAGTGGGGTGGACGGTGGAAAGGCCGCCCTTCTTCTTGCCGACCGGGGACCGGACGGCCCCGACGATGTACGCCTCTGCCACAGTGCCTCCTGGAAACCGAGCATTATTCGGTTACTAGGGGCAGACTACAACAGAACGAGGTTCTGTGGCTGCTCACGGCAGGGCGTGTTCACCGGTCCACCGCAGGTAGCGGTCTGTGCACTACGCCGGGGGCAGCAGGTCCTCCGCCGCGTCCACCCTGAACCGCCATCGGTCCACGACCAGCCCGTTCAGCGCATCGGACAGCTCAAGAGCGAGCGTCCCCAGCTTGACCTGCTCGTCGCCGCGCAGCTCGATCGCGGTCAGCTCGGTGACGAAGGGCAGCAGCTCCTGTACGGCCGGGGGCTGGCCCTTCTCGGGGACCAGCGCGGCCCGGATGTCGCCGGCGGTGAAGGTGAACTCGTCGTCTTCCTGCGGCTGCAGCAGCGGCGCCAGCTCCTCGGAGGCCGGGCGTACCGGGAGGATGACCGCCGGGCCGCTGCCCTCCTCGTCGGCCGGATCGCTCACCTCGCCCCGGCAGACCGCGAGCCCCTTGAGCCGGAAGGCGATGCCCTCGGCGAGGTAGCGGTCGAAGAAGTCCAGCGGCAGCGGCCCTTCGGCGGTCACCCGGACCGCCCACACCTTCTCCAGCTCACCGCCCGTCAGCTCGGCGTCCGCCTCCACGGGCGCGCAGATCCTGACGTCGGTGGCCACGATGTCGTCGCCGTCCTGCCTGGCGCCGGGATCCGCGAGCCGGACGATGCGCAGCAGCTCGGCCGGATCAGGTTTGGCCGGCAGTGCCGCCGTCGGGCCGGTACGCAGTCTCCGCTTGGCCATCCAGCCCATGCCCGCCTCCGCGCTCAGCTTCGATAAGAGCTCGTCATCGTCGCGTAGACGATGATGTTGTCGGTGTAGTGCCCGGTACGCCGATCATAGGTCCCGCCACAGGTGATCAGGTGGAGCTGGGCGTTCTGCTGCGCACCGTACACGCGCTGCGTCGGGAACGTCTTCTTGCTCGCCTGCTCCACGCCGCCGACGGTGAAGACCGCCGTGGTGCCGTCCTGGCGCTTGACCTCGATCGTGTCGCCGTTCTTGATCTTGAACAACGGGTTGAACACGGCAGGGCGCGTCCTGGTGTCCTTGTGCCCCAGCAGCACGGCGGGACCGGCCTCGCCCGGGGTGGACATGTTCCGGTACCAGCCGACCAGGTTGGGGTCGTCCGCCGGGGGCACCTGGATGGTGCCGTCCTTGGCCAGCCCGACGGACTTGATCGGCGCGTTGATCCCCAACCGCTTGACCACGATCCGGACGGGGGTGGCCGGCAGCATCGGCGGGGCCGGGTTGATCTGCGGCAGTGGTGGCGGCACGTCGGGGGCGGCCTGGAACAGCGCCTGCTCCGGCCGGCCGGAGGCCTTGCCGTCCGGCTGCGCCTCCAGGGACAGGGCGTCCCTGTTCGACGCGAGGCCGTACTCGTCGGGGGATCTGAGCACGATCAGCAGCCCGGCCACCACCGTCACGACGCCGGCGATGGCGGCCACGATCAGCACGGTCCTGAGCGCCGTGCTCCCCTTGTCCTCGGGCGGCGGCGGTGCAGGCGGCGGGCCGCCGCCGTAGGGGTAGTACCCGGACATGGCGGTCAGCCCCGGGCGGCGTTACGTCGACGCATGACGAGCCCGCCCACGACGGCTGCGGCGATCAGCGCGCCGCCGGTGAGGATGAACATCCGCCCGTCGGGCCCCATCGTGCCGCCCGCACCCGTGTCGGCCCCGGCCTTGGGGGTCTTGGACTTCTTGGTGCTCTCGGGCGGGGTGACGGTGACCGTCGCGGTGCTGGTCGTGGTGGGCTTGGGGGTGCTCGATGTGTTGCTCGAACTGGGAGTAGGGCTAGAGCTAGGGCTGGTGCTGGCGTTGCCCACCGTGAAGGTGTACCCCTTGAGCCCGGTCGTCGGCGCCGTGCACTTGATCGCGGGCGAGGTCGAGGAGGTGCCGAAAGCGAGGTCGCCGGCGGTCAGGGTCACGGTGCCGGTGGTGGTGGGCTTGACCTTGATGGTCACGCTGGTAGGCAGCGTGATGTCCTGGCCGATCGTGACGCTGGTGAGAGCCGCTTCCCCGGTGGCGGTCGCCGGTGATCCGGCGCCGCTGGCCTTGATAGTGGCGAAGAGCTTACCGCCCGTGGTGGGGAAGCCTGTTGGAGCCTTCAGCGTGTCGCCGGTGGTCTGGATCGTGCCCGCCCACGTGATCGAGGCGTCCGCGTTGGCCGCGGCGCTGGTCGGCGGCGTCAGGACCACCTTGATGTCGACGTCCGCCGGATAGTTGGTGTCGGTGCTTGTGCTGGGCAGTGTGCAGTCGTACGCGACGATGTCGGTCCCGTCGCCGCCACCACCGGTCCCGATCGGGACGTCCAGGGCTTCGGTGGACGTTGTCGTGCAAGTCGACGTCGTGCCGCCCGCAGGCGCGGTGAGGCCCAGCTTCAGTTCGCCGGGCTTCACACTGACCTTGGTCGTCGTGCCGGCGGCAACCGCGATCTTGTATGTCACACTGCCGGCCGGCACAGCGGTCTGACCAGCTGTTACCGCCGCCCCCGCCTTCGCACCGGCATCGGAGACCGTGCCACCCGTCGGCGTCAGCGCCATGGTGGCCTGCACGGTGGTGGCCGACGTCGCAGCGGTTCCGAGCGTCAGCGCCGGGATGTTCACCGTCAAGTCGAAGCTCTGGCCCGCCGCCACGGTGTCAGGAGCGCTGAGACCGACAGTGATCGAGGTGTTGGTGAACGGTCCGCCAGTAGCACACGCGTAGGTGAACTGCTTCGTCACTGCGGCCGACGCCGCCGTCGGGGTCGAGACGATGAAGATCGAGCCAACGAAGAGGGCGAGCGTACCCACCAAACCCAAGGTGGATGTCTTATGGGCGAAGCGACGCCACGCCTGAGACATAAGCACGAGTCCATCTCCGTTTCAAAGCAGTGCCAACAGTCGTGCCAGAATTCCAGCCGTTGGTCACGGTTAGGTTGAGATCCTACGAACTGTCCCTGTCAACTTCCCGTAAACCGCCAAATCGGCCACAGCTTCCTCCTCAGCTCTTCTTCTTGGACAGCGTCGCGTACACGACGATGTTGTCCGTGTAGCTGTGCGCCGTCTTGTTGAAGACTCCACCACACGTGACGAGCCTCAACTGAGAGCTTTCCGTGTTCCCGTAGACCCGAGATGTCGGAAAGGAGGACTTGCTCACCTGCTCGATGCCACTCACCGTGAACCGGGTGACCTTGCCATCCGACCGGTACACGTAGATGTGGTCGCCCTTGGCCAGCTCTCGGAGCCGATCGAAAACGGCGGGTCCCTTGCGGGTGCTCACATGGCCGTTGATGATCGCGGGTCCGACCTCGCCCGGCAAAGGCGAGAAGCGGTACCAGCCTGTCTGGTTCGGCTTGCTCAGCGGCGGGGTGCCCAGCTTGCCCTTGATGTCGACGGTGACCGCTCCGATCGGGGAGTTGACCCTGATCTTGGGAATCTTGATCCGGATCGGCTTGGCCTTGGTCTTGGCAGCCTTGGTCTTGGTGGGCGGAATCGGCGCCACGACGGGCAGGGCTGGAAGCGGCGGCGGTGCATCCAGCCGGGCAGGCGTCAACGGCGCGTTCTTGCCGCCGGGACCGACCGTGGGAGGAAGGACAAACGCGCCCGCGTTCTCGATTTGGACCGTGGTCGGCTGATCCTGGGCCGCGGCGAGGGAGCCCGAGCCGTCGTCCACCGAGGGCGCCAGCGACAGCAGGCCCACCATGATCGCGCCGATGCTGCCCAGCGACCCGGCGATCAGCAGCCCGGGCATCGCCTTTTGCATTGGGGTCCTCTGCGTCGGGGTCTCGGCCATCACTTCACTCCTCCCGCGTGCGCGGCCCTGCGCCTACGCAGCAGCAGTCCGCTGCCGACGCTTCCCACCGTCAGTGCCATCCCGCTGGCCATGAGCCCGTACGGCTGGTCGCCGCCATCTGGCGCTTCACCACTGTCCACGCCGCCCTTGGGCGTCTTAGCCACCTGCGGCTTGTAGTACTTCGTCGCGGTCGGACCGGTGGTCTTGGGTGTGGCCGAGCTCGAATTGGACGCCTGAGGGACAACGATCACGTGGCCCTGGCCAATGGTGGTGGTATTGCCGTTCGGGGCCGTGGTGGTGGCGGTGGACGTCGAGGTCGGGTCCTCTGTCGGGTCGTCCGTCGGTGGGTCGTCCGTCGGGTCGTCCGTCGGTGTCGTGGTCGGGCCGGGAACAGTGATGTCGATGGCGCCAGGGTCGCCCTGGAGCGTGCAGACCGCCTGGTCGTGGGCCGGCGGCTCGGGCACGTCGCTAACAGTCACTCTGAACGCGTCAACGTAGGCATCTTTGGCCTCGACGCTGATGATCTCGACGGTGTGCGGTTCGTAGTCCAGTTGCGGCGACTCCCAAAGGACTTCCTGGCTCTGGGTGCCCGTCATGGCGTTACCGCTGCGGTCCTTGCTCGGCTCGATCAGACCTTCGGTGACGGTCTGCCCGTCGAGGATCACCCGGATCGGTCCGAGGTCCGGCGCGCGCCTGGCGATGTAGGCGACCTTCGTACCCTTGAATGCCAGCTTGGCGCGGGCGTCCAGCGCGCTGGACTTGTGCACGTCGTTGAGATGGTCGGCGTACTCTTCCTCGGTGTGCAGCCGGTCCCAGAGACCTGAGTAAGTGATGCTCGGCTTGTGGTTGTTGACCAACACCTCGCCTTCGGCGGGCGTGAATCTAACCGTCAACGCACTGGGCTTGAAGCGGATGGTTCCCGACCGCGTGAGAGATGCGCTGTCCGACAGTCCCTCGGGAAGCTCCAAGTAACTCCCCGGGAGCAGCTCACCCTGCTCCTCGCCGCCCCTAGGCCGGAGCTGGCCGATCCAGGCGCCGCTGATGTCCACGACGCCCTCCAGATTCAGCAAGGATCCCTCGGGGAAGAAGCCCGGCGAGCCGAACTTCTGCAAGCTCTCGTACGACATGTCCCAGCGAACGTTCATGGTGCCCGACTCGATCTGAGGGGTCATCCTCGCCTCGAGGTCCACGCCCGCGCCCGCGATGCCACCGATACACCGATAGTTGGCTACCAGCGAGGCCGCAGCCTGACCCGGGATTGAGGACGTCACGACGAACGCCGCAGACGCGGCCACGCCCACCGATGCGGCGATCAACGCCTTGCGCCACCGATTCACGGGAACTCCGATCAACACAAATAGACCGAGGGTAGATCCTAGGGTCGAAAACACCCGCAACATATGCCGAATGACGCATCTTCCGTCACTTGTGATGAAGCCGTGTCCCCAGCCGCCCGTCGCGCCAGAAAAGCGGGTATACCTGCAGGTAACAGAATCGTATTCTGTCGTGCACGACACCTGCTTGGAGGCGACCGATGGAGCGAGACCTCTTCGACGAAGAGCACCTTCTCTTCAGGGACACCGTGCGCGAGTTCATGGCACGCGAGGTCGTGCCGCACCACGCGCAGTGGGAGAAGGACGGCATCGTCCCGCGCGAGGTCTGGAAGAAGGCCGGAGAGCTGGGCATGTTCGGGTTCTCGGTCCCCGAGGAGTACGGCGGCGCGGGTGTCACGGACTTCAGGTACAACACGGTGATCGTCGAGGAGATCATCAGGCACGGCGCGTCCGGGCTCGGCTTCTCGCTGCACAACGACGTCATGGCGCCGTACATCGTGGATCTGACCAACGACGAGCAGAAGCAGCGGTGGCTGCCCGGCTTCGTCAGCGGCGAGTTGATCACCGCGATCGCGATGAGCGAGCCGGGCGCCGGGAGCGACCTGCAGGGGATCAGGACCACGGCCGTCCGCGAGGGCGACCACTACGTGGTCAACGGGCAGAAGACGTTCATCACCAACGGTATCAACGCCGACCTGGTGGTCGTGGTGGCCAAGACGGACCCGGAGGCGGGTGCCAGGGGTACGACGCTGATCGTCGTTGAGCGGGGCATGGAGGGGTTCGGCCGCGGGCGCAACCTCGAGAAGATCGGCATGAAGGCACAGGACACCGCCGAGCTGTTCTTCGAGAACGTACGCGTGCCCGTCGCCAACCGCCTCGGCCCGAACGACGGCGAGGGCTTCATCCAGCTCATGAACAACCTGCCGCAGGAACGCCTGTCGATCGCGGTGGGGGCGGTGGCCGCGGCGGAGACCGTGCTGGAGCAGACCGTCGAGTACTGCAAGACGCGCCAGGCGTTCGGGCGCAGCATCGGGTCGTTCCAGAACACCCGGTTCGTGCTGGCCGAGCTGGCCACCGAGACCGAGATCGCCCGCCACTACGTCGACAAGTGCATCCTGGCGCTCAACGCCGAGCAACTCACCGCGGTTGACGCGGCCAAGGCCAAGTGGTGGACGACCGAGCTGCAGACCAAGGTCATCGACCGCTGCCTCCAGCTCCACGGCGGGTACGGCTACATGATGGAGTACCCGGTCGCCAAGGCGTGGCTGGACAGCCGGGTCCAGACGATCTACGGCGGCACCACCGAGATCATGAAGGAGATCATCGGCCGGTCATTCGGGTTCTAACAGTACAGAGCTTGAAGGGCTGGCAATCAACCCGCTACGCATCGGTTTCGATGCGTTCGAAGATGTCGGCGTCGGTCTCTCGCTGCCATTGGGGGAGGTCGTCAAAGTCAGCTACGTACGACGGCTTGGGGTTGTCGATGTGCTTGTGGATTTGAGCGATCCAGCACAGGGCGACGAAGCGACCTTTTTGGTTGCGGGTCAGCTTGGCGGTGTTGCCTGCGCTGATCTCAACGAAGGCGCGTACCTGACTGTAGACGGCGGCAGCGGCCTGGCGTTCCCAGTCGGGGGTCTCCTCCCACGGCGTGACGTAGGACGGCTTCGGGTCGCCCGGATAGTGCTTGGTCACCCCGGCGATCCAGGCTTCACGGAAAGTACGGCCGTGCTCGTCCGTCGCAGTCTGCATCGTGGTCCTCTCAGTGTTGGGCGGTGGTCGACAGGTGGGCGATGCGGTCGTTCAACTGGACCACCCGATCGTCCGCCAGGAGGGGTTGGAGCTGCTTTTGGATGCCGTGGAGCTTCCGGCCGACGTAGCCGGCGGATTGAGTTTGCTCGGCCAGGTCCATGGCGTCGCCCGCGTAGTGCAGGAACTGGTCCACGTCGCGGCGTTGGATACCGAGGGCGGCCAGATCGGTGAGGAGGCTGCCGCGTCGCCGGAGCGAAGTGGCCTGAGTGAGTGCCGCGTTGAGTGATGCCTCGGCCAGGTCGGTCTGGCCGAGGGTGAGGTAGCAGGTGCCGCGTTCCTCAGCCAAGCGGGAGCCGTCGAAGCGAAGCCAACCTCCGGGGCTGACGGGGGCGGCGAGGTCGAGGACTTTGTCGGCGGTGTCGAGGGCTCGTTCGCATGCCTTCCTATCGCCTTCACGGGCGTGTGCCTCGGCCTGTACGGCGGCAACCCAGCACCGAGTCGAGAGCTGGCTGTCGCCCTGTGTGGCGATTCGGGCGGCCGCGGATAGGACCGAGGTGGCCTCGGGATATTCATGGTCGTACATGTTGACGAATGCCTGGCGGGTGAGGGCGCAGGCCCACCGGTCGTGGCAGCGAGCTTCGCGGCCGGCGTTCGCCGCCATGGTGTAGCAGTAGGTGGCGTCGGTGTAGCGGTCGCTGTCGAAGCAGATTTCTCCAGCGAGTTGGAAGAGATCACAGGCCAGAACGCAGAGCTGATGGCGCGCTCGTGCTGACCGGGCCTGGCCCATCTGCTTGACCAGGAGCCTGAGCTGGTCGTGGACCAGCGGGTAGACGAGGCGCTTCGACTTGGACAAGGCGAAGACCTGCCAGAGATGGCCGCTGAGCAACGCGTGCTGTTCGATGTCGTCGGCCTCGTCGAACTGGCCGGCCCAATCCTGGATCTGGGCGGAGGCCGGCTGGGGAAGCACCATGAGCGTGCCCGCGATGCTCATCAAGCGGAGGAGTTCACGACGGTACATGTCGTCTATTTCACCCGTTGGCGCGGGTTCAGGCACGATCCGGCCAGTGACGACCGGTGGCGAGGGAGAGGCGAGAGAAGTCGCGTCGGATTCGTGGCGAATGGTCAGCAGATCATCCAGTTCGTCTGCGGTGACCTGGAGCAGTTGGCAGAGCTTGGGCCGGATGTACAGGCAGGGCTCGGTCTCCCCTCGCTCCCACCGTCCTGCCGTGGTTCGGTCGATGCCGAGCTGATCAGCGAGGAACTCCTGGCTGTATCCAAGCGCCTTTCTCCGCTCGGCAAGGTGCTTCCGCTTGCCCGCCAAGGTGCACCTCCGCCCGCAGGGTTCGTCCAAGGGAAGCGTACGGGACGTGCCCGCTCAGCGGCTGTGATGCCGCAAAGGTGCCTCATAGATGCGTCGCTGACGCCGTGGCCTGGTCTTTCGCCGCGCGGTTGGCTTGGGGCGCTTGCTCGGACTTCGATCGAAGGAGATCAGGTGCTCATCGCACACGCCGAAAGTAACCGCCTGTCCCCGGACCTGTTCCCGGGATCACCGGGCATCGATTTCGAAGCGGCCGTACGAGCCGCCACCGCCCTCCTCACGGCCATCGGCGTGTCCGATGACAGCGAGGCCGCCGTGCGGACCCCGGCCCGGATGGTGGCGGGTCTGGCGGAATTGCTCAGCTGTCCGGCATGGGAGTTCACCACCTTCCCCAACCGGGAAGGGCAGCACGATCTGGTGCTGGCCCGCGATGTGCCGTTCACCTCGCTGTGTGCACACCATCTGCTTCCGTTCTCCGGGGTCGCTCACGTGGGGGTGCTTCCTGGACAGCGGATCGCCGGTCTGTCGAAGCTGGCGCGGACCGTGGAGGCGTTCGCGTCGCGGCTGCAGGTTCAAGAGGAGCTCGGGCAGCAGATCGCGAGTTTCCTGGAGGACCGACTGGAATGCCGTGGAGTCGGCGTCGTCCTGGCGGCCGAGCACCTGTGCATGACACGACGTGGCGTACGCGCACAGGGCGCCGACACGGTCACGATCGCATGCCGGGGCGAACTCCGGGATGATCCCGTCGTCCGCGCCGAGTTCCTACAGCTCGCCGCAGCTCAGGTGCGGAGAGGCGCATGAGTTTCAGGATCGGTAAGCGGTTCACCTTCGAAGCCGCTCACCAGTTGAGCGGTTTGCCCGAGGGGCACAAGTGCGGCCGTCTGCATGGCCACTCCTATGCCGTCGAGGTGGTGCTGAGCGCGACCGAGCTGTCCGAGCCCGGCTTCGTCGCCGACTTCGCCGACCTCGATCCGGTCAAGCGACATCTAGCCGAGCGCTACGACCACCAGGTGCTCAACGCAACCATCGACGTCGAGCCGACCAGCGAGAACATCGCTCGAGTCCTGTTCAAGTGGTGTGCCGAGAACGTCCCGTTGCCCGCCACCGCAGCCATCGAGGCGGTCCGGGTGAGTGAAACCCCTGCCACCTGGGCCGAATATGTCCCCGGCCCTGATTCTGCAAGGACCTGACTCAGACGCGTGATCCGTACCCCATCTTCCTGAGAGGACCTTCTATGTCCGCCAACCTGATGCTGCCGATCGCCGGCCCGACCGGACAGCGGCACGTCCCGATCGCCGAGTTGTTCTACTCCTTCCAGGGCGAGGGCGCGAATCTCGGCCGCCGTGCTCTCTTCGTACGATTCCAGGGCTGCAATCTGACCTGCGGCTACACCCAGGCGCCGACCATGGGCAACAGCTCGGCGCAGGGCCAGATGCTGTGCGACACGGAGTACACCTGGAACAGCGCCAAGTACGACCTCACCAAGGACGTACGGCATCTGACGCCGCAAGAAATCTGGGAAGAACTCATCAAACTCGACCCCACCATGGCCACCCCGTCCATCGCCCCGGTCGACCTGATCGTCGTCACCGGCGGGGAACCGTTCCTGCATAAGGACGCCGTACTCCATCTCGCCCACCAAGCCGCGCTGACCGGCCGGCGCATGGAGATTGAGACGAACGCCACCATCAAGCCGGGTCCGGAGTTGGCCTCCGCGGGCGTGGCCTTCAACGCCGGCCTAAAACTCGCCAGCTCAGCGGTGCCGCGAAAAAAGCGCATCAAACCAGAGGCCATCATGGAGATCGAGGCAAGCGGCCGGGCCAGGTGGAAGTTCGTCGTCTGCATTCCCGAAGACCTGATGGAGATCGCTCAACTTCAGGCAGAGTTCAGGCTCGCTGAGATCTGGCTGAGCCCAGAGGGCACCACCCCCACGCGCGTCCTGAACCAGATGCGCATGGCCGCGGCCCCCGCCCTTGAACACGGCTGGAACCTGACCACCCGTGAGCATGTTCTGATCTGGGGCGGCCAGCGTGCCAAATAGCATCAACGTCTCGGTCATCGCACCCGCCGCCCACCTGCGGGATTTCGCAGCCCAGATGCCTGCCACGGTCCACCATGTGGCGGCCCAGCGAGTCCTTCTCGATCCGGCCTACAAGGAGTTCTTCCTCGAAGAGGCAAGGCTGGGCGCCACGATCATCGTCGACAACGGCGTCTTCGACCTTGGCCGATCGCTCAGCCCCTGCGAACTCGTACGTGCCGCCCGGGCGGTGAACGCCGAAGAAATCATCCTTCCCGACGTCATCCATGACGCTCGCGCCACCATGCGCGCCAGCGACATCGCGGCCGCGCAGATCCTCGACATGAGCGACGAGTGCCGACTGTGCGCGGTCGTACATGCCGCCAACGATGAGGACTGGCGCCGCTGCTATGACCACTTCGCCACCTGCGACTACGTCGGCGCGATCGCGTTTCCAGCCTCCCGCGGCAAAGAGCCGAGCAAGGAGTTGTCGAAGAATCGCGTGGTCGCGACCGACTACCTCGAAGACCGCGGGTTGATCGATCCCGATCGGATCTATCGGCTCCTGGGCCTCGGCCGAATCGGCCATCTGGAGCTCTTCGATCAGCGCCAGCACGAGTGGATCAGCTCGGTCGACACCGCCGCACCGGTTCTCCTCGGTGCCATGGGCGTTCGGATACTGCCCGACGGGCCCTACGAGAAGATCCCGACCCCGCGTGTCGAGACATTGGAGCGAATCGAGCCGGAGCGGTTCTCGCTGATCAGGGACAACATCAGAGCCGTCCGGTACGCGGCCGACTGCCCCATCGAAATCCGGGTGCCGGTATGACGAGCACCCCGGTCACCGACAACGCGTTCGCGACGGAGTTGGGCCTGTTCGGGGCGTCCCCCATCGACCCCTACCGGCACACCATGAGCGTTTCGAGCCTGTTCCGCTACCTGAAGATCAAAGTTCATCACCTGATCCAGGACTACGACTGGGCACGCATCCGGGTCGTCGCCGACTACGACCGCTGCTGCGTGATCTCGGCCTATGAGAAGAACGACAAGCTGTTCAACTGGCAGCGCCCCACCGCAGAGATCCAGGGCAAGGATCTGGTCATCAAGTGCTTCCCCGGCGTGGACTACGTCCACCACTACGCGCTCATCATCGCGACGTACCTGAACATGGTCGGACGCTACCGCGGCCAGGTCGACTATGAGCTCCCCTCCGAACAGGCGTGTCAGGCGGCCGTCGATCGGCTGGACATCGACCCATCCACAGACGATCTCATTGTCCTCGGCTGGGGCCTCGGGCAGTTCACCAAGGGCATGACCTGGGCCCACGGCCCTGGCTACGCATGGCAGCGCGCCGAAGTGGAGGGACGGCGCGTGCTCTACCTGGGCTATCTGCACAGCATCTGGGGCGATGTCGCCGACCGGGTCGTGGCTCGTCTGGCCTTGCTGGGGGCGCGCCGGGTCGTCTACGTGGGCAAGGTCGGATCTCTCGACCCGCACATCGCCCCGAACACCTGCCTGGCCACCGGCAACAGCAGCGTCCTGTCCGACGGGCGGGTGACCTGGCCGGACTTCTTCGGCGACCTCGCCGCCGGTCAGCCGGACATTCGCTCCGGCATCCACGTGACATCGCCATCGATCCTGTTCGAAGACAGGAACTGGCTGGCCCGTCAGCGCGGAAACCGATTCGTCGACCCCGAGATCGGTCACATGGGACGCGCCGCCGACGCGGCCGGCATCGAGTTCGGGTTCCTCCACGTCATCTCCAACAACCTGGCCCGGCCCTATGCGGCCGACTTGTCCAACGAACGGCTCGAAACGGTTGTCGAACGGCGTGCTCAGCTACTCGACCGCATCCACGAAATCATCCGGCTCCGGTTGCGGAGCATCCCGAAGACGCAGACCAGCGGAGGAACGAACGCGTGAACATCATGGCAGGGGCACCCGGGAGGCTCATCACGGTGGCGGGCATCGACGGCGCCGGGAAGTCGACGCTGGCCACCTCTCTCCACGCCGCACTCAAGGACTCCAAGAACCGCGCGATCCTTGTGGGCAAACACACCACCGAGGTCGCGATGAGCGCAGACCTATCGGAGTACGTCGACAGCGTTAACGCGGTCGTCTACCGGCGCAAGCCGAGTGTGGGCGCCGCCTGCGGAAACCACTACTGGCTGTTCGCGCTCGCCGCCTGGTACACCCTCCAGGATCAGCTGATCATCAGGCCGGCACTGCGAGCCGGAGTGCACGTCATCCTCGACAACGCCCACCACAAGATCCTTGCCCGCTACGCCGTCTGCCCTAACATCCCCGCCGACCTGGCCCGCCACCTATTCGCTCACCTCACCACGCCTGACCTTGTCCTGTTCCTCCACGTCACCGCCGAGGAGGCCCTGCGACGTAAGGGCGGTTTCAGCGCATTGGAAGCCGGGGGCACGGGATCAACGGGCGAGGCGTTCATCTCCTACCAAACCCGAGTGACCGAGGAACTACGCCGGCAAGCGACCGGCGCGACATGGGCGTCCATCGATGTCACCAGCAAGGACGCAGCAGTCGTGCTGGCCGAAACGCTCACGCTGCTGTCCGATCGCCTCGACATCCAGATCCCTGAACACCTGGCGAAGACTGACAACGAAGGAGGGGTTGCGTGGAGCTCGTAACCGGCAGGCAGTACCTGTGGCACGGCATCACCTGGGCCACTGGCATTCCCACGCTGCTCCTGGCCGACACCACGACCGGGGTCCTTGACCAGGTCGAGGTGATAGGCCAGCGGCTCGGGCTGAAAGTGGTCGGTCCGGCCCGGTTCTGCACCGGCCGGTACGACTTCACCGAAACCTTCCGCGTTGAGCCGAGGCCGTGCCCGCAGCAGGCCGTCGCCGAACGTGGCGGCCAATGCGCAACCTGCCATGAACGGGATGAGTTTCGCTTCGCTCACCATTTCCACACGAGCGGCCACGCCTCACCAGCACTCACGGCCTACATGGCCCAACCCCACTGGCTCTACATCGCCACCTTCGCCAACGCGGCCAGCAAAGTCGGAACGGCGGCGGCATCCCGCCGCAAGTCACGGCTGGACGAGCAAGGGGCGATGCGCGCCACGTACATCGCCCAAGCACCGGACGGCCGTGCCATACGCCATCTTGAGGACGCCCTCAGCCGCGAACTCGGCCTCACCCAGGCGATCCGCGCCGCCGCGAAACTCGCTGCCCTGGTCTCTCTGGACCACGGCCACCTTGATGTCGCACACGAGGAGCTCGTCGACCAAGCGATCGCCACCTTGACCGCTCTGGGAGTACCCACCAGACGCGAGGCGTGGAAACCACCGGCCGAGGGTCATGCCCTCCGCACCCCGCAACGGCCGCAAGAACGTGCGATCTACCCGCATGACGTGCGCACCGACGAGCACGGATTCAGCATCGAATCCTGCTCCGGGACCCACGTCCTGGCCCGGCTGTCAGCCAACGTCGAGGACATCCACTACGTCCTGGACCTCAACACACTCAAAGGCCATCGCGTACTGACGGGGAACTACACCTCTCCCCCGGTGAGCCTCCAAGGATCACTCTTCTGAGGGCAGCTGCAGCTCACCGGCAACAGCAAACATCTATGGCGACCTGCGAAGACGAGGGAACAATGCAACACCCAGATGCGATCGTCGGCTGGGACGACGAACGAAACGCCGAACTCTATGACCGCTTCACCCGCGAACACCCGTTCTACGCCGACGCCAGCCGGGACCTGGCCTCTCGCGCCGACCTAGCCGACAAGCAGCTCGTCATCGATCTGTGCGGTGGGACAGGCGTCACCGCGGCCATCCTGCTGGACCACCTCCCACCACACGGCCGCGTGATATCCCTCGACAGCGCTCCCGCCATGCAGACGGTAGGGCAGCGCACTCGCGACGATCCCCGGATCACCTGGATCGTCGCCAAAGCCGAAAACATCGCCAACCACATCCCCGAGCCCGCCGACGCCGTGGTCTGCAACTCCGCGATCTGGAAGACCGACACCCCCACCGTCTTCACCGCAGTAAAACGCACGATCCGGCCGGGCGGACGGTTCGTGTTCAACATCGGCGGCGGATTCGCCGGCCTCACCAACCGCGAATCTCGAACCGCTGCCTCCCTCAACGACCTGATCATCGCCATCGCGGTAGCCGACTACGGCTACGTGCCGCACCAGGAGAGCCGCCGACCACCGCTGACACCCGCCATCGTCGAAGCACAGCTGGCAGCAGCCGGGTTCAGCACCATCACCTCGGACATCGTCACGCGCATCGGCACCGTAGACGAGAAACGTGCTTGGCTGTCGATCCCGCTCTTCGCCCGGCCACCCGGCCAGCTCACCCACACCCAGCGCATAGAAATCCTGCACAAGGCCTACGACCAGGTCGACAAGACACAAGAGACCACCACGCGCTGGCTCGTCGTCACCGCCCAAGCCTGAGAACAAGCCGTCGGGCGCGGGACTACGTCGCAGAACTCCTCTGGCCCTCGGGAGGATTCACTTCTCCCTGCACCCGGTGCTCTCGAACGAACGCCGACCTTCAAGGACCATTACTTCGCGCCGATCCTGCCCGTTGGGACAACTGTCTCGCGTACCTGCGGATCCTCGGCCGATCTTCGGGGAAGGCACCCTCCCACTCGTGCTCGAGGGGGGTCCACGCCACCGGCTGGTTGCTCTCCTCGGTCAGGTGCGGCGACCTGTTCAAGACGGTTCCGTAAGACAAGCCGAGCGTGGCGGACCAATCATGGCGGTAGGAGCGTACCGTCACCGCTGCCGGAACTTTCAGAAGATCGGCGGAAATGCCGGTCTCCTCAAGCAGTTCACGACGAGCCGCCTCCCGTGGGCTCTCGCCCGGCTCGACCCTTCCGCCAGGCGGTACCCATCCTCGCCATCGATGCTTCACCAGCAGAACATGCCCGAAGGTCTCATCGAACGCCCAAACCTCAGCCGCGAGCGGAGCCATCGGGCCCTTACTCGCCGTCTCCAGCCAAGCGCACGCGTCGTCGAACTCAGCTTCCGCCCTGCGGGCATCCGCCACGGCGGCCCGCAGGGTCGACTGGTCAGGACCGCGCTGATCCACCGGTCCAGGCTACCCGGGCGGGACCGCTCAGCGCGGAGGTACACCAACCCTCCAACTGCGGGCGCCATCCGCCAGGGCGGCATACACGCCGCCGGGGAATGGGAGGCGCGGATCCCGGGCCGCGGCGATCCGGACGCTCCGTGCTTCGTCATGGGTCAACCGCTCGATGACCTCTGCAGGGGTCTGCGGATCCAGTACGGCCAGGCGCCGCTCAGCCGGGTGAAGCAAGTCGGCCAAGCAAGCCAGGCCGGTATCGCGCGGGTAACCGCTCGACGCCGCATACTGGACAGCATGGACGGCGGCCTGATCCTCCTGGTCTTCCTGGCGCTGCTTGTCGCCTGGGGGCTCAATCGCGTGCGCCGGGCGTTCCGCCTGGGGCCCGTGGGCTATGCCGGCGTGATGATCGTGTTCATCATCGCCATGCTGCTCATCTGGGGCCAGACCAAGGTCTAGGGGCGCCGGAATCTAGGGAATCGCCTCGACGAAGCGGGTGAGCAGCCGGGCGAACTCCGCCCGCTCGGCCTCCGACCAGCCCTCCATCGCCACCGCGAACGCCGCCTGCCTGGCCTGATGGGCCTGCTCCAGCGCGGCCCGTCCAGCGTCGGTCAACACCAGGTGCGACCTGCGCCCGTCCGCCTGGTCGGCCTCGCGCCTGACCAGGCCCGCCGCCACGGCCGCGGCCACCAGCCGGCTCGCCCGCGGCTGGTCCACGCTCAGTGCCTCGGCGACGGCGGTCACGGTGACGGGCTCGTGCGCGCCCTCGATCACATCGAGCACGTCGTATTCCGGCCCGGCGCCCTGGGCCCGCGCGAGCGCGCGCCTGCTCTGCCTGCGCCTGATGGCGACCATCGCCTGCTCGATAGTGGCAATTTCCTTGTCTTTATACATATAGTTGCTACTGTACATGCATGGAGAAGAACATTGGCTACTGGCTGAAGAATCTGGACACACTACTGGAAAGCGCCATGGACGACGCGCTGCAGATGACCCGGCGAGAGTGGCAGGTCCTCAACACCACCGCGCATGACGCCCGGCCGGACGAGCTGGCGCCGTTCACCGGGATAGATGAGGCCGTGGAGCAGCTCACCGCCCGGGGGTGGCTGGCGGACGGCCGGATCACCGAGGCGGGCAGAGCCGCGCACGCGGGGATCGTCGAACGGGTCGCCGCGTTCAGGCAGCAGGTGAGCGAGGGCGTGACTCCCGAGGAGTACCGGGCGACTGTGGACGTGCTCCGCCGCATGGCCGCCAACCTCGACCCCGCCGCGGTCTAAACGGCTCCGTCCGGGCCGGAGGCCTCCAGGATGACGCGGGCCACGAGCTCCGGGTCGTCGCTCATGGGCACGTGCCCGCAGCCCTTCAGCAGTTTGACCCGCTGCCCCGACCACCGCGCCGCGCGCACTGCCTGGCGGCGCGGCAGCAGCCGGTCGTGCTCGCCCCAGGCGATCGTGATCGGCGCCTTGGGCGGCGCGGGCGGCATCACCCCGGAGAACGCCTCCAGCGTCTCGTCGAAGCCGCTCGATCCGGCCAGCGCCTGGGTGGCCGCGATCAGCGCGGTCGGCTCCAGCCTGGACGGGTGGGCGACCAGCAACCCGGCGGACACGGCGCGCAGGACCGGGTTCTCCGCGGTCCTGACGGCCTGCTCCGGCGGCAAGGACCGGGCCGTGGCCCGCAGCGCGCGCAGCACGGACTGGCAGTAGAGCAGCTCGGAGCGGGACCAGAAGCCGGCGGGCGACAGCGCGGTGGCCGTCCGTACGACGCCGCGCGAGGCCAGCTCCAGCGCTATGTAACCGCCGAGTGAGTTGCCCGCCACGTGCGGGTCGCGGATGCCGAGCAGCGCGCAGAAGGACTCGACCGCGTCCGCCAGCGACTCGGCCGTATATGGCGCGCCGACCGGCAACCCCGGCGAAACCCCGAAGCCGGGCAGATCAACCGCGATCACCGTACGGGAGACGGCAAGGCGATCCAGCACCGGCAACCAGGCCTGCCAGTGGTGGCCGATGCCGTGGATGAGGATCAGCGGCGCGCCGGTGCCCCGTCGTTCGAAGGCCAGCTCCATTGCGCCAGTGAATCATTCACCTGCCGCGGGTGGGAATCTCGAACCAGACGGCTTTGCCTTCCCTGGTGGGCCGCGAGCCCCAGCGCCTGGCCAGCTGGTCCACGAGGTAGAGGCCGCGCCCGCCCTCGTCGTTCTCCCCCGCGCTGCGGATCCGCGGCAGTCTCAGGTCCTGGTCGAACACCTCGACCCAGACCGACTCCTCGCCCCTGCGCAGCCGCAGCGTGAACTCCTTCTCGCCGACGACCTCGTCCTCCATGCCCGGTATGTCCCAGGACTCCTCGAACGGCAGCGGTGGCCCCTCCACGACCAGATCCCTGCGCGGCACGCTGGCGGCGGCGGCGTGCAGCACCACGTTCGTCACGACCTCGGAGACGAGCAGGCAGGCCAGCTCGGACCGCTCCTCCGGCACGTTCCAGCCCGCGAACGCCTCCGACGCCATGCGGCGCGCCTCGCCCACCATGATCGGCTGGGCGGGGAACGTACGCTCCTCGACGTCGAGGTCCACCTCGCTGGAGCGGACGACCAGGATCGCCATGTCGTCGTCGATCTCGCCGGGCACCGCCACCGTGGCGGCGTCGGCGACGCGCTCCACGTCGGCGTCGGACATCTTGGCGAGCTTGTCGCACAGCACGCCGAGCGTCTCTTCCTCGCTCGGCATCCTGCCGTCGCGGCCGGGGCGGCGGTCGACCAGGCCGTCGGTGTAGAGGAGCAGCGCCGCACCCGGCGGGAGGGTGCGCGTCTCCTCCTTGTAGACCAGGTCGGCGTGCATGCCCTTGGCGCGTACGCCGAGCGGCTGGCCGACCTCCTCGATGTCCATCTCGACGCACTGCCCGTCGATCAGCAGCAGCGGCGGCGCGTGGCCCGCGTTGGCGAAGGAGAGCTGGCGGGACCAGGCGTCGTAGACCAGGTATTGGCAGGTCACGATGGGCGGGATGCTGACGTCGGCGCCGTTGTCGTCCTGCTCGGGGGTGGCGATGATGCGGGTCCACTCGTCGAGCCTGGCCAGGATGTCGGCGGGCGACTTGTCGTCCTGCGCGAAGGCCCGCAGCGCGGCCCTGAGCTGGCCCATGATGGCCGCCGCCTTGGCGCCCCTGCCCTCGACGTCGCCGATCACGATGCCGACGCGGCCGGCGGACAGCGGGATCACGTCGTACCAGTCGCCGCCGACCTGGGTCTGGATGCCCTGCCCGTGGGAGGCGAGCGGGGCCGCCGGGTAGTAGCGCACCGCGATCTGCAGGCCGTCGAGCTGCGGCAACGCCCTGGGCAGCAGGTGCTTCTGGAACGACTCCGCCGTGTGCCGCTCCTCCTCGAACAGCAGCGCGTTGTCGATCGCCAGCGCGACCCTGGTGGCGATGGCACCCACGAAGTCGCGGTCGAAGGCGTCGTAGTGGGGGCTACGGCGGTCGGTGAGGTTGGACAGGGCGAGGTACATCAGCCCGAGCGTCTCGCCGCGCACCAGCAGGGGGGCGACGATGGCCGAGGTCATGCCGATCTCGCCGCACAACCGCGCGCTGTTGTCGTGGGGCGACGGGTAGCTGCTGGTGGAGAAGTCCTCGACGAGGATGGTCTCCTGGCGGCGGAGCGCCGTGTCCGCGTAGTGGCCGGAGGGATAGCGGATCTCCGCGCCCACCGGCTTCCATGTTCCCGACGGCGGTGTCCACCCCTGCACATGCTGTGAGACCCGGCGGACGAGCCGGTCGCCCTCGGTCAACTCGATGAAACAGTGGTCGGCGAACTGCGGGACCAGCATCTCGGCGACGCGCTTGAGCGTCTCCTCGACGTAGAGCGAGCCGGCCAGCCGCTCGCCGATGCGCTCGAGCAGCCCGAAACGGTCTTTCTCCCGCTCGTTGCTGCGCAGCGCCTCGCGGGCCAGGATGACGATGCCCGTCACCGAGCCCGACGAGTGGCGCAGCGGCACGGCCTGGGCGCGGACGTAGACGATGGTGCCGTCGCCGCGCCTGACGTCGAACGTGCCCTCCCAGACGCCGCCCTTGAGCACGTGCTTGGCCAACTCGATCGCGAGCGGGTGGTCCTTCTCCATGATCCCGAGGGACAGAACCGATGTTTCCCCCGTCGGGGTCAGGCCCTGACGGCCGAAGAGCTTCTCGGCGAACGGGTTCCAGTAGAGGAGGTTGCTGAAGCGGTCGGTGACGACCACCGCCATCTCTGCATGGTCCAGCACGGATTCGGCAGCAAGGTGATCAGCCGCGTCTTGTGACAGATCCCCCCAACGCGTCATCCGGAGACCACTCCTCGGGGTGGCGAGCATGCAAAGCGAACCACGAGCGCTCCTGCGACAGTCTTGGTCAGGGGAGAGTGGAGGGCCTCCCAGGAGGGATTCAACCAAGCCGCTGCGCGCGCGTCAGCGCTTGGAGACAAAAACGTGCGCAGCAACATCGCGCGGAAGCTCCGCGGGAGTGTCCTTCGCGTCACCGTCACCTGTCACCCGCACACCGTCGTCGCTCGCCGCGAGCGTGACCTCGCGTCCGGGTTGTATCCCAACTTGCTTGAGTTTAAGCATCACAGCAGGATCACTTTGCACTTGTTCGCTAATTCGTCGGACGACAACGGGTATATCCGTGGGTCCTGCCAGGTCACACATCGAGGCCAGCGCGTTGGCGCCGCCTTCGGCGGGCTCTCTGGCACCCAGCTCGGCGAGCCCGGGGATCGGGTTGCCGTGCGGGCAGACCGTGGGGTTGTCGAGCAGTGTCACCAGGCGCGACTCGACGGACTCCGACATGACGTGCTCCCAGCGGCACGCCTCGATGTGCACCTCTTCCCAGGGAAGTCCGATCACCTGGGTCAGCAGGCATTCGGCGAGCCGGTGCTTGCGCATCACGCGCGTGGCGAGCGTGCGGCCGAGCTCCGTCATCGACAGGTGCCGGTCGCCCTCGACGCGGACGAGGCCGTCGCGCTCCATGCGCGCGACCGTTTGGCTCACGGTGGGGCCGCTCTGCTGCAGGCGCTCGGCGATGCGGGCGCGAAGCGGGACGATGCCCTCCTCTTCGAGCTCGTAAATCGTGCGGAGATACATCTCCGTCGTGTCGATCAGGCCGTGTGCGGTCAAGACAGTCCTCCCAACTGAATGTTACGCCGGTCGTGGCGTGTGGGGTCCCTTCGGGACGCTGAGACTGAGCAGGTCCGCCTTGGGCACATTGGTCAGAGGAACCCTATTGGGAGAACGACCGACGATGGTTAAGGACGGCAACAACAGCGCGGCGGACTTCCTTCCCGACAAGCTCGACCTCGAGTCGCTACGCATCGCGGCGGCCTGCTGCGAGGGCTGCGGCCTCTACAGGAACGCCACGCAGACGGTGTTCGGCGAAGGTCCGGGCCACGCCAAATTCATGCTCGTGGGCGAGGTGCCCGGAGACCAGGAGGACCGCCAGGGGCATCCGTTCGTCGGCCCTGCGGGCCGCCTCCTGGATCGAGGGCTGGAGGAGGCGGGAATCCCGCGCGATGAGGTCTATGTGACGAACGCGGTCAAGCACTTCTCCTTCGTGCCGAGGGGGAAGAGGCGCATCCATCAGAAGCCGACGGCCGCCGAGATCGCCGCCTGCCGGCCGTGGCTGAATGCGGAGCTGGCCGTGGTGGAGCCGGAGGTGGTCGTGGTGCTCGGCGCGACGGCGGCCAGATCGCTGCTGGGACCCGCGTTCCGGGTGACGCGGCAGCGAGGCGTGCCGGTGCCGCTCGGGGAGCGGCTCGCCGTGGCCACCATCCACCCGTCGGCCGTGCTGCGCGCCCCCGACAGGGAGGTGATGTACGAGGGCTTCCTGGCCGACCTCCAGGTGGCGGCCCGCGCCGCCTAGAGCCTCCTCAGGAGTCCCGGGCCGGCTCATCCGCCTTCGCGGTCGCACCCGACCGGTAGTTCCTGAACCCGGCCACGGACAGGCCGACGACCAGCACCGTGACGGCGCACGCGATGCCGCCGCCCACCCACGCGCCGGTCAGCCCGAACGCCGTCGCGGTGGCCCCGGCCCGCAGGTCGCCCAGGCGCGGGCCGCCGGCCACGACGACCATGAACGTTCCCTGCAGCCGCCCCCGCATCTCGTCGGGCGCGTACAGCTGCAGGATCGACTGCCGCCACACCGACGAGACCACGTCCGCCACCCCGCCGACGGCCATGAACAGCACCACCAGCCACAGCTGGTTCGCGAGCCCGGCGGCGGCCACCGCCACGCCCCACACGGCGATGACGACGACCAGCGCCACTCCTTGCCGCGTGACTCGCCCCACCCACCCGGAGAACAGCGCGCCGGCGACGGCGCCGATGGCCATGGCCGAGGTCATCCAGCCGAGCGCGATCGGCGAGCCGCCGAACCTGTCGGCGGTGGCCTCCGGGAAGAGAGCCCGCGGCATGGCGAACACCATCGCGATGATGTCCACGACGAACGACATCAGCAGCACGGGGCTCCTGACGACGAAGCTGAGCCCCTCCAGCACGGCCGCGGCCCCCGGACGCCTCACCTCGCCCAGCGGGGGCAGTGAGGGCAGCCTGAGGGCCGCATAGAGGCCGGCGGTGAACAGCAGGGCGTCCACCGCGTACGCGGCCGCGTACCCGCCGTTCGTCAGCGCGACCGCCCCGATCATCGGCCCCGCGACGGCGCCGATGCTGTAGACCAGCGAGTTGAGCGCGTTGGCGGCGGGCACCAGCTCCGGCTCGAGGATCCTGGGGATGATCGCGCCCCGGGTCGGACCCGTGATCGCGAACCCGGTGGCGTTCAGCGCGACCGCGGCGAAGATCAGGTAGACGTTGCCCAGGCCGAGCAGCGCCTGCACGAGGATGAACAGGGTCGCCGTCCAGGCCACCAACGAGCCGGCGATCAGCAGCCTGCGCCGGTCCACGGCGTCGGCGACCGCCCCTCCCCACAGGCCGAACACGATCAGCGGGATCAGGTTGGCCAGGCCGAGCAGCCCGACGTAGAACGAGGAGTTGGTGAGCTCCCAGACCTGCTGGCCGACCGCGACGACCGTCACGCCGACGCCCACGTGCGAGACGGCCTGGCCCAGCCAGATCCGCCGGTACGCGGGCACCCCCAACGGCCGGGTGTCCACCAGATGACGTTTGACCAGCTCCCCGATTGCCACTTAAGGCAATTTAAGGTGCGAGCCTCTCCAAGACCCAGCCGGGTCGCGTCCGCCGGTAGCGAAGCCGGTCGTGCATCCGGTCGAGCTGCCCCTGCCAGAACTCCATCTCGATCGGGGCCACCCGGTAGCCGCCCCAGAAGTCGGGCACCGGCGGGTTCTCCGGCCAGCGCGCCGCCAGCTCCTCGTAGCGGTCGTCCAGCTCCTCCCTGGAGCGCACGACGGCCGACTGCCGCGAGGCCCAGGCCCCGATGCGGGAGCCGTACGGGCGGGAGTCGAAATATTCGGCCGACTCCTCATGGGGGATGCGGGTGACGGTGCCCTCGATGCGCACCTGACGGCGGATCGGATGCCAGGGGAACAGCAGCGACGCGCGGGGGTTCTCGGCCAGGTCGCGGCCCTTGCGCGACTCGTAGTTGGTGTAGAAGACGAATCCGCGTTCGTCATAGCCCTTGAGCAGGACCGTCCTGGCGCTGGGGCGGCCGCCGGCGGAGGCGGTGGCCAGGATCATGGCGTTGGGTTCTGGCAGGCCGGCTTCGAGCGCGTCCTGGAACCAGACGGTGAATTGCGCGATGGGGTCGGACGCGAGATCGGTTTCGAGCAGCGGCTCGCCCTCGTACGTACGGCGAAGCCCCGCCAGCACGGGCGGGCGCGGGGTGGCATCCACGAGACGGTATTCTTGCGCGCCCATGTGGTGATCCCATACACCGCTCCCCACCAGCGGGTTTGGCCTAACGGCGGGTCCCGAGGCCGAGCACGAGCTGGTAGGGGGTTAAATTGACCCGCCGGTATCTCGACATCAAGGCATTGCATTGCCGAAACATGGCAAGAAAGGGAGGCGGCCGAGCATGTCCGACTTCAAACCCGGCCTCGAAGGCGTCGTAGCTTTCGAGACCGAGATCGCGGAACCGGACAAAGAAGGGGGCGCCCTCCGGTATCGGGGCGTCGACATCGAAGAGCTGGTCGGCAGCGTCCCGTTCGGGGCCGTCTGGGGCTTGCTGGTCGACAACACGTTCCAGCCGGGCCTGCCCCCGGCGGAGCCGTACCCCATCCCTGTCCATTCCGGTGACATCCGCGTAGACGTGCAGAGCGCGCTGGCCATGCTGGCTCCGGCCTATGGCTTCAAGCCCCTGCACGACATCAGTGACAGCGAGGCCCGCGACCAGCTGGCGCGCGCCTCGGTGATGGCTTTGTCGTTCGTCGCGCAGTCCGCGCGCGGGCTCGGCCTGCCGATGGTGCCGCAGAGCCGGGTCGACGAGGCCAAGACCATCGTCGAACGTTTCATGATCCGCTGGCGCGGTGAGCCCGATCCCAAGCATGTCAAGGCCATCGACGCTTACTGGACCTCCGCGGCCGAGCACGGCATGAACGCCTCCACGTTCACCGCCCGCGTCATCGCCTCCACCGGCGCCGACGTGGCCGCCGCGCTCTCCGGCGCCGTCGGCGCCATGTCGGGCCCGCTGCACGGCGGCGCCCCGGCCCGCGTGCTGCACATGATCGAGGGTGTCGAGCAGCTCGGCGACGCCAAGAAGTACGTTCAGAGCGAGCTCGACAAGGGCAACCGGCTCATGGGCTTCGGGCACCGCGTCTACCGCGCCGAGGACCCGCGTGCCCGCGTGCTGCGCCGCACCGCCAAGGAGCTCGACGCGCCCCGGTACGAGGTCGCGGCGGCGCTGGAGCAGGCCGCTCTCGAGGAGCTGCACACGCGCAAGCCCGACCGGGTGCTGGCCACCAACGTGGAGTACTGGGCGGCGGTCGTGCTGGACTTCGCCGAGGTGCCCTCCCACATGTTCACCTCGATGTTCACGTGCGCCCGTACGGCCGGCTGGGCCGCGCACATCCTGGAGCAGAAGCGCACCAGCAGGCTGGTCCGCCCGAGCGCCAACTACATCGGCCCCGCCTCGCGCCCGCTCAGCGATGTGCCGGGCGCCGACGAGGTGGTCGGCAAGTACTGATCCATCACGGCTACCGCGCGGCAGGCGCCCGCGGTAGCCGTTTTCCTTTTCCCTGGAACGGTCCCTTTCCCGAGCGGCCGAACAGCACTAGGGATAGTGGTCCTTGACCGCCTCCTGGAGGGGGAACAGCGTCTGCGATTCTCTGCGTTTGCCAAAGTTTCACGGATCTCAGAATCCGGACCCAGTTCAGGCCAGTCCACGCCGCTCGGTAGGCTCGTTTACGTGGCTGACATCGTGATTCCTGCTGACATCAAGCCCGCCGACGGCCGATTCGGCTGCGGGCCCTCGAAGGTTCGCACCGAGCAACTGGCCGCGCTCGCCGCCTCCGGCGCGAGCCTCATGGGCACCTCGCACCGCCAGAAGCCGGTCAAGAGCCTGGTCGGCCGCGTCCGCTCCGGCCTCGCCGACCTGTTCTCGCTGCCCGAGGGCTATCAGGTCGTGCTGGGCAACGGCGGCACCACCGCGTTCTGGGACATCGCCGCCTTCGGGCTTGTCCGCGAGAGGTCGCAGCACCTGTCGTTCGGTGAGTTCTCCTCGAAGTTCGCCGCGGTCACCAAGAAGGCCCCGTGGCTGGCCGAGCCGAGCGTCATCAAGTCCGACCCCGGCACCCACCCCACGGCGGTGGCCGAGGACGGCGTGGACGTCTACGCGCTCACCCACAACGAGACCTCCACCGGCGTCGCCATGCCGATCAAGCGGGTCGGCTCCGACGACTCGCTGGTGCTCGTGGACGCCACCTCCGGCGCCGGCGGCCTGCCCGTCGACATCGCCGAGAGCGACGTCTACTACTTCGCGCCGCAGAAGAGCTTCGCCTCCGACGGCGGCCTGTGGATCGCGATCATGTCGCCGCGTGCCCTGGCCAGGGTCGAGGAGATCGCCGCGACCGGCCGCTACGTGCCGGAGTTCTTCAGCCTGCCGGTCGCGATCGACAACTCCGGCAAGGACCAGACGTACAACACCCCGGCAGTGGCGACGCTGTTCCTGCTGGCCGACCAGCTCGACTGGATGAACGGCAACGGCGGCCTGGCCTGGACCACCGCCCGCACGGCCGACTCCAGCACGCGCCTTTACACGTGGGCGGAGAAGACGTCGTACACCATGCCGTTCGCCGCGCCCGAGTTCCGCTCGCAGGTGGTCGGCACGATCGACTTCTCCGACGACGTGGACGCCGCGGCCGTGGCCAAGGTGCTGCGCGCCAACGGCATCGTCGACACCGAGCCCTACCGCAAGCTGGGCCGCAACCAGCTGCGCGTCGCGATGTTCCCGGCCATCGACCCGGCCGACATCGAGGCGCTGACGGTCTGCGTCGACTACGTGGTCGAGCGTCTCTGACGGCGTAACGGCTTGTCCATGAGGGCGAGCGCGTCCTCATCCCCAACGCTCCGCGCGAACCTCGCCGGGCACCGGCAGCCGGCCGGTGCCCGGCTGACAGCGCTTCCAGCATGAGGTCGCTGACGTGCTCGTCCCTTGACGTCGCCGTGGCGAATCTGAAGGCGTTGCGCTACGGCGTGCGCACGAGCAGGCCCTCAGTAGGCCGGTATTTCCTTCTTGCGGCGCAGCACCCAACCGGCCACCACGCCGCCGATGAGGCCGAACAGGTGCCCCTGCCAGGAGATGCCCTCCTGGTTGGGCAGCAGGCCGAGCAGGATCCCGTAGTAGGCGATGCCCACGCCCACGGCGATGACCATGTCGAGCAGCCGCCGGTCGAACACGCCCCTGGCCAGGATGTAGCCGAAGTAGCCGAAGACCAGGCCGCTCGCCCCGACCGTGTAGACCAGGGGGCTCGTCAGCCAGGTGCCCAGGCCGCCGATCAGGATGATGATCAGGCTGGCCCAGAGGAACTTGCGCACGTCGCGCAGGCCCGCCAGGAAGCCGAGGATGAGCAGCGGTAGCGAGTTGGCCATGAGATGGCCGAAGCCGCCGTGCAGGAAGGGCGCGAACAGGATGCCGACCAGCCCGTCGGCGTCCCAGCCATAGATGCCGAACTGGTCGAGCGCGCCGTTGAGGAAGTAGTCGACGCCCTCGACGACCCACATCACGGCGAGCATGGCGACCACGATGATGAGTGCGCTCAGCGCACCTGAGAGAAGGGCTCCGGCACCGCGCTTGGCGGACTCGAACCTGGGACCCGAATAGTCGCTCATGCGCTCTCCCGGTAGCTCGTCTTCTCTTCTTTACCGTACGCAGGAAGAGCTATGCGCGCGCAAAGGAGTCCCTCCCGTTCCGCGAGGGACGGGAGGGGACCGGTTACTCTCCCCTCCACTGGGGCGCGCGCTTCTCGGCGAAGGCGGCGGCACCTTCCATGGCGTCCTTGGAGCCGAACACCGGGTTGATGATCGCGCCTTGCTTCTCGAACATCTCCTCCAGCGGCCAGTCCTGCGACTCGATGATCACCTTCTTGGTGGCGGCGAGCGCCAGCGGGGCGTTGGCGGCGATCTTGCGGGCCAGCTCGATCGCCCCCTCCAGTGCCGCGCCCGGCTCGGTGATCCGGTTGACCAGGCCGAGCTCGTACAGGCGCGAGGCCGGGTAGTGGTCGCCGGTCAGGGCGATCTCCATGGCCACGTGGTACGGGATCCGGCGCGGCAGCCGCATGATGCCGCCCGCGCCCGCCACGAGCCCGCGCCTGGGCTCCGGCAGCCCGAACGTGGCCTCGGACGACGCCACGATGACGTCACACGCCAACGCCAGCTCGAACCCGCCCGCCAGCGCGTAGCCCTCCACGGCGGCCACCAGCGGCTTCTTGGGCGGCGCCTCGGTCAGCCCGCCGAACCCTCGCCCCTCGATCACCGGGAAGTCCCCGGACAGGAACCCCTTGAGATCCATCCCGGCGGAGAACGTGCCGCCGGCGCCGGTCAGGACATATGCCGAAATGTCGGGGCGGGCATCCAGGTCGTCCAGGACCCCGGCGATCCCCCGCGCCACCGCCCCGTTCACGGCGTTGCGCGCCTTCGGGCGGTTGATCGTGATGATCGCGACGTTGCCGGACTCCTCGACGAGCACTTCGTCAGACACGGAAACCCTCTCAGCTCGAGGCCCGCGGGGGTGTCCCCCGCGGGGCTTGATGGGGGATGCGGAGGGTTGCCCCCCGCACGGTTGCGGCCGAGGACAAGGGGCGTCCCCGCAGGCGCTTGATCGGGGAGTGCAGAGGGTCGTCCCCCGCAGGGATCGGGGGACGACCCCGCGGGTCACTTGGGCTGGAAGCGGATGCCGCCGTCGAAGCGGACGACTTCGGCGTTCATGTAGTCGTTCTCGATGAGCGAGCGCACCAGGTGCGCGAACTCGTCGGCCCGTCCCATGCGCTTGGGGAACACCACCGGCGCCACCAGCTTGGCCTTGAACTCGTCGGCGTTGTCCGAGAAGCCGTAGATCGGGGTGTCGATGATGCCGGGGCAGATCGTGTTCACCCGTACGCCGATCGCGGCAAGGTCGCGCGCCGCGGGCACCGTCATGCCCACGATGCCACCCTTGGAGGCCGAGTACGCGAGCTGCCCGGTCTGCCCTTCCAGTGCTGCCACCGAGGCCGTGTTGATTACCACGCCGCGCTGCCCGTCGGCGTCGGCCGGCTCGGTCTTGGCGATCGCGGCCGCGGCGATGCGCATGAGGTTGAACGTGCCGATCAGGTTGACCTCGATGACCTTGCGGTAGGTCGCCGGGTTGTGCGGCTGGCCGTCGCGGTTGACCGTGCGCTCGGCCCAGCCGATGCCGGCGCTGTTGACCACCACGCGCAGCGGCTTGCCGGTCGCCACGGCGGCGTCCACGGCCGCCTGCACCTGCTCGTCGTCCGACACGTCGGTCCTGGCGAAGACACCGCCGATCTCGTCGGCGACGGTCTTGCCGCGCTCCTCGTTGAGATCGGCGACCACCACGGTGGCGCCGGCGCGGGCCAACTCGCGGGCCGTGGCCTCGCCGAGTCCGCTGGCACCGCCGGAGATGATTGCTGCAGATCCGTTCACGTCCATATCCCGGACCCTAACCCGCCAACCGAATGAAGTTCTACTCAGGGGTGGTTAAATCTCGCCCACGGCGCTGTCGACGTCGGCATACACCTTGATCCGCCGGTCCAGGCCCGTGGTGCGGAGGATGCGGGCCACCGGCGCCTGCGGCGCCGCCAGCGACACGCCGCCACCCTCACCCGTCGCCAGCCGCCAGGCCTCGATCAGCACCGACAGCCCGCTGGAATCCATGAACGACAGCTGCTGCAGGTCGAGCACGAGCCTGGCGCCGTCCTGCTTGATGGCATCACGAACCTCGTCGCGGAGGAACGGTGCGGTGAACAGGTCGAGCTCTCCCTCAACGGCCACCACCACGGCGTCTCCCAGGGCATGTCGCGCAAGCCGCAGCTTCATTTGGCCCCTCCTCGATGAGCCACTGTACTTCGACATCCCCGGATAACGGGCATGCACAGACTACGAACACTCGGATAAAGCGGGCCAAGTTGGGTCTGAACGTCCTCACACCGCCGGGATGGCGAACCCGTACGGGAGCTCCAGGCGATGATCGGCCAGCAAATCGGCGTCCGCGAGCAGCTCGCGCGTGGGCCCGTCGGCGGCGATCACGCCGCCGGAGAGGATGAGCGAGCGCCCGCACAGCTCCAGCGCGTACGGGAGATCGTGCGTGACCATGAGCACGGTCACGTCCAGGGAGCGCAGGATCTCGGCCAGCTCCCTGCGGGCCGCCGGGTCCAGGTTGGACGAGGGCTCGTCGAGCACCAGGATCTCCGGCTCCATGGCCAGCACCGTCGCCACCGCCACCCTGCGCCGCTGGCCGAACGACAGGTGGTGCGGCGGCCGGTCGATGGCTTCCAGCATGCCGACCCGGCCCAGCGCGTCTTTGACCACCCGGTCCAGATCCTCGCCGCGCAGCCCCGCGTTGGCCGGGCCGAAGGCCACGTCGTCCCTGACCGTGGGCATGAAGAGCTGGTCGTCGGGGTCTTGGAAGACCAGGCCGACGCGCTGCCTGACCTCCTTGAGCGTGTCCTTGCGCACCGGGATGCCGGCGACCGTGACAGTGCCGTGCCCCGCGGTGAGTATCCCATTGAGATGCATGACGAGCGTGGTCTTGCCGGCGCCGTTCGGGCCGAGCAGGGCCACCCGCTCGCCCCTGGCGATCGACAGGTCCACGCCGAACAGCGCCTGCGTGCCGTCGGGGTAGGCGTAGGCGAGCTGCCGTACTTCGAGAGAGTTCACCACGAGAGTCCCAATACTGCGAGGGCCACGGCGGGCAGGGCGAGGGCTGTGCCCCATTGGGAGGATGATGCCGACATATCCTGAATTATTGGCATCTGGCCGGAGTAGCCGCGGCTGAGCATCGCCAGATGCACCCGCTCGCCCCGCTCGTACGAGCGGATGAACAGCGCCCCGGCGGACCGGGCGATCACGGGGATGTGCCGGAAGTTCCGGGCCTCGAACCCGCGGGACTCCCGCGCCACCCGCATCCGCCGCATCTCATCCATGATCACGTCCATGTACCTCAGCATGAACATGGCGATCTGCACCAGCAGGCCCGGCAGCCGGAGCCGCTGGGCCCCGATCAGGATGACCCGCGGCTCCGTGGTGGCCGCCAGCAGGATGGAGGCGGCCACTCCCAGCGTGGCCTTGGCCAGGATGTTCCAGGCCGCCCAGAGGCCCGGCACGCTCAGCGAGAGCCCCAGCACGGTGATCCGCTCCCCCAGCCCGATGACCGGGATGAGGAACGCGAACAGCACGAAGGGCACCTCGATCACCATCCGCCGCACGACGTACGTCGCCGGCACCCGCGCCGCCACCGCGACGCAGCCGAGCAGGACCGCGTAGGCCGCGAACGCCCAGAACCGCTCGCGCGGCGTGGCCACCACGACGATGGCGAACGCGAAGACCGCGAGCAGCTTGCACTGCGGCGGCAGCCGGTGCACGACCGAGCCGCCCGGCAGGTAGAGCTGGTGATGATGCCCGGCGCCCACGTATCACACCTTGATCTTTTTTTGGTCCATCTCGTCGCGGCTCCTGGCCGCGTAGGCAACAGCCCCGGCGATGAGCAGCACGAGCCCGACGCCGACGATCCCGGCCACACCGACCGGGATCCCGCCCACATCACCGTAGTCGGCCAGCGCCCACTCGCCGAACACGTGGTCGGTCGCCTGGCCGAGGAAGCCCTTGTTCTCGGCCACCGCCTCCAGCCCGTCGGGGTCCGAGGAGGCGAAGAACGACACGAGCCCGGCCAGCACCAGCGTCAGCCCGACCCCGCCGAACAGGAACGGCCTGACGGCCCGGCGGGCGGGGACCGGCTCGGGCTCGGGCACGGTCGTGGTCGTCCCCTCGGCGCCGCGCAGGACCAGCGGCTTGGCCAGGCCGCGGGCGCCGTACACGAGGTCGGGCCGCACGGCGAGCACCGCGCCGACGGTCATGGCCGTGATCGCGGCCTCGCCGATCCCGATCAGCAGATGCACGCCGCCCATCGCGGCCGCCACCGCGGACACCTCGATCGGCGCCGTCCCCCCGATCCAGAACAGCAGCGTGAACACCAGCGCGGAGGCCGGCACGGAGACCAGCGCGGCCAGGAACGCCGCCGGCGTGACCCCGCCCTTGCCCCTGGCCAGCCCGGTGACCAGCCGGAAGACCCCCCAGCCGACCAGCACGGTGACGAGGCCCATGATCGTGATGTTGACGCCGAGCGCGGTCAGGCCGCCGTCGGCGAAGAACACGCTCTGCACGAGGAGGACCACGGCCATGCAGAGCACCCCTGTATAGGGCCCGACGAGTATCGCCGCCAGCGCGCCGCCCAGCAGGTGACCGCTGGTGCCCGCGGCGACGGGGAAGTTGAGCATCTGGACGGCGAAGATGAAGGCCGCGACGAGCCCGGCCATGGGTGCTGTCCGGTCGTCGAGCTCGCGCCGCGCCCCGCGCAGGCAGACCGCGACCCCGGCGGCCGCCACCGCCCCGGCGGATATGGACGTCACTGCATCGAAGAAGCCATCGGGTACGTGCACGGCCAAGCCTCCCAAAACGGACGAACAACCGTCCCTACTTTAAGACATCGTCTTGCACCTGCACATAGATGGCAATTAGCGCACGATCCTCTTGAGGACCGTCCCGGGCGTCAGCCGCCGCACCACCGCGCTCAGCCGCCCCTGCCCCGACGTCGCGTACGGCCGCACGCTCCTGAACAGGGCGGCCCACCACCACCGGCGCGGCGCCACGACCGTCTCGGCGTCGGCCTCGATCCTGAAGCGCGCGGGCGGCCCGCCCAGATCGAGCTCCAGATGGGCGTCCCAGGTGCCGGGCGACAGCCTGCCCACCGCGGGACGGGCGGTGAAGCCGCCGCCGGGCAGCGCCACCACCGGATCGGTCCGCTCGCGTCCGGTGCGCCGCTCCCGCCAGACGATCTGCCTGATCGCCGTGGCGACCGGGGTGGTGCCGGCGACGGTGACCTCGCCGTCGACGAGCAGCCGCTGCCCGAGCGCCCACCTGGTCCTGATGAGCCTGGCCGTGCCGGGCACCGCGACCACGTGCCCGCCGACGTCGATGCTGAGGTTGCCGTTGTCCCTGGTGAAGTACGGCAGGACGGCCAGGTTGCCGATCAGCCTGGGCGGCGGCCGGGTGATGCCGCTGTCGCGCTCCGCGCCGAGCCGGCCGAAGCGCACCACACCCTCCAGCTCGACCGACACCCGCAGGTCCCAGATGCCGGAGTCGAGCGCGCTCGCGTCGACGCGGGCGGTGAACTCGCCGCCCTTGCGCTGCGCGGGGACGACCAGCTCGAGAGTGGGGTCGTACCGGGAGCGCAGCACCACGGCCACGCCGTCGTCCCTGCTGATGCCGTCGAGCCGGGCGGCGCCCGTCACCACCAGGCGGTCGCCGTCCCAGCGCAGCCCGGTCAGCCGGCGCCGCACGGTGGCGTTCTCGATGCGGGCCAGGCGCACCAGGCGATCGATGTCGTCGAGCGCGCCGGCCCGCTGCCGGTCGATGCTGTTGAGCCGCTCGTGCACGCCCGGCGTGTACCACTCGTCGCAGAGCGCGGCGACCTCCCGGGCGATGTCCTTGCGCCGGATGTCGCCGCTCTCCAGGAACACCGCCCCGAGCTGCGTGAACACGTCCAGCCTGAAGTGCCTGCGGAGCAGGTGGTCGCGCAGCGGGCCGGGCTCGATGTGCCGGGCCATGAGCCGGATCGGCTCGCGGATCATGGTGAGCCAGGCGATCGGGTCGCGGCTTTCCGGCTGCTGCATGATGCTGCTGCCGTCGGGCCTGGACACGAGGTGGTAGCAGTCGTGGTCGGCGACCACGGAGATCACGCGGGCGTGGCAGTAGGCGTGGACGGTGAAGATGATGTCCTCGCCGACGCGCATGCCCTCGCCGAACCTGATGCGGTGGCGTTCGAGCAGGTTCCTCCTGAACAGCTTGAAGCAGCTCAGACTGTTGTAGACGGTGCTGTCGCCGAGGGCGATCCGGTCGGCGCTGTGCTGGAACATCGACACCGGCGCCCGCCTGCCATGCCCCACGATCTTGCCCAGGACGATGTCGGAGCCGTTCCTGTCGCCCATGGCGACCATGCGCTCCAGCGCCTCGGGGCCGAGGTGGTCATCGGCGTCGCAGAAGAACACGTAGCGCCCGGTGGCGTGCTCGATGCCGACGTTGCGCGGCCGGCCGGCGCCTGCGCCGCGCTCGATGTGCACCACCCGGACGGTGTCCTTGTGGTAGGCGGCGTAGAGGTCGAGGAGGTCGGCGGTGCCGTCCGTGGAGCCGTCGTCGACCACGACGATCTCCTTCCTGACCCGCTGCACGAGCACGGACGTCAGGCAGCTGTCGAGGTAGTCGCGGCAGTTGTGTGCGGGGATGACGACGCTGACGTCCACCGCGTCGTCGTCGTTCCCTGTCGCCGGCATCGCCACCACTCCTGAACTACGTTGCGTTGTCGCTCCGTTTCAGTATGTGACCAAGGCCTGCCCCCAGGGGGCTGATCGGACGTCTTCATCCCGGGCCTTTGCTAACACCGGACATTCACCGCATTCTTCGAATAAGCCCCGTCACGCGCGCCAAATACCGCATTCGACCCACACCGAATGAGTTTCAGGAAAGAGGTTTTCCCTCCCGGAGGTAGAAACCTCTCCGGCGGGTGCACTGGGGTACTCCCAGGCTTCCCGAGTGATCCGCTCGCGGGGGTTGCGCGTCTACAGTTAGGCAACCTTGACCGGGAGGTGGCGGGAATGGGATCGGATCTCCGCAGGCGGACGGCCGACGGCTCGGCCGTGCACACTGCTGAGTTCATCGTCTCCTCGGCGCGACTGACGGAGCTGTACGAATGCTCTGCCCTGCTGCGCCGTACGAGGATGCGTGCCGAAGAGATCGTCGACGAGGCCCGCGCGCTCCTGGCCGAGGCCGAGCAGCGCGGCCACGCCGATCGCATCGCGAGCCTGCGCGTCCAGGTGGAGCAGGCGCGGCAGGCGTACTGCAAGGTGCTGAACGCGTACGTGACGATCTGCCGCAGGATCACCGAGGAGCGCCAGGCCATCCTGCAGGCGCAGATGGAGCGGGAGCGGCATTCAGGGTTGTCAGGCGTAGCCTGACGGTCTAGCGTCAGGCCATGCCTGACTGGAAGGACAAGGTCCGCTGCTCGTTCTGCCACAAGAAGAGCACGGGCGTTAACAAGCTCATCGCCGGTCCCGGTGTGCACATTTGCGACGAGTGCATTGGACTGTGCAAGGAAATCCTCGAAGAGGAGCGGCTTGTCTCCTCTACCGAACCCCGGCTGCCCCTGTGGGAGTCCATGACCGAAGAGCAGATACTCGACCATCTCCCGAAAATCGCCGCCGTGCAGGCCCAGGTGGACGACAACCTGCGCGATTGGGTGGCGCACCTGCGCGGCAGAGACGTCAGCTGGGAACGCATCGGCGCCTCGCTCGGCATGACGCGCCAGTCGGCGTGGGAACGTTTCAGGAGCGAAACGTAGGCGGTAAACCGCTGTGACCCATGGGGCGTCCTGTAGTCAGGGAGGCCCACCATGCGCGTCCTTGACCGTCTCGCGGCGCCGGACCTCGACGAGCTCCAACTGGAGCTGGTCCTCGTCCTCGCGCTGCACGAAGAGGCAGAACGGCTTGCCGCCGAATGAACGGGCTCCAGCTCCCCGGCCACGCGGCCGGGGAGCTGGAGCAGGGGGTTGGAGGCCGGCCTGGCGGCGCTGCGGCGGGCCGGACAGGACGCCGATCCGCCGCCTGGCGTGATCGGTCACTCGGCCTTGCTCCTGGCCCGGAAGGCGGCCGTCTTGACGCGGTTCTGGCAGGCCGTGGAGCAGAACCTGCGAATGCCGTTGCGGGACACGTCCACGTAGACGCGGTCGCAGTGCGGCGCCGTACAGACTCCCAGGCGGTCGCTGAACTCGCTGCCCAGCACGATCGCGAGGCCGGTCGCGCAGCCCGCCGCCCACTCGCCGCCCATGGTGCCGCCGGGGCCGTGGAAGTGCAGGTGCCATGGCTCGCCGTCGTGCTTCTGGAGCGTCGGTCTGGCGTGGCTCTCCTCCAGGAGCCGGTTGATCCGGGCGGCCGCGGCGTCGATCTCGTCCGCGGCGACGGCGGTGAAGACCGCCCGCAGGCGGGCGGCGACCTCGGCCAGCTCGGCACCCTCGGCCTCGGTGACCTCACGGTGGTCCGAGTAGACGGTACGCAGGCCCTCGGTGGCGGCGGCGCCCACGTGGGCGGGCGCGGGGAAGGCACGACCGCGCCTCTCGCCTGGGGTCAACGCGTTCACCAGAGCCACCGCGACCCTGACCACCCCATCGGTGTGACTGTTGTAGTCCAATTGACCGGTTACACCTTCGTGTTCTAAGTTGTGACTGTCCAAAGCATAAACGACAGTTACAAGGAGACGCTTGTGCTCACTCACGATGCCGCACTGGAGTGGATCGCGCGCTGGGACCGCCAGCAGGAGGGATATCTCCCCGACCGCGAGGAGCGGTTCACCGCCCTGATCGACGCCGTGGAGGCGCTGGGGCGACCCGATCCGCTGGTGATCGACCTGGGGTGCGGGCCGGGGTCGCTGTCCGCACGGCTGCTCGACCGGCTGCCGAAGGCAACCGTCGTGTCGGTGGACGCCGATCCGCTGCTGCTCGGGCTCGGGCGGGCCGCCTATCCCCAGCTCACGTTCGTGCCGGCGGACCTGCGTACCGGCGGGTGGACGGGGCTGCTCGGCCTGGACCGGCCCGCCGACGCCGCGATCAGCACGACGGCGCTGCACTGGATCTCCGGACCCGATCTGAAGCGCGTTTACGCCGAGCTGGCCACCGTGCTGCGGCCCGGCGGGCTGCTGCTCAACGGCGACCACATGGACACCGACGACACCACGCCGGCGCTGGCGCGGCTGGAGCGGGCGGTGCACGAGCGCGAGACCGAGCGGGCGTTCGGCGCGAACCGGCCCGAGAACTGGCGGGCCTGGTGGGACGCGATCGCGGCCGACCCGGCGTTCGCCGAGCTCAGCGAGGAGCGCACGACAGCCGGCGCCGATCATCACGGCTCCGAGTCGCACCTGCTGTCGCAGCACGTCGAGGCTCTCCGGGAGGCCGGTTTCTCCGAGATCGGCACGCTCTGGCAGCGCGGCAACAACCGGCTGCTGTGCGCCGTGCGGGACTGATCAGCGCATCCGGCCATCCGTGACCCGGGTCGCCCCTTCGCAGGGCTGCGCGTGCCGCGCTCACCGCACCGGCAGATCGCTGAAAGGCGGATGACAGACCAGGTGCCGACGCTGTCGTGTGATCACATCCGAACGACGGAAAGGCACGACGATGAACGTGGAGAAGGTCACGGAGTTCTTCATGAAGATCGCCGACGAGCGGGCGGGGGCCAGCGCGGTCCTGCTCACGTACCTCGGCGACAAGCTGGGCATCTGGTCGGCGATGGCGGGGGCGGGGCCGGTGGACAGCGCCGAGCTGGCGGCGCGTACCGGGCTGGCCGAGCGCTACCTGCGCGAGTGGCTGGCCGGGCAGGCCGTCGCCGGGCACGTCACCTATGACGCGGCGACCGGCCGGTTCGAGCTGCCCGCCGAGCACGCCGCGGTCCTGGCCGACGAGAGCTCCCTCGCCTTCCAGGGCGGCGGGCTGGAGGGGGCCGCCGCGCAATGGATGGCCGCCGACAAGATCGCGGACGCGTTCCGCACCGGCGCGGGCGTCGCCTGGCACGACCACGACCCCCGGATGTTCAGCGCCACGGCCCGGTTCTTCGGGCCGCTCTACCGCAGCTCGGTCGTGGACCAGTGGCTGCCCGCCCTGGACGGCGTCGTGGACCGGCTGCGCGACGGAGCACACGTGCTGGACGTCGGCTGCGGGCACGGCACGTCGACGATCCTGATGGCGCAGGCGTTCCCCCAGTGTCAATTCTTGGGCGTGGACTACCACGAGGAGTCGGTGCTGGCCGCGCGGGAGGCGGCGGCGAAGGCCGGGGTGGACGACCGGGTGGAGTTCGTGGTCGCCGAGGCGGACGCGTACCCGGCTGGGGAGTGGGACCTGATCTGCTTCTTCGACGCCCTGCACGACATGGGCGACCCCGTGGGCGCCGCGGCCGGCGCCAGGGCCTCGCTCGCCCCGGGCGGCGCGGTCATGCTGATCGAGCCGTTCGCCGCCGACCGGCTGGAGGACAGCATCGGCAGCCCGGTCGCGCTCGCGTACTACACCGCCTCGACCATGGTGTGCGTGCCCAACTCGCTCGCGCAGCACGGAACCGCGCTGGGTGCGCAGGCGGGCCCCGAGCAGCTGACCGAGGTGCTCAAGGCGGCCGGGTTCGGGACCGTCAGGCGGGCGCTCGAGACCGAGTACAACCTGGTGCTGGAGGCCCGCGCCTGAGGCAGTCCGTGGTTGGAACCGGCAAAATTCCACAGTACCGACAGGGCGGACGATGGGATCATGTCGTCATAATTCGAGCATGCCGCGGTGCGCGGTCTCGGAACGACGGCAGGACGCATCATGGCCCATCCGAAGGAACGCCCCGCGTACCGCGTCCTCGGGACCTTGGAGGTCGCGGGGACGACGGCGTCCGCGCTAGGGAGCGCCCGGCAGCGCGCGCTGCTCGCCTGCCTGCTGGCCCAGGACCGTCACTGGGCCTCGGCCGACGTGCTCGCCGACGTGCTGTGGGGGGACGCGCCGCCGCGACATCCGGCGGCCGCCCTGCACACCCAGGTGTCCCGGCTCCGGGAGGTCCTGCGCCGGGCCGGGCGTACCGACGAGGTGATGCCGGAGCAGCGGGGATACCGCCTCGTCGTGGACCGTTCCGACGTGGACGCGTGGCGGTTCGAGACGCTGCTGCGGCACGCCGGGTCGGTGCCCGTCGGGGAGCGGGCCGGGGCGTACGAGCGGGCGCTGTCTCTGTGGCGGGGCCGGGCCTTCGAAGAGATCGCCGACCATCCTGCGGTGCAATTGACGGCCACCCGCCTGGAGGAGCTCCGGCTGGCGGCGGTCGAGGACCGGGCGGCGGCGCTCATCTCCGCGGGTGACCTGGGCGGCGTGATCGCCGAGCTCACGGCGTTCGCCGCCGTGAATCCGCTGCGCGAGCGTGCGCTGGAGCTGCTGATGACGGCGCTCTATCGGTCGGGCAGGCAGAGCGACGCCCTGGCCGTCTTCGAGGACTACCGGGTCAAGATCGCCGAGGAGCTGGGGCTCGATCCCACCCCGCCCCTGCGGGCGCTGCAGCTGGACATCCTCAACCAGACGGTCCCGGCGGTACGCCAGACCGCCACGGTGTCCCGCCCTCCCGTGCCGTTGTCCAGGCTGATCGGGCGGGACAAGGACCTCCGGAGGCTGACGGAGCGCATCCGCGAGCACCGGCTGCTGACCGTCGTCGGCCCGGGCGGCGTGGGAAAGACGCGGCTGGTGACGCAGGCGCTGCCCGCCCTCGATGAGGAGTTCGCGGACGGCGTCTGGTGGTGCGACCTCTCGGTCATCACCTCGGGGGCCTTGCAGGCGGTGGCCTCGGTTCTCGGCGTCGTCGAGCGCAGCGACGTCCCGCTGGAGTGGCGGCTGCGGGAGTTCCTCGCCGGGCGCCGGTGCGTGGTGGTGCTGGACAACTGCGAGCATCTCGCCGTGGAGGCCGCGCACGTGGCCGAGCTGCTGGCCACCAGCAGCCCCGGAGTCCGTACGGTGGCCACCAGCCGGGAGGCGCTGGGGGTGGACGGGGAGCGGCTGTTCACGGTCGATCCCCTGGCGGTCGATGGCGAGTCCTCCGCGGTCGTGCTCTTCCTCGATCGGGCCCGAGCCCATGACGTGCCGCTCGCCGACGACCGGGCGACCAGGGACACCGTGGCGGCGATCTGCCGGCGGCTGGACGGCCTGCCGCTGGCCATCGAGCTGGCCGCCGCCCGTACCCGGTCGCTCAGCGTCGAGGAGATCCTCCAGCAGCTCCAGGTGGAGGGCTCGGCGTTCCTGTCCAATCCGCGCCGCACCGCCAGCGAGCGCCACCAGGACATGTTGAGCGTGGTCGACTGGTCGTACCGGCTACTGGGGCAGGGCGAGCGCACGCTGCTGCAGCGGCTGTCGGTCTTCGCCGGCTCCTTCGACCGGGTGGCGGCCAACGCCGTGGGTGCGGGCGGCGAGGTACGCCGGGAACGCCTCGACGCCGTGCTCGGCGGGCTGGTGGACAAGTCGCTGGTGGTCGTCGGGCGCGAGGCCGAGGCCACCCGCTACCGGCTGCTGGAGTCCGTACGCGAATACGGCGGCCGCCGGCTCGTCCCGTCCGGGGAGCGCCAGACGCGGGAGCGGCACGCCCGCCACTACATCGAGACCGTACGCCGGGCCGACCGGCTGCTGTGGGGGCCGGAGGAGCGGCAGGGACAGCGGGTGATCGACGGCGACCTCGCCGAGCTGCGCGCCGCGCACGGCTTCCTGCGCGACGCCGGCGACATCGAGAACCTGCTCGCCCTGAGCGCCCCTCTTATCTTTTTCCTGAGCCACCGGTCCAGATCGGAGATGTACCGCTGGGCCGAGACCGCGATCGGCTTCGACACGGCCGCGAGCCATCCGGACTTCGCGGCCGCGTGCGGGCAGGCCGCGTACGGGGCCTGGCAGCGCGGCGACCGGGCGCGGGCGGCGGAGCTGGTCGCGCGCGGCCTCCACGAGGGCTGCGGGAACGCCGGTCACCTGCACCGCCTGGCCAGCCAGCTGGCGCTGTTCGACGGGCGGATGGAGGACTGCGTACGCGACTGCGAGCTCGCCCACGACGCCTTCGCCGAGGACGGACAGCAGGGGTGGGCCGAGACGAGCCGGCTCGTGAGCGTGCTGGCCCACGCCTACCACGGCGACATGGCGGCCGAGGCGATGGCGCGGCGGCTCCGGGAGCGGATGGGGGCGTGGGGGGCGCCGTCGATGGTGGGCTGGAGCGAATTCGCGCTCGGCGAGGCGTTGCAGGCCCGTGATCTGGGTGAGGCTCTGGCGTGCTTCGACCGGGCCGTCGCCGCGGCCGCTTCCGTGGGGGCGAGCCTGATCGAGGGGGTGGCGCGGGTGGCGGCGCTGGGCGTGCACGTGCGGCATGGCTCGGCCGCGCAGGCGCTCACGATGATCCCGCCGCTCCTGGACCATTGGGCCCGTGGTGGGGTGTGGCACCAGCAGTGGCTGACGCTGCGGCTGCTCGTGGAGGCGTACGTCGCCACCGGAGAGGAGCACGCCGCGTGGCGCGCCGCGGCGCTCCTCGGCGCGCACGACGTCTCGCCGACGGCGGGGCCGGTCTATGGGGAGGACGTGGCGCGGCTGGACCGGGTGCGCGAGCGGTTACACGGCCTGCTCGGCGCCGAGCGGTACGCCAAGGCGCTCCGGCACGGGGCCGGCGTCGGCGACCAGGGCGCACTAACGCTCGCACGGTCCTTGCTGGCGACGTGAGCCGGGCGCGGAAAGATCCCTGACCAGAAGCATGCGGTACCTAGGTATGACGCGGTTTTCATACTCGAGTCGGATGGTCTTGTGGAGCAATCTGATCGACGATCGGGTACCCAACGATTGGATCCGCGATGCGAAGACCAGTCCTGATCGTCACCCTCTTGCTCGCTCTGGTCATCCCCTTAGTGCCCGTGGCTGCGGCCACCGCGGCGAGCGCGGGGGCCATCTCCTGGTCGCCCTGCCCGGAAGACCCCACGGCCGAGTGCGGCACGCTGACCGTGCCCATCGACTGGAACAAGCCGCGCGGCGAGACGTTCGACCTGGCGCTCGCCCGGCGCAAGGCCACCGATCCGGCCGCCAGGATCGGCTCGCTGGTGATCAACCCCGGCGGGCCGGGCGGATCCGGCGTGACCGCCGTGCTGCAGAACTGGCTCGGCTTCACGCCAGAGATCACGAGCCGCTTCGACGTGGTCGGCTTCGACCCGCGCGGCGTGGCCCGCAGCCACCCGATCCTGTGCTCGCTCGAACTGGCCGTGCAGGCGCCCGACCCCCTGTCGCTGAAGAGCCAGGCCGACTTCGACGCCCTGCTCGCCCACAACGAGCGCTACAGGCAGGACTGCCGGGCCCGTACCGGACCGCTGTTCGACCACGTGCACACCGGAAACGTCATCCGCGACCTCGACGCCCTGCGCGCGGCGCTCGGAGACGACAAGCTCACGTACTACGGCGTCTCCTACGGCACGCTCATCGGCCAGCTCTACGCCGAGCGCTTCCCGCGCCGGGTACGCGCCCTGGCGCTCGACAGCAACATGGACCACAGCCTCGGTACGAGAAGATTCCTGGACACCGAGTCGTGGACCTCCCAGGACTCCTTCAACGAGTTCGTCGCCTGGTGTGACCGGACCACGTCGTGCGCGCTGCACGGCAGGGACGTCCGCACCGTCTGGAGGGAGCTGCTGGCGCGGGCCGAGCGCGGCGAGTTGCACCTGCCCGGCGACCCCGAGGTCAAGCTGGGCAAGCTCGACCTCATCGGGCAGGCGTTCGGCGCGTTCTACGGCCCGCTCTACAAGGAACTGGCCGAGTTCCTGGTGGCGCTGGAGACCGGCGCCCAGCAGGCGAACGCGATCCTCACACCCCCGGCCGCGAAGAACGGCCAAGAGGTGATCAACGATGCCAGCCAGGTCTTCTGCCAGGACTACCTGCTGCCCATCCGCGACTACCGCGAATACGCGGCCCACCTGCGCCGGTCGGCGGCGATCGCGCCGGACATGCTGGTCAGCGCGGCGGCCCACCCGCTGACGGCCGCCTGCCTCGGCACGCCGGCCCCGAACCCGAACCCGCAGCACCGCCTGCGCGTCGACGGCACACCCACGCTCCTGCTGGGCAACGCCCTGCACGATCCGGCCACCGCCTACCCGTGGGCGGTCAACGCGGCGCTGCAGATCGGGCGCGAGGCCAGGCTGCTCACGTACGAGGGGTGGGGGCACGGGATCTACGGTCGCGGGGAGTGCCCGACGGTCGCGATCGACCGCTATCTGGCCTCCCTCAGCGTGCCGTCCAAGGGTGCCAGGTGCCCGGCCATTCCGCCGGCGGAGCTGACCGCCCAGCGCGCCCGTCCGCTCCCGGGTCCCGTCCCCGGTCTGCCCGGCTGGACGTACGCCGCCCCGTAGGGATCTCCCGCGACGGCTTCGCGGCCCTCCCGCGAAGCCGTCGCGCCCCGCGCCCGTGCGCGATGCGGGTCCGCTGCTCCCATGGCGATGCCCGCCTGCGTATGGAGCGAATTAGCCCCTTTCATGAGGACGAGGCCGGCAGCCGGGACCCGTCGCGTAGCGCGTCGAGGCGCGTCATGGCGGGGGTGGCGGTGACGCCGTGCAGCACCACCGAGGCCAGCACGGTGAAGGCGGTCACCGCCCACAGTTCCTCCGCCGGGACGCCGAAGTCGGCCCGGCCGAGCGCGTACGCCAGGTAGAACAGCGACCCGATGCCCCGGATGCCGAAGAACGAGATCACCAGCCGTTCCTTGGGCCCGGCCGGGCCGCGTATCTGCGACAGCCAGCCCACCAGCGGACGGATCACCAGCAGCAGCAGGACACCGACGGCGGCGCCGCGCCAGGTGAGCGCCGCCAGGCCACCCGCCGCCACGAAGCCGCCGAGCAGGAGCAGCAGCCAGGCGGTGAACAGCCGCTCGACCTGCTCCACGAAGCCGTGCAGGACGTTGTTGTAGCCGTGGCCGTGCTCGACCCGCCGGATGGTGCACGCGGTGACGAACACCGCGATGAAGCCGTAGCCGTTCGCGAGCTCCGTCACCCCGTACGCGAGGAAGGTGGCGGCGAGCGCGACGAAGCCGTCGCGGCGCTCCGACAGCCGCAGTTTCTCGGCGCGGCTGTGGAAGAAGAGCCGTCCCAGCAGTCTGCCGATCAGCAACCCGCAGCCCAGCCCCGCCACGATCCGGTAGACCACGTCAAGCAGCGCCCACTCACCCAGCCATCCCGCCCCGCCGACGGCGGCCACGGCGATGGCGGCGTACACGATGGGGAAGGCCAGCCCGTCGTTCAGCCCCGCCTCCGAGGTCAGCGCGAAGCGGACCTCGTCGTCGGCGGTCTCCGAGTCGGCGGGCTCACCCACGTTCACGTCGGAGGCGAGCACCGGGTCGGTGGGCGCGAGCACCGCGCCCAGCAGCAGCGCGGCCGCGAGGGGCCAGCCGAGCACGAGCATGGCCGCGGCGGCGACTCCGGCGACGGTCAGCGGCATCACCCAGCCCAGGAGCCGCCACGTCGTGGCCCAGCTGCGTAACCCGGCCCGCCGGTTGAGCGCCAGCCCCGCCCCCATGAGAGAGACGAGTACGCAGATCTCCGTGATGTGCTCCAGCGCCACCCGGTGGGAGATCGGATCGGGGTCGGGCAGGCGGAGCGGCGGCAGGTACAGCAGCATGCCGCCGAGCAGGTAGACCAGGGGCAGGGAGAGCGCCCGGCGGGCGAGCAGCCCGGGCAGCAGGGCGGCGAGCAACGCTGCGGCGCCGCCGAGGGCGAGGATGAGATCAGCGGTGGACATCCCCGGCCATCTGCCCCAAAGGTCACGACGCATCCCACTTGTGCCCGAGGCAACAGGGCCGCACGGGCCCGCGATGACGTCCCTCTCCCCGCCACATGGGCCGAGGCAGAGGTGATCGGCCCGGCTTGATGGCCGGGAGGACAAACGGCAGAGTGAAGATCGAATCAGCCCTAACATGGACAGGGTGCAGGAAATCGTGACATACGTCGAGATGACCGCTCCCTACCAGCTGAATCCTGGCAAGGTCGTGCCCGGCCTCGCTCTGGAGCCCTTGGCCCGCGACTCACCGCTGGTCATCGGCCTCCAGGCCAGGATCGGCGCGCCGTATGACTGGGCGAGTGCCCGGCGGAGCGGACAGGAGTGGGCCGCCTGGTTCGCCCAGCATCCCGCCCGCGTGTTCTGGCTGGTCTCCCTGAACGGCGAACCGATCGGGATGGCCGCCTACGACGTCCATCCCGGCGAGGAGGTCGAGATCGAGACCTTCGGACTGGTGCCGGAGTACACCGGCAAAGGCCTGGGTGGACACGCGCTGACGCTCGCCATCCAGCGCGCCTGGCGGTTGACCCCCTCCGTGAGACGGGTCTGGCTGCACACGTCGAGCCTGGATCACCCGCACGCGCTGCCGAACTACCATCGGCGCGGCTTCCACACGTACAAGACCGAAATCGGCGAACGCGGCTAGTCCACATGTTCTTGCTCGCCACGGCCGGGGTGGCCACGAGCGAGGCCGTCCACGTGGCCGTGGCGGCCGCCGGACTGGCCTCCCTCTTCGAGGCGCGATCCTCGGCGCCGTCACAAACCCGGCCGCTCCTGTCACAGGAACGCGCTGATCTCGACCGCGAACTCCTCCGGGCTGAGGACCCGGATCCCGAGGGTCTCGGCCTTGGCCCGTTTGGAGCCCGCCTTCTCCCCCGCCACCAGCAGGGACGTCTTGGCCGACACGCTGGAGGACGCCTTGCCGCCCGCTCGTTCGATCAGCTCGTTGACCTCGTTGCGCGACAGCTCCGCCAGCGGCCCGGTCATCGCGCCGGTGACCACCACCGACATCGAGGCCAGCGGCAGCTCGGCCACCGCGGCCGGTGCCCCCTCCTCGGGCGGAGTGGCGCCGGGCTCGATCATGTTCACCCCGGCCTTGACCAGCTTGTCGATGAGCGGAGCGAGCTCGATCAGCTCGGCCACCACGACGGGCGCCTTCTCCGGGCCGATGCCCTCCACCTGCTGGATCGCCTCGGAGTCGGCCGTCCGGATGTTGTCCATCGTGGCGAAGTGGCGGGCGATGCGGCGGCTCATGGACCGGCCGGTGCCGCGCACGCCCAGCGCGCAGAACACCCTGCTGAGCGACCGTGTCTTGGCCTGCTCGATGGCCGCCAGCAGGTTGTCGGTGCTGGTCTCGCCCATGCGCTCCAGGTCGAGCAGTTGCTCCCGGGTCAGGAAGAACAGGTCGGCGAAGTCGACGATCAGCCCGGCGTCCAGCAACTGCTGGACACGGTTTTCCGCCAGGCCCTCGATGTCGAGCTGATCGCGGCCGACCGCGTACGTGATGGACGCGATCGCCCGGCAGGCGCGGCCGCGCACGCATCGCCAGCGCTCCTGCGAGCTGTCGATCGCATCCCCGCACGATGGGCAGACCTGCGGGATCGCGATCGGCCGCTCGTCGCCGGTGCGCAGGTGCACGACCGGCGCCTCGACCCTGGGGATCACGTCGCCCGCCTTGTAGACGGTCACGCTGTCGCCGAGCATCAGGCCGCGGCGGGTGATGTCGGCGACGTTGTGCAGGGTGGCGTAGGTGACGATGCTGCCGTCGAGCTCGACCGGCTCCAGCACCGCGCGCGGGGCGATGATGCCGGTGCGGCCGGTGTTCCACTCCACGTCGATCAGCTTGGTGATCTTCTCGGTGGCGGGCAGCTTGTACGCGACGGCCCAGCGCGGCGCACGGGAGCTGAACCCGGCCTCCGCCTGGTCGGCCGCCAGGTCGCACTTGATCACGATGCCGTCGATGCCGAACGGCAGCTCGGCGCGGACCGCGGCGATCTCCCCGACGCGCTCCTGCACTCGCTCGAGGGTCTCGGCGACGATGCCGGCGACGGGTGTGGCGGCGGTGGTCTGCACGCCCTGCGCGGCGACCCAGCCCATGATCTCGCTGTGCGGCAGCTCCCGCAGGCGCACGGCCAGCTCGGAGTCGTCGCCGGGCGGCGGCAGGACACCGTAACCGAAGAACGTCAGCTCGCAGACGTAAGGACGGTCCTGCGCGCGCAGCGTGCCCGCGGCGGCGCTGCGCGGGTTGGCGAACGTGGTGCCGTCGTGCGCCTGGCGCTTGGCGCAGGCGTCCTCGAACTGCGAGGCGGTCATCATGACCTCGCCGCGCAGCTCCACCGTGACCGCGTCGGCCAGCCGGTCGGGCAGCCCCACGATGGTGCCGATGGCGTGCGAGACGTCCTCGCCCGCACTGCCGTCGCCGCGCGTGACCAGCTGGGCCAGCCGGCCGTGCCGGTAGCGGGCCGAGATCGCCAGCCCGTCGAGCTTGGGCTCCACGCTCCACTCCGTGACCGGACGGCCGAGCCTGCGCTCAAGCGAGGCCGCCCAGTCGGCGAGTTGCTCGGCGCCGAACACGTTGTCCAGGCTGAGCATGGGCACCGTGTGCGGCACGTCGCCCACCACGGCGCCACCGGCCACCTTGCCCGTGGGCGAGAGCGGCAGCACCGCCTCGGGGTGGGCCTCTTCGTACGCCTGGATGCCGCGGACCAGCCGGTCGTAGGCGTCGTCGTCGAGCGTGGAGGTGCCGTCGGCGTAGTAGGCCGCGGCGGAGTCCACGGCCAGCTGCACGGCCTCGGCGTAGGCCGTGTCGTCGGCCAGGACGGTGATCGGGGGCGCGTCGGTCATGGATTCATCATGCCGGGAACCACCGACAATTCCCGCGCCCGAACTGCGGTTCAGCCCGTGACTGAGAGGGCAGGGTCGGGGGCTTTCGTCCCCGTAATCCTCAGGCCTCAGGAATGCCGGATTCGCCACGATCGGCGTCGATCACGTCGCCGAGCAAGGTGACGGTGGCGGCGGCGAGGTCCCGCAAGGCGGCGTCGGGGTACGTCGGCACGCTCTCGAATGCCCGCCGGATGGTTTGCGCGAGCAGGTCCGCCCGCTGATCCCGGCCGTCGGCAGGGGCGTTGGCCTCAGCTCGCAGGAAGCCCTCGAAGGTCGCCTGGTAGGCGTAGCCGATCTCATCGACGTGCATGTCGTCGCGGAGCAGGCCGTGTTCGGCGAGCAGGTCGAGGTAGTCACGGGCCATGGCGCTGTGCCGATCGTCGCGGGCGGTGTCGGCTGAACCGCTCAGGTTGCCGAGCAGGTGAGGATCGGCCAGGAGGAAACCGCGCAGCAGCGGCCGGTTGGCGATGGCCAGGAAGTAGGTACGCGCGAAGCGGTGCAGCAGGCATGCCTCGGGGTCCTGCCCCAACGCCTGCCGCAACTCGTCCATCGCGGAGAGCACCTCGCGCGCGAAAACGGCGCCGAACAGTTGCTCGCGAGTCTTCCAGTGCAGGTAGACGGTGCCTTTGCCGATGCCCGCCCCGGCGGCCACATCGTCCATGGTCACTCGTCGGTAGCCGTAGCGCAGCAGCAGGTCGGCCGCCACATCGAGGATCCGCGTGGCCCGTTCGGCTCGCTGCTGTGGGTCGCGGAGCCGTTCGACGTGGGCGCTCATGCACGGAGCCTATGACTAAACGTGATTTTTAGTCAACTACTACTAGCTGTTGACGAAATTTCAAATTTCGTCATACAGTCACATCGAACCTCAGCGATCTCTGCGGCAGGAGCGAGTCATGCACACCAAGGCCAACCCGACAGTCCTGATCTCCGGAGCCGGAATCGGCGGGACCACGCTGGCGTACTGGCTGGCGCGCCACGGATTCCGGCCCACCATCGTGGAACGCGCGGCCGGCCTGCGCTCCAGCGGCAACCCGGTCGACGTCCGCGGTCCCGCCGTGCGAGTGGCCGAACGTATGGGCGTGATGCCGCGGCTGCGCCAGGCCGCCACCCAAGTGACGGCGATGAGCTTCGTCAACGGCTCCGGCCGCCAGGTGGGCCGGGTGAACATGCGGGCCCTGCAGCAGGCTTCCGGCAGCCGGGAGGTAGAGGTGACGCGCACCGACCTGGCGGCAATCCTGTACGAGGCGAGCCAAGACGCCGCCGAGATCATCTTCGGCGACACCATGACCGCGCTGAACCAGGACGACAACGGCGTGGACGTCACCTTCGAAAAGTCCCCGCCACGCCGGTTCGACCTTGTCGTCGGAGCCGATGGGCCCCACTCGACCACTCGGCGGCTGGCTTTCGGGCCAGAGTCGCGGTTCGTCCGCCACATGGGCCTCTACGTCGCGACCATGCCTCTCGACGGCCCGGCCGACAATCAGCAGGAGGTCGTCCTCCACAACGCCCCCGGCCGACTGGCCTCCATCCACCCCGTCCACGGCCGCGCCCTGGCGGCCTTCGTCTTCCGTCACCCGCCAATGGAAGGCTTCAACCCTCGCGATCTCGCCCAGCACAAGCAGATCCTGACCAACGCCTATGCCGGCGACGGATGGCGCGTGCCCGACCTGCTGGACCAGGCCCGCGCGGCCAAGGACCTCTGGTTCGACTCCGTCAGCCAGGTACGCCTCGGTTCCTGGGCCAACGACCGCGTCGCACTGGTGGGCGACGCCGCATCCTCGGTGTCGCTGTTCGGCGACGGCTCCACCCTGGCCATGGTGGGCGCCTACACCCTGGCCGAAGAACTGGCCGCCACCCCCGCCGACCCACACGCGGCCTTCGCCGATATGAGGCCGCACACCGCACCCTGGTCGAGCCCCGGCAGGGAAACGTTGCGACGGCCGCCGCACTCATGGTCCCCGCCACCCGGGCCGGCATCACCGCCCGCAACCTGGCAACCCGGCTCTGGCCGGCCGCAGCCACCGCCTCATGGATCCGCAACCGGATCACCCCGTCCCACAACCCCACACCAGCGACCGCCTGACAGCGCAGCATCTCCCACCGGCGCTGACCCGCCGCCTCACTCCGCCCCAGAACCGGCCTGCCGTCACCTACTGCTCCACGAGCTCACCAACGCATCCTGGCCGGTCAGCCACCCCTCATCTCATCGCGCGAAAGGCCGCACTCATGAGCGCCCCGATCGTCTCCCCCGCCGGCCCTCTCCCCAGGGAAGTCAACGTACGCCAATGGCTGCGTCTCCTGTCCCGCTGGTCACTGCTGACCGCCCTTTTCTACCTGGGGCTGATCGTCCTGTTCATTACCCTCGTCCTGCCCGCGAGCAGCGGTTCCCTGCCGGAGGAGTTCCTTGAGCTGGACGTCGCCGGCAGCGCACCCGCACGCTTCAGGCTGACCGTCGTGTTCGACGTCCTGGCGTGGCTGGGGATCGGCGGGCTCCTTCTCGCATGGGGAACCGTGCTGCGCCAGCGTGCCCCATTGCGAGCGACCTTCATAGTGGCATCCAGCGCCGCAACCCTCATCGGCTTCCTCGGCGCCTGCCTACGCCTGTCCGCCACCCCCGAACTGGCACACCGGTACCTGTCCACCCCGGCAGGTGATCGCGGAGCATCGCTGGAGGCGTACCGGGAACTGCTGAACCTGATCAACGTGACCTTCAGCGCCGGAGGTCTGGTAGCCAACGCGGGCCTGCTGCTGGTGGCGATCGTGACCTGGCACACCGTCCTGCCCCGCTGGGTCGGTGTCCTCCTCGGGCTCGGCAGCGGGCTGGGCATGGCCAAGGCCGCGCTCCTCCTGGTGACCGGCGTGGACCTCGGCCCGGTAGCGCTGCTCGGCGCGGCCCTGCTGACCATGGGCTTCGCCGGCACCGCGGCCTCTGTACCGAGATCGAATCTCGGCATTGCGGCGTGATCAAGGGCCACCACATCGACCTCAGCGATCCCAAGAACCGCCTCGCCCACGGCCTCGTCGCCCAAACCCTGCTCGCCGCACTCATGGTCGCCATCGCCAACGAGTTCATCCTGCTCGCCTGGCGGCAAACCCACGATCGCCCGAACCCCCGCCCGAGGACACCTCCGCATCCGATGGACAAAATCCGGACCTGGAACCGCCGGCAGGTTCGACAGGGAGGCCGTTGTAGCTGAAGATGACGGCCATCGCGGTCCCGCGGGCTGCTGACCGGCGCGCCCATCGGCGGGCTCGGCCATCACGGCGATCGCCTGGTGTGTGGGGATCACGATGATCGGCTACCTGCGGGCGCGCGACGTTCACCAAGCGAGCGTGATCTCGGCCAGCTCACGCCAATCCCGCCGCTCACCAGCACGGGTCGCCTCGGTGAACACGGTTTCACCGAGGCGACTGCGCGCGTCCGCGGCGATCCTGGAAGCATCCGGCTGTGA
>NZ_VCJS01000597.1 GCF_005893125.1 Nonomuraea basaltis | reverse complement strand
CGGCGAACGTCACCGCCGTGCACCCGGTGTTCACGCACTTGAACCGGCGCACCGTCAAGGCGAGCACCGTCTGGACACCGCCGAGTGCGATGTCGGCCAACCGCCGGACGTAGCGGCCGTGCACCCGAGCAGAGGCGTGCCCACAGCGCGGGCACTTCCCTTCCTCTGCTCGAACTCGAGCGCGCAGCGTGACCACGTTCGCCACCCGCTCGACCACGTCCACGACGATGCCGGCCAGGTGCGGGAGAAGATCTTCAATGCACGCCGAGCATGATCAGCTATCGAACCGCTCCGCGGGACCATCCCCGCGTGCGCGGGGAGCACTCTCGTTGACCTGGGCATTTAGCGGCTGCCGAGGCCGTTTTGAAGCACTTTCATGGAATCGGACATTGCGGACTCCCGTACGGGCCGGGTGAATGGAGGCAGCCCATCCCGTCAGTCGCTGGAGGGCTTAGCGAGAGTCTTGCATGCCGACAGTTGTGCGCACGTATTTGGCACGATCACCCGCCAACGATCAGCTACAGCCGTACAGCACCGGACACATCAAGAAGCCCTTAACTGGCGTTCTCGCTGGTCAAGGGCGCTTTGCTGCTGGTCGAACCCGGTGCCCCCGGCAGGATTCGAACCTGCGGCACCCGCTTTAGGAGAGTGGTAGTCATACGGCTGGTTCACGTGCTCTGACCTGGGCAGAAGCTTCGTCCTGCCCTCACCGTCTCAAAGATCATCCCGCGCATGTCCCTTGTCATCCTCTTGCGCGAAGCGGTTGGGACCAACCTGGTCGTCTTCCGGATCTGGGGTAGCCGCATACCCCTGTCATCGGGCTCCAGAAGGCCGGTCTTCACAATGGTGAGCTTCCCCCTGTTCTCCGGACACTTGACCTGAGGTCACCCTTGATCATCAGGAAGGATGTCCTTCATGCCCGCACCACACCCGCCAGAGTTCCGGCGTCGCGCGGTCGAGCTCGCGCGCCAAGG
>NZ_VCJS01000596.1 GCF_005893125.1 Nonomuraea basaltis | reverse complement strand
CATGATCTCGATGGGCGGTCACCGGCCTTGGACCAGGCGCTCACGCGTACGCGCGTAGACCTGGCCGGAAAGTCCGGAAACGGCCTGGCTCATGGGCCGGTCCCGGTGGGCGCCAGCTCGACGTCGACGTCGAGGTCGATGTGGGCGGCGGCGCCGGCCCGGAACAGCGGGCACCAGGGGCGGCCGGAGCGCGGGTGAAGGTCGGCGCCGCCCGGTTCGCCGTGCGGGCAGCAGGGCTACGCACGTGTCTGGGAAGTTACAGCCTTGTTTTCCCTCTGTCATCAAGTGACTACTCATTGTTAGCTACTGAGCATCTGTCACCCGCAGACTCCCCAAGAACAAGGAGCAGATCATGAAGAACCTCTCCCGCCGCACGGCGATGGTCGTGGCCGTCCTAACGGCCGCCACCGGGCTCGCGCTGCCGACCGCCAACGCGCACACGGCCGAGTCCTACCCGTGCCCCCGGGTCGTAGGGGTCTGCGTCTGGACCGAGCCGGGCGGCCAGGGCGATCTAAGGCTGCTGTGGGACGATACGCCCTACATCGTCCCGCCCGTGCGCAGTGCACAGAACCAGACCCCGGAACCCTGGTGTTTCTACAACGCGCCGGGCTACCAGGGCTACGAGCGCCGGGAGGTCGCGCGCAACGAGACCGTGGCAGACTTCGGCTTCGACGTCCTCTCCGCCAAGCGGGGTCCTTGCCAATGGGAGTAGTAGTCCCCTCCGCCCGGCCGCCACTTCGGTAGGCGGGCATCGCGGGCGGTAGCACGACGGCACCATCTACGATCCCCCAGCGCCCGGCGCATTCGAGGCGATCCGTCGGCTGATGGCCCTCGACGCGGTGTTCATCCACCACACGCGATCCGGCCCCGGTCGCTGCGCCACCGACGGGTTCGACACCCTGGCCGACGGCGGGACGCTCGGCACGTTCGGGAACCGCCGCGGCGTGCTGGGGAACTGCCCCTTTCGCCGTTACTT
>NZ_VCJS01000595.1 GCF_005893125.1 Nonomuraea basaltis | reverse complement strand
TAGGGCGTGTCCCGTGGATCATTAAGTCGGGTCGCGGAGCCAGATCCTGATCGAGGCAACGTCGATGGTGCCCTGGTAGATCCGCGCGCGCTTGTCGGTGCGCAGGGCTACCGCACGGTGGCCCCTCAGCTTGTTGACGCATCGCTCGGCGGTGTTGCGCTCCTTGTACCGCTCGGCATCGAAGCCGGGCGGTCGCCCGCCCCTGCGGCCTTGCCTGAGACGGTTGGCGCGCTGATCCTTCTTGATCGGAATGACCGCCTTGATACCGCGCCGCCGCAGGTAGGCACGGTTACCCCGCGAGGAGTACGCCTTATCGGCCAACACCCGCCCAGGACGCTTACGCGGACGACCCAGACCGCGACGCACGATCCGGACCCGTTCCAGCACCCGCCGGAAGTACGGGCTGTCGGCATGCCGGCCAGGACTGATCAGCGTGGCGATCGGACGGCAACGCCGATCGGCGACCAGATGAATCTTGGTGCTGAACCCGCCCCGCGAGCGGCCCAGCGCCTCCCGCCCCTTCACCGAGTCGTGATCTACGGCATCCCCTTTACCGGGAAGTCGGCCGGCGGCACCTGGCGAGCTCCGGCGGCGTGCTGATGGGCGCGCACCACGGTGGAATCCACACTCACCGTCCAGTCCGCCCCCTCGGCCGCATCACAGCCGGCCCGTAACCCATCCAGGACCTTCTCCCAGGTGCCATCCATCGACCAGCGACGATGCCGGTTATAGACGGTCTTCCAGTTCCCGTAACAAGACGGCAGATCACGCCAGGTGATGTTGGTCCGGACCCGGAAGAACACCCCATTGATCACGGTCCTATGATCGGCCCATCGACCACCCTGCCGAGGATTGACCGGCAACAGCGGCACCAGCCGTTCCCACTCCTCATCCGTCAGATCATGACGACTCAGACGCTCCTCATCCACACGGAAGATCTACACCAAACTGCCATCAAAGATCCACGGGACACGCCCTAG
>NZ_VCJS01000594.1 GCF_005893125.1 Nonomuraea basaltis | reverse complement strand
CGGACGATGTATTCGATGGTGGCGACGATGTCGTCCTCGGTGAGCGTGCCCTGAGAGATCTCCGAGTCGACCCCGAGCTTCTTGTTGATCTTGTAGCGACCCACCTTGGCCAGGTCGTACCGCTTGGGGTTGAAGTAGAGGTTCTCCAGCAGGGTCTGCGCCGACTCCTTGGTCGGCGGCTCACCCGGCCGCAGCTTGCGGTAGATGTCGAGCAGCGCGTCGTCCTGGCCGGAGGTGTGGTCCTTCTCCAGGGTGGCCCGCATCGACTCGTACTGGCCGAACCGCTCGAGGATCTTCTCGCTGGTCCATCCCAGTGCCTTGAGAAGCACGGTGACGGCCTGCTTGCGCTTGCGGTCGATGCGCACACCGACGCTGTCGCGCTTGTCGATCTCGAACTCCAGCCAGGCACCCCGGGACGGGATGACCTTGCAGCCGTACAGATCCTTGTCCGACGTCTTGTCGACATTGCGTTCGAAGTAGACGCCGGGCGAACGGACCAGCTGCGAGACCACGACACGCTCGGTGCCGTTGATGATGAACGTGCCCTTCGGCGTCATGAGCGGGAAATCGCCCATGAACACCGTCTGACTCTTGATCTCACCGGTGGTGTTATTGATGAACTCCGCCGTCACGAACATCGGGGCGGAGAAGGTCATGTCCTTGTCTTTGCACTCATCTACGGAGTACTTCGGCGGCTCGAATCGGTGGTCGCGGAACGACAAGGACATGGTCCCCGAGAAGTCCTCGATGGGACTGATCTCTTCGAAGATCTCTTCGAGGCCCGACTGGGTCGGGACGTCCTTGCGCCCGGCCTGACGAGCCGCCTCTACCCGGGCCTTCCACTTCTCGTTTCCGAGCAGCCAATCGAAAGACTCGGTCTGCAGGGCAAGGAGGTCAGGAACTTCGAGGCGCTCCTGAATGCGCGCGAATGAGACGCGACTGGGACCAGCGGGTACGGCGGAGGCGTTGCGCGAGGCTGCCAACAGATGTCCTTCCG
>NZ_VCJS01000593.1 GCF_005893125.1 Nonomuraea basaltis | reverse complement strand
AACGGCACGGTACTTCTGCCTGCCCGTGAGCCTTCGGGCTTGCTTGAGCCGAGATGCCTGGAAAGCGGGCTTGTCCGGTTCTGAGGGGGCGGGGGCGCAGAAATGCACTCCCGCTACCCGACCCCGACCCGGTCGCGACTCACTCGTGCGAAACATGGGAACCCCGACAGGGTCCGCCACGAAGATGGCGGTGGGCCGACCGTGAGGAGAGCTGAATTCCCTGGCGGGAACAGGATGCCCAAGAAGCGAATGCCGGTGGCCGAAAGGTGGCAGGAAACCGGAACATCTCAGCCAGCTCCTCCGCTGGTGGTTTCGGATAACTGGCCGGATACCGGGCTTGATGCGCGGGCCTCGAAAGGGGCGCTGACGTGGGCAGGTGAGCCTTTGACGACGACGCAACGTAAATGCCGGAACAGAAGGGCAAGTTGGACACCGCATGGTGAACGGACCGGAAGGCATTCTCCTCCGGATGGACGCTGATGGGTGGGACTCCACCGATTGGCGGACGCTGGAGGATGAAGTACGGCGGCTGCGGAGCAGGATCTTCAAGGCGGTTCAGGAAGGTAACTGGCCCAAGGCCAGAAGCCTGCAAAAGTTGATGCTGCGGAGCCGGGCTAACACGCTGGTCAGCGTGCGGCAGGTGACGCAGCGCAACGCTGGTCGCAAGAGCGCGGGCATCGACGGGGAGGTCGCGCTGACCTCTCAGGCCAGAGCGGAGATGGGCGTGCGTGTGCATGCCACGATCCGCACCTGGGTACCGCGTGCGGTCAAGCGGGTGCACATCCCCAAGGCCGGTGACAGCAAGAAGCTGCGGCCACTCGGAATCCCCGTGATCATGGATCGCTGCCATCAGGCACGAGTCCGTAACGCGCTGGAGCCTGAGCCTGGATCCACGGCTGGGAATCTGACAGAAGAACAGTGAAATAGGGCGAGGTGCCCTTTGACCTGGGATGATGGGAGTTCTCTACGCTTCCAGCAGCCCAGTCGGAAGGACACCTCGTAAGT
>NZ_VCJS01000592.1 GCF_005893125.1 Nonomuraea basaltis | reverse complement strand
GTCGAGATGGCCATGCGGCGGGCCTGGGAGCAGGCGGCGGCGTGCGTGATCGCGCCGTCGGGCAGGCTGAGCGCGGGCTCCGGCGAGGTGCTGGCGGAGCGGCTCGGCGTGACGTTGATCTTCGTGGACGAGGATCCGCTGATCGTCGCGGTCCGGGTCGCCTCGGCCGCCTCCCGCCCGGACGCGGCCCGCACCCAGCTCGTGGCCCGCTGCGCCACCCGCCTCGCGGAGGCGGGCGCCTCGGCCCGGCGCGTGCTCGGGGTGCTGAACGCCGAGCTCCCCGGCACATCGGTGGCCTTCCTCGACCGGTACGGCCGCCACCTGGCAGGCCGCCACAGGGCCATCCCCACGGTCGAGATCGTCGGCGCCGACCACGCGTCTGAGGGGTCAGGTGCCGTCGGGCATCCGGCGGGCCCGGCGGGCCCGGCAGGCGCGGTCGGCGGCTTCCGCGGCGGCGGCGCCGGAGAGCGCTTCGCGGCCGCTGGGCCGGGCGGAGGGGCGTCGTCGCCTGTGCCGGGAGTGCGGGTGGCGGGTGCCCGGTGGTCGGCCGAGGTGGAGGTGCCCGACGAGGAGGGCTCGGTGCTGGGCATGCTGGTGGCCGGTGGCTCGTCGCGGTCGCTGGAGTGGCCGTCGGTGGTGCGTACCGTGCTGGGGCTGGCGGTGGCGCCGCTGACCGCCTGGGCGGCGCGGGAACGCCTGCGCGCCTCCCGCGGCTTCGCCCTCCAGGCAGCTCTCGCCGAACGCCTCCTCACCGAGGCCCGCGCCACGGCCCCCGCCCCCCGCGAGCCGAAGCATGGAGAACCCCATGCGGACCCGGCCGGTACGCACGGCCCGGGAAGGAGCGCGGCGGGCGCGGCCCGAGCCGGGACCGATGCGGGCGATCCGCGGGCGGAGGCATCGCATGTGTCGGGTCCCGGGGAGGGCCGGGCGGAAGTGGGCTGGCCCGTGGCGGATGCAAGCGGGCCGGCGGCGGAGGCGGGCGCGAAGGAGGAGCCGGAGGCGGAGGCG
>NZ_VCJS01000061.1 GCF_005893125.1 Nonomuraea basaltis | reverse complement strand
GCAGGGAGGGGAGCGGGCGCGGGCGGCGTTCGCGGTCGTCCAGGGGGCCGAGGCGTGGGCCTGCCATGGTGAATGGATCCGGAGGGGGCGGCCTCGCTTCGGGCCCGGCGTCGCCGCGCGCTTCGCCGCGGCGGAGGCGATCAGCGCCGATGAGCACGCCGAGGCCGGGGAGGCCCTCAAGGAGGTGGCCGATCTCCTGCACCGAGTGCTGCGGGCGACCATAATCGCCCTGCCGACGACGCCGATGCCGGCGCCCCGGCTGGGTGCGGCGCCGGCCGATCGGCTCGCGGTCGTCCGGCTGACGTGCCTGGCTCCGATCGCGGGGGCGCCCGCGCTGAGTCTGCCGGCCCTGACGGCCGGAGGGCTTCCGCTGGGGCTGTCGCTCACCGCCTCGCCAGGACTCGACGAATGCCTGCTCGACCTCGCCGGACAACAATCTGGGGGTTTACCTGGCGGAGGTGGACCTTGATCGCCGAGGTTCGTCCCGCTGATGGACGCAGTAGCGTCATCCGCCTGTGCGGTGCTCACCGCCAGCGCCCACACAAGCTGAGATCGTGGCCCGGTTCCGTGGACTCATCGACGGCACGATCAGCGGAGACGACGATGCATCGCTCTGTGGCTGCGGTGTCGATTCGCTCACGGTGTTTCCGTGAGCGACGACAAGCCGGAGTTCAGTGCTCCCGCTGACTCGGCTCCCGGGTGCCGGGAGCGTTCCCGGGGTGGGATCGTCCGTCAGCATCTGCACCTGAACACTCCCGGCAAGGGCAGGCGGTCGTTCAACGCAACCCGCGACTACACGACCAGCACCTTCACCGTGAACGACGCCTACAGCGTCCTGTTCCAAGCCACGAACCTGCGTACGGGGCGATCGACCGGCATCAGCTGACGCTGTGGAGCGCTGCCTCATCGGCGGCCTGTTCCTGTGCCGTCCACCCCTTCGGCGACGGGTGGTCCAGATGCCAGCGCACCGACTCCGCCACGCGCCCGGCCGGGTCGGCCGGCGCCCAGCCGAGCAGGGACTGGGCGCGGGCCACCGATACCAGCAGATGCTGGGCCGGTGCCCCGGCCAGGGCCAGATCGGCGGGCAGCGCGTCGTCCGGGACCCGCACCAGCTCCGCATCCGACCCGGCGGCGTCGAGGATCTGCTGGAACCACGCGCCGATGGTGACCGTGCTGGTCTCGCCCAGGTTGACGGCCTGGCCGTCGGCGGTGCGCGTGTCCAGCGCGGCGAGCACGCCCTCGGCCAGATCGTCGACGTATCCCCGGGTCCACAGCAGGTTGGCTGCGCCCACGGGGATGCGTCGCCGCCCCGCGCGCACGCGGCGCAGGATCGGATCTTCCCGGTGCTGCCAGTCGCGCGGCCCGTAGATGAGCGGCAGTCTCAGCACCACGGCGCTGCGGGGCAGCCACCGCTCCTCCACGTCGAGTTTGTCGTAGTCGTCGGGCACCTCGGTATAGGCGGCGCCCCGGTAGGGATAGCGGTCGCGGCGCAGTTCGGACTCTTCGGTCAGCGGCAGCGCCGCCAGGCAGTGTCCTGTGCGTAGACCGGTGTAGGCTTCGTACACGTCCTGGCTGGATAGCAACACGGTCGGTACTTCCGGCAGGACGGGCAGCACCACATCGACGTCGGCGCCGGTCAACGCATGGGTGTCGATCACAGCGTCGGGGCCGAACTCCTTGATACGTGCGGCGTGACGGGCGAGGTCATGGCGATCGGCATGCAGGTGCAGGCCCGGCACCTCAGGCGATGACCGGTCCGAACCGCGGTGCACCAGCAGGACCTCATCGCCGCGCTCGGCAAGCCGTTCGGCCACCCGGCGACCCAGAAACCACGTGCCGCCCAGCATCAGCACTCGCTTCATACCTCGATCCTAAAAGCAGCCCCGGCGATGGATCCCCTCGTGCACGGGTAGTCAAGGGGCGTGCTCTGGCCGCCAATGACGCAGCCACCGGCCTCTCGCCAAGATGCGGGCATGCGACCACGGCCGCCGGGTCCTCGGTTGAGGCTGGGTTGTCTCACGATGAGACGCGCGCCGTCGACGTGACGGGGTTGGATGTCTGTATGGAGTTGGTCACGCTCGCGGAAGCCATGGCACGGCTCGGCGCGCTCGGCCTCGGCACTGCGATCCTGAACGTCATCGCCCTGCGACTGGTCCGGGTTGACGAGGTTCCCGGCTGGGTTCAGGTCCGGATCCGCTGGTGGAGCGCCCACAACCCGGCGTTCCTGATGGCCAGCGCGGCGGTCATGGTCGTCGGCCTGGTGACCCTCGCGGCGACCGCGCGCTGATTGCGGCGGTCGTGGCCGCGACCCCGGCGGCGTCAGTGTCAGCCGAAGTATGGAGGCCGTACATCACGATCCGCCCGGCGCAGGTGCCGACCCCCGACGAGGGCAAGCCGGAGGTGAGCAACGCGACCGCGACGCTGGTGCCGTCCCGCCGCCGACTATTTGCCCCAATCCTGCGTGTGCGACCCTCGAGCGAGCGACGGCGGCGCGCCCGCCGCCGTCGACCAGCGAGGCCGCGATCATCGGCATCGACTGGCCGACAAGACCTCGTGCGGCGTGACGCGGCGCCGCGGATGCCGCATACCAGCAGCGCACTGTCACCGCCGGCCGGCTTCGGGACATGGAACGCGTTCTCACGTTCCTGGACAATGCCGAGTGGTCGGCTCAACCGGATGCGGCCTCGCGGCGCCACGGCAGCACTACGCCCTGCCCGAGAACCGCGTCCCACGCCTGGAAGATCTGCATGACTCCGATTGCGGACTCGTCGTCGAGCAGGTTGCGCGGCCCCGACGCGACGGCGAGGAGCGCATAGGAGAAAACCAGGCAGGTCTGCTTCTCTGGCGAGTTCTGGTGAGTCTCCAGCTCCCCCAATGCGGCCGGGATCACGCGTTTGGCGAGCCGGCTGATCCCGCCGATGCCACGAGTGGCGAAGTCGTGGGCTCCGCGCACAATCTGCGCTCGGGCGGCGATGATCTCCGGCGTCGCAGGCACTTCCGACGGGGTAAACCGCGCCGAGTTGACGATCGCGCCGAACAGGGCGCTCACGACGCGGCTGCCGTGCTCGACGGTGTACGGGGGTTGCCGGGGTCCGGCTCCCATCAGGTACTCAGCGATGTCGTCGAGGAGGAGCGCCTCGACTGCGGGCATGGCATCGACGGTGAGCGCCGCGAGTCCGTCGAGACTCGCTTGCTGCCAAGACTTGCCGGTCATGGTGCTCCAATCTGGGCTGTGCGGGGCCGCCCGCCGCGACTCGGCCGATTCGGTCACCGGACACGCATTCCTGTCATCAACCAGCACTAGCCGGTCAGTACGAGGTCGATGATCACGAATGTGTTGAGCGCCAACACGACCGTCGTGACGACCACGCCGAAGAAGGTGGTCCGCACGCGGTTGGTGAACGCACCCATGAGGTCACGGCGAGCCGTGAAAATCATCAGGGGAACGAGCGCGAACGGCAGGCCGAACGCGAGTGCGACCTGGCTGAACACGAGCGCCTCGGTGGGGTCGGTCACCAGCGCCAGGACGACCAGTGCGGGAACCGAGGACACGGCCCGGCGCAGCCACACGCTGCTGTTGCGCCGCAGGAATCCCTGCATGACCGCCTGCCCGCTGTAGACACCCGCGCACGCCGAGGCGAGCCCGGAAGCGAGCAGCGCCACCGCGAAGACCGCCGCGAACAGCGCCCCCGAGCGGTCGAGGAACGCCGCGTGCACCGAGACGAGCGAGTCGCCGGTGCCCGCGGGCAACGAGGTCGCCACCAGGAGCATCAGGAGGTTCACCACGCCGGCCACGCCCAACGCGATGACCACGTCACGGCGCAGGAACCGCAGGACGGCCTGTGTGCGCAGCGTGCCCTGCCGGTTCGGGGAGAGGCCGCCGATCAGCGAGGAGTGCAGGAACACCGCGTGCGGCATCACGGTGGCACCGATGATGCCGCACGCGAGCAGCGCGCTGCGGGAGTCCGGCAGGCTCGGCACCAGACCCGACACAGCGGCGACCGGATCCAGCGGTGAGTTCACCACCAGGTAGAGGAACGCGAGCGCCAGCACGAACAGCAGCCCGACGACGACGGCGGAGAAGCCCTCCCGGCCGCGCAGGCGCACCCGCAGGATGACCATGGTGGCCGCGGCCACGATGAGCCCCCCGTTGAACAGCGAGATGTCGAACAGCAGGTTCAACGCGACCGCGCCACCGACGAACTCGGCGAGGTCGGTCATGATCACCACAGCCTCGGCGACCAGCCACAGCCCCAACCGCACCGGCGTCGAGGTTTGGTCACGGCAGACCTCGGCGAGGCTGCGTCCGGTCGCCAGCCCGAGCTTGGCCGCCAGGTACTGGACGAACATGGCCATCAGGCACGCGGAGACCACCGCCCAGATCAGCATGTAGCGGTAGTCGATGCCGGCGCTGACGTTGGTGGCGACATTGCCGGGATCCACGAACGCGACCGCGGCGACGAAGGCCGGGCCGATGAGCCCCAGGAACCGGCCGCGGGCGAGGAACCCGCGGCCGGTCTTCGGGTCGACACCGGGCTGCTCAGGAGCGGGCGGCGCGTAAGCGACGTGCGCGTCGGCGGGGGGCAGTTGCGGGTTCATGTCGACTCCTGACGGGTCCGGCCGAGCATCACGGGATGTTCGACGGCCGCACGAGACCTTCTGCGAGGTCACCGAATCCGGGTGCGTAAATCGCGCCCGGATTGCCCACGACCTCCTCGACGATCAGCGTCTCGGTGGTCAGCAGCAGCGCGGCGATGGAGGCGGCGCTCTGCAGGGCGGAGCGGGTCACCTTCAACGGGTCGATGATGCCGAAGTCGAACATGTCCCCGAACTCGCCGGTGACGGCGTTGAACCCGTGCCCCGTCGGCAGGTTCTTGACGGCGTCGACGATCTCGTCCCCGTGGTAGCCCGCGTTGATGGCGATCCAGCGCAGCGGTTCCGCGAGGGCGTCGCGCACGATCCGGGCGCCCAACCCCTTCTCGCCCGGCAGTTCCAGCGCGTCGATCGCGCCGCCCGCCTGCACCAGCGCGGCGCCGCCGCCCGCCACGACGCCCTCTTCGAGCGCCGCCCTGGTCGCCGACAGCGAGTCCTCGACCCGGTGCTGTTTCTCGGTGAGCTCGACGCCGGTGGCCGCGCCGACGTGGATGACCGCGACGCTGCCGGACAGCCGGGCGATCCGGGCCTGCAGAGCATCCCTGTCGTGGTCGTTGGCGGCCCGCTCGAACTCCGTCTTGAGCTGCTCGATGCGCGCGGAGACCTCGCGGTCCGGGCCGGCGCCGCCGACGAGCGTGGTCGTGTTGTCGGTGACGGTCACCCTGCGGACCTGGCCCAACTGGTCGAGTCGCACGGTGTCCAGGGCGAGGCCGGCGTCGGAGGTGATCACCTGGCCGCCCATCCAGATCGCCAGGTCGCTCAGCTCGGCGACGCGCCGATGGCCGAACCCGGGCGCGCGCACGACGACCGAGCGGAACGTGTTGTGAACGTTGTTGGCCACCAGCATGCCCAGCGCCGGGCCTTCGACGTTCTGGGCGAAGATCAGCAGCTGGCGACCGGACCTGGTGACCTGCTCCAGGACCGGCATCAGCTCCTGGACCTTGGTGATCTTCTCCGACGTGAGCAGCACGTAGGGGTTGTCGAAGACCGCTTCCATACGTTCGCGGTCGGTCACCATGTAGGGCGAGATGTAGCCGTTGTCGATCTCGACGCCGTCGACGTAGGTGACGTCGAGCCCGAACGTCGGCGACTCCTCGACGGTGACGACGCCGCGGCGGCCGACCCGGCTGATCGCCGACGCGATCGCCTCGCCGATCTCGCGGTCGTTGTTGGCCGACAACATCGCCACGCTCGCCAGGTCGGACGGGCCGCTTACTTCACTGGCCTCGCTGGACAACCGGTCGAGCACGGCTTCGACGGCGGCCTCGACGCCGACCTTGAGCTGCATCGGGTTGGCGCCCTCGCCCACCGCCCGCAGGCCCTCGCGGACCATGGCCTGCGCCAGCACGGTCGCGGTGGTGGTGCCGTCGCCCGCCACGCCATTGGTCTTGGTGGCCACCTCCTTGACGAGCTGTGCACCCATGTTGGCGAACGGGTTGCGTAGCTGGATCTCCCGCGCGATGGTGACGCCGTCGTTGGTGATCGTGGGCGCGCCGACCAGCTTCTCGATGACGGCGTTGCGCCCCTTGGGACCGAGGGTGACCTTGACCGCGTCGGCGAGCGCGTTCACGCCGGTCTCCAGCAGTTGCCGCGCCTCGACGTTGAACCGCAGATCCTTGGCCATGACGTCCTTCTTCCGGGGTGTGTGGTGGTGGCTGCGGGGATCTAGGGCACGAGGATCGCCCGGCCGCGGACCTCGCCGCGGTCGAGGTCGTCCAGGGCCTTGGCGAAGTCGGACAGGGCGTACGTGGAGGTGTGCAGGGTGACTTTGCCTTGGGCGGCCAGGACCATCAGCTCGGCAAGGTCGTTGTAGGAGCCGACCAGGTTGCCGATGAAGTTGATCTCGGTGGAGATGATGTCGATTGTCGGCACATTGAGGGCGCCGCCGTAGCCGATGACGTAGTAGCTGCCGTTGCGGCGCAGGCTCGCGACGCCGTCCTCGATCGCGCCGCCCTCGCCGACGAAGTCGATGACCGCCTCGGCGCCGTTTCCACCGGTCAACTCCCGGACGGCTTCGACCTGGTTGCCGTCGGCGAGCACGGTGTGGTCGGCGCCGAGCTGCTTGGCCAGTGCCAAGGCGTCGGCGTTGCGGTCGACCACGATCATCTCCGCCGAGGACAACGCGCGCAGCACCTGGACGCCGATGTGGCCGAGCCCGCCCGCGCCGATGACCAACGCCTTGTCGCCGGGGCGCAGGACGCGGGCCGCCTTGGCCACCGCGTGGTAGGCGGTAAGCCCGGCGTCGGCGAGCGCTGCCACGTCGGCCGGCTGGAGCGAGTCGTCGAGCCGGATCGCCGACCGTGCCGTCGTCTTCAGGTACTCCGCGTACCCGCCGTCCGTGTCGATGCCGGGGAACGAGGAGTTGACGCAGTGCACGTCGTCGCCGAAGCGGCAGGCCCGGCACAGCCCGCAGGTCACCAGCGGGTGCAGGATCACCGCGTCGCCGACGGCCACGTTGGTCACGGCGCTGCCGACCGCCTGCACCCAGCCGGCGTTCTCGTGGCCGATCGTGTACGGCAGATCCACATTGGACTTCTTCGCCCACTGGCCTTCGATGATGTGCAGGTCGGTTCTGCAGACACCGGCCCCGCCGATCCGGACGATCACGTCCAGCGGCGAGTTGATCTCCGGATCGGCGACGTGGACCAACTCCGGCGCCGCGTGGTACTTCCCGAGCTGGACGGCCTTCATGCCGACGCCTCCTGTTCCGGGTGACGGGGTCGCTGGTCGGCGGCCGCGTGCGGGTAGCGGGTGGTGAGCAGGCCGCGGCAGAAGTGCGCGTTGCCTTCGATGCTCACGCGGACGGTGCGGGCGAACCGGAGCCGGAGCGGGATCTGCTCCGCCGGCACCGGTTCGCCGCCTTCGTCGACGAACACCGGCGAGTCGGCTGCCACCGGCAGGCCGATGTCGGCGCGTCGACGCAGCAGGCTGGCGCGTTCGGGGCTGTCCGGCAGATCTCCCAGGTGCGCCTGGGACAACCCCTCGACCGTCCAGCCGTCCTTGATGAGCCGCCGGCAGGCGCGTTCCAGGCACGCGGTGTGCGCCTTGCGCTGGAAGTTGCGCCGCAGGTCGTGCAGTTCGGCCACGGCCTCCCCGGGGAACGACCCGACGAAGCCCGACCCGGCAGCGACGCCTGCGTTGATCTCGGCGGCGGCGAAGTGCTCCTCCAGCACGACGGACACGTGATCGACGCCCTCGACGGCCATCGCGGCGTCGTATGCGTCGGCCACCATGAGGTAGGCGAAGTTCGGCGCGCAGAAGTACGTCGGCAGCCGGAGCCGCACTTCCGCGCGGCCGCCCACGACGGTGGTCTCCGTGACGAATCCGAGGTCGACGATCGACTCGTCCAGCTCCGGATCCCGAACGGTGCTCAACGCGGTGACCACCGCACCGCGCGGGTCCTGGGCGATCATGCCGACGCACCCACCGCGACCTCGGCCGCGGGCTCCACCGGGATCTTCGACGCGAGCCCTTCCGGTACAGCCAGATCGTAGAGCCGGGCGGCGGTGAGGCCGAGGATCTTCCGCTTCACATCGGTCGTGAGCGGCGAGTATTCGTCCAGGTCCGCCGGGATCTGGAAGTCCACGAACTTCTCGATCAGCCACTTCGGCGTCCAGAGCGCGTAGTCGCTGGAGAACATGATCCGGTCCTCCCCGATCCAGTAGAGGAGCTCGCCGATGATCTGGGCGAAGTACCGCGGTCTGGTGTGGATGAACGGCATCGCGACGGCCAGTCCGCCGTAGACGTTGGGCTCCTGAGTGGCGATCCAGCAGAAGTCCTCCAGGCGCGGCAGTCCGACGTGCTCCACGATGAAGTTGAGGCCGGTGAAGTCCGTCGCCACGGCGTCGATGTCGGCGACGTCGAAGGAGTCCCGGTCGAGCGGGCGGATCGTCGGTCCCTTGTGCACGTGGATGTTGGTGATGCCCAGCTCCTGGCAGGCTTCCAGGTACCGGTACGACCACGGGTCGGTGAGCTTGTAGCCGCGGGAGTCGCCGTGCCACTCGGCGGTGTAGAGCTTGACTCCCTTGAGCCCGAACCGTTCGGCGTCCGAGCGCAGCCGGTCGAGCCCGGCCTGCTCGTTGCGCGGGTCGAAGTTGTGGTTGTACGTGAGCTTGCCGGGATGCTGCTGGGTCAGCGCCCACGCCTCTTCGGTCTGCCCGAACCCGTTGCGGTAGAAGTCGCCGAGGTAGGCCGGCTGGAAGATCGCGTGGTCGACGTAGCCGTCGGTGAAGAGGTCCTTCATCAGGCGTTCACCGCCGTAGTAGGTGTACTCGTCGTACGGCCACACGGCGTCTTCGGGGCTCAGGTTCTTGTGGTAGTCGTAGAAGCAGTCGATGAACTGCTTGCCGTGGATGTTGCGGCAGTTCTGCTCGCGGCCGTCCCACAGGGCGATGTGCGAATCGACGATGAAGTAGTCCTCGCCGTCCTTGGTGTACATCTGTTCGGATCTCCTCTACTCCACGGGCGTGAGATCGAAGCCGATGTACTCGGCGGCGTCCTCGGGATTGGCGAACATGATCGTCTTGTCGTCGAGGTGGACCATGCGGCCGTAGTGGGTCGACATGATCTCCTCGAAGTCCGACCCGTCGAACTCCGTGCCCAGGGCCTCGGAGATCTCCTGGTAGTCGAAGACGATCTTGTTCTGACCGTCCACGCGGATCATCGACGGGTACTCGGAGATCACGATGCCGTCCTTGGCGCCCATGACCTCCGCGACGACGTAGCCGTTCTGGTTGTTCATGAGCGTGACGCCGCACATGTTGGACGACGTCCGGTTGACGTCGAAACTCGCAGAAGAGGTCACTTCACTGCTCCTTCGCCGCGACGAGGCCGAGGTCGGTGATCAGGGTCTGGAAATCGGCGGTCGCGGCGGAGTACGAGTCCGCGAAGGTGACCACCCGGTCCGCCGGCTGCGACCAGATGGGCTGCAGCTCGTACGCGGCGCGCCGGCTGACCGGCACCCACTTGTCGAGCCAGCCCTGCATGACGGACCTGTTCTGCTCGCCGTGCTCGGCGTCGCCGGCCAGCAACGAGAACAGCGCGCGGGTGTAGCGCAGGTCGCGGGTGTAGTCGTTCTCGCCCGCGCCGATCAGCGTCGGGGTGATGTAGTCGCCGTTGCGCGCCGCGATCTGCATGACGAGGTCGCTGCGGAACAGCACACCCACGAGCGGCTCGAACACGACGTTGGTCGCGAACACCGCCTCGGCCCAGTCCTCGACCGCGGTCAGCAGTTCCACGTTCTCCCGAACCCCTTGCCACGACGGGTTGTCCTTCCATGTGGCGCGGTGCGCGCCGCCGTCGAAGGCCTCGAGGGACTGGCTCAGATCCAGGTTGTACAGCGCGATGTCCTGCGCGAAGCGCAGCCGGTGGACGCTGTTCACGGCGATCGCATTGTTGATCATGTTGGTCGGCGCGGACCGCTGAGCGGACACGAAGACGTGCATGCCCAGGCCCTGCTCGGCGTGCATCCAGGCGCCGACGTTCTCGGCGACGAACCGGGTCCAGGTCGGCGACCAGTGCGCGTAGGCGCCGGCCTCCTTGGCGTTCTGGAGGTTGAGTTCGATCTGCCGCACCACGTTGGCGTTGTTGCGGTAGATCGTCTGCTCCCACTCCTCGTTGGGGTCGAGGAAGGCGTGCCAGTTGCCGCTCTTGAGCGCGGTCCAGTCGAGCGGGTAGCCGCCTTCGCCGTCCGCGAACCCGTAGATCCAGCCCTGGGTGAGGTGCCGCTCCGGGTCCGGCTGGACGTCGGTGGTGACGTCCTCGTAAACGGTGGCGCGCATCTTCTTCGGTTTGAAGTAGTTGTAGGACCTGCTGTTGGAGCTCGGGAATTCCAGCATCCCCGCCTCTGCGCCGGTGAACTCGGGCTTCGGGAAGCTGACGGGAGCCTGGTGCTGCCGCTTCTCCTTGGCTGGCGTGCTCATGAACAGCCTTCTTTCCTGATGGTGTGGCGGGCGGTCAGTCGTTGCCGGATTGGGCGGTGATGGTGAACTTGTCGAAGTGGATCTGCTCCTGCGGGACGCCCACCTCGCTCAGCAGTCCCAGTGCGGCGTCGATCATCGGGGGCGGCCCGCACAGGTAGACGTCGCACGACGACAGCGAATCCTCGTGCCGGCCGACGACGTCGTGGACGAAGCCGGTGGTGGCCTCGTTCCAGTCCTCGGGCCAGGACTCCGACAGGCACGGCACGAACGTCAGTTGTGGCAACCGTTCCCGCAGTTCCGCGATGTCCTCGAGCGAGATCAGGTCCGCTTCGGTGCGCGCCCCGTAGTAGAAGACGACCTCGCGCTCGTTTCGGCTCTCGGCCATCTGCCGCAGCAGGGCCAGCATCGGCGCCATCCCGGCGCCACCGGCCGCGAACACGAGCCTGCGTTCCGAGGAGGCCTTGAGGGTGAACGTCCCGTACGGGCCGGTCACGTCGAGCTTGTCGCCGACGTCCAGATGCCCTTCCAGGAGGCCGGAGAAGTGACCGCCGGGGTAGCGCTTGATGATGAACTCGAGCGTCCCGTCCGGGGACGCCGGCGCCGCCATCGAGAACGACCGGTGCTCGTCGTGGTCCGGGATCCGGATGTCGACGTACTGGCCGGGGTAGAAGCGCAGCTCCCCCTCCACGATCCGCAGCACCAGCCGGGTGATGTCGCGGCTCAGGTCGGTCATCGACACGATCTCGGTGCTCACCGTCACCACCGGCAGCCCGGAGTGGATCATCTCCTCGTCGAAGTTGATCAGCTCGACCTGCAGGTCGGAGTAGGCGTGCGACCGGCAGAGCAGGACATATCCCTCGTCGCTCTCGTAGTCGGCGAGCGCGAACGTCGAGTAGCGGTCCATCTGGACGTCGCCGTCGAGCAGGAACGACTTGCACGCCGAACACTGGCCTTCTTTACACCCGTGCATGAGCATCACGCCCTGCCGGAACGCCGCGTCGAGAACGGTCTCGTCCTCGGACACCTCGATCTCGATGCCCACGGGCTCGAAACGCACCTTGTGCTGATCGTCCATCGCCTTGCCGCCCTTTCGACGCGGGTTCGGGACCGTGCAGCGCGAGGTGGGTGGTGTGCACTGCCCACCCCGCCCTGGTCCACGGCGTCGGTCACACGCCCGACGGCGTCCGGTTCGGGTTGGCCCGGTAGGAGGCGGCCCACGCCTCGCGCTCGGCGTCGGTCATCTCGTTGAGGGTCACATTCGGGCTGCCGAACGGGATGCCGCGCACGTCGTCGAGCGTCCACAGCTTCTTGGGGTCGCTGAGGTCGAGGTGCGGTTGCGGGATGAGGGTCTTGCCGTCGTCTCGGACGTAACCGAGGTCGGAGATGATGTCGGCGAGGTCCTGGCCGTGGTACAGCGTTTCCCACTCCCGCTTGCCGGTGAGCCGCCCCATGTTCGGGGTGTCCCTGCCCTCGTACTCGGGCCGGAACGCCACCGCGTCGGTCCAGTGGCAGGTCTCCGAGCAGTAGGTGCGCCACTGGCCGTCGACCTTCTCGACGACCAGGTCCTCGCGGATCAGCGCGGGCACCATGCACGCCCAGCAGCGGTGCGGGTACTCGTAGCCGACGTTCTCGAAGGCGATCGGCTTGTTCCTGCCGGGGTAGGCGAGCCGGTTGTAGGCCTCCCACCAGTTGCCGAACTGGTCGTACCAGCCGGGATACTTGTGCTCGAACCACTCGAAGTCGGCGTCGGTCATGGCGTCGATCCGCCAGTAGTTGACCGGCCAGCCGGTCGCGAAGAACTGCGCGACGCGGTGCACGTAGTGCTGGTTGTAGATCCGGTCCCACGCCTTCTCGACCAGGTCGTGCGGGATGACCAGGCCGTACTTCTCCAGCGGGATCAGGTAGCTGCGGTAGTAGTCGTCGTAGATCCACCGCCGCCACATCTCGGCGTAGGAGTCCCGGTCCTTGCGGCGGTCCTTGGTGCCGTACTCGATGAACGTGCCGATCGCCGCGTCCACGACGCAGTGGTTGTTCCACCAGGCGTAGCGCAGGTCCCGTTCCAGCAGCTGGCGGTTGTCCTCGTCCGCCAGCGCCATCAGCAGGATCGAGTAGCCGTTGCTGATGTGCCGCGACTCGTCGGACTGCACCGAGTGGAACACCGTCGGAAGCAGGTAGTCGCCGTTGGCGGCCGCCTCGGACGGCATCGCCACGAACAGCGTGTTCGTGAACGCGGTCTCCGCGACCAGCGTCAGGTACACGTTCGCCGCGGTGATGGCGTCGCCGGTGATGAAGCCCTCGCCGAACTGGCGGCCGATGGTGCCGCAGTAGCTGTTGGCGAACGCCTTCTCGGTGATGTCGAACCCGGCCGGGTCGATGTAGTGGTTCATGTACAGGCGCTTGAGGTTCATCTGGATCGTCGAGTGCCGGACCTCGTCGATCATCTGCACCGCGAGGCCGTTGTGGATCTGCGGGTTGGGCACGGCGTCGATCGCCAGCGGCATCGCCCGCGCCGCCGAGATCTCCGGGAACGGGATGATGGACAGGAACAGCTTCTGCCACTCCATCCAGCGCTCCTGGACCTGCCGGAACATGTTTCCGCGAATCGCGCCGTCCATTGCGCCGAATACCCGGTTGTCCTTCTCCTCCTCCATCGGGAAGTAGGAGCGCAGGATCTGCTTCAGCGGGTCCTTCTTCGGCGACTTGTCGAACTTGTAGTCGGTGCCGAACTTCTTCGCCGGGGTGGCGAACGTCGGTTCCCACGACAATTCCGTGATCTTCTCGTGCGCCTTGCTCAGACTCTGTCTGCTCACTGCGTGGTCCTCTCTCGACACGGGATTCGGCGCCGCCGGCCGATGACCGTGGCGAAAACGCCGTCATCCACGAGCGGGGATGTTGACGCGGGGTTGCTGACTCATGACACCCCGGCTACGGGAGTGTTACCGTCTCAATCTGAGATCCCGGTCACACGCCCGGCGCCTACTCTTGGGAAGACGGCAATCCAGGGAGGCTCCCGTGGCGAAGGCGCTGAGCAGCGGATCCGCCGAGCCCGCACCCGCGGCGACCATCGACGCCGAGATCAGCCACGCCCGCGACAGCTTCCTCAGCGGCACGGGTGAGCGCGGTCCCAACGTCAGGCGGACGATCCTGGCGTCCTGGGAGCGGTCGCGGGACAACAACGTCGAGGCGGATCGGATCCTCGCCCCGTTCATCCGCGATCCCGATCTCGAAACGCCGTTGGCGCGCGGCGCGGCCCCCATCCTCGACATGCTGCACGAACAGTTGCGCGGTGAAGCGGTCAGCACGATCCTCACCGATCAAACCGGGCTGGTGCTCGATCGGCGGGTTTCCAGTTTCCAGATCAGCGAAGCCCTCGACGCGGTCCAGTTGGCGCCCGGTTTCAGCTACGCCGAGAAATTCGTCGGCACGAACGGAATCGGCACCGCCATCTCCAGCGGATCGTCCGCGTTCGTCGACGGGAGCGAGCACTACGCGGGTCAACTGGGACAGTTCGCCTGCGCGGGTATGCCCATCCGGCACCCGGTCCGCGGCAAGGTGATCGGCATCCTGGACATCACGACGTGGCGGCATACGCCCGGACCGCTGCTGATCGCGCTGGCGGCGTCCACCGCCCGGCAGATCGAGGCGGAACTGCACGCCCAGACCGGCATGCGCGAACTCGCGCTGGTGCACGAATACATGAAGATCTGCCAACGGTCGCCGGGGCCGGTGCTCGCGCTGAACAACGACGTGGTGATGATGAACGACGCACTCCGGCACCTGGTCGACCCCGCCGAGCAGCAGACGTTGATCGGCTACGCGGTCGACACGATGCGCGCGGACAATCGGCACGCGTTGCGGACGGTCGAGCTGCCCAGCGGACGCACGGCCCACCTGCGCTACTCCCCCGCGTCGACGGGTTCCGGGCTCGCGGGTGGCGTGTTCCGCATCCGGGTCGAACGACTTCCGGCACCACTGGCGGGCGGCGTCTCGCTGCACCGCACCCACCGGATGAACCCACCCGGTTTGGCGGGCACCGGCCCGGCGTGGACGCGGTCGGTCCAGCAGGCCGCCGCGTGCTTCGCTACAGGTGACTGGTTCGCGATCGAGGGTGAAGTGGGTGCCGGCAAGCTCGCCCTGCTACGCGCGGTGCACCAGCAGCGCGAGCCGGGCAGGCACTTCCGCGTCACCCAGCCGCCCGCCGCGGGCGAGTTCGACAGCTGGCTCGAAACCCTGACCGAGGACCTGACCACACCCGGCGCCACGGTCGTGCTCCGGCACGCCGAGCGGCTGTCCGATCAGCAGGCGTCGGCGACGGCAGACCTGCTCACCGACCGCACGTGGGACGCGGCGCGGGTCGTCATCGCGCTGCGGACGCCCGACGCCGTGGCGCCCTTGCGGTCCATCTTCCCCCGCACCGTCGAAGTCCCCGCGTTGCGCCACCACATCGACGACCTGCCCGACCTCGTGCAGCACCTGCTCCGGCAGCTGACCAAGGACGACCAGCTGATGTGCTCGCCCCAGGCGCTGGCACAGCTGGCCCGGCTCGACTGGCCGGGCAACGTGAGCCAACTGCGCGGGGTGCTCGCCACCACGATCAAGCATCGTCCCAAAGGCGTCGTCGACGTCGCCGACCTGCCGCCGGAATGCCGGTCCGCGAGCCATCGGCTGCTCACGCCGATCGAGGCGCTCGAACGCGACGCCATCGTCAACGCGTTGCGGGACAACCAGGAAAACCCAACCAAAGCCGCGAAGGCGATCGGCATGTCACGAGCCACGATCTACCGGAAGATCCGCCAGTACGGCATCTCGTGACCACGCAGGAGGACCAGGACACGATCTTCCTCGTCGCCGAAGTCCCCGTACGCGGGCCCGCTCCGCCGTCGTGCACGACACCATCCGCGATGGCGAGCACGGCGCCCGTTGACGCGGCCATCGCCATGGTTCCCGATTTCGAGGACACCTCGTTCGAGCAGTGGAAGCACCAGCAATATCTTTTTAAAGTGCCGAACGGCTACTGCGGCATCGGCGGGACGGGTGTCGCCTGCCCGGTCGGTCTGACCTCAGGCGAGGCGTAGACCTGCGGAGATAAGAGAGAGTTTGATGAGGGCGACTCGGCCGTTGCGTAGGAAGGCCGCAATGATGCCGTGCAGACCGAGCAAGAAAGGGGCGCTGGCGCAAGTTTGCGACGGCGTCGATCATGTTGGTGATCGACCGGACCCGGACCCAGGCTCGCGATCGGCGAGGTGCACAGCTTCGGGATGACCCCGGCGATATAGGGGAAACATACCGGCCTCCTCTACCCTCCGTATGTCTTTCCCTGGCTCAACGGACAAGCTCAGACCCTGCCTCGGTGGTCGGAGAGTTGGGTCCGGGGCCCCTTCGGAGGAGAAACATACGATGCCCGGATCTCTATCGCGCCGCAGCCTGCTCAGGATCGGTGGCGGGGCCGTGGTCGCGGGGGCGGCCGCGTCCCTGACCCGTGACGTGCTTGCCCCCGACGCGGCGCAGGCGGCTACATGGCATTCCCAGCTCGTCTACCCGGGCGCCGACGGCCGGCTGGTCTACAAGCCGGATTCACGGGGGAAGGTGATCCCGGACTTCAGCTGGGCCGGGTACCGCAATGGCCAGACGCCGATCCCGTCCGTCCCAGTCGTCAAGGAGATCGGCCCTGTCGCGGGTGACAACACCGCGCACATTCAGGCCGCGCTCGACGAGGTGGGCGGGATGCCGCTCGGCGCCAACGGGTTCAGAGGGGCGCTGCTCCTCAAGGCCGGTCACTACATCGTCGACGGCACGCTCCGGATGAAGCACGACGGTGTCGTGTTGCGCGGGGTTGGCAAGGAAGCCGACACGTCGGTCAACACGGTCATCACCGGTAAGGGCGACGGAAGCAGGAGCGCGGTTCTCTTCGTCGGTGGTACGTCCGGCGACTGGGAATCGCAGGTGCCCGGCACCAAGACCGGCATCACCTCCAGCCTGGTCACGACCGGACAGCGCCGGATCACCCTGGCATCGACGGCCAACCTCAAGGTCGGCGACAACATCATCATCTACCACCCGCACACCCAGGAGTGGATCGAGGCGATCAACGGCGGGGGGGTGGTGAACGACGCTCCCTGGACCCCCGGCAAACCACCGGAGCTGCCCATCATGTACAACAGGTACATCCGGGAGATCGTCGGCAACGACATCATCATCTGTGCCCCCGTCTTCAACGATCTGCGACGGTCCCTGTCCCAGTCCTACGTATACGTCTGGGACCGGGTCGGGCTCGTCCGCAATGTCGGTGTGGAGGACCTCCGCATCGACATGGACGATCCGTCGAGCACTAGCGAAGACCACCCGCAGAGCTGCATCTTCGTCAGCAGGGTCGAGGACGCGTGGGTCATGAACGCCGCGCTCCTGCACTTCTCGGTCTCCGGCGTCTGGGTGCAGCGCAGCACGCGGGTTACCGTGCAGCGGGTTCGGGCCGTCCAACCTCGTTCCGAGATCATCGGAGGGAGGCGGTACAGCTTCTGCGCCGGTGGCATGTCCCAGCAGGTCCTCTTCAACGACCTGATAGCGTTCTACGCGCGGCACGCCTTCATCGGCACGGGGATGAGCACCTGCTCTGGCAATGTGTGGCTGAACGGGTACAGCAAGTTTGGCTACAACGAGACCGGCGGCCATCACCGGTGGAGTCAGGGGCTCCTGTACGACAACATCCAGGAACTGTCCAGCCAGAGCGAGAACGATTGGGTCCTGGCCCTGCACAATCGCGGAGACAGGGGAAATGGGCATGGCTGGTCCTCGGTGAACAGCGTGGCGTGGAACTGCACCGTCGACAACGGAAAGAAGTTGTGCGTGCAGACCCCACCCACCGCCCAGAACTTCGCCATCGGCACTACCGGCATCGTCACCGGGCAGAACTGGTACACCAACCACCAGACCGGCTATGTGGAGGGGACCAACCGGTCGGGGCTGGCACCTGGCTCCCTCTACCTGGCGCAGCTCGCCGATCGGCTCCGTGACTCGTAAGCGATGAGCGTTGGCCGCGCCTCGCTGGGCACGGCCGACGCGCTCCGGCCTGCCTTCGTCCAGGCCGTCCGTCCCTGCCTTCGGCCGCCGCACGAACCCACTGCGGATGCGGTCGCACAGCATGCTCTGAGGCCGCGCGCCAGCAGATTCCGAACGGTGGCAGGAGAGGACAGTGCCGTTGATGTAGTGGGTCTTGGTGGTCTGGGCCATCGTCACGGCCATGTCGGCCTTGAGCTGGGCAAGCGATCACGCACCAGCAATGCCTGTTACAAAGTTCCCAACGGCTACTGCGGCATCGGTGGTACCGGGGTCTCCTGCCCCCGTCGGGTTGACGTCCGGCCAGGCGTAGGCATGTAGCGGTCGCTCCTCGCGCAGAACGGGACCGGCGCTTTGCTACTTCAAGTAGTAAACTGAGTCTATGAGCATGCCTGAACGAGACTTCGCCCCGGGGGACGGGCCGGCCGCCAAGGTCAGTGTGTCCCTGAGAACGGGCAACATTCGCGCCGTCCGAGAACGAGTCGGGGCTCGCGGGTTTTCCGCGTACGTCGATGCCGCTGTGGAGCGCCAGATCGAGCGGGATCTCTTGGAAGAAGCTCTGCAGGCGAACGAGGCCGCTGCTGGACCGATCCCACAGTCTTTGCGTGATGAGGCGGCGGAGTTGTTCCGCCGCGCCAAGTCGGCGCCTGAACTCCAAGGGGAGGACGAATGGCGCGCGCACGAAGCAGGTTGAGCGCGGGCACCGTCGTTCTCGATTGCGAAGGGCTCGTGAAGTGGTGCGAGGCCGACCAGCGGATGACAGCGTTCGTACGGGAGGCGCAGGACAACGACTTTCGGGTTGTGGTCAGCGCGATGACACCGATCGAGGCGCAAGACGTTCGGGTCAAGAGCGATCGTCTCAGGTGGTACCTGTCTCGGTTGAAGATCGAGCCGGTGACCGAGGAAATCTCGTCACGAGCGATCGAGCTTCTTCGAGATGCCCGCCTGCACGGTCACAAGTACGCCATAGACGCTGTGGTCGCGGCCACCGCACTGCGCTCGGTGCGCCCTGCCATCGTTCTGACGTCTGACAAGGATGACATGGGCAAACTGTGCGGGAAAGCAGTGCAGGTGGTCCCTGTCTGAGACTGCTTGAGGGTCGAGCGGGAGTCTCCGGAACTATTGCGGGAGGCGAACCGCTACCACCAGCAGTACCTATTTAAAGTGCCGAACGGTTACTGCGGTATCGGCGGCACCGGCGCCGGCGAGGAACGGGCGGACGATGGCGTCGCCCGGTTCGGCCAGGCGGGGTGCGGCGCGTTTGCGCCCTCCCAGCGCAGCAGCACCCGCGCGAGCTCCCGCTGGACGTCGGATCGGCCCTGGCCGGTCAGGGCCCCGGCGGGGGCGGTGAGCTGGATCATCGGCATGAGGTGCCTCCTGGCGAGAGGGGTGCGGCATCCGAATTATGACGTTCGTTATAACCGCGACTCACAGTAGGCTATGACGAGCGTCATATTCAATCGGGGGTTGTCAGATGTCACGGCGGGAGCCGCAGTCACGAGAGCGGATCATCATCGGCGCGGCTGACCTGATCCGGCGGCGCGGCCTGGCCGGGAGCACGGTACGGGACCTGGCCGCGCACTCCGGCGCGCCGCTCGGCTCCACCTACCACTACTTCCCGCGCGGCAAGCAGCAACTGGCCGCCGAGGCCGTCCGGTTCGCCGGTGACCTGGTCACGCGGGTCCTGGAGCGGGAACTTCAGGCCGGTCCGGTGGCCGGGCTGCGCGCGTTCCTGGCGCTGTGGCGTCAGACGGTCATCGACAGCGACTTCGCGGCGGGCTGTCCCGTCCTGGCCGTCGCGGTCGAGGAGCCGCCGCGCGAGGGCGATCCAGAAGCGATCACTGCCGCCGCCGAGGTCTTCACCGCATGGGAGGGCCTTCTGGCCGCGTCGCTGCGAGAGCGCGGCACTGCCCCCGAGGATGCGGCGCGGCTGGCCATCCTGATCGTCGCGGCCGTGGAGGGGACCGTCGCGATGTGCCGCGCCAAACGCGACATCCAGCCCCTGGACGACGTCGCCGCCCAGTTGGAGATCCTCCTGGACGCGGCAGCCGCGAAGTGACCGGGAGGGGGACTGTGGCCTCAGCCACGGTCTACGGGAGTCTGCAGGCCCGCCCGTCGACGGTGGACGGCTCGTACCGGGCCAGCAATGCAGGTGCGTGCGGCTCGTGAGCCCACAGCGTCTCTTACCGATCATCCTGAGGGCCACCCACCCCGGCCGGTGCCCGCTCCTCGGCCCCGTCAGGAGGCGGCCGAAGTAGGCGGCCAGCTCTGGGGGCAGATCCGTGGGGTCGGGCTGGAAGATCTCCAGGAGGAGACGGTCGGGGCCTTCGGCCATGGCGTAGCGAGCGGTGGGCTCGTGTCGGATGTCGGTGACCGAGACGCACATGGCACGCAGGCGTTCGACGACGGTCTCGAGCTCGTCCGTCTGGATGCCCAGGTGGTGGACGGTGGAGCGCTCGGTGGACCTGGGTGGCTGGTCGTAGAGGTGGATACGGCCGGTGCCCACGGTGAGGAAGACCGCCCCCGCTCTCCGGCGTCCACGGGGGCGAGGGCCGCCGGCTTCGCGCTCAGAAATGCGCTGAACGGCTGAGCCGCCAATACCTTCCGGGGGTGTTCCACATCCGGAGGCGGACTTCAGGACAAGGCAGCGTGGATCGCAGCGGCCCGTTCCGGAGTGAACACGCCCGTGTCGAGTAGGTCGAGGATCGACGTCACCCCGCCTCCGGAACCCCAGCTGCCCTCGTCGATCGTCCGGAAGTTCACCCACCAGGTCGGGGCCGGAACGTCCACTCCACAAGCCTCGGCCATCGCCGCGAGGATCCGCTCGATCACCTCGGCACGGACGTTCGGGTTCCAGTCGGCATCCATCACCGCGACATCGATGTGCGTGACGTCCTGGCCAGAGTCGGCGGCCAGGACCCCGCCGATGGCGACCATGTCAGCGGCACGCTCGACGAAGTGCACCTGGAAACCGACCCGCGCGGCCTCCATGAACTGCCCGATCTCCGGCACCAAGACGGCATCCGTCAACGTCCGCGCCAGCGTCCGGCGCTGCTCTACAGTCAGCCGCCCCGCCGTCGTATTCACCGTGATCACAGTCACTACAAACCCTCTCTATGACGCTCGTTATAATGCCGAGCGTAACCATAGCAGGCAAACCGCTGACGCAACCGAGGCCAACGGGGCGGCGCCGTTGCCGTTGACATATTGACCCGAGGTCACTATTAATGACCCAAGGTCAATAGTGTGCGTCCCAAGGAATGCAGATGCCCATGGCAACCGACAGCCAGACACCCGGTTCCCGCCTGGTCGGCAGACTTCTCGACCCCGCGTCGAGGGCCGACCCGTACCCGATCTACGCCGAGTTCCGCGCCCTGGGCCCGGTATGGATCGAGGAGATGTCCTCGTTGGTGGTGGCGAGCTACCGCGACTGCGAGACCCTGCTGCGCGACCCGCGACTCAGCGCCGAGCGCGACCGGTTCTTTCAGGCCGATCAGGCAGCCGACCCGTATCCCGCGCACGCGCCGTCCTCCGTCCGGCAGCCCTGGTTCCTCTCCCTGGATCCTCCGGATCACACCCGGCTGCGGCGCCTGGTCATCAGCGCGTTCACCGCCCGTGCCGTCGCCCGGATGGAGGACTCCATCGCCCAACTGGTCGACGAGTACCTCGATGGCGCAGCCGAGCAGGAGACTTTCGACGTGCTGTCCGGCCTCGCCTACACGCTGCCGGTGACGGTCATCTGCCGCATGCTCGGCGTCCCGCCGGCCGACGAGCGGTTGTTCCACCGATGGTCCGCCCAGCTCACCCGGATGCTCGACGGCTTCTCCAACCGCTATGACGGGAACGGCGATACCCCGGAGTGGATGCAGGGCGAGGTCGAGCTGCACCGATACGTCAACGAGCTCGTCGCCGACCGGCGCAAGAGCCCGCGCCGGGACGACCTGATCTCCGAGCTGCTCGCCGCGGAGGACGGCGGTGACGTGCTCAGCCATGACGAACTGGTCTCCACGATCGTGCTGCTGCTGGTGGCGGGGCACGAGACGACGGTCAACCTGATCGCCAACGGCGTGCTCGCCCTGCTATGGCACCCCGGCCACCTCGCCGCCTTGCGTGCCGGCCCCGGCACGGCCCCCGCGGTCGTCGAGGAGATCCTGCGCTACGACCCGCCCGTCCAGCTCACCGTCCGCGTCGCCGACCACGACCTGCGCGTCGGGGACGCGAAGGTGCCCGCGGGCGGCCTGGTCTTGCTCCTGCTGGCCGCGGCTCACCGGGACCCGGAGGCCACCCCGGACCCGGACCGGTTCGACCCGAACCGCGAACAGGTGCGGCACCTGGGCTTCGGCTTCGGCCCACACTTCTGCCTCGGCGCGCCACTGGCCAGGCTCGAAGGGCGGCTGGCGCTGGCCGCGTTCGCCCGGCGCGTCCGGGAGCCGGAGCTCGTCGCCGACCCGCCACCGTACCGGGAGCACGTCAACCTCCGCGGCGTTAGCGAGCTGCTCATCTCCCATGCGGGGGTGACGAGGTGAAGAGCGTGCCGGATGGGAGCGGGAGGCACGCCGGCCCTGGCGAGGGCTTCAGATGATCAAGCTGAAGCGCTGACCTTCAGCTAACCTGGTGCGGTGGTCACCTCCAGGAGCCGGCGCCGCCTCTCCCCCGAGGCCAGGCGCAGTGAACTCATCGATGCCGCCATCCGGCTCCTGGACTCCGGGCAGAAGGTGACCAACTGGGTTCAAGCCGTCACCGCCGAAGCCGACGCCGCCAAGGGCACTTTCTACGTCTACTTCTCCTCCTGGGAGGAGATGCTCGCTGCGGTACGGGACCGCGTGCTGCGGGACTACGTGGACCGGTTCCACCAGCTCGCCGAATCCACCGGGCCGATCGACTGGTGGGCCACCCTCGACGCCGAATGCGCGGCGGCCATCGAGGCCATCGCCCGCCCCGGCGGGCTCCATGCCGCCGTTTTCCACTCCGACTCCGCGCTCGCACCCGCGGGCGAAGGGCGGCTGGACACCATCGCCGCCATCGCCAAGGCGCTGCACCGCGGCATGGACGAGGGCGCGTTCCGCCCGGTCGACCCGCATATCGCCGCCACGATCCTGTTCACCGTCCTCCACGGCGCCGCAGACGCGATCGCCGCCGGAGAGCAACCGCAACGCTGGCTGGCGGGCGTCCGCGACCTCACCCGCCACTGGCTCGCACCATCACCAAGCGAGGAGTCACAGCGGATTGGGTGACCACCGCCAGCAAGATCGAATAGCGGCGCTGCTCCTCGCGGCGTTCCAGCGCCTGGTTGGTCGAGCGGCGGCCCGCCGAGGCCAGAAAGCGGCGCCGCTCGGCCGCCAGGACCGACATGTCCAGGGTGTGGGCGTCCATGTTGCGCAGGTACGTGAGTTTTCGATGGCGGTCTTGACCGAGGCCGCGCTGGCGTCGGTGGCCGCTTCGATCAGCCACGCCAGCCGGGTCATCTTCAGCCCGGCGTCATACATCAGCAACCGGTCCAGATCCCCGCGCCGTTCGTCGGTCAGCAGGTGCGCCACCTTCTGCCAGGTCAGCGCGGTGGCGCCGATCCGGAGCGACTTCGAGGGCATCGTCGAAGCCATCGGCAGTTCGGACAAGCGGGTCGCCGGCCTCACCGCCGACCACTACGGCAACCCCATCGGCGGTGGCGCGCGGGACGGCGCCGTTGCGCTTCTGGACCCATGGCTCCGCGAGCTGGACTGAAAGCACAAGCCGAGGGTGTAGCGCGTCAAAACTTGCGCGTACGTTCTGATCTGGGGTTTCTCTGGCCGAGTTATGCGGCTCGGCGGTACTCTTTGATCGCTCCACCGAGCGCAGGATGCGCCGCACGGTCGCCTCACTGACCAGGTAGCCAAGCACCAGTTCCCCATGCACACGTCGATATCCCCACCCCGGACGGGGTTCGGTGTGCTTCGCCTGTTCTTCGCGCAGCGCGCGCTTCCGCGCCGCCGGCACAGAAGCGCGGAAGGGCCCCGCCAGATGGCGGGGCCCTTGCTTTCTCGGCGTGGGGCCGCAGCCCCGAAAGGTCACAGCAAGCCGCACATCCGTGGCTCTCCTAACGGGACTTTTCGTTCCGAGCGACTGGGCCGCCTTCGAGGGGCCGTGACGATGCGTCAGATGGTACGGCTGCGGCGATAGCAACTGCCGTCAATAGTCCCCTTGCGCTTGTCGAAGGTGAACGTGAAGGTGACGTAGATCCGGTCCCTCCGATTGACGGCGACGTTGATGCTGCGTCCTCCGGAGCCCTTACGGGTCTTGAACTTCCAGGTCTTGACGGTCCTATCCGGTTTCCAGGCCAGATCCTTGAAGATCTTGATTTCGACCTTGTTGTTGGGGCCCTGGGCGAGGCCGGAGCTGTACCAGTTGAGCCGGTTGAAGATGTCGTGCGTGGAGGTGCTGTTGTAGTACACCCGCAGGCTCCCGCGGTACCCGCCGGAGTAACACTGCATCTCCAAGTGAGCGGCAGCCGCCTGCGCCGGCGCGGGCATGGCCAGCGACCCCAACGGGACGACCGTAGCGGCGGCAAGCGCCACACCGACCTTCTGAATGCGTTTCATGCGAGACCCCGTCCTATCTTCCCGATCCCCGGCAACAAGCGGTCCCCTTGATCGCTCCCCGAGGCCTGTGCCACCAGGATCGTGGCGACGAGATTGTTCGGCACCCCTGATCAGGCAGGCAAACAATGCTTTTCTTGGCGAATGGCTCCTCTCCTCTAGTGAAGGGAATCTCGTAACGGTGGCAGGCCGTCGTGAAAGTCCAGTGGATCCGGCAGCGGGACCGGTTCAACGTTTTGCCTCTGAGTTACGCAAGCTGCGTCAGGAAGCGGGCGGCCTGACCTATCGGGCCATGGCCAAGCGCGCCGGTTATTCGGTCACCACGCTGTCGCAGGCGGCGGCGGGTGAGCGGCTGGCTTCGCTGCCCGTCGTCTTGGCTTTTGTGGAAACATGCGGCGCAGACGTCTCCGCATGGGAGCGCCGCTGGCAGCAGGTCGCTCAGGAACTGGCGCGCGAGAGGGCCGACGAGGACGGTGCCGCCGGGCCGTACCTGGGCCTGGCCCCCTACGACACGCACGATTCCGGACGTTTCTTCGGACGGGAGCGGCTCGTCGAGGAATTGCACGAGCTGCTTGGCCGGCATCGCTTCGCCGCGGTGTTCGGCCCTTCGGGCAGCGGCAAGACGTCCCTGTTGCGCGCCGGGCTCGTGCCTGCCGCACGCGGGGAGACGACGCCCACGGGCGAATCCCTCGGGCAGAGCCGGATCCTCACACCAGGCGAGCACCCGATGCGGCACGCCGACCGGCTCCTTGCGGGCGAGGCCGACTCCGACGCGCTGATCGTGGTCGACCAGTTCGAGGAGGTGTTCACGCTCTGCCAGGACCAGCGCGAGACCGGACGGCTCTCCTCATTTCATCCGCCGACGGGGCCCTGCGCGAGATCGTCTCGATCCCGGCACCGCTTCTGCGATGATCTGCCGCCGAGACGGCGGCCTATCCCCTGCCGAATGGCGAGAACACATCCCAGAACTGGCCTATCAAAAGACCTGCCACTGACGATACCCCGGCGAGAAACCGCGGCCGTTTCTCCCGGGGCTAACGCGATTCTGAGCTTCTCCCGGTTCTCCGGACACTTGACCTGAGGTCACCCTTGATCATCAGGAAGGATGTCCTCCCGCACCCCACCCGCCCGAGTTCCGGCCCCTGAGCAGGGCATACGCGGTTGAAGGTAAAGGCTCGTCGGCGCGATCCCCGGTCTGGCCGCTTGGCAGGACGACTACGCCCCGACTCGTGTCCATTCACAGGGTCCCGTGATCTGGTGTCAGGCGAGTGCGGGGATGCCGTGGGCGACGGCGGAGTCCAGGTAGCCCGGAGTCTGGCACCAGCGGGCGTGTGGGCAGTCCACCCTGCATGGCAGGATCAAACCATGGACGAGAAGACCGAAGGGCAACTGCGTGTTATCCGCAAGGTCATCCCGGTCATGCAGGCAGTCGGTATCTCAGCATGGCTGTTCGGGGGCTGGGGACTCGATGCGAGGATCGGCCGGATCACGCGCGAGCACGGCGACGTGGAGTTCTGGGTTGAACGTATTCACGCCGAGCAGTCGAAGGCAGTGCTCGTAGGAGCCGGCGCCACGGCTCTGACGACTCAGCCGCCAGTGGAGGCCTGCGAGTTCACGCTGGACGATGTGCCGTTCAGCACCGCTTACTTTGACCGGTGGCCAGACGGATCGTTCAGTCAGCCCTTGGGGCGATGGTCCGACTGGCTGTTCCCGCCAGGATCCTTCGGCGACGAGCCCGTGACACTCGATGGCACGCCGATGCTGGCCATGAGCGTCTCCGGCATGCTCGCCATGAAGGAGCAGTTCCCGCACCTGCGCAACGGCCGGCCATGGCGGCAGAAGGACATCGCCGATATCGAGATACTCCGGGGGCTGGCCTGCGGGGAGAGGACCGACGGTCACATCGGAGCGGCCTGAGCAGCGCAGGCCGTGTCGTCCCTGTCACTCGCTTGAAGGCCCTTGTCGTATCGCTCAGGCTGCCCCCGGGAACTCGGAATTCACGAGGCGGCTCTCGGAACTGGGCGAACACCCATCGGAGAGCTCACTCAGTGGAAGACGAACCGCTCACGATCGGCGAGCGCGCCCGGCTGCGTGAACTCGAAAGAGAGGCTCAAGTTCCCGGGAAAAGCGGCGGCCTACTTTGCCTCGGAGTATCGGTGAGCGAGAAGTACGAGCTCATCGACGCGGAGAAGTCCAACCATCCGATCTCCAGAATGTGCGAACGGCTGGAAGTATCGAAGTCGGGTTTTTACGAATGGCTCGACCGGCCGGCTCGGCGACCGCCCAGCGACGCGAACTCCTCGAGGCGAAGATCATAAACATCTTCGCCGACAGCGACGAGATCCGCACCCTCCACGCTGCTCTCGAAGCCATCCCCGCCCGAGTCCGTCAACACGAAGAGCAACTCCGCCGTCTCAACGCCCGCACGAGCTAAAAGCGTTAACCGCCGAAAGCCCGCCGCCGCGACGGAGGTGGCTCCTACGCGAGCAGCCTGACTCAATATCCCGCGCTCGCGCTCTTGCGCGAGGGACGCTCGGGGACCGTCTCGGGCCCGGATGAGCGGATCGGGCTGCATAAGGCGCTGCGCACTTACACCACGACTGCCGCCTGGCAGGATCATGCCGATCGTTGGAAGGGGTCCCTGCGCCGCGGGATGGCGGGCGACCTGTGCGTCCTGGACGGCCGTCTGGTCGACGAGCACGGCCGGCCCGCCGGGGACGCGCACGAGATCTCGAGCGTCCCGGTGAAGTTGACGATAGTGAACGGCACGATCGCGTACGACGCCTCCGACCCCTCGACCCGTGCGGTGGCCGCCGAAACGCACGGTACCGGCTGGGCTGGCCAGGCGAACCCGGTTGCTGACCTCCTTCCTGCCTCGGACTCCCCAAAGGGTGATGGACATGCACAACCGATTCGACCGCCGGCAATTCTTGCAAGGAGGAGCCGCCCTCGCCGCTGCGGGGCTGCTGCCCGCCCAGGCGGCGCATGCGGATGCCGCCCAAGGGGGCGCTGACCTGGTGATCCACAACGCGCGAGTCCTCGTCCTGGACAAGGGCTTCCGCATCGCCCAGGCGGTCGCCGTGTGGAACGGCGTCATGCAGGCGCTCGGGCGGGACAGGGAGGTGCTCCGGCTCGCCGGCAGGCGTACCGAGGTGATCGACGCGGGCGGAGGGACGGTGCTGCCCGGCATCAACGACTCCCACCTGCACCTCGGCGCCTTCGGCCTGGACTTCCCGCCCTACTCCTACGAGGTCGACACCGCGACCGTCGAGGAACTCGTCGAGGGCGGCAATCGTGACGATCTACGCGGAACGCCAGAAGGGTAAGCGCGAGGCAGCGCAAAGCGATCGACAGCACGAGCGCGAGCGCGTCTTTGTGGGTGCGTGAGGGAATTCACGACTCGGCGAGGAACTTCGTGGGGGGTGGGGCCGTCATGTCTAATATGAGCGATGAGGCGCAGAACGATCGGTTCCGGTACCTGCCGGAGCGGCCGGACCCGGCGACGTGGCGGTCCAGTCTGGATCAGGGGTCATTGCCGCAGGTAATCGTCGAGCCGGCGGAGGTGGGGGACACCGGCCTGCGCTGGGTGGCGCCCGAGCTCGAAGTGGCACGGCAGATCAGCGACGCGATGGTACGGCGCCGCAGCAAATCGACCCGAAAGGGTGCAGTGTGAAGCCAGCTGTTTCGCCCGTGGCGAGCGCGGCGGGGTCTTGAGGACCCGCGTATCCGCCCCGCCGAGCACCTCGCCAAACCCTCCGCCGAAGCTGCCATCCCTGTCCCGGATCAGGAGCCGGATTCCCTCGGCTCGCTCGCCCAATGAGAGCGGAGCGACGAACCCCGCTTACTGCCACATCTGCTGACAGTGGGGTCTGAGCAGGCGATTCTCGCTCGGTGGCGGAGTCAGAGGACGTGGCGTTCATCCGTGCGGATGTCGAGCGGGTCTGCGGAGAGCTGGTAGGGCTGGTTCCCGCGATCAGGCGGAACCCTGCACGGCCTACACGCCCTGCCACCCGCACGAAGTGCGGCACAGAAGATCGCTTGGGCGCAACCGTTGGCGGCACTGCCAACGTCCGAGGTCGGCCCCAAGGGGCGGAGCAGACGATCGCGCTGCCTCTTTGTGGCGATCTTGTGGCGGAGGTTTGGTACGTTCGCCAGCGACGCAAACGATCTCCCCATCCGAGAGGTTCAACGAATATGAGAGCTGGATTCAGGGCGTTGACCGTGGCCTCCGGCGCCGCGATTCTGCTGATCGCTGGATCAGGTGCCGCGAGCGCGGACCCTGTGGAGGCGGAGGCCGCGGCGACCTGCGTGAAGAAGATCGACAGCGGCAGGTATGACCTCATCTATCCCTGGGTCCAGGTCAAGAGCGGGTGCGCCTGGACCTACGACGTCAAGGTCATCTGGAACAACGGGCCCGACAGTCCCTGCACGGAGCTGTCGCCGGGCGAGAAGATGAAGAGCCTCTCCTCCCCCGGTGCTTCGTACCAGAGGGTTGACTTCTGCTGACGTCGTCATGCTGAAGGCCCCCTGTGCGGTCGCTCAGGGGGCCTTTTCATGGTCAATCCGAACGTTGCGCGTTCGGTGGCATCACCACACGTCGACGTCCACGCCGATCGCGATGGTTCGCAGGGCGCTGAGCGCGACCCAGGTGCGTGTGTTGCTGCCCAGCCCGTAAGCCCGTCCCGGGCAGCAGGTCGAGCACGGCGCTGATGTGGCCGCACTCCGCCGCATTCCTGGACACGTGCGCGGACTCGCGCCGCTTCGTCGCCTTGGGTAGTTTCGCGAGCCCGGCGTGCTAGGCGGCGAGATCGGTCACCTGGTCGGCGGTCAGGCCTGTGGGTCTCGGCTGCGATCCGCGGGGCCGCACGGTGTGGGCCGCGTACACGCTGTTGAGCAGCCGTCTCGGACAAGTTCGAGGGACCGTACTCGAAGCGGTGGACCGCGGGTGTCGGCGCCGGCCACAACAACTTCTTCGTGGATCGCAGTGGCCAGCTGTGGGCGACGTTCTTCCGCAACCCCAGATTCGGCTACTGGTCCGACCCGTCGCGCATCGGCGACACGGCGGTGCCCGGGATCGTGCGGGTGGAATGGACGGGGCCGGAGGGCAACCGCCTGTACGTCCAGCGCCGGAACCACGGGCACACGATCAACGACTGACCCGCGGGGCCGCTGTCCGGGGCTTCTTTGAGAAGGTGACTGGAGTGCCAGCCCTCCCGCCGGACTTCTCATCTGCGGGAAATCACGATTGGGGAAGCGTCGTCGACCATGACGACGGATCCGGGCGGAGCGTCACGCGTGCCTGGCGCCGGCCACGACCAGGGCGGGGTAGCGCAGGTTGTACCACCCGGTGGCGCGGAGGACCGCCTTCTTGATCATCGCGACCGGGCGGCCGGTGCGCACCTTCCCGCGCGGGCTGCCGTCGAGCTCGGTGGGCTGGAGGAGGCCGTCCCGCTGGCCGAGGCTGATGCACAGGGCGTCGCCTTTGACGCGCAGCGGCTTGGGGGTACGCCCGGCCAGGCGGTCGTTGATCGCATGGAAGGCGCACGCGGCGGCGAGCCCCCCGGGCCCGCAGCCCATGCGCAGCTCCTGCCCCTCCTGGGTGCGGGCGGCCGCGGCGTCCCCGATGCCGTAGATCTCCGGGTGCGACTCCGAGCGCAAGGTGGCGTCCACGACCATGCGCCCGCGGTCGTCCACAGCCAGCCCCGCCTCGCGCGCCAGCTCCGGGACCATGAAGCCGGTGGTCCAGGCCACGGTGTCGGCGTCGACGTGCTTGCCGTCCTCCAGCAGCAGGCCGTCCGCGTCGATCTTGGCAACCTTGGCGTGCTCCCAGACCTGGATGCCGAGGCGGTCGAAGGCCCGGTGCAGGTACTCCCGGCCGTGCTCGGACAGCGCGCCGCCCAGCGCGCCGCTGGTGGCCAGCCGCACCGTGCGGTCCGGGTAGCTCTCGGCCAGCTCGGTGGCGGCCTCGATGCCGGTCGGCCCGGCGCCGACCACGGCGACCGTGTCGGCGGTACGCATCCGCTCGCGCAGCCGCCGGGCCTGCTCGAATGTGGCGACGGCGCTGGCGTGCTCGGCCGCGCCGGGAATGCCGTCCAGGTCGGCGTGGCTGCCCAGCGCGTAGACCAGCAGGTCGTAGCCGACCGGCTCGGCGCCGCGCGCCAGCTCCACCTGACGCCCCTCCGTGTCGAGGCGGGTCACGCGGTCCACGATCAGCCGGATGCCGGTGCCCTTGAGCAGGTCGTGCAGCAGCATGTCGCGCAGCCGCCGGCCGGAGGCGAGCTGGTGGTTGCGCATCCGCTCCACGAACCGGTCACGTTCGTTGACCAGCGTGACTGTCGCGCCGGTGCGCTTGGCGAGCAGCTTGGCGGCGGTCAGGCCGGTGTACCCGGCGCCCAGGATCACAATGTGCGGTGTCGTTGTCATCGACGTTCCCCTTCGTCACCAGATAGACGGGCGACGGAGGCGATCCGTGACAACGCACCACAGGAATCACGTTGTTTGTTTCGTGAAGAAGGCGAGCTTGTCTGGGTTGGCGACGGCGTAGAGGGCGGTGATGCGGTCGCCGTAGAACTCGGGGACGATGACCGCGAACAGCCGGCCGTCCACGTCCAGCACGATGGCGGGTTCCCCGTTCGCCGTGCCGACCGTGATGCTCGTCACGCGCGGGTGCCCGGCCAGGTCGAGCAGGTAGCGCAGGAGCTTCTCCCGGTCGACCAGCAGGTGCCGCAGCGCCGGAGCCTTGCCGCCGCCGTCGGACCAGGCGACCACGTCCTCGGCCAGCATCCGCTCCAGCCCCGCTACATCCCCGTCCAAGGTGGCCTCCAGGAACCGCTCCAGGAGCTTCCGGCGCTGCTCGGGCGCGGCCGTGAACCGCCGCCGCGCCGCGCCGACGTGCTGGCGCGCGCGCCGGTAGAGCTGCCGGACGTGCGCCTCGTCCATCTCCAGGACCTCCGCGACCTCGCGGTGGCTGTGACCGAACGCCTCCCGCAGCACGAACGCCGCCCGCTCCGGCGGCGTGAGCCGCTCCAGCAGCACCAGCATCCCCAGCGACAGCGACTCTCGCTGCTCCACGGTCTCCAGCGGGCCAAGCACCCCACTGTCGGCGAAGACGGGCTCGGGCAACCACGGCCCGACATACTGCTCCCGCTGCGCCCGCGCCGAGGTGAGCCTGTCCAGGCACAGGTTGGTGACCACCTTGGTCAGCCACGCCTCCGGCGAGACCGCCGAGTCACTACGCTCCCAGCGCAGGTAGGCGTCCTGCACCACGTCCTCGGCCTCGGACGCCTCCCCCAGCAGCCGGTAGGCCAGCCCGAACAGGCGCCGGCGGTTGGCCTCGAACCGCTCCAGCCGCTCCTGGGCCGCGTCCATGATCAGCTCCCGGCCGCACCTGACGAGGCTGGGGTCGGTGTGACCGGGGGCGCACCCCGGCCGTCGGCGGTAAGAGTGAACGACATCACGGGCACACCTACTCCGATCATGGAAAGGTCGGACATCGACCAGCGTAACCGCCTTGCCCAAAAGCCAGCTTGCCGGCGAACCATCGCAGGCGATCCGCTGATCTGATCCAGCGGCGACCGCGGCCTTCGGGGACGGGGTCGCCGCCCTGAACTGCGGTGCCAGGAAGCAGCGATCAGAGGTCAGGGGCGCCAGCCGCGTTCGACTGACCGGCGGCATTGTTCGCGGTTGTCGCCTGCGCTGGTGAACAGGGCGGTCAGCAGCGGCACGCCATGGGCTAGCGATTGATGGGGCAGGGGGCCGGTAGCGACCAGTGATGCCAGTCCATGTCCGATGGTCCAGCTCTGCGTGGCCAGCTCCAGCGGGTCGATGTCGTCGCGAAAGCGGCCGGTGGCCGTGGCCCGTTCGACGGTCCGGACCAGACAGTGCAGCGTGTCATCCGCGGCCGCGGCGTTCTCGAGTTCGAACCCGGCGTCGAACATGACCCGGTAGAGATCGGGACTGGCCATGGCGTTGGACAGGTATGCGGCGCCGAGAGCGGCCAGATCCCGTACCGGATCCTTCGATGGCGCTACCGCGGCGAGGCGGGCGGCCAGGCGGGTGAAGCCTTCCTGCCGCATCGCTGTCCACAGGCCGTCCATGCTGCCGAAGTAGGTGTAGACGGCCATGGTCGACACGCCGGTTCCGGCCACCAGCGAGCGGAGAGTGACCGGCTGCCGAGCGGCGAGCATCTGCGCGGCTCGGTCGATCAGCAGGGAGCGGACCGCCGGGTCCTTGATCCTCACCATGGCACCACAATACATATCTTTGCTATGTTCTCGGCGAGTACCGAACATGCTGTGCCGATGTGCAAGGAGCGGACATGACCGTGACGCTGGTCAACCCCGACGGGCTGCCGAAACCCGACGTCTACCGCCAGCTGTCGATCGCCACCGGATCGAAGCTGGTGTTCCTGGCGGGCCAGGTGGCCCGCGATGCCCAGGGCCGACGGGTCGGTGAGGGGGATCTGGCCGCTCAGGTTGAGCAGGCTTACCTCAATATCGGCACCGCCCTGGCCGGGGTCGGCGGATCTTTCGATGATGTGGCCAAGCTGACCGTCTACGTCGTCGACTGGACACCGGACAAGATGCCGCTGCTGGGCGAGGGGGTCGCGCGGGCGGCGGCCAAGCTGGGGGTCGACCCGGTCAAGCCGATCACACTGCTGGGCGTTGCGGCGCTGGGAGAACCCGACCTGCTGGTCGAGGTCGAGGCCACTGCCGTTATCGACTGAGTCGAGGCGCCTCAGACACGCCTGTCGGCCTCCCGAGTCGGCGGGCGTGATTACTTCAGAATGCGGCATGGCTGAGCGAGTTCGCGGACGCGAGATCGATGATGATGACCCCATGTCCGCTGAGGCAGATTTGTGTCCATGCGGGCGTGTGCGTTCCCACCCAGACAACCTCTCCATGTTCGGAGACGTCGGAGAACCATCTCATCGCGGGTCGCGAACGAGATCAGCCTGACCCTCCGAGTACCTGGATGGGCCGAACCGTACCGGGCATGCTGAGCCCATGTGCCATTCCACCGACAGCAGGCCGCCCGCCCCGCCGATCCAGGGCGAGGTGGCCTCTCATGAGCAAATAGAGCTGACCGCCGCCGACAGCAACCGTTTCCTCGCCTACCGGGCGGAGCCCGCCGAGCCGAACGGGCGGTCCGTGGTGATCCTGCCCGACGTGCGCGGGCTGCACCCGTTCTACAAGGACCTGGCGGTGCGGTTCGCCGAGGCGGGGTTCCGTACGATCGCGATCGACTACTTCGGCCGTACGGCGGGCCTCGGTGAGCGCGGCGACGACTTCGACTACATGACCCACGTCAGGCAGCTCACCAGCGACCACGTCAGGGCCGACGCGAGGGCGGCCACCGAGGCGCTGGACGGTCCCGTCTTCACGGTGGGCTTCTGCATGGGCGGCGCCCACTCGTGGCGGCAGGCCGCCGAGGGCAACGGCCTGGCCGGCGGCATCGGCTTCTACGGCGCGCTCCGGGCCATCGACGAGCCCAAGACCGGGCCCGGCGCGCCGGTCCTCCTGCTGAGGGGCGGGGCGGACACGGTGTCGACGCCGGAGGACTTCGACGCGTACACGGCCGCGCTCGACCGGGTCGGCACCGAGCACGAGACCCACATCTACGAGGGGGCGCCGCACTCGTTCTTCGACCGCTCATACGCCGAGTGGGAGGAGTCGTGTCAGGACGCCTGGCGCCGCATCCTGTCCTTCACCGAGCGCCACGCCTAACGGAGATACGCGGCCCCTGACGACCGGGTCCTCCTAACCTAGATACGCGGCCCTGACGACCGGGTCCTCCCTGATCTCGGCCGGCGTGCCGGCGGCGATCACCTTGCCGAGGTCGAGCACGATGATCCGGTCGCAGGTGTCCATGACGAACCCCATGTCGTGCTCCACCAGCAGCACGGTGGTGTCCAGCGCCTTCACGACCTCGCTCAGGCGGGCGGTCTGGCCGGCGTCCAGGCCCGAGGTGGGCTCGTCGAGCAGCAGCAGCGCGGGCCGGTCGGCCAGCGCCCTGGCCAGCTCGACGAGCCGGCGCTGGCCGACGGGGAGCGCGGCCGCGTACGCGTCGCGCAGCGGGGTGAGCCCGCACAGCTCCAGCACCTCGTTCACCCGCTCGCCGCGCTCGCGTTCGCGGCGCCGCCGGCCCCGCCAGCCGACCAGGTCGGCGGCGAGCCCGCCACCGCCGCCGTGCCAGTCGAGCGCGGCCAGCACGTTGCCGGCCACGGTGAGCCGGCCGAAGACCTGGGTCCGCTGGAACGTGCGGCGCAGCCCGGCCCTGGCCCGCTTGACCGGCGGCACCCCGGTCAGGTCGCGGCCCGCCACGCTGACCCGCCCGGCGCTCGGCCTGCGCAGCCCGGAGACCACGTCGAACAGCGTGGTCTTGCCCGCCCCGTTCGGCCCGATCACGCCGCAGACCTGGCCCTCGGCGACCTCGAACGACACCTGGTCCAGCGCCCTGACCCCGCCGAACGCCACCGACACGCCCTCGACGGCCAGCATGGTCACCTCACCCCCAGGTAGGCGGCGGTCAGCCGCTCGCTGTCGACCTCGGACCGCGGCCCGGCCCAGGTGACCCGGCCGAGCCGCATGAACGCCACCCGGTCGGCGATCGCCAGCGCCTCCGTGGCCTTCTCCTCGACCAGCAGCAGCGCCACCCCGCGCTCGCGCAGCTCGGCGAACACCTCGAAGATCTGCCGCACCACCATCGGTGCCAGCCCGAGCGACGGCTCGTCCGCGATCAGCACGCGGGGCGGCCGCACGAGCGCCGGGGCCAGGGTGAGCAGCTGCTGCTCGCCGCCGGACAGGGCGCCGGCGAACACGGTACGGCGCTCCGCGAGCTGCGGCAGCCGCTCGTAGACGGGCTCGGGGTCGGGCAGCCAGGTCCGCAGGTTCTCCTCCACGGTCAGGCCGGGGAACACGCCCCGCCCCTCGGGCGCCAGCAGGATGCCGGCCCGCGCCCTGCGGTGGGCGGGCCAGGCGGTGACGTCCTCGCCGTCGAGCAGGATCCGGCCGCGGGTGACGGGCAGGTCTCCGGCGGCCGCCGCGCAGGTGGTGGACTTGCCCGCGCCGTTCGCGCCGAGCAGGGCGACCACCTCGCCGGGGTTGACGGCCAGGTCGACGCCGCGCAGGACGGTGCAGTCGGCGTACCCGGCGACGACGCCCTCCATCCTGAACAGCGCGCCCTCCACCGGCTCCGCGGGCTGCACCGTTTCCGGCGGGGCGGGCCGGCGGTGGCGCAGCTCGGCCATCTGGGTGAGCACCCCGTCCGGGTGCTTGGCCAGGATCATGCCGCCGAGCCCGAACAGGATGGCCCCGACGTGTGCGGACACGTCCCAGGTGGCCAGCAGCTCGGGCACGACGACGGCGATGAGCCCGCCGAGCACCGCGCCGCCGATCCGGCGCACTCCCTGCAGCACCACTATGGCCAGCCACACGAATCCGGCGAAGGCCGGCAGGTCGGTGGCGGTGATCGAGCCCTTGGCGACGGCGAACAGCACCCCGCCGAGCCCGGCGATCGCCGACGCCAGCGCGAACAGCATGATCTTGGTACGCGGCGCCGACAGCCCTGATGTCGTGGCCGCGGCCGGAGCCGACCGCACGGCCAGGATCGCCCGCCCGGACGCGGACCTCTCCAGGTTCCGTACCAGCAGCGCCACGACCCCGATCAGCACGAGCAGCACCACCACCAGCACCCGGGGATCGGAGGTGTCGGCGAAGCCGAACCCGAGCGCGGGCAGCGACCACCCGATGGTCCCGTTGCTGAAGGCGTCCACCTGGAACAGCACCTGGTCGGCCAGCAGCGCCAGGGCCAGCGTGGCGAGTGTCAGCACCCGCCCGCCCAGCCGCAGCGCGGGCAGCGCCACCAGCATCCCCACGGCCGCGGCCGCCAGCACGCCCAGCAGGATCGCCACGAAGAACGGCAGCCCGGAGGAGAACGCCCACCCGCAGGTCAGCGCCGCCATCGAGGCGAAGGCGGCCTGCGCCAGGTTGACCATGCCGCCGATCCCGGTCACCACCACGAAGGAGCAGAAGATCAGCGCGAGCACGAGCCCCTGCCCGGCGATGCCCACGTAGTACTCGGGCGCCGTGAACGTGAAGGCGACCAGCAGCGCCAGCCCCAGCGCCCACGGCAGCCGGCGCCGCCACGGCGGGAGCCCGGCCAGGTGGTCGGGCGGCGGCGCGTCCTCGGCCGCGCTCCCCGCGACCCGCTGGCGCGACCTGTTCAGCAGCACGAGCCCGGCGAACAGCAGGATCACCGGCACGGCCGTGCGCAGCCCGGTCACCTCCTCCAGGAAGTCGGTGTAGCCGGCGACGAGGTTCTGGACCACGCCGAGCGCCAGTCCGGCGGCGAACGTCCAGGGGATCGACCGCAACCGCCCGAACACCGCGGCCGTGGCCGAGGCGAACAGCAGCACCGTGTACGCCGTCGCGTCCAGCCCCAGAACCGAGACCGCCAGCACTCCCGCCAGTCCGGCGAGCCCCGACCCGAGCATCCAGGCCAGCGCCGAGGTGGCGTCGGCGTCGATGCCGCGCAGCGTGGCCAGGCGGCGGCGGTCGACGGAGGCCCGCATGCGCAGCCCGTACGGGGTGTGCCGCATGAACGCCCACAGCCCGGCCGCCGCCACCACGGAGAAACCGAACGTGATGAGCTGGTCGGTGTCCAGGTGGACACCGAACACGTCGAACGCCTCGGCCGGGTGCGGGCCGACGCCGCGCGGCAGCGAGGTCGCGTCCGCGGCCGGCAGCCCGGCCAGGTCCACGACCAGCAGGCCGAGCGCGGGCAGCGCGATCGTCAGCCCGATCGTGGCGACGATCTGCGCGGTCTCCCCCGCCTGGGCGAGCCCGCGGAACATGGCCTTGTGCAGCACGTAGCCGAGGGCCGGCGCGAACACCCCGGCCGACACCAGCGCCGACAGCCACGCGGGCAGCCCGGCGGCCACGTTGAGCTCGTAGAACAGCAGGGCGGACAGGAACCCGAGCGCGCCGTGGGCGAAGTTGAACACCCCGGTCGCGGCGTACGAGAGCGTCAGGCCCGATCCCATGATCGCGAAGATGGCGCCGGTGACCATGCCGCTGAGCACGTAGCCAAGGATCATTTGAGCGGCACGTTGTCGAAGCACTTCATGCTCTTGGCCACCTGGAAGGCGCCGTTCTCCAGCTTGACCAGGGCGCCGCAGCCGTTCGGCTCGCTGTGGTCCTTGGGGTACTGGATCCTGCCGAAGCCGGCGTTCTCGTAGGTGTACGAGCCGTTGCCCGTGGCCAGGAACTTCTCCCTGGTGAGGTCCTTGCCGGTCTTGTCGAGCATGTCGAGGAAGATGTCGGCGGCCCAGTAGCCGATCGCCAGGTGCTGGGTCAGCTGCGTGCCGGGGGAGACCTTCTCGACGTCCTGCTTGAGCTGCGCGATCTCGGGGGCGCTGGATTCGAAGGGCTCGAACATCGGCGCGGCGATCACGCCCTCCAGGGCCTGCGCGCTGGCCGGGTCCTTGAGGATGGCGGCGTCGTAGCTGGTCGCGTCCGTGAGCACGCCCTTGTAGCCGGCCCGCTTGAGCGCCGAGTACAGGCCGACGTTGAACTTGGTGCCCGCGATCACCGAGACCACGACGTCGGGCGCTTTGCCGCCGTTCGAAGTCATGATCTTGTTGACGTACGGGAGCCAGTCAGGTGGCGGGGCGGCGGCCGGCAGGCCGGAGTTGACGCCGACGAGCTTGAAGCCGGCTGCGGTGAACGACTGGGAGATGGTGGTGCCGCCGTACTTGCTGCCGCTGGAGTCGCTGGTCTGGACGTAGACGCTCTTGCCCTCGGCGCCGCCGATCAGGTCGGCCATCTGCCGGCCCCACCACGTCTGGGATCCCGCGCCCTGCTTGGGCGCAAGGCAGCCGTTGTAGCCGAACCCTGTCTTGGTGCCGCACCACTGCGGCCCTGTCGCCCAGCCGAACCACGGCACGCCCTGCTGCTCCAGGAAGGCGGCGCCGCCGAAGTTGGGCGCGTGCACCGGGACCAGGGCGAACACCTGGTCCTTCTGCACGAGCTTCTTGGCCGCCGCGTCGCCCTTGGCGGCGTCCTGCCCGTCGTCCTCGGCCCCGAGGAACTCGATCTTGCGCCCGTGCACGCCGCCCTCGGCGTTGGCCCGTTCGAACCTGGCCTTGGCGCCGATCTCGGCGTCCTTGGTCGAGTATCCGCTGGCGCTGGTCTTGGTCAGCACGCCGCCGACCTTGACCGTCGTGCCGGTCACGCCTGGCACGGCCGCACCCTCCTGCTGGGACGCGCCCCTTTGCTGAGCCGCACACCCGGCCACGAGCAGCGCCATCGTGAGCGCCACCGCCACACCCCGCCGTACAATCATGGTTTCCTCGCGATTTGGCCTAGCGCTCGCTTGGTTTTGTGCCGAGCGTAAATTCGCCCAGGAAGGGTGTCAACGGGCTACCGAGCAACCGCTTGCTCACAATTCGGCACCGGGTTACCGTGTGGCGCATGCTGATGCGCGCCGCCGTGCTGACCGGATTCCACGCCCCCATGGAGATCCGCGAGGTCGAGATCGCCGATCCGGGTCCCGGCGAGGTCCGCGTCCGGATCAAGGCGTCGGGCGTGTGCGGCTCCGACCTCAAGGCCATCGACGGCAAGAGCCCCGTGGTGAGCAAGCCCCCGTTCATCCTCGGGCACGAAAGCGCGGGCGTGGTGGAGAGCGCCGGCGCGGGCGTCACCTCCGTCACGCCCGGCGACCACGTCATCATCGCCATGAACGGCCCCTGCGGCCGGTGCCGGCAGTGCGGCGCGGGCCGCTTCCACCTGTGCTCGGGCCCCGCCCGGCTGCCGACCATCATGGGCGGCCTGCCCAGGATCACCCTCGACGGCCAGGAGACCCGCCGCTTCATCGGCATCGGCTCGTTCGCCGAGTACGCGGTCGTCGCAGAGGCCATGTGCGTGAAGATCCCGAAGACCGCCCCGTTCGACGCGATGTGCCTGCTGGCCTGCGGCGTCGTCACCGGCGTCGGCGCGGTCATGAACGTGGCCAGGGTGCCGCCCGGCGCCGCCGTCCTCGTCGCCGGCTGCGGCGGGGTCGGGCTCAACGTCATCCAGGGCGCGGTGCTCGCGGGCGCGACCACGATCGTCGCCGCCGACGTGGCCGAGCAGAAGCTCAAGCTCGCCGAGCGCTTCGGCGCCACCCACACCCTCCTCGTGGACGACCTCCCGCGGCAGGTGGGCGAGCTGGTGAAGGGCGGCGTCGACTACGCCTTCGACGCGACGGGCGCCCCCGGCGTCCTGGCGCAGGCGTTCGCGGCGACCCAGCCCGGCGGCACCACGGTCATGGTCGGCAGCCCGCCGGCGGGCCACCCGGTCGAGCTGGACCCGGGCCTGCTGTTCGCCTCCCGCCGCCTCATGGGCACCCAGGGCGGCGACGCCGCGCCGCACCGCGACCTGCCCATGCTGGCCGGCCAGTACTTGCGGGGCCGGCTGGACCTCAACGGCCTGATCTCGGAGCGCCTCCCGCTCGACCAGATCAACGAGGCCGTGGCCCACGTACGCGAGGGCGTGGTCGCCCGCACGGTCATCACGTTCTGACGCCGGGTGCTATTCTAAGCTTCCTTAGAACATTAGAAGGAGGCGACATGTCGTACCCCCCGACCCGCTACCAGGGTGAGTCCGGCGAGCACAGCGGCGTCCTGCGCACCGCCGACACGCCGCCGGACCTGTCGATCGGCGACAGGACGCAGGTGCACTACCTCAGCACGGGCGCCTCGACGAACGGCGCGTTCGGCCTGTACCGATGGGAGATGGGCCCGACCCCGTCAGGCGCCGGCGCGCACTTCCACCGGACGATGACCGAGTCGTTCTACGTGCTGTCCGGCACCGTCCGGCTCTTCAACGGCGAAAAGTGGGCCGACGGCGGGCCCGGCGACTTCCTGTTCGTGCCGGAGGGCGGCGTGCACGGCTTCCGCAACGAGTCCGGGGTGCCCGCCTCGATGCTGATCCTGTTCACCCCGGGCGCACCCCGCGAGGCCTACTTCGAGGAGCTCGCCGACATCGTCGCCAACGGCCGGCAGCTCACCCCGGAGGAGTGGACCGAGCTGTACCTGCGCCACGACCAGTACATGGTCTGATGTCCGAGTTCCCGGAGGAGCCGATCTACCAGCAGCTGGCCCGCGTCGGCAAGGCCCTGGCCAGCCCGGTGCGGCTGCGCCTGCTGGACGTGCTCGACCAGCGCGAGCGCACGGTCGAGGAGCTGGCGGAGGCGGCGGGGGTCGCGCTCAAGAACACCTCGGCCCAGCTCCAGCAGCTGCGCGCGGCTCATCTGGTGACCAGCAGGCGGGCGGGCACCCACGTCTACTACCGGCTGGCGGACGAGCGGGTGTCGCGCTTCCTCGGCGAGCTGCAGGGGTTCGCCCACGACCGGCTCGCCGACCTGCGCGACGCCGTGCGGGCGCGGCTCGGCTCCCTGGAGGGCGTGACAGCCGACGAGCTGGCGTCCCGGCTGGCCGACCCCGGCACGGTGATCATCGACGTGCGGCCGGCCGCCGACTACGCCGCCGGCCACGTCCCGGGGGCGATCTCGGTGCCCCTGGCGGAGCTGCGCGGGCGCCTGGACGACCTGCCGAGGGGGGCGGAGATCGTGGCGTACTGCGGCGGGCCGTACTGCGTGGTCTCCCCCGAGGCCGTCCGCCTCCTGCGCGCGCACGGCCGCGACGCCCGCCCCCTCGACGGCGGCTATCTCGCCTGGCGGCGCCACCAGAAGACCACGGGGACAGACGCCTAGACACCCAGCTTGACGGGCTCGCGAGGCTGGGGAGCCGGCTCGTGCTCCTCCTCGTTGCCCTCCACGGACAGGTTCGGCAGCAGGCGGTCCAGCCAGCGCGGGCACCACCAGTTCAGCCGCCGGAGCAGGACCATGGTCGCGGGCACGAGGAACCCCCGGATGATCGTGGCGTCCACCGCGATCGCCACCGCCAGCCCCACCCCGAACGTCTTCACCATCGGGTCGGGGTACGCGATGAACGCCACGAAGACGGCCACCATGATGAGCGCGGCGGACGTGATCACCCGGCCCGTCGCGCCGAGCCCCTCCGCCACCGCCCGCGCGTTGTCCCCGTGCCGCGTGTACGCCTGCCGTACCGCCGTCAGCAGAAACACCTCGTAGTCCATCGACAACCCGAACAGCACCGCGAACAGCATCAGCGGCACGTAGCTCTCGATCGGCACCGAGAAGAAGAGGCTCTGCACGTACGACGAGCTCGCCGGCGCGTCCATGCCCACCAGCCCGCTGCCCAGCCCGACCGAGAACACCAGCGCCAGCGAGCCGAACGCGGCACCGAGCGAGACCAGGTTCATCACCGCGGCCTTGACCGCGACGACCGGCGCGCGGAAGGCGAGCAGCAGGAGCAGGGCGCTGAGCAGCACCACCACGCCGATGACGAGCGGGGTGCGCTCGGCCATGCGGTCCCCGGCGTCGGTCATCCCCGCGACCTCGCCGCCGACGTGCAGGTCGACGCCGGGCAGCGAGATGGCCCTGATGTCCCTGACGACGCCGGCGGCCCGGCTGTCGCTGGGGGCGTAGTCGGTGACGGTCTGCAGCAGGACCGACCGGCCGGAGACGTTGACCTTGGGGTCGGCCACGTGAACGACGCCGTCGATCGCCTTCACCTCGCGGACGACCTGGTCGACGATCGGATCCTTCGGTCCGCCGGCCTTCGAGGGCAGCTCGGCGATCACGATCAGAGGGCCGTTGGCGCCGGGGCCGAAGCCGGTGGCCATCAGCTCATAGGCACGCCGGGGCTCCGAGCCCTGGGTGCCGTACCCCTCGTCGAGCGGCCCGAGCTTCAGCGCGAGCGCGGGCGCGGCCAGCGCGCCCAGCACCACCACGCTGGCGAGCAGCACCCGCCACGGGCGGCGCGCCACCCACGACCCGAGGCCCGCCCAGCCGGAGCCCGACGAGCCGGCGCCGCGCAGGAAAGGCACCTGGAGCGCGTTGACGCGGTGACCGAGCAGCCCGAGCAGGGCCGGGACGAGGGTGACCGAGGTCAGCACGGCGGCGACGACGGAGATGCCGGTGACCCAGCCGAGCGTGGCCAGCAGCGGGAAGCCGGCCAGCATCAGCGCGCTCAACGCGATGATCACCGTGCCCCCGGCGAAGACGACGGCGCCGCCCGAGCTGGCCACGGTGCGCCGTACGGACTCCACGACCGGCACGCCCTCGGCCAGCAGCCTGCGGTGCCGGGACAGCAGGAACAACGCGTAGTCGATGCCGACGCCGAGCCCGATCATCGTGGCCATGATGCCGGCCTGCTTGGGCATGTCCACGACCCAGCCGAGCAGGCCGATCACGCCGAGTCCTGACGCGACGCTGATCAGCGCGGCGAAGATCGGGATCATCGCGGCCACCAGCGTCCCGAACGCGAACACCAGCACCAGCAGCGCGCAGACCACGCCGATGATCTCGCTGGGGCCGGTCTTGATCTCCTTGTCGGCGGGGGTGGAGCTGTCGGCGGGCACCACCTCCAGCCCGGCGGCCCGCGCCGGGTCCGCGGCCTTCGACAGGGCCTGCGTGGTCTCGGCCAGTTTGGCGGTGTCGTGGCCCTGCATGCGTATGGTGATGAGGCCGATCTGCAGGTTGGAGGCGATGCCGCCCCTGCGGAACGGGGTGTCGACCTGCGTGACGTGCGGCATCGTACGCAGCCGGTCGACGGACTCCTCCACGGCCCGCTTGCGCTTGTCCTCGGTGAGGGGCCCGTCGGCGGAGTACAGCAGGAGCTGCATCGTGCCGCCCTGGCCGTAGCCCGGCCCGAAGCCCTCTTTCATGAGGTCGTGCGCGCGCTGCGCGTCAGTGCCGGGGATGCTCGCGTCGTTGCTGGTCGGGCTGCTGAAGGCGAGACTCGAGCCCATCAGCCCGGCGGCCGCGACCACCCATAACAGCAGCACGATCTTCCCATGGCGGGCACACCAGCCACCCAGCCGTCCCAGCAACCGCGTCATCGCTCAGCCCCCACTCGACGGACGTCCTGTACGGTCGTACAGGACGTACGATAAGACGCCAAATAGCGCAGGCTGTTTCCAACAGGAAAAATGAGACGATGACCACAGCCGACGACACCCGCACCCGGATCCTGGCCGCCGCCAGAGAGCTGTTCGCCGAGCGCGGCTACGCGGCCACGTCCCTGGCCGATATCGCCGCCGCCGTCGGCCTGACCAAGACGGCCGTCGCCTACCACTTCCATCCGAAGGACCGCCTGGCCTCGGAGCTGCTCTCCCCGGCGGCCGGCGACATGCTCGTGCTCCTCGGCACCCGCTACGCGAGCCGGCAGGAGTTCATGGAGGCACTGGTCGAGTTCGCGGTGGGCTACCGCTCGGTGATCCGCCTGTTCATGGAGGACCTGGCCGGCGACGACGCCGTCTCCCCCGTGTCACCGGACTCGGAGGCCGCGGCGATCAGGACGTTCCGGGACGGGATCTTCGCCAAGCTCGCGGGCGAGGACCCCGACGCGGAGACCAGGGTCCGGTGCTGGGCCCTGCTCGGGGCCCTGCAGTGGGGCGTGGTGAAGACGATGGAGCTGCCGGAGGAGCAGGTCAGGGCCGTGCTGCTGGAATTGCTGGTCACCTGAAGCGGACGATCAGGCACGGCGGCGTGGCTACGGGCCGGACGGGGTTTCTGAGGGCTCGGTCGGGTCGGGGCCCGACTGGCCCTCCAGGCCGATGACGATCACGACCAGAGCTCCCGGCTGCGCGCAGGTGCCCGGCTGGACGCTCTGGCTGAGGATCATGCCCACCCGCGACTCGTCCTCCACGACCTGCCCCTGGGTCCGTACCCTGAACCCGGCCGCCACCAGCGCCGCACGCCCGTCCTCCCCCGGCCGGCCGGCGACGGACGGGACCGCGACGCCCTTGCGTGCCACTGTGAGGGCCACCGGGGTGCCGCCCGCGACCCGGCGGCCCGCCTGGGGCTGCGTGGCGAGGACCCGGCCGTCCGGCTGGTCCGAGCAGGAGCGGGTGACCGTGCCGACCGCGAGGCCCGCACCGGTCAGGGCGGTCTCGGCCGCCTTGCGCTGAAGGCCGACGACGGAAGGCACGGCCAGCCCCGCCGACACCTGCAGCGACACCGTGCTGCCCTTGGCCACGACCGTGCCTGAGGCGGGCCGGCTGCTCAGCACCTGGCCGACCTTCCGCGGTGAGTCGAGCTTGGTGACGGGCCCAGGCACCAGCCCGGCCCGCTTGATGGCCTTGAGCGCCGCGGCCCGATCCAGTCCGGTCAGGACCGGGATCGGGACCGTCACCGGCCGCACCACCGGTGGATCGGCGGCCGGCTTGCTCGTTTGCTGCGTTTCCTTGGGCTTGGCCGGGGACGACTTCTGGGTGAAGGGCTTGGACGGCACCGGCTCCGACTGCGCGGATGCCGGCGGCTCGGCTGCCTGCGACGCCTGACCGTCCTTGTCCAGCATGGGCACGATCACGGCGAGCAGCGCGACGGCGGTCGCCAGCAGGGCGACCGATACGGCGACGGCCGCCCTGGGCCAGCCTTTCCTGCCCTGACCATCGCCGCTCACCCCAGGCCCGGAGGCCGAACCGGGACCGGACGCCAAGCCGGGACCGGACGCCGGCCCGCTGGTTCTCACGTCAGCCGCCATGCCACCGCCTGCAGAACCCGGCACACCGGTGCCGTCCCAAGCGTCGGAGCCGCTCTGATCCCCATCCCCGGACCCGGATGCCTGGTCATCGCCCGCGCCTTGCCCCGGCAGCACGTACCCCCCGGGCGCCCCCGTGGCCTCCGGCTCCGCCATGGGCGGCCGGGGCCCGGGGATCAGCGACGGCGTGACCCGCAGGATGTGCGGCGGAGGCGTGCTCAGCACCTCGGCCGGCACCTCATCCGACTCCCCCAGCAGCTCGAACAGCAGCTCCCTGCTGGTCGGCCGGTTCCGCGCGTCCTTGTCCAGACATGCCTCGACCAGCGTCCGCAGCCGGCCGGCCAACATGCCGAGCTCGGGCGGCGCGGTCAGGATGCGGTGCAGCACCGGCGCCACCGAGTCCTGCCCGAACGGCGCCGACGCGTTGGCCGCGAAGCACATCGTCGCACCCCACGAGAACACGTCCGCCTTCCCCGTGACGGCCGACGCCGTGATCTGCTCGGGCGCCATGTACGCGGGCGTCCCCACGCCCCTGCCGCTCACCGTGGCCGCCGCGTCCAGCGCCCTGGCCAGGCCGAAGTCGATCACGCGCGGCCCGTCCGACCCGAGCAGCACGTTCTGCGGCTTGAAGTCCCGGTGGACGATGCCCGCGCGGTGGATCGCCACGATCGCGGTGGCGGTGCTGACGGCGAGCCGTTCCAGCGCGCCGCCGCGCCGCGGCCCGGTGAGCGCGACCTCCCGCTGCAGCGACGGCCCGTCGACGTACTCGCTCACGATGTACGGCCGGCCCTCGTCGAACCCGGCGTCGATCACCTGGGCCGTGCAGAACCTCGCCACGTGCTTGGCCAGCTCGACCTCCCGCAGGAACGCCGCCCGCTCGTCCCCCACCGGCCCATGCAGCAGCTTGACCGCGTATGTCTCCCCGCTCCTCGAACCGAGGAACACCGCGCCTTGACCGCCCTCACCCAGGCGTCCCGAAAGCTCGTAAGCTCCGAGTCGCTGCGGGTCCCCCGTTCTGAGCGGCTGTGCCGTTGGCACGGGGCTGCCTCCCCTCGCCGCCACCCGTTGTGCTTCCTACTGAAAGCAACGGGCCGCCAACAGTCAACGGTGCGCAGGACAATCGCTGCCTGACCGTGACACAGCCGGTCAAGAGGTACGGGTTACCGTGCCCGAATACGCCACCTCGTCCTTACCTTCGCGCGTCACTTTGATGACGATCTGGTTCGGGTCGGGCGACGGGAGGATCCGGAGTGTTCCCGGATAGCATGCATCTCCCTTGACCTGATCGAGCGCGAACACCAGCCCGCTCTTGGTCGGCCCGAGCCGCCCTGAACAGTGCAGGTCGGCGCCCCATCGCAGGGTGGACGAACCGCCGGAGCTCAGGCGCATCTCGACGGGGAAGATCCGCTTCGCCGAGGGGTGCTCGGCCGATCCCGTCCAGGTGCCCTCCAGGCCCGGCTGCTGGGCGCCGCGCTGCCACAACGCGAATCCAGCGACTCCCATGGTCAGCCCGACGACCGCCACGATCGCTTGCCAGGCACGTAACCGCCGTCCGGCGCGCGGCTTCCCCTTAGGCGCGGTCTCGGGCGCCGTCTCATCGGCGGTGCGTGCGGCACTGATCGCGCGCAGCTCCTTGGCCGGCGGCAGCCCGGACATCGGGTGCGGGTCTGTGGTGGCCGGCGAATCCGAATCCCGGCGCAGGTCTGTGACCGGGCCGGGCCCGGTCGTGCCGCTGGCGGCCTTCGCCCCGGTCGTGAGCACATCTTCCCCGCCCGCGTCCTGGCCGAGCAGCCACCGCAGCACCTCCCCGGCATCCGGCCGCTCACCCGGCTCAGGGGCCAGGCAGGCTTCCACGATCTCCCGCAGCTGCCCGGACAAACAACTCAGATCCGGCCGGCCGTACAAGATCCTCGCCAGAATCTCCTGGTACGTGTCCGCCACGTACGCGTGCCTGCCGGTGGCGGTGTAGGCGACGGTCAGCCCCCAGGCCCAGAGGTCGGCGGGCGGCCCCGCGGACTCGCCCTGGATGCGTTCGGGCGAGAGGTAGGCCGGGGTGCCGACGGGGATCTGGTTGGTGGTGACCGTGGCGTCCATCAGCCTCGACACCCCGAAATCGATGACCCGCGGCCCATCGAGGCTGAGCAGGACGTTCCCCGGCTTGAGGTCGCGGTGCACGACGCCCGCCCGGTGGATCGCGCCCAGGGCGGTGGCGATGCCGATGGCCAGCCGATCGAGCGACCCGCCGAGGCGCGGCCCCTTGGCGATCACGTGCTCTCCCAGGGAGGGCCCTTCGACGTACTCGCTGACCAGGTACGGCCGGTCACCGTCGAGGTCGGCGTCGAGCAACTGGGCGGTGCAGAAGGCGGCCACCCGCCGCACGGCATCGGCCTCGCCGAGGAACCGGCGCCGCACGTCGGGATCGCCGGAGAGGCTCGCGTGCAGCAGCTTGATCGCGACCTGTGCCCCGCCGGGCGAGTGGCCGAGGAAGACGACGCCCTGGCCGCCCTGACCGAGCCTGCGCGAGAGCCGGTACGTCCCCAGGCGCTGGGGGTCATCGGCACGGAGCTCGGACATGAACCGTCATTATTACAGCCTGCGTGTCACAGAGCCGCGTACGCGTCGAGGAGGGGCAGCACCACGTCGGCCGAGCCGCTGGGCAGGGTGGCCACCACCTCCTCGATGCCGAGTCCGGCGAAGTAGTCGAGCTTCTCCCTGCTCGGCCGGGTGCCGAACGGGATGATCCGGGCCATGGGCCGCCCGGCCTTCTCGCACGCCTCGCGCAACGCCGGCAGCGCCGCCTTGATGCCGGCGCCGCCGATCGGCATCCAGCCCTCGGCGTACTCGGCGACGTGGGCGAACAGCTTCGGCCCCGCGGCGCCACCCACGTAGACGGGCGGGCCGTGCAGCGGCTTCGGCCAGGACCAGGACGGCTCGAAGCCGTCGAAGGAGGCCACCTCGTCGCGCCAGAGCGCCTGCATCGCCAGCACGTTGCGCCTGGCCACCTCGCGGCGGCGGGTGTACGGGACGCCATGGTTCTCGATCTCCTCGACGTTCCAGCCGAAGCCGACGCCGACCACGACGCGCCCGCCAGACAGGTGGTCGAGCGTGGCAATGGCCTTGGCGGTGACGATGGGCTCGCGCTGGGCGGCGAGCAGGATGCCGGTGCCCACGCGCAGCCGCCGGGTCGCGGCGGCGGCGAAGGAGAGGGCGACGAGGGGGTCGAGCGTGCGCTTGTACTCGTCGGGCAGTTCCTCCTGGCCGGCGGCGGGAGGCGTGCGGCGCGAGACCGGGATGTGGGTGTGTTCGGGCACGTAGAGGGAGTCGAAGCCGCGTTCCTCCGCCGCCCTGGCCAGCTCCTCGACGGGCATGGCCAGATCCGTGGCGAACATCGTGACGCCCAGTCTCATGTGCCCCTCCTCATAGTTAACCAAGCGATTGCTCGGCTAAGATTGCCAGAGTACCTTGCAGAGGAACCGTCCGCGGAAAGAGGTCCCCGGTGAAGTTTTCTATTTTCCTGAATCCGCAGATTCCAGGCTCTGGATACGCGGCCGAGGAGAACGCCAAGGCCAAGCGTCCCATCGGGCGGGACACGGAGTCGTACCAGCGGCTGCTGGCCGAGGTGCGGGAGATAGCCGTACACGCCGACCAGCTCGGGTTCGACGCGCTGATGATGACCGAGCACCACTTCCACTCCGAGGGCATGGAGTTCTCGGTCAACCCGCTGATGTTCCTCACCGACCTCGCCGCCCGCACCGAGCGGATCCTGCTCGCGCCGCTCGGCCTGGTGCTGCCCGCCTGGGACCCGATCAGGGCGGCGGAGGACGTCGCGCTGCTCGACCAGTTCTGCAAGGGCCGCCTGCGGCTCGGCGTCGCGCGCGGCTACCAGAACCGCTGGATGAACGTGCTCGGCCAGCGCTGGCACGCGGCCGCCGCCCGCTCGGACGGCTCGGCGTCCGACACGCGCAACTTCGACGTCTTCGGCGAGGTGCTGAAGATCATGAAGATGGCGTGGACGCAGGAGACCCTGCGCTACAAGTCCGACGTGCTGGACTACCAGGTGCCCTATCCGTACGACGGGATCGAGGGCTGGCCCGCCCAGGAGTGGACGCGGACCTTCGGCGCGCCCGCGGAGCTGGACGAGGAGGGCAAGGTCGTGGCCGTGTCGGTCTGCCCGCGGCCGTACCAGAACCCGCACCCCGAGCTGTGGCAGCCCTTCACGATCTCCGACCGGTCGGTCATCAGGGCCGCGCAGGAGGACATCCTGCCGTGGATGTTCACCCCGAATCCCGATGACCACGCCGCCAAGGCCAAGCTCTACCAGGAGGAGTCGGCCAAGCAGGGCCGCCAGTACAAACTGGGCGAGCACACCGGCATCCTCAAGATCGTCGGCATCGCGGACACCACCGAGCAGGCGATCAACACCTTCGGCCGCAGCATCCCCAAGGACTTCGCGGCCTTCTTCGGCCCCTTCGGGTATCTGGAGGTGCTGCGGAAGAAGGAGGACGAGAAGCACAAGCCCATCTCGCCGGAGAAGGGCGACGCCAAGCGGATGAACGACGTCGAGATGGCGCTGTTCGGCACGCCCGACGACGTCAAGCGCGGCATCCAGCGGATGCTCGACCGGATGCCGGACCTGGAGTGGTTCGGGCTCTACATGCAGGGGCAGCAGGGCGTGCTGCCGCTCGACACGGTCAAGCGCAACCTGGAGCTGTTCGCCACCAAGGTCGCGCCGGAGTTCCGATGAAGATGTGGCTGGGGGCCTCGTTCGTCGACGCCGACCAGTTCACGGAGCTGGCGCGGGCGGCCGAGCGGTGCGGGTTCGACACGCTGACGCTGTCCGACCACCTGTTCTACGCCGACTTCGCCAGCCCGTACCCGTACTCGAAGTCGGGACGGCCGCGCTGGGACGCCAAGACGCACTGGCCCGACGTGTGGGTGACGATCGGGGCGATGGCCGCGGTCACCACGACGCTGCGCTTCTCCCCCAACGTCTACATCGCGCCCGCCCGCGACCTGCTCACCGTCGCCAAGCAGGTGTCCACGGCGGCGGTGCTGTCACGGGACCGGGTGACGTTCGGTGTGGGCGTGGGCTGGTGCAAGGAGGAGTTCGTCGCCACAGGGCAGGACTTCCACACGCGCGGGCGGCGGCTGGACGCCATGCTCCCGGTGCTGCGCTCGCTCTGGGCGGGCGAGACGGTCACCCTGGACGACGTCCCGCCGCTGTCGATCTCGCCGACCCCGGCCGGGCGCATTCCGGTGTACGTGGGCGGCGACAGCGAGGCGGCCCTGCGGCGGGCGGCCCGGCTGGGCGACGGCTGGCTCGGCAACCGCATCTACACCGAAGAGCAGCTCGACCCCGTGCTCGACACGCTGCGGCGGCACCTCGACGAGAGCGGCAGGACCGGGCAGCCCTTCGACATCATCGCGCCGCTGGCCGCGCTGCCGGACGCCGGCACGTACCGCCACTTCGCCGCCAAGGGCGTGACCGGCACGCTGGCCGCCCCGTGGTGGCTGGCCACTCCCGAGGAGAAGGCCCGGTACGGCGAGGGCACGCTGGAGCTCAAGATCGCCACCATGGAGCGCTTCGCCGAGGAGGTCATCACCAAGCTCTGACCCGGCCAGCCCCCCATGGCCGGGTCAGTCGACCGGGGGCCCGGCCGGGCCCGTCCCCAGGCAACCACCCCGGCCGGGCCACCTCACGCAGCGCCCATCACGCGCGGCACCGCCGCCGCTCGCTCACCCGCCGCGCCACCGCGTGCGGGCCACGCGGTCTCGGCGTGTTGACCGCGCACCGCGTGCAGCAGCAGCGCCGTCGTTCGCCCGTTCAAGCAGCCCCTGGCCGGCTGAGCAGCCCTCGTGATCAGGGTGCGGCGGGTGGGCGATAGCCTCGTGTCGTGCTGGATAGGATCGCAGCCACCCGTTACGTGACCCCGCTGCGGGAGGGCGGGTCGCTGCCCGGCGTCGTCGAGGCCGACGACCTGGGCACCTACGTGGTGAAGTTCCGCGAGGCGGGCCAGGGCCGCCGCGTGCTGGTCGCCGAGATCGTCGCCGGCGAGCTGGGCCGCAGGCTCGGGCTCAGGACGCCCGAGCTCAAGCTCATCGACCTGGACCCGCAGCTCGGCGCGCGCGAGCCGGACGAGGAGGTGCAGGACCTGCTCAAGGCCAGCACCGGGCTCAACCTGGCGGTGGACTTCCTGCCGGGCGCGCTGGGGTTCGAGCCGCTGGCCTGGATCGCCGACCCGGTGTTCGCGTCCAGGGTGGTGTGGTTCGACGGTCTCATCCACAACATCGACCGGAGCTGGCGCAACCCCAACCTGCTGATCTGGCACCGCGACACCTGGCTGATCGACCACGGCGCGGCGCTCTGGTTCCACCACAACTGGCCCACCGCCGATCCGCAGCGGCCGTTCGACGCGGGCGACCACGTGCTCGCGCAGTACGCCGGTGACGTGGCGGCCGCGGGCGCCCACCTGGCCGGGAAGATCACCCGCGAGCTGCTGGAGGACGTGACGGCGCAGGTGCCCGACGAGTGGCTGGACGGCGAGCCGGGGTTCGGCTCGGCGCAGGCCGTGCGGGAGGCGTACGTCGATCACCTGTTGCGGCGGGCGCACGGGCCGCGCGAGTGGCTGGTGCGCGGCGAGCAGCGGGCCCAGCGGTCCGGGCCGGGGTCGGTCGGCGAGTTCTGGCGGGGAGGCGGCCGGTGACCAAGGACGTTTACGAATACGCGGTCATCCGGGTGATCCCCAAGGTGGAGCGGGGCGAGCAGATCAACGCGGGCGTGCTGCTCTACTGCCAGCCGCGCGGCTACCTGTGCGCGCGGGTCGAGCTCGACCCGGCCCGGCTGCGCGCGCTCGACCCGGGGGCGGACGTGGACGCGGTACGCCGGGCGCTCAGCGCGTACGAGCTGGCCTGCGGCGACGCCCCCGGACCGCTGGGGGCGGAGCCGCTCGGCGGGAGGTTCCGCTGGCTGACGGCGCCCCGCAGCACGATCGTCCAGACCGGCCCCGTGCACGCTGGTCTCACCGCGGACCCCGGCACGGAGCTGGCCAGGCTGTTCGACAAGCTCGTACGCCTCTAGGGCACCTTTGGTGCCGTGATTCGCAGCATGGTGTCCGGGCGCGGTAGCGGCCGCACCGTGGATGGAGAGGATCGCCGGCAGCGGGCCCGCGACCTCGGCCGGGCGGGCGATCGCTGTTGGTGATGAGGCTTGCTTGGATTGGGCGTTTCCGCCGGCTCGCGGATCACATTGACTGAGAACCGACCAGCTGGCGCATCTCGCGTCACTGTCGCCGTGAGGGGGTCGCGATGACCCTGGATGCAGAAGGAATGAACACGACCGCTCGCGCCGGCCTCAATGGTCAGGCGCCACGCTGCGATCACCTCGACCTGCTGCCGGCCGTGGAACGCCGGTTACCCCAATGCAGGAAATGTCTAGCCCTCGGCTGGACCTGGAAACGCCTGCTGGCCTGCCTGACTTGCGGCTGGGTGGCCTGCTCCGACGATTCGCCGGGCGGCCACGCCAAGTCCCACTACCAGGAAACCGACCACCCGGTCGTCACCTCGCTGGAACCAGGATCGACCTGGCGATGGTGCTACGTACACGAGCGGTCGGTGTGAGAGAGACAAATGAGCATTTCAGAACAGCCGGTGAAAGATCGGCAGGACTACGACGGCGCATCACCGTTCCCCGAGGCAAAGGAGCACGCAGCGGCCGGCAGAGCTCAGGTGGGGCTGACGGCGACCATTGTCGTGCTGCCGTTCATCGCGCTCGGCGTCGCGATCTTCCTGGCGTGGGGGCAGGGAGTCGCGCTCACTGATCTGCTGCTGGCCGCGGCCTTCTATGTGGTGACCGGGCTGGGAGTGACGGTCGGCTTCCATCGGCTGTTCACCCATGCCTCTTTCACCGCCCGGCCATGGCTGCGGGTGGTCCTGGCGGTCGCCGGGTCGATGGGCTTCCAGGGCAACCTCATCGACTGGGTCGCCGTCCACCGCCGCCATCACGCCTTCACCGACCGGCCCGGCGATCCCCATTCCCCCTACCGGTACGGCACCAGCCTGCGCGGGCAGCTTCGGGGGCTTGCCCACGCCCACCTGGGCTGGATGTTCGCCGACGACCAGACTCCCGCCGAACGCTACGCCCCCGACCTGCTGGCCGATCCGGCAATGGTCAGGGTGGCGCGCGCCTTCCCCGCGCTGTGCGCGGTGTCGCTGACGCTGCCGTTCCTGGCCGGCTGGGCGATCACCGGCACCCTGTACGGCGGGCTGACCGCCTTCCTGTGGGCAGGGTTGATCCGGATCGCGCTGCTGCAGCACGTCACCTGGAGCGTCAACTCCCTGTGCCACGTCATCGGCAGCAGACCTTTCAAGACCCGCCGCCACGACCGCTCGTCCAACGTGTGGCCGCTGGCCCTGCTGTCATTCGGCGAGAGCTGGCACAACGGCCACCACAGCGAACCCAGCTGCGCCCGCCACGGCCTCGAGCGTGGCCAGATCGACCCGTCCGCCGGTGTGATCCGCCTGTTCGAGCTGCTGGGCTGGGCGAGCGACGTGCACTGGCCCGACCGTGACCGCCTCCGGCGCCGCCGCGTCGGCAACCCCCGGCAACAAGCCCGCGCCCCGGCCGGTGGCTGACCTCTTCGGCGAAGGCCGGCTCAGAGTGGCCTCGGCCGTACCGGGCCGGCAGCCCCACGAGGATCTAGAGTAGGAGAGAGACGCCGCCCAGCGTGGGAAGGGGTGGCAGGCATGGAGTTACGCCAGCTGCGCTATTTCGTGACCCTGGCCGAGGAGCTGCATTTCGGCCGGGCCGCAGCCCGCGAGCACATCGTGCAATCCGCGCTGAGCCAGCAGATCCAGCGACTCGAACGCGAGCTGGGAGTGCAGCTGCTCGATCGCAGCACTCACCATGTCGATCTGACCCCGGCGGGTGTCGCCTTCCTCACCGAGGCCCGCCAGATCCTCGACCACGTGGGGCGGGCCACGCAAGCCGCCCGCAACGCCGCCACACCGTCGCCCCCGCTTCGGGCCGGCATCATCGACGCCGGCTACGACTCCATGCCGCAGATTCTCCGCGACGTCCAGCAGCGCCATCCCGATCTCACGATCCACCAGGTCGAAGCGGGCGCCCCGGAGCAGCTCCGGCAACTGGCCGACGGGCGGCTGGACATCGGGATCGGCGGGGCTTCCCAGCCCCCTCCCGGCGTGAGCTCGGAGCTGATCCGGCTCGATCCTCTCGGCGTGCTGCTCCCCGACCACCATCGCCTCGCCGGCCTGGAAAGCGTCCCTGTGTCCAGGCTCGCCGAAGAACCGCTGCTGTTCGGGGAGGAAGCCCAGACACCGGAGCTCAACGAGTTCGTCGTCGAGTTGTGCCGCTCGGCCGGATTCACGCCCATCCCCTATGAAGGGACCGTGGAGAGCACACGCGCCGCCGCCGATCTCGTGCTCCAGCGCCGTTGTGTCTTCTGCGTCCCCTCCTCCTCCCGATCCTCCAACCGGCCGGGCACCACCTGGCGTCCGCTGACCGAACCCGCCGCCCACTTCCCGTGGTCGCTCCTATGGCACGAGATCGGCCCCTCCGCTCACGTCGCCACCGTCATCGACAGCGCCCGGCGACTCTCCCGGCGGCTCGGCTGGCTGGAACCCACGCAACCAGCGGAGGGAGATCCGGCGGTCGGCCGACCTTGACGACCAACCCCGGCACTGACTTCGACGCGCCTCCCTCCCCTGCCAAGCGGCGTTCTGGTGTCACGTCTCGTCACCGAGGTCGCCGCGCGCAGCGGCGTCGAGGAGGTGCGCTCCGGCATCGTGCAGGGTGATGCCGTAGCTGCCCGACGCATCACCGGGAGGCATCCACTCGTTCGCCGCGGCGATCGCCTTGAAGCGGGTCTCACGGGTCGGACCGTCGCCGACGAGGTGGCCGCACAGGTGGCCGGCGCTGTCGTACACAGCCCAGCGCCCCGCACTCACCTGCGGCATCGCGTCCGGGTTGTCCTTGAGCCACTGCGCGTTGGCCGCGTGCTCGGCCCGCTCGTCGGTCTCACTCCGCTGGGCGGGCGCCTTGGCTGCATGGTCATCGGTTTTGCGAGCACTACTCATTTTGCGTCTCGCTCTCAGATAGTGGCCGGCACGCCGAAGAAGGCGCGGAGCCTCAGTGACATCCTATCGAGACGGGCCCGCCACCCGAGCCTTTGCCCGCAAAATGCGGGGTACCCGCCACGGTGGATTGCTTGCTTCAGAGCCATGACGCAATTTTCGGCACGCGCGCCTCGGAGAAAGAAAAACGCAGAGCCTGAGCCCCGAGATTCCTGGTCATTCCGGTTCCTCCTCCGCCGGCACGATCATCGGCTCCCCGCACCATCACCCCTTCACGATCGGCCCGCGTCTGCGCGGCCAATACGCCACGGTGGGACACCTCATCCCCCCGGCGTCGGCCCACCACGTGCTACCCGCCACACCGCCCACACGGAGCACCTACGCAACGCACCCCCTTAAACTCCCTATTGGGCCGCCGGGGCGGGCTGTCGAAAAGCCCCGCTCGGGCCTTATTTTTTTCCGGCAATCGCCCCCTCATCCGGCCTCTGGAATTCGCAATTTCCAGAGCCTGCGGATAGACTAAAAACACCGAGGACTTTTCGTGCGTTGGCACCCACGTCGACGTCGCCCCCGGCGTAGGTTTCGCGGCCTTCAGGCCGGGCAAGCCAGGTGCGCGATGGCGCGGACACGTTTTTCTCATTTCAATCCGCTGAGCGCCGTCGCGTCCGCGGTTCCCGCCGTCGATTCGGCCCTTCGGCTCTCCATGAGTCCCGTGCTGGACGAGCGCGCCACCGTGGACGGGGCCTGGTGGCCCTACTCCAACGATGCCACCGCGGAACTGCCCGGCCTGATCGCCGCCGTCGATCAGCGGCTCAGCCGGACCACGCTGCGGGTCGGCGTGTATCGGGACACGTGGAACCACATCCCGCACCGCATCCCGGCACGCGGGCGCCAGGTGCAGGTGGGCTGTTTCCGCCACGCCGATCGCCATGTGATCGTCTTGATCCTTGCGGGCGCCGAGCCGATCGTCTTGCTGGTGATCCCGCCGAGCACGGCGAGGGCCCGCGCCGAGGCCGCGCTCACACTCACCGACCAGGTCACAACCGGCTTCGCTCCAAGCGGCATCATCGCGCGCCTTCCCGTCATACCGGGTGCCGGCGCGGCAGAGGAGGACGGCTCACTCGTCTGGGAGAACGAGGGCGGGCACTCCGCCGCCGCTCACCCCATCGACCAACCAACCGTGCCGGCGTGACCACGCGCTGCCTGCCAGTGATTCCGATCAGTGCCGACACCGCCATCCGGCGGCTGACCAAGCGCGACCGGCAGGCACCTCGTTCCCGCTCTTCTCCGATCGGAGACATGCTATGACAGTCATGTACACATCGCCTCTAGGCGTGGCGGGGCCGTCGGCTCCCACCATCGTCCGCCTTTCGGGCGAGATCGACGTCTTCACCACCCAGGCGTTGCGCCAGCAACTGCTGAACACGCTGCGCTACAGCACCAGTCTGCTCATCCTGGACCTGTCCGAGGTGTCGTTCTGCGACGCCTCGGGACTGACCGTCCTGGTCGGCATCCAGGACCGCGCTCGAGCCCAGGGCATCACCCTCGCCTTGACCGCGCCGCGCCCTTGCATGTCCCGGTTGCTGCACATCACCGGCCTGGACCGCTGCCTGCCGATGGTGACGTGAGCCGATACGCAGCCGGGCTCCGACAGAGGCCTGCGTTGCCTAGGCGAACGCCTCCACGTTGGCCGCCGCCCACTCCTCGAAGGTGCGCGGAGGCCGCCCGGTGACCTGTTCGACGGTGGGCAGCACCGTCGACTCGTCCAACTCGCCACGCGCGAAGAAGCCGAAGAACGCGTTCGCGTACACCTCCGGCATCCCCGCCAGCATCTCGGCCATGGACTCCTCGTCGGTCAGCCCCTCGAACCGCAGCTCCCTGCCCAGCGCCGCGCCCAGGATCCGCACCCGATCAGCGGGCCGCAGCGCCTCCGGTCCCGTCAGCCCGTAGACCTGCCCGGCGTGCCCCTTCTCCGTGAGGGACGCGGCCGCCACGGCGGCGATGTCGAGGGGATCGACGGTCGCGACGGCGACGTCAGGGAAGGAATCCCTCACGACATTTCCGGATTTCAGCTGGCCGGCCCAGCGGAACGTGTTCGACATGAACGTACGCGGCCGCAGCATCGTCCACGGCACCCCCGACTCCCGTACCAGCGCCTCGGACTCCACGTGGTACTTCGAGATGGGATTGCCGAGATCGGTGGCCTCCGCGGCGCTGGCCGACAGCAGCGTCATGTGCTCAACCCCGGCCCGCGCGATCGCGGCCAGCGTCTCGGCCATCCGGTCGTAGCCGCTCAGCAGGAACACCCCGCGCACGCCGGTCAACGCACCTGCCACCGATTCGGGATCGTTCAGGTCGCCGAAGGCCAGCTCGGCGGGGAGATCGACCTGGCGCCGCACCAGGGCCCGGACCTCCGCCCCCGCTCCTGCCAGCGTGCGCACCAGCGCCCTGCCCGCGTTGCCCGTGGCACCCGTAACAAGGATCATGCAGCGAATGCTAGAACAGAACGGACATAAAGGTATCGACCTCGGCGAAGCCGACCTTGCGGTACACGGCCCGCGCCGAGCGGTTGTAGTCGTTGACGTACAGCGTCACCAAGGGTGCGAAGCAGTCCATCGCGGCCTCCACGACGGCGGCCATCCCGGCCGCGGCGTGCCCTCTGCCGCGCAACTCCGGGTCCACCCAGACGCCCTGGATCTGGCAGGCCTGCGGCGTGACCGCCCCCACCTCGGCCTTGAACACGACCTTGCCGTTCTCGATGCGCGCGTAGGAGCGGCCGATCCTGATCAGCTCGGCGACCCTGGTGCGGTAGAGCGCGCCGCCGTCGCCGAGGTTGGGCGAGACGCCGACTTCCTCGGTGAACATGGCCACGCACGCCGGCAGCAGGATGTCGAACTCGTCCGGCCGCACCCGGCGTACGAGAGGATCGGCGGGCACCAGCGGCTTGCGCGAGGTGACCATGACCGGCTGCGCCCACCGGATCGCCCGGGCCCGGCCCCAGTACGGCTCCAGCCGCTCCCACAGCAGGGAGACCGCGTCGACGGGGCCCACGATGGACGAGCAGCGCCGCCCCTGTTTCCGGGCGCGGTCGGCGAACGCATGCACCGCCTCCGGGCCGGCGCTGACCGGCACCATGTTGGCTCCGGCGTAGCAGAGTGACACGAGGCCACCGCGCGGCCCGAATCCCCACATCTGCCCGCCGAGTCGCGCCGGATTGAGTCCGACGGCACGCACTCTGGAGGAGACGAAGACGTTGGCGACCGGATCGGTGTCCAGCAGGGCGAGAACCTCGTCCCGGTCGCTGTCGTCAAGCACGCGCGACGCCGATGTACGCAGCATCACATGGTCAGACTACGCGAAGGGTTACCAGTTAGCTCATCCCGCAATGCCCACGGTAATCCTTTCTTGACGTCATCGTGCTCCGATGTGCTCCAGCACCCCGGGCGGCCCCGGGAGATCGTGCTGCCGCTGCGCGGTGCCCGCCGTCATGTGAGCGGCCGGACGGGGCTGAGGCAGCGCGGCACAGGCCACGTCCCGCGGCGGCAGGGACCCGTCCCTCAAGTACGCCGACAGTTGCCGGTCCACGCACTGGTTGCCCGCCAGCGACACCCCGTGGTTGCCGCCCCTGTCGAGCACTATGCGGGCGTGGGGGAAGCGCCTGCGCATCTCCAGAGCCCCCTCGTACGGCGTCGCGGCGTCGTAGCGGGACTGGATCATGAGGATCGGCGGCAGCTTCGGCGACTCCTGCACCTGGACCGGCTCGCCGCCCGGGACCGGCCAGAAGGCGCAGGGGGCGTTGTACCAGGCGTTCGGCCAGGTCAGGAACGGCGCCTGGCGATGCGTCTTGGTCATGTCGGCACGCCACCTCTCCCACTGGCGCGGCCACCTGGCGTCGCTGCACTGGACGCCGAGGTAGACGGCGTAGCCGTTCTCGTCGGCGGCGTCGTTCTTGCCGTGCTTGTCATAGATGTCGATCAGCCCTTGAACATCGCCCCGCCGTACATATGACGACCAAGCCTGGGCGAACTTGGGCCACACCCGGTCGCTGTAGCCGGCGATGGTGAAGGTGTCGTCGAGCTCGCTCGGCCCCACGACGCCACCGGCCGGGCGGGTCCGCAGCCGGTCGCGCATCGCGTAGTAGGCGAACGACGCCTGCCTGAGGGTGGCGCCCAGCTTGTACACGGAGTGGTGGCCGGCCGTCCAGGTGAGGAACTGCTGGTGCCGGCGCTCGAAGGCGAGGTCCTGCGCCAGATTCGACTTGTACCAGACGCCGGACGGGTCCACGGTGCTGTCCATGACCAGCCGCTTGACGCGGTGCGGGAAGAGCGTGGCGTAGACGGCTCCCAGGTAGGTGCCGTACGAGTAGCCCAGGTAGCTGATCTTCTCCTCGCCGAGAGCGGCGCGGATCCGGTCCATGTCCCTGGCCGAGTTCTCGGTCGTGAGGTGCGGCAGCAGCCAGGCCCAGAAGTTGCCGCAGCGGGCGGCGTACTCGGAGGCGCGGCCGAGCAGCGCCCGCTCATCGGTCAGCCCGCGCGGCACCGCGTCCGGCCGCGGCGGCTTGTAGTACACCTCAGGGTCCACGCAGTGCAGCGCCGGCTCGCTGCCGCCGACGCCACGAGGATCGAACCCCACGATGTCGTACCGCTCGCTCACGTTGGCGGGCAGGGCTGAGGACACGTACTCGGTCAGCTTCCGCCCGGACGCCCCCGGCCCGCCCGGGTTGATCAGCAGCGTGCCGAGGTGGTTGGCGTCACGGGACACTTTGGCCTTGATCCTGTTGAGCGCCAGCTTGATCGACTGACCCCAGGGCTCGCGGTAGTCGAGCGGCACGCGTACGGTGGCGCACTCGACGCTCGCATTCACCGCCTTCCCCGGCACCTGGGGACAGGCTCCCCAAACCACCCTCTCCACCGCAGCCGGCGCTCCCCTGGCGCCCATGGCCACCGCCGCCCCATCCGCACTCGCGACCCCGGCAACGAGCACCGCAATCCCGGCGACAACCCCCACTACCCGCTTCACCCGGCCCCCTTCACATGTTCAAAGGCCTTGAGATGCTCCCGTGAGTGACCGGGGCATGACGCTGGGTATGAGGAAATGCTTGCCATTCTGTAATCGGATCATGGCACCACGTAGCCACCACGGCGATCGCACAAGGCCGTGCACCTTGATCCGGTACGTAGCATTCCGCCTCGGCCGTTCAGCGCGCGTCCCGAAGGCTGGATCCCCCGGGACGCGCGCGAAGGGGACTACCGCCAGAACAACGGACGCGCAGGCTACCGCAGCGGCGGACGCCCCCTGGATCGGACCGGCCTTCCCCGCGAACGGGGCGCAGGTCGACACGGTGACCCCACAACTGCGCGCAGATGCCTACAAACACAGGTCTATCGCCGGGATGGGCGGTGGAACGCGAATACAAGATCTGTGAGCTGACCAGCACAGGCGGTGTGGGATTCCTACCAGCCCCCGCCCGGGATGCACTTCACCCTGACGAAGGCGGTCGATGGCGGCTGGAAACTCATCGACAAGTCGTCCACGGTCTACGTGTTCGACGGTCAGGGTCGGCTGCTCAAACTGACCGACAGCCGCGGGCGCGGCCAGGAAACGACTAGCCCGAGCCCGAGCGCGGCTCCGGTGATCATCGCAGTGCGGCCGCGTAGCGGCTCACGCGTCGACCCCGCGTACACGGAACCGGCGCCACCGCGCGTTCATCCCCTGCCCATCGAGCGAGCGACTGCGACCGTCCCGGATCGGCAGCATCGTCCAGATCCCGAACCCGATGCGAACGCGTTCGGGGATGAGGGTGCCGTGGGTCTCGTACACCGTGCGGCCGTCGACGCGCCAGGCCGCGGTCGATCGGCTCCGGTCGAGCGTGATCTCGCACGCGCGAAGCCGGGTGAAGTCGTCGTCGAAGTCCACGTACGGCGACTCGACTACGTGGTAGAAGGGCTCGGCTGCTCCCCACGCGCCCAGTTGCTCGTGCAATGCGAGCACGCGGGTGGAGGTGCCGCAGACGGCGAACACGCGCTTGCTCACCTCGAAGTCGAAAGCGTGGAAGGCGGCCATTCCCCGACGGAAGTCCCCTGGTTCCCCGCCGATGTTCTTAACCGCGAGGTCGACGGCGAACGTCGCGGGCCGATCCGGCGGCAGCTCGAACTGGCGCGTCGAGAAGATGAGGTACTTGGCGCTGTCGGCGGGCTGGAACGTGTTGTGCGACAGCGAGAAGCGCGGGATCGTCACTCGCACCTCGCCCTCGCCGACGGACAGCTCCGCGTTGGGGTCCAGCGGGATGTGGTCGCCGCCCGTCGGGAGCGGCAGGCCCGCCGGGCTCCAGCGCGCAGCGTTGAGGTCTGGCTCCCTGAGCTCGTCGTAGGTGATGAAGCCGTCGTGGGGGGCGGCTGCCGCCTGCGTCTCAGGCGTCACGGCTTCCGCCCCCTGAGCAGAATCGGGCGCCATACGTCGCCATAATGCGTCTCCTTTCGTTTTAGGCTCTCAAGGGAAAACGCCGGCGGCACGCAGATGTGACGTCACATCGCACGGTGATGTGCCCGGGCGCACCCCAACGTTTCACCGGCGGCGGCATGTGCCTTCGACAGCGCCGAGTGGCTCATTGCTCGCAACAACTTGCTCGGAGACCGGGATGTCCAGCTCTGCGCAGCGTACGCATGGTCCAGAGCCGTGGCCGCTTTCTGTTGATAGACGGCCATAGCGCCCAGCCAACAGTGCTGGTAGCTGATCAAGGTGGGGTCGCCCAACTCGAGTGCCGTACGTTGTCCGTTCACCACCGGCAGCGGCGTCGCGGGCCCATACTTGTCGTCGGCTCGGCGTGCGTGCAGCGTGAGCTTTTCGAAGGTGCGCGCCGTCGCCTCGTCCACCCGCCAGGTGCTGCGCAGCACCCCTGCCAGGCGTTCCTCCTCGTCCGGGCTGAGGACCCGCAGAAAGTCCAACGCCGGGGCCCCGCCCAGCACCAGAGCCAGTTCGAAGAGCAGTTCCCGTCGCTTCACGTCGGTCTCCTCGGCACGGATGGCACGCAGCAGGTGCACACACGCCGAGGCGTCCGGGAGCGTCTTGTCAGTGGGCGTGACTGCTGCGCTCTCATCCATGGTGACACGGCCTGCGGTCTTCGGGGGTGAAGGCCGGTTAGCGCCCAGATCACGGAAGTCCGCACCGCTGACCCGAAAATTCGACCTTCACGTGGGCAGGCGGCAGCGAACCCCGAGCGGCAATGAGCGATGATGCTTCGCGGTGAGTTGTGTCAGGTCGGCTCGGGCTCGATGAGGACGGCCTTGCCGTTGCG
>NZ_VCJS01000591.1 GCF_005893125.1 Nonomuraea basaltis | reverse complement strand
TTAGGGTCGCGTGGGCGCGGAGAGGTGTATAAGAGACAGGACCAGCCGCACGCCGCCGGCGAGTAATCCCCGAAGCCGGGAAATATCATCCGATCGCCCCACGAAGCTCGTGAGCCGGGCAGGCAGGTTGGTCCGCGGCGCCGCCTCCGCGTCCCGCAACGCCTCCAGGTGCGCCTCCCGCACCTCGGGCCCCGGATCGACACCCAGCTCGCCCGCCAGATCCGCTCTGATCCGCTCGAAGACGGCCAGTGCCTCCCCGCGCCGCCCCTTCGCCACCAGCGCCCGCATCAGCAGGGCATGGAACGGCTCCCGCAACGGATGCGCGGCGACCAGCTCCTCCAGCTCCGCCACGAGATCACCCCCACCACCCGGGCCTTCGGCGGCGAGGTCGAGCGCGATCCTGGTGGCCAGCGCGGTGAGCCGCAGCTCCGCCAGCCGGGCCGCCGGAGCCACCGCGAACGGCAGGCCGTCGGCGTCCGCCAGCGCCGCTCCCCGCCACAGGGCCAGCGCCCGGTGGACGTCGCCGCCTCGGACCAGCCGCTCGAACGCCCAGGCGTCCACCTCACCGGGCGGCACGTCCAGCACGTATCCGGCGGGATGCGAGGCGATGATCCCAGGCGCCTCGCGCCGCGCCCGGGACACCAGCGACTGCAACGCCGCCGGCGGATGCGCCGGCGCCTCGCCGGGCCAGAGATCGTCGATCAGCCGGTCCGCGGTCACCACGCGCCCGGGATCGAGCGCCAGTCGTACCAGCAGCGCCCGCACCCGAGCCCCGCCGATCGCGGCCCCCGCCACCTGAAGCGGCCCCAGAATCCCGACCCGCATCCAACCTCCACGATCGCGTGCCGACTCCACAGTACGCACGCCACCATGGCTCACGGCCCCAGCCGCTCCCTGAGCAGCTCTATCGGCAGATGCGGCACGATCGCCTCGCTGAATTCCGGCAGCCCCACGACCAGCCCGTCCTCCGCGACCCGCAGCCCCGCCCC
>NZ_VCJS01000590.1 GCF_005893125.1 Nonomuraea basaltis | reverse complement strand
GGATCGGGGGAGAAGTCGACTAAGGGGTACAAGATCTGGAAGTCGACGCTGGCGCGCTCGTGGCCGTTCAGCTGGGCGAGCGCGTCGGCTAGTTCGCCGTACCACAGCAGGTCGCCGACCGTCTCGATCTCCTCTGGGGCGACGTCCGGGTGTTCGGCGAGCCGGTCGGCGAGGGGCGGCCGCTCCTCGCCGACCGGCGGCTGGGCCCAGGTGGCGGGGGTACGTTGCGCGGTGTAGCCGGCTGTGGCGCGCCACTGCCGCACTCCTGCCGACGACCAGCCGCGCAGTTGATCGTGCACCTCCAGGATCAGGTCGGTGACGGCCTCCATGACGACACCGGCGTAGTCGCTTGCCCTGGCGAGCCGCTGCCTGACGTACGGCTCCGAGGCGGAGTCGAGCTTCGCGGCCAGGTCGCGGACGTAGCAGCCGGGGCGGGCGGGCAGGCCCGTGAGCCCGGGGATCCGGCGCGCCGCCTGGCCGGCCTCGTGCGGCGCCATGAGCGCGGCGGCCAAGCGGAGCTGGTCCGCGCACCGGGCGAGACCGTCCCCGACGCCGTGGTCGGTGACGGCGATCGCGGTACGCAGCAGCACGGTCGCGGCCAGGGCGTCGTCCATGGCGCGGTTCATCAGCAACGTCCAGTGCCAGGGCCGGGGGAGCCAGCGGGCCGCCTCCGCCAGCGATGGCTCATGGCCCAGGTCTCGCCGGACGAGGCCGACGATGAACTCGTCGTTGTGAGCGGCGTACCGGAGGGTCAGCTCCTTGAGCTTGCTCTGCTTGCCCTGGGTGGCGCGCAGGCGCTGCGTCCGCCTCGCCGCCTCCTGGTGAGCCGCCACCTGATGCCACAGGTCGAGGAGGAGGTCGAGCCGCCGGCGCGGGGAGAGCGGGCCGAGCACCTGGCGGAGGTGGTCCGCCATGACGGACGGCATGGCCTGCGGCTCCGGATCGACCACGGGGACGGGCTGTGGCGTCGGGTCGGCGGGCTGCGGCCGGTGTGGTGTGGGCCCGGCGGGCTGGAGGGGTGG
>NZ_VCJS01000589.1 GCF_005893125.1 Nonomuraea basaltis | reverse complement strand
CCTAGTAGTACTTTGTTAATTTGGAATTTGGTGTGAGATGATCTTTGCGTGACTCCGGCTGAGCTGGCTGATGTTCGAGGCCGTCTTGAGGACTTCGCGGGCGAGGTGTTCACTTCCTTCGCGCGTCGGGAGCAGCGGTCCAACGGCGGGCTGTACCTGCGTGGGCTGATGCTGGACGGACGGCGTAAGTCGATGGTGCCGATGGCTGAGCGGCTGGGGGTGGATCACCAGCGGCTGCAGCAGTTCATCACCTCCTCTACCTGGGATCATGTGGCGGTCCGGCGGCGTCTGGCCCAGCGCGCGGTCAGTGTGGTGGCGCCGCAGGCGTGGGTGTTGGACGACACCGGGCACCTCAAGGACGGCGATGCCTCCCCCGGGGTGGCCCGGCAGTACACCGGGACCGCGGGAAAGGTGACCAATTGCCAGATCGCGGTCAGCGTGCACGCGGTCACCGATACCTGCTCGGCTGCGCTGAACTGGCGGCTGTTCCTGCCTGAGCGATGGGACGATGCGCTGGCCGAAGACCAAGCCGAGGCCGCAGTGATCGCCGAGCGGCGGCGGCGCTGCGGCGTCCCCGACGATCAGCGGCACCGCCCCAAGTGGCAGCAGGCGCTGGACATGCTCGATGAGCTGGCCGCCTGGGGGCAGGTCCCGCCGCTGGTGGTGGCCGACGCCGGCTACGGCGATGTGACCGCGCTACGGCTCGGCCTGAGTGCACGCGGCCTGCCGTATGTGGTCGCCCTCAAGGGCACTACCAGCGCGTATGCCGCCGATGTCGTCCCCGAGACGGTGCCCTACTCCGGCAAGGGTCGCCGTCCGGTGGCCAAGTACCGCAGCGCGCCCTCCAGCCTGCGCGAGCTGGCCCTGGCCGCCGGACGAAGCAGTCTGCGCCGGATAGCCTGGCGGCAGGGCACCAAGAAGAGCAAGGGCAACCCGACCGCCACGATGCGCTCACGCTTCCTTGTGCTGCGGGTGCGGCCCGCCAACCGCGACATCGCCCGAGACAGTGACGGGCATCTGCCC
>NZ_VCJS01000060.1 GCF_005893125.1 Nonomuraea basaltis | reverse complement strand
CGACCAACCGGCAGGGGCACGGTCTTTCATCAGGACTCCACGTCCAGGAACCCCGAGTGCTCACCTGCCGGCAGCCACTATCCACCACGGAGTCTGCCGGATGGCTTGCTCCCAGAACTCATTAGGACCCCTCGCCATGAACAGCCTGCTCGTCGGAGTCGGCTCCCTGACCGCCGTGATGCTCAGCTTCGGCATCGTGTTCATCTGGAAGAAGGCCTGGCCGACGTTCACCGCCTGGTGGATGCTCGTGGCCGGCCTCGGCCTGATCGGCACGTTCTTCGAGGTCGTCGTACGCACCGTCACCGGCCGCCTGCACCCCCTCGTCCCGGGCGTGCTGCTGGGCGCCTGCGCGGCCATCTGGATCGCGGACGTGTGGGGCAAGAAGAACAAGGTCGGCCGCCCCACCGCGATCGTCGCCCCATTCATCCCGACACTGCTGGTGGTCGGCGCCATCACCATCTTCGGCATCAACACCGCCGACCTCGGCCGAGACGTCAAGCAGGCCTGGCACGACACCATGACGGCCAGCGTGAACAAGTGACCGTCGCCCTGACGGTCGGACACATGAAAGGGAGAACGATGAAGATCGACGACTACGTGAAGGCGTACGTCCGAGAAATCACGGACGGGCTCGACGCTGAGGCCATGATCGCCGACAGGCACGAGTGGACCGGCGAGGACTCCGACGACGGCCCCGGCGCGTACTGGCACTTCGCCCCAACGACCCCGCCCACTGCGCCGTCCTGGCCCGAGGGCGTCACCGTCATCTGGGACTGGTCGGCCGGGTGGATCGACCACAACCGCACCCCGCTGCCCATCTCGACCCTCGCCACCGTCCCCGACGTGACCGAGGCGATCCGGGAGCACGTCGCCGCGCTGCCGACGACCACGAGCACGGACGGGCCGCAGTGGCACCAGGCCGCCCAGCTCGAAGACCTGCTGACCGAATACGCGAAGGACGAATAAGTGATCCCCCTCCTCCTAATCCTGGCCCTGTCCGCGCTCATCACCACAGCGCTGGCGAAGCGCCCCGACGCCCGCGCCGCCACCCTGGGCGGACTCCGGGCCGGCGCGGCACAGGCCGACATCGAGTTCCGCAAGGGAGCCGCGGCCGCGCAGGCCCACTACCGCCAGGCGCAGAAGTACCTCACCCGTCCGACCGCGTCCGGCGACCCGCCCGGACCCAAGAACCTCCGCTGGTGGATGTCGGCCGCGTTCGCGGTGACCGGCGGCACCGCCGCAGTGGCCGCGGGCGGAACGTACGGACTGCTCAAGGTCCTCGGCGGTGCCGTCCGCATCGGTAAGCAGGCCGCCGCCGGAGCGCAGAAGGCCTACGCCGACTACAAAACCGCCCGCGAGATCGAAGAAGCCGAGGTGATCGAAGAGACCGACAAGACCGAGAAACCCGCCTCAGAGGAGACACCAGAGCTGTCGGCAGCCGCCAACAACGACCACGACGAGCAGCCCCACGACAAGCCCGCCGCCGACCTGACCAGATACGACACCACCCCTGACGAAAGGACCACCGTGAACGCCGAATTCGTTTCCTTCCCCCAGCTCATGCAGGACCACGCGACGGCCAACGCCGACATGACCCAGGTCGCGGCCGCGATCGACGGCCAGGTGGCCGGCCTGGTCGCGAAGAACATGGGCCGCGGCGAGCTGCTGACGGCGCTGATGGCCGCGCAGGAAACCGCGAACATGCTGGCCCTGCAGCACGCGCACATCGCGAACCTCGCCGCCGCCCAGGCCTCCGTGACCGAGGCCCACGCGGCGGTCGGCGGCGTGGACAACGTCGCCGACAAGGAGGCGTACGCGCAGGGCTGAGCCCCGGCCGTACGTCGAGGAACCACGCGAAAGGAGCCCCAACATGTCCGAGGACCGCAAGCAGAAGGCCGGCAGCGACGTCGCCCACGCAATGCGGCGCATCGCGTTCCGACAGCGGTACCGCACGATGATGGCGGCGCCTTTCGTGTGGCCGACGATAGCGCTTCCGCTGTCGGCGGCGCTCGATGCGCAGCAGCCGGCCGTAGGCATGCTGGGTGCGGCCGCCGCCTGCGCGTTGCCCGTGGTCCGCGCCGTGCGCGCCCGCCGGAACATCGGCGCGGCCGCGTTCGGCACGGGGTGGATGATGACCGCCGCGGCGGCCGGCCCGTACGGGGCGATCGCCGTGGCGGGCGTCGCCGGGTGGCTGTGGTTCTCGGCCGCGTACTGGCGCAGGCACCGCCGTCTCCCGCTACCCGGCACCCTGGCCACGCGCGACGTCGAGACGCCGCCGGTTGTCGTCGAGCAGGTCGAGATCGACCCGGAGGTAGAGCGGATCATGCGCCGCTTTGATGAGCGCCTGGCCGCCAAGGGAAAGGCCCTCGACGGGATGACCCTGACGACGCTGAAGCGGATCGACGCCGGTTACCGCGCGGAGATCCGAGCAGTGCCGGGTGAGAAGACCACCAAGGACATCATGATGGCGGCCGAGAAGGTCGCCTCGGCGTTCCAGACCTCGACGCAGCTGGCGGTGCTGGAGCCGACGACGTACGGCGACAACAGCCGGGCGATGTTCACCCTGCTCAAGGACGACACGCTCGCCACGGTGCGCCGGTTCGAGGACCTACAGCCCCGCATCGGCAAGGACGGCCGCGCCCACATCGGCTACTTCTACGACCTGCAGCCCGCGCACTGGGCGTTCTTCACGAAGTCCGGCGGCATGCGGCACGGCATCATCGTCGGCGACTCCGAGGCGGGCAAATCCCGGTCGGTGGAGACGCTGATCAGCCTCGCCCACCTGTCCGACAAGATGGCGACGGTGCTGCTCGACCCGCAGGGCGGCAGCATGCCGGACTGGAACGGCAACACCCACCGCTGCGCCCTCGGCGAGGACGACTGCATGGGCGAGCTCGAGATGTGGCACTGGGTGATGCGCCGCCGCGTACGTCACCTCGCCTCTCTCCCGTGGGTGGACGAGGATGGCGACGAGCGGAACGGCAAGACCCACCTGGTGCCCGGCGACCCCGACACGGGCGGCATGACCGGGATCTTCTTCGTCCTGGAGGAGGCGCCGGAGCTACTGACCCACGACGTGCACGGCAAGCGCGCCGTGGGCATGCTCGCCTCCGGCGCGAAGACCTGGCGTAAGGGCGGCGGCGGCATCGTCCTGGTCGCGCAGGACCCGAACATGACCGAGCTCGGCGGGTCGGTGACGCTGCGGGCGCAGCTGCGCAAGAACGCCTGCGCGCTGCGGACGCAGACGCCCGGCGCCGCCTACCAGATGGGGCTCCCTCATGACCCGTCGCTGCTGCCGATGACGTTCCAGGACGGCTCGCTGACGCAGGGCCTGGCGTACCTGTCCGGGATCGACCGGCGGGCGGCGCTGATGCGGTGGCTGTACACCGAGAAGCCGAAGTACATCGCCCGCCAGCCGGCGGCCGGCCGGATCGACGACCTGACGATGGGCTGGATCGCGGAGTTCGTCGAGGCGAAGAAGGCCGGGCGTGAGCCGGGCACGGGCAAGTGCGCGGCCGCCGATGACGGGCCGCGTGCGACGCCGGGCGACGTGAAGGCCGCGATCGTTGATGTCCTGGCCGAGGCGGACGGGCTGGCGCTGGAGATCGGGGAGCTGCTGCACCGTGTGCTCAAGCGGCGGGTGACTGCGCCGCCGAGCGAGATCAACGCCCAGCTCAAGCGGCTGGTGAAGGACGGCCGGGTGTGGCTGGTCGAGAAGGACGGGGGAGAGGCGTTCGCGCTGCCCGAGGAGATCACGGAGAGGCTGGAGGCGTGATGAGAGAGGCGATCCGGATCGCGATGGTGTCGGCGTGGCTGGCGGTCGTGTGGGCCGCCGCGCCGCTGTCGCAGGTGTCCAGCGTGGAGCTGGCGGTGGTAGTGCCCCTGGTCGTCGTCGCGGTCGGCGCGGTGCTGATGGCGCTGGAACGGCTCGGCGCGAGCGCGGCCGGCATCGCCCTGACGGTCGTCGCGGTGTGGATGCTGGCGGTATCGACGTGGGGGCCGGTGGCCGGGACCGCGCTGCTGGTGTCGGGCACCGCGGTTCTCGCCGGGGGGTACGCCGAGATCTGATGAAGCATGTGACGCGTCAACATGCAACAATTGCGTCAATTGCGTCACAATGGCAGGTGGCGACAAGTGTTGCGAAAGTCGGCCGGGATCGTGAAGGGGGATCGGTGGCAGACAAGCATCTGACTCCGGAGGAGCTGGCAGAGAGGGTGGGTGTGCCCGTCTCGACCGTGTACCAGTGGAACTCGCGCGGGGGCGGGCCCCGCTTCATGAAGATCGGTAGGTACGTGCGTTACAAGGTCGTCGATGTGAATGCCTGGGAAGAGTCGCTGTATGTGGAGCAGGCTGCTGGATAGCCATGGCGGTGCCGAACGCCCCGGATCACTCTGCGTGATCCGGGGCGTTGGTGTTTGAAGGGGCCTTCTTTGGTGGTGGCTTCCCTGTCTCTGGTTCTGTCTCAGTTCTGTTCGAGGGTGGCTAGCGATGGCAAATGATGGCAAGTGACGACAAGTATTTCCCCAGGTAGAGAGCGTTTTTCGGGAAGAAGGCGCAGATCGGTTCTGCTTGTGCCGTAGATCTATACCATCTTCGAGGGAACGTCGGAGATCCAGCGGTTGATCATTGGCCGCGCCGTCACTGGCCTGCAGGTTCGTTGAAGATGTCCGATTCTTCATCCGTGCGTTAGAAGATCGATTAGCGGTCTGTTCCGTCACTGTTCCGTCAGAGCGCGCAGGGCTTCGAGGCAAGATCGTTTGGTGTCGACCTTCTGGTTACACAGAGTGACAGGATCTCCTGTCGCCGTGATGCTCGTCCGCGCTACTTGCCCTGTGCTGAGGGGGCAGCAGGCGGTGACCGGACGCCGATTCCGGCAACAGGCAGAGAGCGCGTCGAGGCCATTCGGCCCAGGCGGCAGCCGCCACTTTGGCTGCTGCAGGAGACCTTGCTGGTCTTTCCGAGTCGGGGTCAGGCCGTACGATGCCATCGCAAGAAGTGATCGATGCGCCGACGTCGGACTCGATACCGTCGGATCGGTGGATTCGTGGGACGACCACGGCGGCCGTCGTTGTGCTCGCTGCGATTGCGGCTGTGGTGCCGTTTCGGCATATGCGCGAGCCGGCCTTGGCGATGCACCGGTCCGCCCTGCGCGGCTCACGCCCGATCAGCGCAGCCCTGACCAGAGGACGTGCGGGGCCAGTCCGGCGACGATCCACGTCGGCCAGGACGACGGCCAGATCCGGATGGTCATCGCAGAGGCCGGTCGTCCTCATGCGGCCAGCGGCACAGCCGTGCCGGCGACCTGCCAAGCCTTGTGCGCGACTGTGAGCCGAGAGCGTCAGCCGAGCAGTTGCAGGACCCTCTCGGCCTGGCGCTCTGTGGTGCCGATCGGGTTGTGAGGTGTCGCCGGTCCATCTGGGCCGAGCTGGAGAAACCAGCCCAGCGCGATGAGGCGGCGGAAGCCCCGCACCCGCTCGGCTTCACCGGGGGCGATGTCGAGGTGGGCCAGGAGCTCGTCGCCGTCGAGGTGGCCGTCGACGCGGGAGATGTGCTCGGCTACCTCGCCGATCTCGAAGGCGCGATCATTACGGCCGGAGTCTTCCCAGTCGATGAGCCGTACGCGGCGCTCGTGGTCATCGCACAGGTAGTTCGCGCGGTTCCCATCTGCCAACCCGAGGACGGGCGGATGTGGGTTCGCCACGAGCTTGTCGGGGTCGGTGGACGCCAGCCAGGCGGCTCCCGCTTGATAAGCCTCCCGCGCGAGGGGGTCTTCGCCGAGGTTGGGCTGCTTGTCGGCCCATGCACGGTATTTGTCCACGGCTACGGCAGGGCCCCACGGGGCAGGCTCGACCGCCTCCACCACCCGGGTGGGGATTGCCTGGTGCAGCCGGTTCAAAGCAGCGGCCATCGCCCTGACCTGCTCGTCAGTGGTGTCCTGGCCACGCAGGACACGACCAGGCAGCCTGGTCATCACGATCATGGGCGGATCAGCGTCGAGCGCGGCTTCTACTGGCGCGGGGGCAAGACCGGGTGCATATTCGGTCAAGAGCGTCAGCGCGGCCCATTCCCGGTGGGGTTCTCCTCGCTCCCATGACGCGTATCGCTTGGTCACGACGTCGTCGCCGAGTTCGATGTTATGGGTGCTGAATCGGTCGGCCATGCGCTCGCTTCGCCCTTTTTGTCCCTCCACTGGAGGACGGGGTTCTCCAGGTATGCCCTCCCCAGAGGGAAGGAAGGGCCATGAGATTACCGCACGTCACGGCCGTCATCAGGGCGGAAGAGAAATCGATCGTAAGAGCTTGTATGCCCGACGTGCTGCGCGGGCTGATGAAGATCAGCTGACGGCCGTCCACGCGGTCTGGCCGAGGCACATCATGAGGCTGGTCGCGACGACCAGTCCGGTCAGAGACAACGCCACAGAGTGGATCGAGACGTGCCGTCGGGGGAGGTCGTCTCCGAGCAACTGGGCGACACGAGCGTGGGTCGCGCCGTCGAAGGCGGACGCGGGCACCGGCGTGGGGGCGTCGCCCATGGTGAGCAGGGCTCCGGCGACGGCTCCGGCGCCGACCCTGCGGATGGCCACGCGGTCGGCGGCCAGTTCGGCCTGCTCCTTCTGCCGGTCGGCCGTCCAGTTCACGAGGGGAAGGTAGAACAGCACGTCCGCGCAGGCCCGCAGCATCAGCCGCCGCAGCGGGTCGCGTCGCTGGGCGTGCACAGCCTCGTGCACAAGGACGGCGTCCAGTTCGGCCGGGGCCAACTCGGTGGCGAGATCGGTCCCGACGTACACGCGGGGGCGGATCAGACCGGCGCAGAAGGCGGTACGGTGACCGGCGGCCAGGCAGACCACCCCCCTGATGCCGGTCCGGAGAAGGGAGTCCCGCAGTGGGGCGGGGCCGGCGGCGCGCGGCAGTCTTGCCAGAGCCCGGGCGGCACCCGCCGCGAGCCAGGCGGCGCGGGTGGCGATGGCGGCGAGGCTGATCGCGGCGACCAGTGCGATGGCGATCCCCCAGCATTGGGCTACGGTCATCGTGGCGCTCACCGCCAACGGCGGTCTCCAGGCCAGGCGCAGCACGATCAGTGCGGCCACGGCGATCAGCAGCGCGGGACGGCGGCGCAAGTTGTACGAGATCATTTGCGCAGGTCCTCAAGCCTGCGCCGCTGTTCAGGCGTGAGGTCTGCGAGACGGGCGGCGAACGCGGCCAGGGCCGCGTCACCGTATGCGTCCACGAACCGGGCCGCCTCCTGGGCGCTGGCGGCGGCGAGAAAATCGGCGGGCGATCCCGCGCGCCGGTACTCGTGCGCGCGCATGCCGGTATCGGCGGTGGCGGTCAGCAGACCCTTGTCGGCCAGGCGGCGCAGCGTGGTCATGATGGTGGTGTAGGCGAGCTCGGGCATCAGCGCCAGCACGTCGCGCACCACGAACGGCTCAGCGACCGCACCGGTCCACACGGCCCGCATGATCCGGCCCTCCAGCGGCCCGAGCACCGCCAGCGCCCGATCGAGGTCATCTCGCGACATCCCATCTCCTATCGTCCAGTAGTAGCTTATCGCTCGGTGAAGTGTTTCATCGGCGGAGAAAGGCGCGCTTGGCGACGGCGTCCTGCCGCGTCTCGCGATCGCGACTACTAGCACGCTATAGTACTATTTATCGGTAGTAGAAGCGCTGGAGGGATTTGCCATGTCGATTCGGAACGATGCCACGCCGTCAGACTCGCGGCGCATCGTCAACGCCGAGCAGGCCGAGGCGTGGAACGGGGACCAGGGCCGCCACTGGGTCGCCTACCGGGACCGTTACGACGCCATGCTCGACCGATTCACCCACCGCCTGCTCTCCGCGGCCGCGGTGGGCGCGGGGGAGCGGGTGCTCGACGTCGGATGCGGAAACGGGCAGACCACATGCGCCGCGGGCCAGGCCGCCGAGGGCGTTTCGGCGCTGGGGGTGGATCTGTCAGCCCCCATGCTGGAGCAGGCACGTAGCCGGGCGGAGGAGGAAGATCTCCGCAACGTTCGCTTCGACCAGGGCGACGCCCAGGTCTACCCGTTCCCGGTGGCGGGTTTCGACGTCGCCATCAGCCGTTTCGGCGTCATGTTCTTCAACGATCCGACCGCCGCCTTCTCCAACATCATGCAGGCGCTGAGTCCGGGCGGCCGGCTGGCGTTCCTGTGCTGGCAAGAGCCGCTGCGCAACGAATGGATCATTCAGCTGGGTACGGCCCTGTCCGCTCACGTCCCGCTGCCCCGGCTCGACGAGGCCGGGTCCGGTCCGTTCTCCCTCGCCGACGCCGACCACACCCGCCAACTCCTGGAGGCAAGCGGCTTCACGCAGGTGAGAGTCGATCCGGCCGAGGAGCCCATGCGGCTGGGCGCCGCCCCCGACGATGTGACCGGCTTCGTCCGCGAGATCGATCTGGTGCACACACTGCTCGCCCAAGCCGACCCGGCTACGGTGGCCAAGGCGCTCGACGCGGTACGCGACGCCTTGATCCCCCACCAGACGCCCGACGGCATCTTCCTAAAAGGGGCCGCTTGGCTCATCACCGCCCGACGCCCATCCTGACTACGCATTTCCCGGATTCCCGCCGACTTCGCCTGAACCGGACACCATGGGCACCAAAACCACTTTGCCGGGGCGCGCCAGGGCATCGTAGGCGCTGACGTTGTCCGGGTTGTGGTACTGGTCCGGGCAGTAGGCGCCGGGGTTGTCCCCGAGGAGGTCACGCACCCGCTCGCGCCTGGCCTCCTGCCAGCCGCCGGTGAGGTGCGGGCGAGTCACGACCTCGATGCGCGTCCCGTACGCGCTGAGCAGCCGGTGCATGAGCGGTTCCATGCCGGGGTCGCTGACCAAGGTGACCGGATGGCCGTAGACGATTCCGGCCAGGGCGAGCCCGAGGCCGAGCGTGCCGCTGGTGGACTCGATGACGGGGGCTCCCGGCCGCGCTCGCCGCGGCAGCGGGCCTGGCGGATCATGTGGAGCGCCGGGCGGTCCTTGATGCCGCCGGGGTTGTGGCCTTCGAGCTTGGCCCAGAAGCCGCGCCCGCGCTCTCCCTGTAGCTCGGGGATCCACAGTACGGGCGTCCCGCCGACGAGAGCGGCGACGGAAGATCTGCCGGCCGGGAAACCGAGGAATCGTGTGGACGGTGCGGGATGGCAGCGGCGAGCCTCGTGCCAGGGGGCGGAGCCATCACGGGGGCAGGCTGGGTAGCGGGGGTCTCGCAGGACGTCACGTCATGGTCGTCGTGTTCCCCGTGATCCACCGGGGCGCTGGCCCCATGCATGACGTGCTGGGGATGGTCGCCATGCGCGTGCGGCGCTAAACCGCAGAGCAGGATAGGGAACGCGGCGACGATCGTGAGCACGATGAGCAACGCGCTCCTGGCGCGGCTGCTCCAGTGAATGCTCACGATCACATGGATCAGCCTGTCTCGCTTTCCGTATGCATACATAAGCTCTGGGTAATCGTCTACTTAGGACTTCGTGCAGGTGAGGCGGGGCTCGACGTCGTACACGGTGTGGAAGCGCTGCTTGCGGATGACCTTCCCGTCCTTCTTGAAGATGCGCCACACGTCGATGGCGAACCCCTCCGCGCCGTCCATGGGTATGCAGTCAGGACCTGAGTCGGTGAGGCTGGTGATGGGCTTGACGTCGTAGCGCCCCGAACTCTGCGATTCGATGTCGTAGCGCTTGGTGCTCCAGAACTGCACGGTGATGGAGGTGCTGGTGTAGGACGTCTTGATGAGCACCCCGTACGGCGAGTCGTTGCGCCAGCGGAAGTCCGGCTGGGGATAGGAGACCGTGGACTCGCGCCCGGCGGGGTAGCGGGAGATGTAGTACTGGTGGGGCATGTGCTGGACGTCTTCGAAGCCGCCGAAGAAGACGGCGTTGAACATGGTGGTGGCGAACTGCGACACTCCGCCGCCGACGTCGTTGACGAAGCGGTTGTTGAGGATCATCGGTGCCTCGACGAAGCCGCGCGCCTTGTCCCGCTTGCCCACCACGCCGTTGAGCGAAAACGTCTCCCCGGGCTGCACGACATAGCCGTCCACGATGTCGGCGATGCGGTGGATGTTGGTCACGCGAGGGGCACAGCAGGGGTGCTGGGTGGTGAACGAGCTCACCTTCTCCTTGACACCCAGCTTCTTCGCCTCGGCCGTGGTCACCCGGGGCTGCCGCGCCACCGCGGGCAGCTCGACGCGCCGGCTACCCGCCGCCACGGCTTCGCCGATCGCCCGACCGAGCGCCTCGATGTCGGCGCCACGGCCTGCCTGTGAGGGGATGACCCGCGGCCTGCCGTTGACAATCTTGAAGGAGGCGTCCTTCGGCGCAGTGCTCACTAAGGTCTTGGCCAGGGCCGCGCTGACCTCAGAGGCGTCGAAGGAGGGCCGCAGACCGCCCTTGCCGTCGGAGACGAAGCGGAGGCCGGCAGCCAGTTCCTCCCTGGACACGGCGGCTTCCTTGCCGCCGCTGGCTACCGTGACAGGAGCCGCGACCGCCGTGCGCGCGGTGGTGGCGGCAACACGCCGGACCTCGGCGGCGGTGAGGGCGGGCGGCGTCACTTGAACGTCCAGTTCGGCGGAGGTGCGGCCGGCCACGAACGCAGCCCGTACGGGTTGTGCCGCTCCGTCGCGGTCCAGCGTGCGGCCCGGCTTGGGGAGTGTGGCTTGCGGTTCCAGCCCCTGGTAGCGGATGCCGCCCTCCGCGGGCTTCCTGTCCACGGACTTGGCCAGTCCGGCGAGTCCGGCGGCGAGCTGCTGCTCGTCCACAGTGACCACGGGGCGGATCTGCCGGCTGCCGAAGAGGGAACGGGCGATGCCCGTCGGCGTGGTGGCACCCTCCATCGCGGCCTCGACCGTCGCCTGCGCGTCGAAGCCCAGCCCGAGCTGGGCAGGCGTGAGCTGTTTCCGCTTGTTCGCCGCGATCAACGTCAATGGCTGCTTCAACCGCCTGTTCAGGCCCTCGTCGAGGCGGGCGCGAGCTGACTCGGGAGACAGCCCGCCGATGTCGACGCCGTCTACCCGGGTGCCGAGAGGGACCTTCCCGGCGAACGCGATGGCGGGCACGGCGTAGGCGAGCGCCGCGACGATGACGACGGCGGCCGGGATGAACATGCGCGGTGAGCGCAGGAGGCTCATGAAGCCGCCGGACCTACGACGGCGGTTGGGCCGGGGAGTGCTCATGAGGCCGCCGGGCGGAAGACGACGGTGAAGTCGCCGCCGCCGTTCCGGGACTCGTGGACGGTGCCGTCCTCGGTCGCGGCGAGCAGCCGGTTGGCGTCGACGGCGGCGAACCCGCCCGGGGTGGTCGCGTAGAGGCGGTCCGCCTCGGCGGCGCTGGCGGCCAGGTCGATGACGTCCTCCTGGGCGCCGGGTGTCCAGGTCTTCCCCTCGTCGGCGCTCGCCCTTACCCGCCCCGTCTGGCTGTCGTAGGCGTACAGCTTGCCTCCCGCAGGCTGCAAGGCATGGAAGTCGGCGGCACCGCCCTCGGACACGGTGGCCCACGTGCGACCGGCGTCGCTGCTGCGAATGAGGCCCATGTGCGGGCTGGCGGCGCCCGGGTCGCCGGGGTGGCCGCTGGCCAGGAACGTTCCTGACCCGGTCACGGTGAAGCCCATGTGATCCTGGATGCGTCCCGCCACCCGCTGGGCGGTCTCCACCGACGTGACCTTGAACAGGCCGTAGTGGCCCGCCAGGTAGAGGGCCCCGTCGGCCGGATCGACGCCCAGCCCATGAATGTGGCCGATTCCCGGATCGTCGGGCTCGGGTGCTGAGGAGGGTTGTGGTTGTCCGCATGCCGACGCGACAAGAGCCAGGATGGCCAGCGCCGCCGCTGCGGCACAAAGCCGTGAATCGCGCATAGTCGCAGATTCTACTAGTTGATGTAGTAGCTTGGGTAAGTCCGGTGCCGCGTTCAGATGCGTCTGTCGAGAGAGCCGTCGGGATTCGCGTGACGGTAGACGGAAACGGTGTAACCCTCGGCGCGGACTTCGTCGACCTTCTTCAGCATGGGATGGCCGTCGAAGTCGGGATGCAGCCGTTGTGCCTGGTCGGCCGCATGGGTAAGGACCAGCAGCCCGCCGGGCTCGACGAGCGACACCAGGCGCAGCACGGCATCCCGTCGGCGGCCCGTTCTGCCGAAGTAGTACAGCACCTCGCCGCAGAAGACGAGATCGAAGCGGTCGAAGGGCTCGTTGAGGACGTCCTTCCTGATGAACGCGGCCCGTGCCCCGCTCTCGCGCGCTCGCCGAGCCGCCCGCCGTATCGCACGACGGGAGATGTCCACACCGACGGTCTCCGCGTCAGGATGGGCGGCCGAGGCGAGCAGGGTGAAAGTGCCCTCGCTGCAACCCACGTCCAGGATCCGCATGTGGTCCCCCTCCGGCACGCAGGCCAGCGTGGTGGTGTATTTCTGCCGCTCGTAGGTGCTGGTGGCGTGGTTCCACGGGTCGGGCACCAGATGCCAGATGTCGAAGTAGCAGCGCAGCAGCAGACCATGTGCCCGGCGACCCGCCAGAGACATCAGTCCGAAGAACGCCTTGTGCAGTCCGCTCATGTTTCCTCTCGGCCCTTGCCTCTCCGCCTGTCCGGGAGCATGCTTTGCTCAGATTATCTACTACGATATCTAGTAGCAGGCGAGAGAATGTGGGTCGGCCAATGGAGCGAAGGCGTACACCTCGTCGAGAACGGTGCGGACCGACGACGTGTTCATCGACTTCGGATCGGGGATGGGCCGCATCGTCTTCCAGGCCGCCGCGCACTATCCCGTTCCGGGGCGTCATAGGCGTCGAACTGAGCCGGGACCTGCACGGTCCCGCAGGGCCTCCATCCATCTCTACGACGTCCTGCCGGCCCCCACCGGCGAGACGGTGCGAGTGGACGCTCTGCGCTCCGGCGGACACTGATCAGAGCAAGACGAGCAGCACGGCGGCGTGGTGGAGTTGCAGGGCCGAGGAGACGGCGCCGCCGGTGGCCACCCAGGTGCCGCTGAGCAAGATGGGCCCCGCCAGGCTGTTGTCGCTGGGCGTCTCCTCAAGCAGAGCCTGGACTCGCCGGACCACGTGGGAATCGGCCAGCGCCGGATAGCCCCCGGGCGCCGGGCGGGGATCGGCCAGCGCGACGCGGGCGATCGTGCGCGCTGTGAGAGCCCGGTCTTCCACCGCCTCGGCGGCATCCTCGTCTGCCCAGCGCTCAAGGGCGAAGCGAAGTGCCCGGTGCGTATAGGCCAGGGGAGGAAAGATCCTGACGGCCACCGAGCTGATCGCCAGGTACAGGTGGTGGCGATGTCTGAGGTGAGCCGCCTCGTGTTGGAAGACGACCCCCAGTTCCCGCCCCGACAGCAGACCCAGCAGCGCGGTGGAGACCACGACGCCTCCGCTACGGCCCGGGACCGCCAGAGCGAACGGCCGGTCGTCCGCCACCACGCCACGACCCAGCGCCCGCACGAGTCTGGCGTCGCACCGCCAATGCCAGCTCAGCCGTACGATCGAGGCTGCCATCAACGCCATGACGATGGCGGCCAGGACGGCTGCGGGGAGGGGAATCGGGCCGTGCCCGGGTAACACGGCCTGAGCCGGGCTCTTGGGAGGCGGTTGCGCCGTCGCGATCAGGATCACGAAGCCCAATGTGCCGAAGACGGTCGTCGCGGTGGTCGCGGACAGAGCGATCAAGAGGCGAGCGGTCCAGGCGGGGTGCAGGCGCGGCTGGCGCCATCCCAGCAGCAGGCTCACCGCCGCAAGCAGCATCGCCGGCAGGAGGGCTTCGGTGCTCATGCCTTCCCCCGGCTCATGTGCCTTCTCCGCGCTTGGCGAGGAACGCGCGGAGCGCGGCCTCCTCCGATTCATTGAGTCCCTGGACGAACTGGCCGAGCACGCTGGAGGGATTGTGGGCCAGACGCAGGTGGGTGAACATGCGTTCGGCCGCCAGGCCGGACTCGTCGGCGACCAGCCGGTAGACGAACCCCCGCCCGCGCGGGAGGCGCTCGACCATCTTCTTGTCCAGCAGCCGGAACAGGACCGTGTTGACGGTGGTGTGCGCGGGACCGCCCGCCAGCCGCTCGCGCAGTTCGGCAGGCGAGAGGTAGCCGTCGGCGCCGGCCAGCACGGCCAGGACTTCGGCCTCGAGTTGCCCTAGTTTGCGGCGTGACACCTCGATCCTCCTTCCCGTCCCGGTCGGCCGGTTCACCGTTTGAAGCCGATGTGCAGGTGGTCCTCGTGGACCGTGTTGGTGAACGTGCCGCCGTACCGGTTGGCGAACGACCACGGGCCGCCGACCTCGTCGGAACCATATCGCAGGGCCGTCTCCATCAGGATGCGTGCCGGGTTGCGCGCATTTCCTGGTTGTCGCGCGTAGGTGGCGACCCGCTTGCCGTCAATGGCCCAGATGTCGACCGCGCGCCCGCGGGTGTGGTTACTCACCGAGGCGCTGCCGTAGACGTTGGCCGGGTGGCCGTTGGACAGCACGCACACTGACAGCTTGTGATCGCGTGACAATCGAAGGAGCATGCGCAGGACGCGGTCGTCCACGCGCCCGGCTTGGATGTCCCAGCGGGCGGTGTCGGGCAGCACGATGGTGCGGGAGGTCAAGACCTGCTTCGCCAGCGCACCGACAGCTTGCGCCTTGGACGCCCTGCCACCGCTCGAGGCGATCCGCGTGACCTGCCAGACCCCGTCGCGCTTGGCCAGCCTGACATCGAGGGTGCGCGTGGTGGTGGTCAGCGTGTCGCCGCGGAGCACGGCTTGCCGTACCACCGTCATGATCGAGGAGCTGGTCGCGGTGAGTCCGCCCAGTTGCGGATAGACGACTTGCAGGGCGCCGGCGGCATCCGCGTGAAGCAGAGGCTTGGCGGCGGCGATGTTCTGGGTGGGCAGCCCGCGGGCGGCCAAACGCTCGCGGCCGGCGGGCACGCTTCCCCCGCCTTGGGGATAGTTGAGCAGTGTTTCCAGGTAGGCCACGGCGGCGCGTTTGACCGGGCGGGCCGGTTCGTCCGCGGCGACGGTGAACGGTGCGACCTTGGGCAAGGCGGACCTCGCCTTCTCCGCGGAGGAGGAGGCGGTTGCGGCGCTCGATGGCTTGCCGGAATCGGCGGGCGTGCGTGGCGTGGCTTCAGACAGGCCGCACCCCGCCAGCGCCATCATGAGCCCGGCGCCCAGTGCCACCAGCCTCATCGCGGGTCCAGGACGTAGGAAATCCACGACTTGTCGTCGGGGTCCTGGATCTCTGCGTCCTGTTTCCAGCCGAGGTCCTCGTAGAACCGCTGCGCCGCGGTGTTGTCGGCGGCGGCCTGCAGTTGGAGGCGTTCGACACCGTGGACCTTGGCGATGTTCACGAATGCGGTGACCAGTGCGCGGCCCACTCCGTGGCGGCGCAGGTCATCGCGTATCGCGATGTGGCTGAGGACACCCGTTCGCCGGGACTCCGCCGTGCCGGCCGGTGCGTGTTCGCGGGCACGCTTGAGGCCGCGCGTGTACCGCTGGGCCCGGGTTCGCATGAACTTCGCCGTCAAGGCGGGGCGCAGCAGCAGCGAGGTGGCGCCGGCGCGGGCCAGCCGCCACCGCTCCAGGCGGATCACGTGCCGGTGATGTACGGCCGCGTCGGTGCAGCCCACCAGGAACCCGGCGCGCTCCCCGTCGACCTCGGCGATCAAGGCGACCGCCGCCGGACTGGTCAGGAAGGTGCGGTAGTAGCGGCTCAGGAACTTGTCCCCGAGTTCCACGAAGAACCCCTGGGACAGGTTGATCCGGTGCAGATGGACGACAGCGGGGATGTCACGCAGTTCCATGACCCGCAACGACACGACCGGCGTCCGGGGAGACAGGGGTAGCGACATACACGCAATCTACTACATTTGTAATAGATACGATGGGCAATAGTAGATGTTGACTCAGGTGCGGCGGAGCCGGGCCATGAGCAGACGAATCTCCTCGACTCGCCACGCACGGGCGATCACGACATAGGCCGCGAGTCCCAGGAGACAGGCAGCCGAGGTCGCGCCGAGCGCGATCATGGGCCCGTGCGGGGACGTCCACCCCAGCGTGACGAGCCCGGCCACGGTCCCCGGCGCCGCTGCCACGTACAGACGGGCGAGGGTCCCGGCCAGGGCGCGGGCGCCGATGCCGCCCAGGCGGCGGCCCAACATCGAGCCGGCCAGCAGAGTGCCGGACGCATAGGAGATCATGAAGCCTGCGGCCACTCCCACGACGACCCGGCTCGGCGGCAGCAGCAGGTAGGCCGTCGTGCCCAGGACGGCGTGGACGCCGAGATTGGCCGCCGCCAGCATCGCGGGCGTACGGGTGTCGCCCATCGCGTAGAAGACGCGAAGCATCAGCTGGTAAACGGTGAAGGGCACCAGGCCCACGGCGAGGACGGCGAGCACGCGGCCGATGTTGGCGGCATCGGCCGCCGAGGTGGCGCCGCGGGCGAACACGACCTGCGACAGGGGGACCGCCACGACCGCCAGCGCCAGTGACAGCGGCACCATGGCCGCCGCCGCGGTACGAGCCCCGGACAGGAAGTCGCCGCGCAGCTCGGCCCAGCGTTGATGGGCGGCGTGGTCGCTCATCCGGGGCAGCAGCGCCGTCATCAAGGACACCGCGATCACCGCGTAGGGCAGCTGGAACAGCTGGTAGGCGTAGGTGTAGGTGCTGAGTCCCGCGCCCGTGCCCGCCTCTCCGGCGGCGCTCACGGCGCCGGCCCGGTTGGCCAGGTTCGCCGTGAGCACGAATCCGAGCTGGGTGCAGCATACGTAGACCAGCATCCACCCGCCCGCCCGTACGGCCTCGCCCAGACCGGAACCCCGCAGGTCGAAACGCGGACGCCAGCGGAAATCGGTCGAGCGCAGCGCCAGGGCCAGCACCGTGACCTGCGCCAGCAGCCCGGCCACCGTCCCCAGCCCGAGCAGCGCGATCTGCGGCCGGGTGATGTCCGCCGGCTCCACCCCAGGCCCGGCGACGACGAGGAACGCCGCCCCCACCGCGATCATGGTCAGGTTATTGCAGACAGGCGCCCACATCGGAGCGCCGAACCGGCCCCGTACGTTGAGCATCGCACCCAGCACGCCGCTGAGCCCCACCAGGAACACCTGAGCCAGCAGATAGCGGGCCAGCAACACCGCGACCTCGAACTGCGGCTCGGTGAACCCTCCCGCATACAGCCCGATCAGCCACTCCGCCCCCAGAACCGCCACCGCGGCGAGGGCCAGCAGCACGACGCCTGCCGCCGTTGCCAGCCGTTGTTCCGTGGCCCTGCCATCGTCGGCCTCGCGCGCCCGCCGTTTCACCAGCAGGGGCACCAGGACACCGGTCATCAGGCCCCCGACCAGCAGGTCGTAGAGGGCGAACGGGATCATGTTGGCGGTGTTGTAGGCGTCACCGAGCAACTGCGTCCCCACAGCGGCGGCCAGCACCACCGTCCGGCCGAAGCCGGAGACCCGGGACACCATGGTCCCCGCGGCCATGATCGATCCGGACCGCAGCAGCGAGCTGCCCGTCGTGCGAGCGGCGTCCACGGGAGGAGGGGCCGGCGCGGTGTCGTCGCCGGTCTTCGCGGGCTCCACGCCCATCACACCCCTTCTTAGTAGACCGAGATGTGCGGGTGGTCGTAGTGGTTGGCCGTGACACCGCCCCGGTCGCTCATGGGCTTCCACGCCCCCGTGCGGACGTGCCAGATGCGCTGCTTGTAGATCACGTACATGATGCCGAGCCGCTGGGCGTTCTCGATCACCCAGGCGGAGATCTCATCGCCCAGCCTCGCCTGCTCGGACGAGGGCATCGCGCCGCCGGAGCTCAGCATGAAGTCGCACGCGCGGCCGAGCGGATGCTCGCCGCCGTCGTTGGCGCCGCGGTAGCAGCCGACGCCGTAGGACAGGTCGAAGCGCTGCCGGATCAGGTCGCGTACGTTCCGCATCCGCAGGGTGATGTTGTCGGGCCCCGAGGGCAGCTCCGGCACCCAGGTGCCGTCGGACCTTCGCGAGGTGGGGGTGGTCAGCTTGTCGAGCTTGTCCTTGATCCCCTCGATGAGATCCTCCGCCTCCCCACGCCGCTCGCCGACCTCGGCGGTGACCGCGCTGAGATCCTTGACCTTTCGTCTGGCATCGCCGGCCGAATCGGCGTAGTCGTCGCGTGCCTTGGCGAAGCCCGCTACGAGCGCCGCCTCCTCGGCGGCGAGCTGCTGCAAGATGGCCGCGCGGCTGAGGGTGGTGCTCGGATCGGCTCCGCCCCAGAACATCGCGAGGTTCGGATCCGGTTGCTGGTAACGCAGCGTCACCAGCTCCCGGACACCTTGTTGGGCCTGCTCGTATTTCCTCTGCGCCGCTCGTAGCCGGGCCTGGGTCGCTTGTTCGGCCTTCCTGGCGGCGGCGAGCGCAACACGCTTGGCGTTGTAGTCGCCGATCAGCGCGTCGAGCTCCTTCTGCTGTTTGGCGAGCTGCCGGCGCAGCTCCTTGGCGTCGGGCTTGGGGGCCGCGTGAGCCGCGGCACCGACGCTCGCGCCCATGACCAGGGCGACCAGCAGGGCCGCCAGCGGGTACCAGGCACGACGGCATGGCGTGGGGGGACGACCCACCACGTAGAGCTCCTCTCCTTCTGCCTACCGGGTTAGCTGACGGGTTCGGGCTGGAGTCGCCCTACGACGACAGAGGCCGCCGATTCACCCCTGCATCGTGGGTCCCCGGCTCCCGGTCGGGGGACCGGGACTCGGCTCGGCGGCTGAGGGCAACCGCACTACGAGGAACCATAGTAGAGACTGCGGGAGAGTGCGGAGGTTTCGCGCAGAGAGGTATGCCACCCACACGGGAGCCCGCGACGGTTCCATGAGGCGGACCCCGCGGGCGCCCTATGCCTCACATGGGGTCCCGCCTCCCGGGACGGATATCCCGGGAGGCGGGGTTCATCCCGACGGGCCAGTCTGCTCTTTGGAATATTGACTGGCGGCCATGCGCCTGCCTCGCTGCTCGTCGCTGAACCCGGCCGGCGGGGGTCGCGTCAGGTCTGCTGGTAGCCGAGCAGGGTCATCATGCCGGATTCGCCGTGGTAGATGTTGTGGCAGTGGATCATCCACAGGCCGGGGTTGTCGGCGTCGAAGTCGACGTCCAGCCTGGTGCTCGGCAGGACGATGGCGGTGTCCTTGCGGATGCCGCCTTCGGCCAGGGCGAAGGTGTGGCCGTGCAGGTGCATCGGGTGCCACATCGTCGTGCGGTTGACGAACGACAGGCGGACCCGCTCTCCTGACCGAATCGCTGAGATGATCTTCGGGTTGTACTTCTTGCCGTTGATCCCCCAGTCGTAGGCCGCCATGCTTCCGGTGAGCTCCAGTTTGATGGTGCGGTCGGGGTTCTTGGGCGCGAGCCGCACGGCCTCGGCCGGGCGGAGCTTGGCGTTGCGGAGGACGTCGCCCTCCAGTTCACGCGGGCGCAGGTCCGACTTGGGCGCTGCGGTCGTCCGGCTGGTCCTGATCAGGCCGCGGGCCACCGCGTTCTTGCCCTCGGCGAGTGCGACCAGCGGGAAGACGCCGTCCTTGAGGGTGACCAGCACGTCGTAGCGCTCGCCCATGCCGATCAGCAGCGCGTCGGTCTCGATCGGCTGCACGGGGAAGCCATCGGTGTGCGTGACGGTCAGCCGGTGCCCGGCCAGCGCCACGCGGAAGGCGGTGTCGCCGCCCGCGTTGATGATCCGGATGCGCAGCCGCGCGCCGGGCTTGGCGCGGAAGGTCTCCGGTGCGGTGGCGATCCGCCCGTTGAGCAGGAAGTGCGGATAGCGTACGTCGCCCGCGTCCCCGCCGAGCAGCAGGCTGGTGGCGCCCATCAGCATGTGCTTGCTCGTTCCGGGCGATGGGCTGGGCGTCATCTCGGCCATACCGGTCATGCCGCCGTGGTCCATGCCGCCCATGCCGCCGGACAACTCGGCGAGCACCTCGTCCGGCGTGCCGGTGACACCGTCCAGCCAGTCGTCGAGGATCACGACCCATTCGTCGTCGTACGTCAGCGGCTCGTTCGGGTCTTCCACGATCAGCGGGGCGTAGAGCCCGCGGTCGAGCTGGGTGCCGGTGTGCGGGTGGAACCAGTAGGTGCCCGGGTCGGGAGCGGTGAATTCGTAGACGTATGTGGCCCCTGACGCGACGGGTTGTTGTGTGACGCCGGGCACGCCGTCGGCGTCGTTGCGGAGCGCCAGGCCGTGCCAGTGGATGCTGGTGTCTTTGGGCAGGGTGTTGGACAGCCGGGCGCGGACCACTTCGCCCGCCCTCACCCGGATGGGGGTGCCGGGGATGCGGCCGTCGTAGGCCCAGGTTCGTGCGGTGAGGCCGCCGAGGTCCACATCGCTCTCGGCGGCCACGAGGGTGAAGTCGCGTACCGCACCGGGACGGCGGGCCTGCTCGGCGGCGCGGACCTGGTCGCTGATCGGGCCGATGAATGCGGGGGAGGAGGTGGGGGTGCCGTTCTGGGCGCACGCCGTGAGGGCGGCTCCTCCCAGGAGACCGAGACCGCCCCGGAGCAGGGTGCGTCGACTGATGTTGTGCATGATTGATGCCTCGCTGACGGTTTGCGCTGACGGACGGGCGGAGACCGGACGAGGCTGGGCATGACGGCTCCAGCGGTCCGGGGTCGGAACGCCTACGTCCGCAGCACGACCGTGCGCGTCAGGATGAGCGACAGAGGAGGCGGGCCGCGAAGCGGCCGTGGTATGCGCCGTCCGGGATGTGATCGCAGCCAGGCAGCGGCCAGGCCCGCGATGCGCGGGCCCAGCGGTGCCAGGACGAGGAGAGCGGCCAGGATCGCCAGGCAGACGGACGCTGGGTCGGGTGCCCCGCTCGGCGCATCACCGGATCCGGAGTCCGGCACGGGGGAATGAGCGCCCTCCGCGTGGAGCATGCCGGTGGCGGACGGCTGAGGCGCGTCGTGGCCGACGACGTGGCCGAGCGTGTGCATCGCCGCCACGCCCAGCATGAGGAGGACGAGGAGCAGCAGCCGCGGCAGCATGCCCGCCGGCCGTCCCACCTCCGTTGACCTCATAGTCAGAGCATACGGGATGACTCCTATGGTCCGTCGTAGAAACACTTACGGCAGCAGGCCGTTCATGACCAGGTCGATGACGGCATCCCTGGCGCGCTCCGGCGGCCACTCGTGGCTGGCGCGCAGGTGGACATAGCCCCAGCCGGCGGTATTGAACAGCACCGTGGCGGTGACGGTGGGAGGAACTTCGCGCAGCGAGCCGTCGAGCACGCCGTCGCGGAGCAACCGCTCGAAGGGGGCCGCGAAGATATCGACCGTGAGCGCGTCGGGGCCAGGCTGGTGGAACATCTCGCCGTGCGCCATGTACATGCCGGCCAGCAACTCCAGGTGGCCGTCGGCGGTCTGGAACATCGCCTCCAGCATCGCCCTGAGCCGCTCGGCGGCACTTCCCGGGCCGGTCAGCGCAGGCCACAGAGCGGTGCGGAACTCGTCGGCCGCGCGGGCGGCGAGTGCGGCGACCAGCGCCTCCCGGCTGACACCGCGGCGGTGCAAGGTCGCGCGGGAGATGCCGGCCTCGTCGGCCACCCTTTCGAGGGTCGCCTGGGGCAGGCCCCATTTGGCGACGGCGGCGGCGGTGGCGTCGACGAGGGAGGGTTCGATCGCGGTCACGGACGCCACACTAGCGCTACGTTGACGTCGCAATCCTGGTCTCCGGTCGCCGGGACCGCCGCGTTTGGAGAATAGCGAGGCCGAGCACGGCCAGGCCGAGGGCATAGAGTGCGCTGCCTGCGGCGATCTCCGCGCCGGGCAGAGCGGCTCCCTCGGCCCGGCCCGCCGGGAGGTAGAGATCGCGCCGTTCGCTGATCCGTTGCGCGGTGCTCGCATCCAGTGCCAGCCACGTCTCGACCGGGCCGCGGGCATGGGCCGCCTCGAGGTAGACGAACCAAAGACCGGTCGTCGGGACCCTGACGGTTCCCGTGACCTGCCGGCCCTCCACGCTCAGGTTTCCGCTGATCACCTCGCCTGCTCGGCGCGCCAGAACCCTGCAGGGATCGGAGGTCGAGCACGCGACCGGCAGTTCAGCGGCCAGAGTGAGGATGCCGTTCCCATCAGCGGCCCCTGCCAGAAGGACCTGCGCGACGGGCTCGCCCTGACCGGGGTCGTGCGCCAGCGCCGGGTCCGGGATCGACATCGGAAGGGCGGCGATTCCGCCCGCGAGAAGAAGTGCGGCGACCGGACGCAATCGGGAGTCCGCGAGCAGGGCCGCGAGAAAGAGCGCGATCACCGGGATCGCCGCCGGCAACACGCTGATGACAGGGACGCCCGCCGTGCCGATCGCCGCGGAGACCAAGGTCGTGGCCGATACTCCTGCCGCACCCGCGGCGTAGGCGGTGATCGGCCTCCGCCACGGCAGGTCCGCCAGCGCGAGACCGACGATGGCGAGCGGGAGATCCGGGGCGGTGCGACCGAGCGCCGTCAGCACCACGGCCACGATCAGGCGGGCCAGCACATAGATGCCGACCACCCGGGTGACGGCGAAGCGGCCGGGAATGAGCCGGCGGAGCATCCCCAGCGCGAACAACGCGCTGACCAGCAACACGGGCAGGTAGAGCGCCTCGCTGAACTGCGGGACGTCCGTCTCGAACTCCAGCACGGCGATCAGGGCGCTGCCGAGCAGCAGCCCTCCGGCAGCGGACAGCAGCCACGACGGAGTGCCGGGACGGGCTCCGGCCAGCACGCCCACGATCAGCGCCACGGTCCCGAAGACCGCGAGCATGTGCGGCGGGCTCCACAGCACGGCGTCGCGGCCGAACGCCTCGTGCCAGAAGGCGTCCGCCACACCCGAGCCCAGCGTCACCAGAGCGCCGGCCGCGGCGGTGAGCAGCGCCGGATGCCGCACCGCGGCAAGCAAGGAACGCGACCGCCACACCACGAGCGCGCCCCACGCGGCCACCGCCAGTCCGGCCACCGCGACCGACCCGTACAGCGCCAGATGGGGAGCGATGAGGGCGTCGTCCCGCCCGATGTCCGTGTGCCAGGCGTCGTCCCAGTACGTCGCAAACAGTGATCCCAGCCCAGCCGCCACGATCAGGCCGACCACCCAGGGGGCAAGCAGAATGCGATGGAAATGTCCTGTTTCTGCGACTCTCATGGCGCAATTCTGCGACTTACATGTTCGCATGTCAATCGGACGGACGCCGTCCGGTCGCCGACTGCTCTACTAGGACTGATCGTTGCTGATCAATGAATGCTCGGTTAACTCCCTTGGCTAAGTCCACGGCTCCCTCTACTATTCCCTTTAGTGGATCGTGCCTTACGACGGGGGTGAGTCCGGGGTGCGGATCTTGCTGGTGGAAGACGACGCGCATGTGGCCGAGCCGCTGAAGGCCGGACTGGTGCGGCATGGGCACGATGTGGAGCACGTGACCACGGGCGCGGAGGCATTGCTCGCGGGGAAGACCGATCTGGTGCTGCTGGACCTGGGCCTGCCCGATCTGGACGGCCTGGAGGTGTGCCGCAGGTTACGCGAGTTCTCCGACGTGCCGATCATCGTGCTGACCGCCCGATCAGAAGAGATCGACCGCGTGATCGGGCTGCAGGGCGGCGCCGACGATTACGTGGTCAAACCGTACGGCTTCCGCGAACTGCTGGCCCGGATCGAGGCGGTCACCCGGCGGGCGTCGCGGCAGCGGCGCGATGCCGAGGAGGAACCGCCCGCGGACCGCGGCAAGCTGGTCGTCGACCGCCGCACGCGAAGGGCCTTGCTCGACGGGGTCGCGCTCGAGCTCACTCGCCGGGAGTTCGACCTGCTGGCCTTCCTCGCCGAGGACGGCGGCGCCTTACGCACCCGTGAAGAGATCATGGATCGGGTGTGGGACGAGAACTGGTTCGGCTCCACCCGCACCCTCGACGTCCACGTCGGCTCGCTGCGCGCCAAGCTGGGCGATCCGTCGTGGATAGAGACGGTGCGCGGCGTCGGGTTCCGGCTCGTCGAACCCGGTTCCTGACCATGCGCCGGCGGTTGATGCTGACGTACATGTCGCTGACGGCGCTGCTGTTGCTGGCGCTGGAGATCCCGCTGTTCTTCACGTTCGTGATGAACGACTTCCACCACCTGGCCAACACGCGGCTACGCGAGGCCGCCCGGCTGGCCGGGCAGGCCGTCCCCGCTCTGACGGAGGGGGAGTGGGGACGGTTGGAACGGGAGATGCGCGACTATCGCGCCTCGACAGGCTCGCGGATCGCCGTGGTGAACACGTCCGGCGCCGTGGTGTCCGCCGCGGGAGATGTGGCCGTCACCGACCCGGATTGGCGGGCGCGGCTGATGCTGGCCCTGGCCGGCGAGCGGGCGGATTTCGTCGACTACCCCTACAACGTCAGCGCGCTCCCGCTGTTCATCGCCGAGCCGGTCAGAGCCGAGCATGGTGTCGTCGGGGCGGTGGTGATGATCTCACCGACCGAGGAGGTGCGGGACTCCGGCACCCGGACCTTGCTGGTCCTGGTGGCCGTCCTCGTGCTGGGACTGGCGGCGGCGGCCCTGCTGGCCGCTCCGTTCACACGATGGGTCATGCGGCCGGTACGGAGCCTGGACACCGCCGCGGGCGCGATCGCGGCCGGAAACTACGAGGTCCGAGCGCCGGCCGACACGGGTCCGCCGGAGTTGCGGAGTCTGGCACAGGCCTTCAACACCATGGCCGGCCGGCTGGTCGCGCTGTTGCGCGCCCATCAGAGCTTCACCGCCGACGCGTCTCACCAGATGCGCAATCCGCTGACCGCGTTGCGCTTGCGGCTGGAGAACCTGGAAGAGGTCGTCGCCCCGGAGACCTCCGAGGAGGTGAAGGAGGAGGTGAGGAAGGCGTCGATCGAGGCCGAGCGCTTCGGCGGCATCCTGGACGCGCTGCTGCGGCTGGCGCAGGCCGAGGGCCGGGAGACACCCTTGGGGCGCGTCGACGTCTCCTCCCTGGCCAAGGACAGGATCGAGGCCTGGCATCCGGCGGCCGACGCCCGGGGTGTGACGCTGATGTTCGAGAGTGCGCCGGTCGAGGCGTCCTCCTCGGTCGCCGTGCTCGGCCAGGTTCTGGACGTGCTGCTGGACAATGCCGTGGACCACGCGCCGCGGGGGAGCACCGTGCGCGTGCGGACGGCGCACGAGGGCGACAGCGTCCTGCTGCACGTCGCTGACGAAGGGCCGGGGATGACGGCAGAGGAGAAGACGCGCGCCTGGGATCGGTTCTGGCGCGGCTCGTCCTCGGCGGAACGGGAGGGCTCCGGCCTGGGCTTGGCGATCGTCGCGACGCTGCTGGAGAACGTCAGCGGCACGGCGACCTTGGAGGATGCCGTGCCGCACGGATTGGACGTGGTGGTGCGCCTACCGGCCTGGCGGCCGAACGGATCTCATACCTGAACCGGTTCGCGCGTGGGCTCATTCGCCGGGGCCGGTTCGGCCTGACGAGTGGAGTGCCGCCAGGCCGCCAGCGTCCAGGCGACGATGACCATGGTCACGCCCACCACGATCACGACGGCGTTGATCGCCGCCTGAACGACATCGGTGTCGATCACGAGAATGCTCCCTTCCTCCGGAGAACGCCTGCACGCCCACGCTAGGAACCGGTGCGACAGCGGCAGCCCAGGGACGCGACAAGGCGTCGGCAACACAAGGCGAACGCGTCGCTTACACGCGCCTGCAGGGTCTCTGATGTGGCTCTCCCTAGCGTCGGCACCACAGCTGAGAGAGGAGACCCATGGCTCGCATCGCCCTGTTCACCACCGAGTGCGCGCAGCTCGGCGACGCCATCACCGAGATCGTCGAGCGCCACCACGACGAGCTGGCCCTCGTCGTCACCAGCGACGTCCACGCCACCCGCCGGGGCGGCCTGGTCAAGCAGACCTGGACCAACCTGCGCCGTTCGGGGCCGGCCTTCGTGAAGTATCTGACCTACTCGTTCCTGCTGTATCCGCTGATCCTCAGGTTCGTCCCCCACCGGAGCCGCGTCGGGGACCTGTGCGCCCGTCACGGCATCCGCCACATCCACACCGGCAATGTCAACGCCCCCGAGGTCGTGGCCGCGCTGCGCGAGGCCGACCTCGACTTCGTCGTCGTCTACTGGTTCGACCAGATCCTGCGCGAAGGCGTCATCACGGCTCCCAGCCGGGCTGTGATCAATGTTCATGCGGCCTACCTGCCGCACTGCCGCGGTCTGTTCCCCACCCTGTACTCCGCCATCGAGCCGGGCACGCCGTTCGGCATCACCGCCCACCTCATCGAGAACCGCGAGATCGACGCAGGCCCCGTCCTCGCCCAGCGCACCACCACGCCGCCGCCCGGTCGCAGCGTTCTTTTCAACGACAGCTGGGTCAACCGTGTCGGCGTCGACATGCTGGATGAGGTGCTCGGCGACTTCGACCGCCTCCGTACGGAGGCGGTCCACCAGTCCGGCGGCAGTTACTACTCCTATCCCGAGCGCGAGCATCTGGCCGCCGCCCGCGACCGAGGACTGCGCCTGTCCACCCTGCGGGACCTGGTCACCGTGATCCGCGGAACCAGAAAAGAACGCACTGCTGACACCGCTCTTACACAGCCCTGCGCGTCCGCTGACACCCCTCCCGTCACCATCGGTGGCGACTGAGAAAGGAGGCGATCGGCCATGGTCAAGACGTGGCGCCGCCTGCGCAGGTTACGGGCACGAACCCCGTCCTGGGTGCAGATCCTTCTGGCCATCGCGCTGCTGGTCGCCGCAGCCCTGCTCGTGTTCGCCATGACCGCCGTGCACCCCGACCGGTTCGCCGCCGTGGTCGTGCAAGCCCTCAAGGAGTTGCCATGAAGTTCATCGCTCATCTCGCTGTGGCCCGGCGAGGGCTTGTCCTGGCCTTCGCCGTGCTCGTCACCGCCCTGGCCGCGTTCTGGGGCGCCGGGGTGGAGAAGAACCTGTCCAACGGCGGGTTCCAGGACCCCGCCTCGGAGTCCATGCGGGTCGACGCCATACTGGCCCGCGACTTCGGCACCGGGCCGCCCAACCTGGTGCTCATCGTGGCCGGGCGCGCCGGGCAGGCGGTCGACGACCCGGCCGTGGACGATGCCGCCCGCGCTCTGACGGAGCGGGTCCGGGCTTTCCGCGGCGTGGTATCGGCGGAGTCGTACTGGACGGCAGGGGAACCCGCTCCGCTGCGGGCCGACGACGGGCGCAGCGGTCTGGTGCTGGTACGGCTCGGCGGCGACGAGGACGCCTACCGGGCGACCGCCGAGAAGCTCGCACCCATCATCCAGGATCATGCGCTCGACATCCGCACGGCCGGGATGGCGCAGGTCTCGGTAGAGGTCGAGAAGACCACAGCCGAAGACCTGCTCCGGGCCGAATTGATCGTCGCGCCGGTCACTCTGGTGCTGCTGGTGCTCATCTTCGGCAGCGCGATCGCCGCGTTGCTGCCGCTGGTCGTCGGGGCGGTCTCGGTGGTCTCGACCACGGCCGTGCTGCAGGTCCTCACCGAGCTCACCCCGGTGTCGGTCTTCGCGATGAACGTGACCACCGCGCTCGGGCTCGGGCTGGCCATCGACTACAGCCTGTTCATGGTCGGCAGGTTCCGCGACGAGCTGGACTCCGGGGCCGGCGTGCGGGACGCGGTGGCCACGACGGTGCGGACGGCGGGCAGGACCGTGGCGTTCTCCGCGATCACGGTGGCCTTGTCCCTGTCGGCGCTGCTGGTGTTCCCGCTGTACTTCTTCCGTTCCATCGCCTATGGCGGCATCGCGGTGGTCCTGCTGGCCGCGCTCACCTCGGTGGTGGTGCTCCCGGCGCTGCTCGCCCTCCTGGGGCATCGGGTCAACCGGTACGACGTGCTCGCGCGGGTTCGCCGCCGCCGCGCCGGCGGATTCTGGCACAGGCTGGCTCTGGCGGTGATGCGCCGGCCGATCCCGGTCGCCGCCGCCGTCATCGCCCTGCTGGTGCTGCTCGGCAGCCCCTTCCTGTCGGTTTCGTTCGGCCTGACCGACGACCGGGTGCTGCCGAAGGACTCCCCGGCGCACCAGGCCTCGCAGGTGCTGCGTGATCGGTTCGACACGCGGGAGGCGGCCGCCATCCCCGTGGTGATGCCCGGCTACGCCGACCGGGCCGGGCTGCACGACTACGCGACGAAGCTGTCGGCCATGCCCGGCGTGGCTCGCGTGGACGCGCCGACCGGCTTTTACATGGACGGCCGGCCGGTGGCGCCGCCGGCCGAGACGTCCAAGCGGCTGATCGGCCCCGCGGGAAGCTGGATGTCGGTCGTGCCGGACGCGGAGCCGTACTCCGCCCAGGGGACCGATCTCGTGGAGCGCATCCGCAGCGCGGCGGCCCCGGCGGTGAAGTACGTGGGCGGACAGGCCGCGTTCCTGGTCGACACCAAGAAGTCGATCGGCGACCGCCTGCCGATGGCGCTGCTCGTCATCGCCGCCACCACGTTCGCGCTGCTGTTCCTGTTCACCGGCAGCGTGATCATCCCGATCAAGGCGGTGCTGCTGAACCTGCTCAGCCTCACCGCGACCTTCGGCGCCATGGTGTACGTCTTCCAGGACGGGAACCTGCGCTGGCTGGTCGGAGATTTCACGGTGACCGGCATGGTCGACGCGACCATTCCGGTGCTCATGTTCTGCGTCGCCTTCGGCCTTTCCATGGATTATGAGGTTTTCCTGCTGTCGCGAATTCGCGAGGAATATCTGCGGACCGGCGACAACACCAGGGCGGTCGCGATGGGGCTGGAGAAGACGGGTCGTATCGTGAGCGCGGCCGCGGTTCTCATCGCCGCGGTGCTCCTCGCCTTCGCGACCTCCGGGATAACGCTTCTCAAACTGCTCGGCCTCGGGCTCGCCCTGGCCGTCATCGTCGACGCCACACTGGTCCGCGGCCTGCTCGTTCCCGCCTTCATGCGACTGGCCGGCCGCGCCAACTGGTGGGCCCCACCCGGGCTGCGATGGCTGCACACCCGAATCGGACTACGAGAGGAGGAAGCGCCTCCCGTTGCGGAGAGAAAGGAGCTGGTGAGTATCTCGTGAAGCTCTTGTGCTAATGCAGCGGCCTTCGACGAAGTTTCGTCGGAGGCCGCTCCTTTCATTTTCTTAACACAGCGATGCATGACGCCTTCCAGATCTCTGGAGGGCACACCAATAGCGTTAGTCACAGAAAGAAGCCCACCGGATGAGTCACGGAGCAAGCATGAGGTTCATGGAAAAAGAGCGGGAAACGCTCCAGGAATTCCTGCCCGGCCTCGACGCCGAGCTGACCCGGCACAGCCTCACCGACCTGGAGCAGCCCGGCAACCCGGCCCTATCCGCGTTCAAGGCGGTCCGAGGGCCCGGCCTGCTGGTCCCGGCCGAGCACGGCGGCCTGGGCGCCACACCCTTGCAGGCCATGCGCATCCAGCGGGCCATCGGCAGCCGCTCGCCCTCGCTCGCGGTCGCCTCCACCATGCACCACTTCTCCGTCGCCAGCCTGGTCGAAGCCAGCATCGGCAGCGACGGCCTCGAGTGGATGCTGCTGGAGGCCATCGCCAAGGACAACCTTCTGCTCGCCTCCGGCTTCGCAGAAGGCCGCACCGGCGCCGCCATCCTGTCGCCGACCCTGCATGCCGTGCGGCGCGGGACCACCCTGGTGGTGTCGGGGTCCAAGAAGCCCTGCACGTTGTCCCGCTCGATGGACCTGCTCACCGCTTCCGTGGCGGTCACCGACGAGCACGGGCGCGACCAGCTGGCCGTCGCCCTCATTCCCGCGGGCAGCCCCGGCATCGAGGTCAAGCCGTTCTGGAACAGCTTCGTGCTGGCCGGCGCCGAAAGCGACGAGGTCGTACTGAAGGACGTCGAGGTCCCGCAGGATCTCGTCGTCATGACGGAGACCACCGAGGACCAGCAACTGGACGAGCTGCAGGCCAGCGGCTTCCTGTGGTTCGAGCTGCTGGTCACCGCCTCCTACCTCGGGGTCGCGAGCGCGCTGGCCGAGAAGGTGCTGGCAGCCGGCAAGGCCGACGCGGTGGAGCGGGTCGCCCTGATCATCGAGGCCGACGCCGCCATGACCACGCTGGAAGGCGTCGCCCATGCGATGGGCGACGGCGAGCGCGGCCAGGACATGTTCGCCAAGGCCCTGGTCACCCGCTACGCCGTCCAGGACGCCATCGGGCGCATCACGCGCCGCGCGGTGGAGCTGCTCGGCGGTATGTCCTACATCGGCTCCGGCGACGTCGCCTACCTGTCGGCCGCCTCGGCCGCGCTGATGTTCCACCCGCCGTCCCGCACCCGCATGTCCCAGGCGCTGTGCGACTACGTCACCGGCCACCCGCTGCGCGTGGCCTGAGGGGAGAACGCATGTCGATCATCAACTTCACGAACCGCCGTACCGTCCTGCTGACCGGCGCCGGCGGCGTCGTCGGGCAGGCGCTGCTGGAGCAGCTCGGCGATCACAACATCATCTGCCTGACGCACCGCAAGCCGGTGACCGGCCGGGGCGTGCTCGGCATCCGCGGCGACCTCACCGCGCCCCGGTTCGGCCTGGACCGCGAGGAGTACGACGACCTGGCGGGCCGGATCGACGCGATCGTGCACTGCGCCGCGATCACCGGATTCAGCGTGGACAAGGGCGCCACCGAGGACCTGAACGTCCGCGGCACCGCCGAGATCCTCGCGCTGGCCGAGCGGGCCGGGGTGCCCCTGCACCACGTCAGCACGGCGTTCGTGGCCCGCAAGGACCTGGCCCGCGACACCGGCAGCACCGCGCGGCCCGAGGTCTACCTCGACAGCAAACGCGCCGCCGAGCATCTGGTGCGCGAATCCGGCGTGGCCGCGAACATCATCCGGCCCTCGGTCGTCATCGGCGACTCGGTCACCGGCCGGATCGCCCAGTTCCAGGGCCTGCACGGCATCGCCGGCGCGATGCTGAAGAACGCCCTGCCCCTGGTCCCGCTCCGGCCGGACGCCCGCGTCGATTTCATCCCCCAGGACCTGCTCGCCCGCGCCATCGCCGGCCTGGTACGGGCCGGCACCCAGGCCGGCACAGTGGGCGGCGACTACTGGATCACCGCGGGCGAGGCGGCTCTCACCGCGGGCCGGATCGTCGAGCTGGCGCTGGAGACCGGCCGGAGTCTGGGCCTGGAGCTGGACTTGCCCCGGCTGGTCTCCCAGGACATGGTCGACCGGCTGATCCGGCCGGTCTTCATCGACCCGCTTCCGGACAAGCAGCGCAGGCGCTTCGACGACATGCTCGCCATGACCGTGCTGTTCTGCACGCCCGAGCCGTTCGCGTGCTGCTGTGATCGCGTGCCGGGTCTCGCCGCGCTGACGCCGGCCGAGCTCGAGGGCGCCTTCGTCGCCTCCCTGCGCTACTACGCCGAGGCCAAGGGCCTGGCACGGAGGGTGGCCGCATGACCGAGCAACTGGACCACCCGGCGGCGGCAGTGCTGGATCTCTACCGCCGTCACCTGAGCAAGGGACGGGCCCGGCTGTCGGAGATGACCGGCGGCCAGCTGGAGCTGTCCTCGCACGGAGCACACGTCTTCGGCGCCGAGGGGCGACGCTACCTGGACTGTGGCGGGTACGGAGTGTTCCTGGTCGGGCACACCCACCCCGCCGTGGTCGAGGCCGTCGTCACGCAGGTCCGCACGCATCCCATGTCGACCCGGCTGCTGCTGGAGCCGGCCGCCGCCTGGGCCTCCGAGGCGCTGACCGGCATCACCCCGGAAGGGCTGGACCGGGTGCACTTCGTCAACTCCGGCGCCGAGGCCACCGAAGCCGCCATCAAGCTGGCCCGCGCCCACGGCAAGACCCGGCTGATCTCCGCCGCCGGCGGCTACCACGGCAAGACCATGGGCGCGCTGTCGCTGACCGCCAAGGAGCTCTACCAGGCTCCGTTCCGGCCGCTGCTGCCGGACGTGACCCACGTGCCGTACGGAGACGCCGCCGCGCTGGCCGAGGCCATCAGCCCCGACGCCTGCGTGGTAGTGGAGCCGGTGCAGGGTGAAGGCGGCGTCATCATCCCGCCGCACGGCTACCTGACCGACGTCCAGCGGATCTGCCGCCAGAACGGTGCGTTCTTCGTCCTCGACGAGATCCAGACCGGGCTCGGCAGGCTCGGACAGTGGTGGGGAGCCGACCGCGAAGGCGTCACCCCTGACGTCATGCTCGTCGGCAAGGGCCTGTCCGGAGGAGTGGTGCCGGTCGCCGCCATGGTCGCCACCGACGCCGCCTACGCGCCCTTCGGCCGCGACCCGTTCCTGCACACCTCCACCTTCGCCGCCTCGCCCATCGCCATGGCCGCCGCCCGGGCGGCGGTCGAGACCATCGAGCGCGAGGGCCTGGTCCAGCGCGCCGCCGACCTGGGAGAACTCCTGTACAGCGAGCTGGCCCGCATCGTCGCCGACCGATGCCCCGACCTTGTCACCGAGGTCCGCGGCGCGGGGCTGCTCATCGGCCTGGAGTTGCGCGACGAGCATGTCGCCGGCGCCTTCGTCCTGGAACTCCTCGACCGCGGGGTGCTGGTCAACCACAGCCTCAACGCCCACAAAGTCATCCGCCTCACACCGCCCGCAGTGCTCACCGACACCGACCTCACCTGGCTGCTGACCGCTTTCGACGACGCCGCCACCACTGTGAAAGGACTCTTCTGATGCGACAGGTCATCCTGAAAGCCCTCGTCCTCACGGCCGACGCCGACGCCGTCTTCGCCACGCTGGCCGCGTTCGAGCGCTACCCCGAGTTCACCCACGCCGTACGTGAAGTGACGGTTTCCCCCGCCTCCGACGGCGCGCTCGACTCGGACTGGGCGGTCACCTTCCGCAACGGCGTCCTGCGCTGGTCCGAGCGCGACATCGTGAACGCCGCCGATCGCACCATCACCTTTGCCCAGACCGACGGCGACTTCGACCGCTTCGACGGCGCGTGGAAGGTCGAGCAGTCCGGCCCGGACGTCGTGATCGAGTTCGACGCCGCCTTCGACCTGGGCATGCCCAGCCTCGCCCCGATCATCGACCCGATAGCCGAGCGCACGCTGATCGAGAACCTCCAGCACATCTTGACCGGACTGACCGGCGCGGCCACCACCTTCCTCGTCCCGGCCGAAGTGGGAGGCTGACATGACGGCACTCACCCTCGTCGATGCAGGTCGTCCCGACACCCGCTCCTATCGCGACCTGTTCGGCCGGCTCCCCAAGGGCGTCTGCGTCATCACCACGGCCGGAGACGCGGGGATGGCCGGCATGACGGCCAGCACGGTCTGCTCGGTCTCCCTGGACCCGCTCCTGCTGCTGGTCTGCATCGGCAACGAGTCGGCGACACTGAGAGCCATCCGCGGCAACGACCACTTCGCGGTCAACCTGCTGCACACCGGGCAGGCGGAGGTCTCCCGGGCGTTCGCCGCCCGGCGGTCCGCCGAGGACAAGTTCGCCGCGGTCGACTACGAGCTCATCGACCGATCCCCGGTGCTGCGCCAGGCCATGGGCTGGCTCACCTGCCGTGTGTACGACGCCATGCCGTCCGGCGACCACACCGTCGTGATCGGCGAGGTCCTCTCCCTGCGCGACCGCCAGGGCGAGCCACTGATCTGGCACCGTGGCGGCTACCAGCGGCCGGCCGCCTGAAGGTGATGTTCCGATGACCCGATTGATTCCTACGGATCATTCCTCGCTACAGCCCAGGATGGGCGGCATCCTGCTCTTTGCCGGCGCTCCACCGACCATCGACGAGCTCAGGGCACATGTCGCCGCCAGGCTCGACCTCCTGCTCGGCCTGCGCCGGACGCTTCCCCGGAGGGCGCGGCTGGGAGGTCGATCATCCGATCGACCTGGGCAGGCACATGTCAGGGCGCCCGAACCCGGCTCACACTGGCCGGACGACCCCTGCACACGATCGTCGGGATCAATTTCCCGCCCCACCGGCACGGCGTGTCGGTGATGCTCATGAGCCTTCGAGACCGCGTCGTCGTGAGCTTCCACGGTGACGCGGAGCTGACCGGACTCGACGATCTTTCCCGGCTCTGGCCCGCTTCCCTGTGCGAGCCGGCCGTCCAACCCGTTGCTGTCGGAGAGAGGTAAGACCTGTGCGTGCACGTGTTCTCAAGAGTCGGCGGGTGGTGGAGAAGCTCGTCGATGACTGGATTCCCCGGCCGGCCGTCCGGCGGGAACGGCTCTTCCAGGGCTGGCTCGACCTTTGCGACGACCCCGACTACCTCTTGCCGCCGTTCGACGGGGACGGCCTTCCGGTGCTGCTGGTGGGGGGTCTGGCCAGCGTGCCCGTGCTGTTCGAGCCCATGCGCCGGTGGCTGGAGCGCGCGGGATGCCGCCCTGCTCTCGCGCCGGTCCGGTACGGCTTCGACTGCGGGGAGCGCACTATGGCGGGTGTCACCCGTTCCCTGCAGCGGATGGCCGATGAGCACGGCCGTCCGGTCGCCGTCGTCGCGCACAGCCGCGGCGGCCAGTTCGCCCGCGTCGCCGCGGTGCGCCATCCCGAGTTGGTGGCTGGGGTGGTCGCGCTTGCCAGCCCTCTCACGGACATGGTCGCGGCCAGCCGCGTCCTGGTCACCCAGCTGACCATCTTGGGCCTGGCCGGGACCCTCGGCGTGCCACGCCTGATGTCATTCGCCTGCCTGGTGGGGGAGTGCTGCCAGGACTTTCGCTCCGACCTGTCGGCCCCATTTCCCGGCTTGCCCTACACCTCGGTCTACACCGAGACCGACCTGGTCGTGCGCTGGCGCAGCTGCCTGGACCCCTACGCCCGGCACGAAAAGGTTGAAACCACCCACAGCGGCATGCTCGTCCATCCTGACGTCTTTCGCATCCTGGTCAAGGACCTGAGCGGCATGACGCCCACGCGGCCATCGATCGCGGTGCCGCCCGCCGCTCCGGAGGTCGTACCGCTCCGCGGCGGACGGCGTCAGGCGGCCGCGGCAGCGGCCTGAAGCCCCGCCTCCACGTCTCTTGCGGCGCGGAGGCGGGTCGCGCGCCGGCCGATCGACGTGTGCGGCCATCTGGCTGGGAGGGGAGGCGACCTGCCCAGCCGGCACGAGCCGAAAGGGATATCGATGCCTGACATGATCCTCACGTGCCGCTGACCGGCGGCTGCCGCGTGCGCTCGTAACGTGATGACCATCAAAGGTGAAAGCGGCCATGCCGAGGAGGTGGCACCGATGGTGTCCAAGCCGATCGGGCAGGTCGCGGCAGCGCCCCGCTGCTCTCCCATCTCCCCATGAGACGGCGCAATCGGGAACGGTCGGACCACACGCCATGGTCTACTATGTGTCATAGGAGCCTGGATGGGATGGTCTCGTGGGGCGGTTCGGCGAGCTGGAAGCGGTGATCATCAATCGTCTGTGGGAGTGGGGTCGCCCGGCCACTGTTCAGGAACTCCTCGAGGATCTGCGACACGAGACGCCCGCTACCCCGGTCATCCTCCTGAAGGCCCTGGATGCCCTTCACCGCGCTGGGTTTCTGGAGAGGGGGACCGTCGACGGCACGCACTTGTACTGGCCGGCCATCAGCCAGGCAGAACTGAAAGATCTGCTCATGTCGTACGTGTTGGGTACGGCACGAAATCGCATCGGATACGTGTTGACGTGCGTGAGGCGCGTTACGCCGACGGGATCTTTTACGACTTGACGTCGGTGGCGACGACCGCCATGAAAAGCCGGCCACAGTCACGGCATGGCCAGTGGGATGACTCTGCGGCCTTTGCCGCCGGGGCCGGAGGCGGTCCCGGCGTGCTGGCCGGGGGCGGCGCGCACCGCCGAGGCGGTGGCGCCGACGAAGAGGGCGGGCAATCCCACAGCGAAAGACCACGCTGGCGGGCAGCATCGCGATCAGGTAATCGGCGCCCGGACGCAGCAGGAGTGCGAATCCGGTCAAACCGGTCTTGAGCAGGCCCATGTCGAGGGCGAGGGCATCGCGACCTGCACCGGATGCTCGCCGACCAGGCCGCGCGAGCGGGTGCACCGCGCCGGAGGGCGCGCATGCCGACCGGTTCGCCGGCTGACACGATCCCATTCCGGCGGTGCTGGCCGCCACCCCACCGGATGCGCTGCTGCGGCACGACATCTATCACCTGGCCACGTCCTTGCCCCGGTACGTCTCCGGTCGCGTGGTGCTGCTCGGCGACGCCGCCACGCCATGACACCCGCACTCGGCCAGGGCGCCTGCCAAGCCCTGGAGGATGCGGTTGTGCTCACCGCACTCACCACCCACGCGACCGACCTGACCGCCGCGCTGGCCCGCTTTGACGGAGCACGCCGCCGTGGTCAGGAGGCCATGGCCCAAAGCATGACCGACATGCTGGTCGCCATGGCGAGATGTGCGGTGAACGCGGCGTCGGCCGAGGCGTCCGCGCCTGGTCTGCGGCGGTGGGCTCCGGCGTTGAGCGGAGACGCCACCCCGCCTGCGGTCTGAGCCCGGGCCCAGAGAGACGCGGTCATGTACACCAGCAGGTCGACGACACTGTCCAGCGTGACGAGCAGGCGGTGCACCGCACGGCCCGGCCGGCCGCTCTTCCCGCCCGTCCCCGCGATCGATCGCCCCTCGCCTCGAAGCCAGGTCCATATCGATGCGGCCATGGACAGCAGGAAATACACCGCCAGTGCGGCGAAGGCGACCCGCCAGACGGGGTCGGCGCCCGCAGAGGTGTGAGCATGCGCCTGAGCCGCGGCGGCCGAATGGCTCTCCATACCCGGCATCGACCCCATGTCCATCCCCGGCATTCCAGCCATGGACCCGTGGGCCAGATCGGTGTCGGTGGAGGAAGCGGGCACGGCCATCAGCGCCATGATGACCATCACGCCGCTCGCGAGCACCTGATGGGCCCAGTGGATACCGTGGCGCCAGCCGTGGCGAAGGGCATGGGTGGTCGCGGCCGCCGTGCTCCCCAACGCAGTGAGAGCGAACGCGGCGGCCCACCACAGCCCGTACTGCCCGAATGAGCCCGCCGTCGCCGGCAGGCTCATATGTGCCATGCCGATGGCCATGAACAGCTCGATTCCGGCCGCGTACCGGGTCCACCCCTTGACGGATACCAGCCGGAGCGCGCTGAGGACTCCCGCCACGACCGCTACCAGAGCTGTCAACCAGCCCATCGCCACCTCCCACGTCGGCGTTCCCCGGCGGGACAGCCACGCCTGCAGAGTGTCCGAGCCGTGGTGCTCACGTCGCGCTGCCCGGACGGCTCTGGCCGCGACCGCCCCGCTCATGGAAGTACTACGCACCCGCGTAGAAGACGGTTCAGGTAGCGCCTTGTCGCCTATGCAGAAGGCGACCTAACTGCTAACGGCTGTAGTGATGATGGTGGCGGGTTGCCGTCTCAAAGGAGGAAGAGATTGTGGCAGTGGTGCGCGACGAGGGCGCTGAGCCCGGGGAAAAGGGCAACTGCCGCGGGTCCGGCCAACAGCACGCCGACAGCGGCCATGCCCGTGAACTTCTCGCGACGGCACAAGGGGATGGCCGGGTGGAGCATGCGGCGAACCCGGGCCAGCGCCGTCTCCCCGCCCGCGCCGAGCGTGAAGGCGGGGGCGCGCCCCGTGGCCAGACTCACCAGGGCGGCGGCGATGTGGATGCGCGGGTGATGGCGGGCCGCCACGTCGTCGGCCCGCAGTTCGACCAGGCGGACGATTTCCTTCTTGGCCGTGGCGAACAGCGGCAGGCCAGGGAACGCGCGCTTGAGGCCGTCGGCCAGAGCCAGCACCAGATGGTGCCTGCCGCGGAGGTGCGCCCGCTCATGGGCGAGGACGGCGGCAACGGATTCGGGGGGCAGCGACCGCAGCGCGGCGGTTGTGACCACCGTCTCGGCCTGGCGGCCGGGCAGGCAGTAGACCAGCGGCTCGTCGTACTCCAGCACGATCGCACCCAACGCGCCGTCGCGGCGGCCGAGGAGGCGCAGCATCTCGGCGTGCCGTCGGCGCTCCCGCCACGCGGTGAACAGCATCGCTCCCACGCTGGAGGCGGCCCAGGCCACGATCAAGGCTGCGGCGAGGAGGGCGAGCCAGGCTCCGATGGGCATCGCGAGGGGATCGAATCCGCTGTCGAGCATGGCGAAGCAGGCCTCGATAACGCTGGCCAGCCCATGCCCGATCGTGTCGGCGGGCACGGCGGTGGCCACGGCCGCCAGGATCGCCGAGGCGATGGCGGACGCGCACGCGGCCAGCCATAGAGAGATCGCCAATCGGGGGGCGCGATCAGACCACCGCGCCCGCACCAGCAGCCGAGGCAGCAGCGTCGTCGCGAGAACTGCGTACACCGCGAGGACGGCGGCGATCATGAGCGAGAGCCCCGCGGCGCGAACACCCGCAGCGCCGCCTCCAACGCCGCCGACTCTTCCGGACTCAGCCGCTCCAGGAAGTGCACCAACGTGGCGGCCTGGTTATCGCTCCGGGCCAGCGTCTCGCGCATCTGCTGAGCCGTGTGGGCCTCCTTGCTGAGCCACGGCTCGTAGATGTAGGCCTTGCCCTGGGGGTGCCGCTTCAGCAGGCCCTTCTTGTAGAGCTTGTCCATCACGGTCATGACGGTGGTGTATGCGATCTCCCTGTCACGACGGAGATCCTCGAGCACGTCCCGGACAGACGCGGGCCGATGATAGGACCACAAGCGATCCATGATCGCCGATTCCAGGTCGCCCAAGCTGCGCACCACGCAATCGCCCTTCCACCTGTGATTTGCTCCAATGCTACCCGTGATCGTAGATCGGTGTGCGGGAGAGGGCTTCTCCTTCCCTCCATGATCGCTGGACGGCCTATGGGTGCGGCGCGGCCGTCGCGATCACGGTCTTGGGCTCCTGTGGCCTCCGCTCCGTGGCCTCCGGGAAGCGGCGCCGCACCGGCTTGAACCGCATGTGTACGCCCTGCGTCATAGGGATATGAGGTGCAGGTCGCTGGCGTTGATTTGCGCCGTCGTGCTCATGAGTGCGGCGTGTGGCCAGGACGGCACCCCCGAAGCCTCTGGAGCGCCCGCCACGGTGAGCCCGGAGGGCGACCGACCGGTCGCGGTGTGGCGCTTGGAGGGCGGGTTCCTGCAGCCCGGTCTGCTCGCGATCCGGCCGCCACGGGTGGTCGTCTACGGCGAAGGCCAGGCGATCGTCGACGCCGCCCGCACCCTGCGGCTTTCCCAGGCCGAGCTGTCCGACCTTGTCAGTGCGCTGGCCCGGGACCTGTCCGGTCAGCCTGCGACGGCGACGCCCCGGCCCGGCACCCCGGTGGTCATGGACGCACCCACCACGGTGCTCGGCGTACGCGCCGCAGGAGGCGAGATGCGCGAGGTAAGGATCCCGGCCCTCGACGAATCCGGCGACGGCTACGCAGGACCCCTGCTCAACGCACGCGCCCGCTTGGACCGCCTTGCGCAGCGCGCCGCGACCGAAGGGCAGGACTACTCCTCAGAACGTGTTCGGCTGGTAGCCGAGGAGACCCAGGGCGGTAAGGCCCGCGCTTGGCCGGAAGGCGTGCCGGAGCCACCTGGCACGGGCGCCCCCGTCCACACGCGCGACCTGTCCGGGAACGCCGCCTCGGCGGCCGCACGGCTGATCCCCTACGACGCTGGCCAACAGGGCGACTGGCCGGTGTACCGCGCGCCGTCCGGGGTCTCACTCGCGGTCTCCTGGCGCTACCTGCTGCCGGACGAGTGATCTCCTATCGCTGATAGTTGGACTATCAGTCGGCATGGCAGTTATTCCAGCTTGACGGCGGTTTGTAAGGAAAGTGTCAACTTCGTTCTTGTTCGTCCCCCACACCGACATCAGCGCCTCTTCGACGGCAACTACGGCAACACCGGCTGGGGCGGGCTGGCCGAGATCATCAATTACTCCGGCAGCCACATCACCCACGGCCACGCCCGGCTGAACTACTACTACAGCTACAGCTCCAGCATGAAGCGGGGCATCTTCTGCCAGGAGGTCGGCCACCTCTTCGGCCTGGACCACTCCAACGACGGTTGCATGGGCTCGGCTACTACGACAACGTCGTCACCACCGTCCAGCACAACTGGAACGACATCTACAACATGTACCGGAACTCGCACCACGCGGCCGCCGCCCCTGAGGTCGAGGCCACCGAGACCGGGATGCCGCAGTACAGCGCCGTCTGGCGCTACCAGCCCAAGTCCGTCCCGCAGGCCGTGCGCATGGGCAAGGCCATCGTGCGGGGTGCCCGCCCCGCGCAGGGGTCGGTGCCGCCGAGTCCCGCGGGGCCTCCGGCAGTGAAACGTCCGGTGCTCAAACGGACGGTGTCCATGTCGGGGCAGAGAGCTTCGTGAGGATCGGCAGGGCCCGGTCAGTCTGCAGGGGGTCGATGGGAAGCGCGTGCTGAGACCACCAGCGGGCCGCCGCGGGGGCGGGGGATGGCTCTACGAGGCCCGGTGCATAGTCGTCGAACGGGGGGTCATAGACGTATCCCGTGATCACGCCCACCCGTCGTAGAGCTTCGATCGCCTTGTCCCGATCCTCGACGAGTAGCGGCACCCGGAACAACGGTTGATCGAGATGTTCGCGTACGCCCGGTGCGACCGTCTCCAATTGGGAGAGGCGGCGCACGCCGGCCAGCCTGCGCTCACGCGTGGCCTCCAGTACCTTGAGCCGTCGCAGCGCGTGCCGCTCGGTCAGCGGTCCCTGGCGCATCCGGTAGTGGTGATTGTCCGCCCGCACCCAGGGAGCGAGGGCGTCCAACCCGGGATACAAGGTGCCGGTCCCGGTCAGCCGGCCGGCCAAGGCTGCCCGGCGTAGCGGGATCCTGTGTCCCCGCCGCGGCTCGTGCATGCCCAGCCACTGTCCCAGTTCCCACACGGGACGGGCCAGAGAGGTCGCGACGATCGCGTTCCGCACGGCGGTTTTCAGCAGGATCCCGAGTTCCGTCGCCGGGTACCTCGGGGTGAGCCAGTGGTCGCGTAGCTCCCCCAGCGCCTGACGATCACTTGGTGAGGCCATCGCGACGATGCCGCCGGGGGACGCCCCCGCAGCCTTGGACAGGCTGAAGACGCCCGCGTCGCCGAAAGTGCCCACAGGACCGTCCGCCACCGAGGTCTGGATCGCGTGGGCGGCGTCTTCGATCAGCGGGATGCCGCGCTCGGCGCAGGCTCTGCCCAGGGTGATGACGTCGTCAGGGACGCCGTACAGGTTGGTGGTCAGGATCCCGTCGAAGCGCAGGTCGTCGATGGCGTGTGCATCGATGGCGCCGGTGCGCGGATCGATCGGCGCGATGACCGGGCGTAACCCGGCGGCCAGCACCAGGAACAGGATCTCGTCGGCCGAGTTCGGTGACACGAGCAGACGCTGGCCCGGATCCATCCGGTGGCGCAGTGCGATGAAGAGGCCGAACCTGTTCGACGGCACGTACAGACACTCCCGGCCCAGGCGGGAGGCGAACTCCGCTTCAAGCCGCTCGAACATGATTCACCTCGAGGAGGACGTGTGATCGTGCGCGGGTGACGACAGCGTGGACCGCAGCCTGCCGTAGGTCTTGAGCACGCGATCGGCGGGCACCCGCAACGACGGGCTGGCCAGCACGGTTCTGCGTGCACCTCTTACGGGCGCGCGGAGCAGCCAGTGCAGCCCGGCAGCCACCGTCGGACGCGCCAGTCGTCCTTCGGCCACCTGCCACTGGCCGTTCTTGAGCTTCTCCTTGTACTCCTTCTCGCCCCGGCCCAGGTCGATGACGCGGATCCCGCGCTTGGCGGCCTCCCTGGCCATGGCGAGATGCTGGATGAGCCCCGGCGAGTAGCCTGCGAAGGCGGTGTCGTAGGCGGGGAACCAGCCGGCCAGCACTGTGTCGCTGCGTAGCCCGAAATGCCCGGCCACCGGCCGGTCGTCGACCCACAGCATGTCGAGCACGCCGGCAAAGGTGGGAGTCCTCGTATGGAGGAGGTCTTCCACGAGTTGCACAATCCAGGGGTGCGCAAAGCGGTCGGTGCGTCCCGTTCTGCGGTATTGCTCGCTCTTCCACCCGATGAGCATGCGCAACGCGGCCAGGTCTCGGGTGCCGTAGTGGTGGTGAAGCTCGCCGTGATCCCGAGCGATCTTGCGGGTCTTGTACTGAGTCGTCCGATAGGTCTTGCCGGACTCGCGCTTGACGGTGTCGGCGTACGCCTCGTAGCCGTCACGCAGATCCATGATCGGAGAGGGATGGCGGCTGGCGTGGTGACCGGGGAACTGATCGGGGAGGAGGTGGTCGAACTCCCATACGCTCAACCCGCACGCTTGGAGCAGTTCGTTCACGTTGAGCTCCAGGTCGCGGGCGAGGATCATGCCCTGTGCGTCCGTGAGCCCGGCGCCGACGGGTTTCCCCACGCCCAGCGGGTGTCTTTGGAAGGGGAAGAAGCCGACGATGTCGCCGCCGTCCTCGATGACGGCCACCCGCACGTCGCTTCGCAAGCGTCCTACGATGATCGTGAACTCCGGGCACAGGAACGGGCTGATGAGATCCGTGCTCCCACGCAGCAACGTCCGCCAGGTGTCCAGCTCAGCTGAGCCTAGCTCCTTGGGCTGTACGACCGTGATCTTCATGGGCCCCACAGTGTTCGGCGATTCTTACTACGAATCATAGTGGATAAGTATCGGTAGATAGCGAGGCGGCATGCCACACCTGCCTGCCTGAGGTAGGTGTCATACGACGATCCATCGTCGTATGGCTGTGCCGGTGTCATGACAGCTCTTGCCGCGTCGTGGAGGCCTGCGGCCCGGCATTGCCTGGGTCGTCAGCCGTGGAGCAGGCGGTCCAAATTGCGCCGGCGGATCCTGGAACGGTACAGGGTCCGCCGGCGCCCCGGCAGCGGGGGCGGTCCGCTTGTCATTCAGGAGCCTCTCAACTATCTTTCATAGTATCTTCTCGATGGGTCGGACTTCATGATGCGGCATTGGACTCGACGGCAGTGGGCTGTAGCGGCCGGGGCCACCGTGGTCGCTGCGATGGCGATCGGTGTGCCGACGGCGATCATCGAAACCTCGTGGTTCACCAGGATGACGCCCGTCCTGTGGTGGAACTACCCGGTCTGGCTGACCAGCGCGATCCTCACGGGGCTGATCGCCGGCACCTACGTGGCGCCGGTCCGGGTGCGCGCGCCTCAGGAGTCCAAAACCCTCATCGGAGGGGTAGTCTCGGCATTCGCAGTCGGTTGTCCCATCTGCAACAAGCTCGTCGTGCTGGCTCTCGGCACGTCCGGAGCCTTGACGTATTTCGCACCCGTACAACCGGTTCTCGCGATCGGCTCGCTCGCCCTCCTCGTCATCGCGCTGCGGCGACGGCTTGCCGCGCTGCGATCGTGTCCGATGCCCACCTCCCGGACACACGAACTCGATGGCACGCCACTTTGACGGCGGACAACGTCTCGCTGCCGGCGGTCACTTGACGGTCAGAGTGGTCTCCATGCCCTGGGCCCGGTGATTGCCCACAGGGCACCACACTTCATAGTTTCCAGGTTGAAGCGTGACCGTGAACTGGGTCTTCTCTCCGCCATTGATCGTCTCGGACTGTTGCTCGCCGCTGATCCCGGGGCCTCGGATGGCCATGGCGTGCGGCGCGCTCCCCGCATTGTCCAACGTGAACGTATAGGTGCCTGCGGCGAGCTCCCGCTCGGGCACGACGAAGGAGAACTCTTGCATCGTCACGTCGACCACGGTGCCCGCCTGGGTGGGCGAGGAGGTGCCCGGAGCCGACGTCGTCGCCGGAGGCGCGGGAGAACCGCCCCCCGTCGTGCCGCCACCGCATCCCGCGACGCCCAACAGCACCGCGGTCGCCGCACATGTGATCGCCGCAGCCGTCCGCCTGTACTGGCTGATCCCGGCCATCGAGAACCTCCTGCCCTCTTCAGCTGATCGGCTCGGTGTCGCGGTTCGCTCGGACGGAACCGGAGTGGCGCTAGGGGATGTCGACGTTCGGCTCCACTGCGGTCTGGCGCCCATAGCGTTGTTCGAGCCTGCCGATTCTCCAATAGGCCACGCTGCCCAGCCAGGTCACCAGGAAAACGCCCACGATGACGTAACCCAGCAGGTTGAGATCGACCGCAGCGAGGGTCGACCAGGGTTGCCGGTCGTCGATCCCCAGTTTCTCCGCGAGGATGCCGAGGAGCTCGACGGTCCCGACGGCGAAGGCGACAAAGATCGAAAGACCCGTGGTGGACAGGTTGTAGTAGATCTTGCGGAGCGGATTGGTGAAGGCCCAGCCGTACGCCCGCGACATGAACACCCCATCCAAGGTGTCCCACAGAGACATCCCCGCTGCGAAGATCAACGGGAGAGAGATGATCGCCAGGGGCGGGAGGTTGCCGCCCGCGGCGGCCCCGGCCGACACCCCGATGAGTCCGACCTGGGTGGCGGTGTCGAAGCCGAGCCCGAACAGCAGGCCGACCGGGTATACGTGCCAGTCGGCATTGATCATGCGGTTGTAGCGGCCCTTGAAGACCCAGTTGAGCAGCCCGCGCTCGGTCAGCAGCCGCTCCAGCCGTTCCGGCTCGTAGGCGCCCTGGCGGGCCTGGCGCCACAGCCTTCAGATCCCGGCGAAGATGACCAGGTTCAGCCCGGCGACCAGATACAGGAAGAACCCTGACACCAACGTCCCGATTACGCCGCCGACCTCGGCGAACGAGCCCTGGAACCGTACTGCATGACATTAGCAACTATGGGGCGTAGGAGAAGCGGAGCAAGGCCTCCCGAGGCCAAGGAACTGGCCCGGGACATCGTGAAGGGCCAGCAGGAAGAGGTCGACCGGCTCGAGGAGATCCTCACGCGACTCGCGTGAGACGCATGTTCCTTCGGGTCAGCCGAATGCCGGGCAGGAGAGCAGGAAGGTGACCAACGACGGCAGGAGGCTCGCGAATGCCGGACCGGCCAGCAGGCCGCCGAGGCAGGCGAGGCCGACCACGGTGTCGCTCCTGGACCGAGCCGGCGGAGCAGGAGACAGCAACCGCATCACCCGCGCGACCGCCGTCGCCCCGCCGGCACCGAGCGCTGTCAGCGGAGTCGTCGCCCGCACGAGCGTGACCAGGGCTGAGGCGATCACCCGCCGGTCGTGCCGGCGGGCCGCCACATCGTCCGCCAACAGCTCCACCAGGTGCGGCACGGCGGATCCGGCCTCGCGGAACAGCGGCAGACGAGGAAACGCCCGCGCCGCCACCAGAGCGGCCGTCAGGAGGAGGTGATGGCGACCACGCACGTGTGCCCGCTCGTGCGCGAGCACGGCGGCCAGCTGGCGGCGATCGAGGGCGCCAAGGGCCCCCGTGGTCACCACGATCGTCGGACGGCGCCCCGGCACGCAGTACGCCCCTGGCTCGGCATGCGGCACCACCACCGCTCCCAGTCGGGCGTCCACTCGTCCGGCCAGCCGAAGGCCCGCGCGATGCGCCCGGCGGTCCCGCCAGCCGGTCCACAGGACGGCCGCCATCACATAGCAGAGCCGGATCACCGCTAGGCCGCTGACGGCCAGGCCGGCCAGAACGACGACGGGACGCATAGTGCGAGGCGGGGGATGGCCGGCCAACATATCCGTGCACGCGGTGACCAGCGCGGCGAGCTCGTCACCGATGGTGTGCGTCGGAAAGGCCAGTTGCAGGCCGCTCAGCGTTGCGGCGGCGACCGCCGAGCCACATCCGGCCAGCCAGGTCGCGATCGACAGGCGCGGGGCGGCACGCAGTCTCTTGCTGCGGGTGATGAGGCCGGGCAGTCCGAAGGCGATCAGCGCGGTATACGCCGCCAGGGCGATGGCGACGGTCACCGCCGGGCCGTCCTGTGCAGGGCGGCATCCAGCGCGGCGTGCTCCTCAGGGGTGAGCCGTTCGAGGAAGTGGACCAGCGTCATCGCCTGGTTCCCGCCGTGTGCCAGCGCTTCCTGCATGAGCTGGGCGCTGTAGGCCTCGTGGCTCACGACGGGTTCGTACAGATAGGCCCGGCCATGCTGAGAGCGGTGCAGGAGGCCCTTCTTGTGGAGCTTGTCCATGACGGTCATGACCGTGGTGTACGCAAGGGTCCTGTCGCGTCGCAGCCGATCGAGCACGTCGCGGACTGAGACAGGCGCGTCGCAGGACCAGACGTGCTCCATGATCGCAGACTCCAGCTCACCGAGACCACGCATCGCCCGCAACCCCCTGACCTTCGTATCTGCTATCTATCGTAGTAGATGGGGTGAAGCTGTATCGACCTCTGGGTCATGCGTATCGGCAGCAAATTCTTGATCGACGTTGCCCAGTCTCGCCGGATCGCGATCAGGTCCGGAAAGCGGAGCTACCATGGCAGTTCAGAGAACGTAAGACATCCAGCCACAGGTCGTGGTCTCCATGTACGAGATCATCGAGGCTCTAGTGCCTCCCGCGATCGTCGCCGCTGTTTTCCTCCTCGGCGTACGCGCTGTGCTGAAGAAAGAGCGTGCGGATCGGGCGCGCGAACGCAGCGCAGCGGACACAGCGAAACGGGCTTTCCCGGAAGAATAAGCCTCGCGGTAGACGTTGACGTTCGGCCCCGTGGGGAGGCAAGTGGCGATAGGGGATTCGTACGGCTCCGAGGTGTCATCGGGTCCGTCCTGGCATCTGTCGCGCTCCTCTCCGGCTGCGCGCCGGACGATTCATCGCCGGCGGGCGCGATGCCGGCGCCGACCGGTCCAACGAAGGAAGCGACGGCCGGCATGCAACGGACGCCGACCTACCGGGCCTTCGCCGCGTTGGAGGACAGTGGCACCGTCGCCGTTCTCAGCGGTCCTCCTTGGCGCTTGATCGGGAAGATCCGCGTCGCAAGCGGTCCCCACAATGCCGAGGCCACCGGCGGGAGCGGCCATGTGGCCGTCACCAGCCCCTCCACCGACACTGTCACGATCATTCGCGCTGCCGATGCCCGGAGCGTGACCACCAGCACAGATGAGTCAGTTGACTTCTAGCGCAGCACAAAGCCGAGCGACTTCCTCCGGTGTGTTGTAGTAGTGGACGGACGCGCGGACCAGATCGCCCAGGCCGCGGGCGGTCATGTCGAGCAGGGTCGACGGAGGGCGTGACACGTTGACGTTGATCGAGAGGGCCGACAGCCTCGCCTTGATCGCGTCGGCGGGCACGCCGTCCAGGGTGAACGTCACGATGCCGCACCGCTCCGCACCCTGGTCGCGGACCCGGCAGCCGGGGATCTCGGCCAACCGCTCGCGCAGCAGGGCGGCCAAGGAGTAGACGCGGTCGCGGATGTCCGGCAGCCCCCAGCCCAGTGCCTCGTCGATGGCCGCGCCCAGGCCGAGCCGGGCGGCCACGCCGTACTCCCAGGTCTCGAACCGGCGCGCGCCCGGCTGCACCTCGTAGCGCCCAGGGGCCGCCCAGCGGGCGCCGTACAGGTCGAGGAATGGCGGATCGAGGCTGTCGAGCACGCCGCGCCGCACGTAGAGCAGCCCTGTGCCGCGCGGGGCGCGCAGGTACTTGCGGCCCGTGGTGGACAGCAGATCGCAGCCCAGTTCGGCGACGTCCATCGGAAGCTGCCCCACCGACTGGCAGGCGTCCAGCAGGAACAGCGCGCCCGCCTCCTTCGCGGCCTTGCCCACCTCGGCGGCCGGGTTGACCAGGCCGCCGTTGGTGGGGACGTGGGTGAGCGACACCAGGCGGACACGGTCGTCGAGCATGTCGCGCAGCGCGTCCACGGAGATCTGGCCGAGCCCGTCATCGGGCACCACGTCCACCTGCACGCCGCGGCGCTCGGCCGTCTGCAGATAGGCGATGAAGTTGCTGGCGTACTCGACGCTGCTGGTGAGGATGCGGTCGCCCGGTTGGAAGGGGATGGCGTAAAAAGCCAGATCCCAAGCGCGGGTGGCGCTGTCCATCAGGGCGATCTCGTCGGGGGAGCAGTTCAGCAGGCGGGCTGCCGAGCCGTACACCGCCTGGAGCCTGTCGGCCGCGCGGGCCGCCGCCTCGTATCCACCGATCTCCGCCTCCAGCTGGAGATGTCCGATGACCGTGTCCAGCACGCCGCGGGACGGCAGCGCCGCGCCGGCGCTGTTGAAATGGGCGACGTGGCGGACGCCGGGGGTGAGTGCGCGAGCACGCTCGATGTCGATCATGAGGCCACCAGGCTGAGGAAGGAACGCACTCGCGGGTGGTCAGGCGCGGTGAAGAAGCTGGACGGCGGCCCTTGTTCGATCACCCTGCCGCCGTCCATGAACACGACCCGGTCCGCCACGTCCCTGGCGAACGCGATCTCGTGCGTGACCACCACCATCGTCATGCCTTCCCGCGCGAGTTCGCGCATCACCTGGAGCACCTCCGCGTGCAACTCGGGGTCGAGCGCGGACGTCGGCTCGTCGAAGAAGATCACCTCGGGCTCCATGGCCAGCGCCCTGGCGATGGCGACCCTCTGCTTCTGCCCGCCCGACAGCTTGGCCGGATAGCAGTCGCACTTGTCGGTCAGGCCGACTCTGTCCAGCAGTCGCCGCCCCAGCTCGGCCGCCTGCGCGCGCGGCAGGCGTCGTACGGACACGGGGCCTTCCATGACGTTCTGCAGCGCCGTCAGGTGCGGGAAGAGGTTGAACTGCTGGAAGACCATCGCGGTACGGCGGCGCAGATCGCGTACCCGCCTGGCCGGATGCCGCCTGCCGCATTCGAGCTCTGCTCCGCACACGTTGACCGTGCCCTGCTCGGGCTCCTCCAGCAGGTTCATGCAGCGGATCAGCGTCGTCTTGCCCGAGCCCGAAGGGCCCATGACCACGACCACCTCGCCCCGCTCCACGTCCAGGTCGACGCCCCTGAGCACCTCCAGGTCGCCGAAGCGCTTGTGCAGCCCACGGATTCTGATCATGCGTACGCCCTCCCCATCCGGTTCTCCAGCGCCTGCTGCCCGACCTGCAACAGGGTGTTGACCAGCCAGTAGAGGAGACCGACCAGCAGCAGCGCCTCCATGTACCGGAACGTTGAGGTGCCGATGCCCTCGGCCACCCGGGTCAGCTCCACCACCGTCACCGCGGAGGCGAGCGAGGTGTCCTTCATCAGCGCGACGAATCTGCCGCCCACGGCGGGGGTGGCGATCCTGATCGCCTGCGGGAGGACGATCCTTCGCAGCGTCTTCCAGTACGGCATCGCCATGGAGGCCGCCGCCTCCCACTGTCCCCGGTCCACACCCAGCACCCCGGCGCGGAAGTTCTCGCTCAGGTAGGCGGCGGAGAACAGGGTGAACGCGATGATCGCGGACGGGATGGGCGGGATCTCGAGCCCGAGCTGCGGCAGCCCGAAGTAGACGATCATGATCTGGATGAGCAGCGGCGTCCCCCTGAACACCGACACGTAGGCGGCCGCCAGTGCGCGCAGCACCCGGCTGGTCGAAATGCGCGCCAGCATGACCAGCGCGCCGAGGATGCTGCCGGTGATGAAGGAGACCACGCCGAGCATGAGAGTGATCGCCATTCCCTGGAGCAAGTCGGGCAGGAAGTCGGCGAGCAGGTCCATCACACCCCCTTGAGTTCGGCGGCCATGTCCAGGCCCCCGAGCCACTTCTTGGAGATGGCCGACAGCGTGCCGTCGGCGATCATGTCGCCCAGCGCCTTGTCCACGGCTTGCTTGAACGCGGTGGAGCCCTTGGCGAAGGAGATGCCGTTGACCTCTGATTCCAGCAGCGGGCCCGTGGGTTTGACCGCCAAGCCGTTCTTCTCGGCGAGGAACGCGCCCTGGAAGCGGGAGACCAGCGCCGCGTCGGCGCGGCCCGTGCCGACCTCCGTCAGGCCGAGCGTGGCGTTGTCGTAGGTCTTGATTTCGGCGTCGGGGATCGTCTTCTTGGCGAAGGCGGCCTGGGTGGTGCCCGCGGTGACCGCGATCGTCCTGCCTTTGAGGTCGGCCACGCCGCCGATGGCCGCCGAATCCTTCGCCACGAAGATCGAGATCCCGTTGACCTCGTACGGCCGGGAGAAGTCGACCTGCTTCTTGCGCTCCTCGGTGATGGTCTGACCGGAGATGACGGCGTCGAAGCGACCTGCTTGAACGCCCGCGATGAAATTCTGGAAGTTGGAGGGGACGAATTCAACCTGGCCGATCCCGAGCCGTCTGGCCAGTTCGTGGGCCACGTCCACGTCGTATCCCGCGGGCTTGCCGTTCTCGAGGAAGTTCCACGGCGGATTGGCCTGGGTCTGCGCGACGCGGATCACACCTGCGGACTTGACGCGCTGCAGGAGGTCCGCGTCTTCCTGGTCGGAGCCGCAGCCGGGGGCGAGGGAGAGGGCCAGCGTAAGAGCGATGAGGAGAGGTGTTCGACGTGACGGTGTCGCCATGGCAGCGCCTTTCGTGCGCGGTCGGCACCGGCCCCCGAGGCGGCAAAATTGTACCGTCCAGCGGCTCTCATACCACGGGGGGGTACCGGTCTTTCTGGGCCTACCGTCTCCCTTGTCCCCTTAATAGTCAAGTACCCCCGAGGGGTAACTTTTGGACTGCCCGGAAATGAAAGAGATGTCGATCTACGAGTCGCCATAGTTAGGATCGCCACCTGTAGATGGATGCCTCCCCGGGCTGTCGGGGTTTCGGGGTGCCGGTTGCATCGCGAGTGCCCGATGCGCCATGCTTCTTAGCTACTATTCTTGATAGTTGTTTTGTTTCTGACCTGAGGTGGCTGGACATGTCGTCTAACTCCGTGACGCAGTCGCGCAGAGACCGCATCGCGCTCATGCGTCAGAAGGTGCAACAGGGGGAGCGTCGCCGCCGACTGATCACCATCGGCCTCTCCGTCGCGCTCGGCGCAGGAGCGGTGGGGGCACTGTCGTGGGGCATCGTCGCGAGCAGGGGCGCGGATGTCGCCGCCGCCAAACTCGCCATGGAGTCGGCGCTGCCGCCGTGGCCGCTGCCGGCGGACCCGCTGGCCGGGGCGCGTGCAGCGGGACTGAGCATCGCAGGTGAAGAGGGTACGGCCAAGCACTTCCACTCCCATCTGGATGTCTTCGTCAACGGCGAGCGGACGCCCGTCCCCGGCAACATCGGGGTCAGCGAATCGGCCGGCGCCATGTCGGAGCTGCACACCCACGATGAGGAGGGGATCCTCCATGTCGAGGCGCCGACCACGGACAAGACCTACACGTTGAAGGAGGTCTTCACCAGTTGGCAGGTGCAGCTGGACGCGCGCGGCATCGGAGGGCTGAAAAACGACGGCACGAACGTGCTCAAGGCGTATGTGAACGGAAAAGAAATCACTGGTGATCCCGCCACGGTGGAGTTGACGGACAAAGCGCAGATCGCCCTCGTGTACGGATCGGCCGACTCCACGTTCACCCCGCCCGCGACCTATGACTGGTCGAAGTCCGGTGTCTGACGGGCAGGAGAGGTAACAGGCGTGAGACCTCTTCCTGCCGTCGCTGTCCCGCACTCCGCACCCATCAGACCGGACACTGGGCCGGTCTTCGGCAGGCAGAGTTCTTACGGAAACGGCAAGCTTTGGGTGGGCGGGCCGGCCCATGAGCGTGATCGAGGCCGACGCCGGATGCATGCAGCCTGATGGCTCGATTCATCTGAAGTACGGCTGGTGGAGGGCGACTCCGGGGATCTCAGAATCGCCGGCCGACGCCTGACCGGCCCGCTAGAAGCGCCCGCGCAGGCCGGCGGTTCGGCCCCATCGTGTGAAGAAGCCGGGCGTCCGGCACCGGACGCCCGGCGAGAGGCGGTCGTCAGAGTCGGTCGAGGATCTTCTGCATCTGCTCGACCTCGGCCTGCTGCGACGTTTCGATCGTCTTGGCCAATTCCTTGACTTGAGGGTTGGCACCCTGCGTCTGCTCGGTCTTGGCCATGTCAATGGCGCCGTTGTGGTGCGCGACCATCATCTGGACGAACATCTTGTCGAACGCGGCTCCCTTGGCCCCCTCCAACTGCTTCATGTCGTCCTCGGACATCATGCCGGGCATGCCGTGGTCCATGCCCGGCATGTCATCCATACTGGGCGACGGCAGCGGCTTGCCCCACTCGGTCAGCCAGCCCTGCATGGTTTGGATCTCCGGATCCTGGGCGGCTTTGATCTTCGCCGCCAGCTCCTTGATCTCCTTGTCCGACGCCCGCTTCTCGGCCAGCTCGGCCATCTCGACCGCCTGCTGGTGATGGGGGATCATCATCTGCGCGAACATCACGTCCGCGTCGTTGAATGTCGCAGACGCTTGGGTGGCGGCGGTTGTCGGCGCCGGAGCGCTGTTGCTGGTGGACATGTTGTGCCCGGCCATCGAGCCGTCGCCGCCACCGCAGGCGGTGAGCAAGACGAGTGCACCAACTCCGGCGGCCGTCCCTGCCGAAAGCCGCCTGACGATCGATCGGTTCATGAACATGGTTGTGTGGCTCCCTTTGACGGATGTGTGCATGGGGCTGATCGCGATATCGATCGGCCTATATGCGCAGCACCGACAGGCGAGCGAGCCGGAGGGAGATGAGCCGCGGCGGTGGCCGGGCAACCAGCCCGTGGTGCCGCCGCCCGGCACCAGCCGTCGTCCCCCACTGGCGCTGCGCATGCGCGCGCAGTGCCGCCAGGAACAGCAGGAGCATGGACGGCAGCAGGGCCAGGCACACGGCGCTCGGATCCAGATCGGGAAGGTCTCCCTGAGAGAAGGCGCTACCCACGACGAAGTGCGACGTCTGAGCGCCGGCCATGGATGCCACCGCTGCCTGGCCATGTGATGAGTGGGACTCTAGATGCCCCAGCGTATGCATGCCGCAGACGCCGACAACGAGCAGGACAAGCAAGATCAACCGCCCGTAGCGGCGGCGCCTACTGACGACTCGCTTACCCATCTGTCCCCTCGAACGCATGCTCCTATCTGATCGAAATAGTAGTGGTGCCGCTCCACGGAAAGTCCCAGGAGGGCTCGGGCGTGCTCAAAGACATCCCCCATTTCCTGGGGAAACCCCTGCCATGGGGTACGCGACCGCATCGAGCCAGGTTTGCCTCTCGTGACTTCCATGAACTCTCCACGGTATGTCGTAGTATCCCCAGCCGGACCATCGGCGGAGGTCGCCCCGGCTTTCGGCCAGCCTCAGGTCGCACGACATGTACTACTGTCCTTAGTCGTCTGGCCGAGGAGGACTTCAACGTCGATGGGCGCCAATCACGCGCACGGCACCGCCGTCCCCAAGGGCGCAGCGGTTCGCGTCCGGCGACGACGTGATCGTGTTGCGCGTGCCCATCACCACTGCTTTGGCTGCCCTGTCCGCCTCCCGCTCCACCCGCCACACCGGGACGGCAGAACACGACGACGAGGGGAAGGGTTTCTTCAGCCGCCTGGACGACGGAGACGACGACTTCTTCACCCGCTTGGACGACATGGATGACAGCTTCGCTGCGCCTCAGCCCCGCTATGGGGAAGACGTGCGCCACGAGCCAGCGCAGAAGCGCCCAGCACGCCACCGCCGAGCGAGCACCTGACAACGGCCCGGTGCCTGTTGAGACCTGCTCGCGTACCAGGTGGACCTGCTGGTTGGACCCTGTAGGTGAACTTGGGTGGTTCCGTGTCGGTGGGTGCGGGCGTCGCTGGCCCGGGCGTGACGATACGGAGCCTGTCGACCCTTCTGCTGCCGCCCACATCCACGGTCATGATCGCAGTGGGACCGGCTCGCCGGCGGTGTCATGGGCGGACTGCGCCGAGTAGGCGGTTGCGCCAGTAGTCGTCGAGGTCGGACACCTTGATGACGTCGCCGGTCTGGGGCGCGTGCACCATCTTGCCGTTTCCGGCGTACATGCCCATGTGTCCGAGCCCTTTGCTGAACAACAGGTCTCCAGGCTGGAGAGCATCCAGCGAGACGCGGCGGCTGGCGCCCCACGCCCATTGTGTGTAGGTCGTGCGGGACAGTTCGACCCCTGCGGTGCGCCAGGCGGCCTGGGTCAGGCCGGAGCAGTCGAAGGAGCCCGGTCCGGTGCCGCCGTACCGGTAGGGCTTTCCGATCTGGGCGAAGGCGAACTCCAGTGCGGAGCGGGCGTTGCCGGAGGCCGGGCCGGTGTACTGGATGCCGGGGCTGGTGGGGTCACCGGCCTTGAAGGCGCCCAGCCTGCGCAGGAGCTTGGTCTGCTCCTTGACCATCTTGTCGACCTTGGTTTTCTGGTCGCCCACCGTGGCGCGCGCGGTTTCGGCCTCGGCCAGGGTCTTCTGGGCTTCTTCCCGCCGCTCGCGGAGTTCCTTGGTCGCCGCCTCGAAGGCCCGTACCTTTTCCGCCCTGTCCTGCGCGATCTGCTGGACGGTGGCCATGCCGGCAAGGATCTGCTCAGGGCTGCCCTGGGCGGCGAACCGCTGCCAGCCCATCGACGGGCCGAACTGGTAGTCGTTGACCACCACCGTGACGAGGTCCCTGCGCAGGGCGTCGGCCTGCGCGCCCTTGCGACCGTACTCGGCGTTGAGGGTGTCGTACTTCTTCTTGGCCTTCTTGTACGTCTCCGCGGCCTGGTTGTACTGCTCGACGAGTTGGTCGGCCTTTTCGTTCAGCTTCACCAGTTTGGCCCTGGCCTTGACGGGTGACGGCTCCGCATGGGCGTTCGAGGTCAGTGCGATCAAGGCGAGCGCTGCGGCCAACGCTGTTCGGCCAAGCCTTGTCAACACGACCACTACGATGCCTCCTCGTAAGTCTTCAAACCTGGGCGAAATGGTACAGAAGTGGAAGGAGTGATTGGCTCGATCACGGCAATTCGCTCCAGGGAAGCCGATGTCTACTAGCGGCAGTAGCACCGGCCCCCATACACCGGTGGCCTTCACGGCGGCTCTCCGGGCTCACCGCCCGCCACCCCCTACCTGGTCGCACCGGTGCTCGCCGTCAGCAGAAGGCGACCTGGGGAGTGGCCGCGTCGGCGACGCTGCACTGCCTCACCGGCTGCGCCATAGGCGAGGTGCTCGGCATGGTGATCGCCACTGCGCTGGGCTGGGCCGACGTCCCCAGCATCATCCTGGCCGTCGTCCTGGCGTTCTTCTTCGGGTACGCGCTCACGTTGCGCGGCCTGTTCCGAGCCGGCGTGGGCTGGCGTGCGGCGCTGCGGCTCGCGCTGGCGGCCGACACCCTGTCGATCCTCGTCATGGAGATCGTCGACAACGGCGTCATGCTGATCGTTCCGGGTGCCATGGATGTCGGTCTCGCGTCGGTGCTGTTCTGGGGCGCGCTGGCCTTTGCACTGCTGGTCGCATTCCTCGTCACGTGGCCGATCAACAAGTGGATCATCGGGCGGGGCAAGGGACACGCCGTGATTCACGCCTACCATCACTGACGACCTCACTCATGGCATCGGTCGACCGCCGCCGATGCCGGTGCCTCGCTTCAGAGGTCGCGATCCCACGCGCCCTGCTCCAAGGGCGGCTCCCTTAGTCAAGGCAGCCCCTATAGCCGACGCTTGGCCAACGCGCGGCGGCAAGGGCGCTGGATTGCCGCTGCTCCGGGCAAGAGCCAGCCCAAGAGGCCGTGCTGGGCGCGCCCGGGTGTTGCCGCTCGGCCATCCTCGTGGCGGCCCCACCGGGTTCAGCGTTCTGACCGGCACCGCCCAGACACCGCAAGCGCGGAACATCGTGGGTGCGCCGTCCAGCGGGCCAAGGAACGCCAGCGCCATAGCGGAAATACCCCCACAGGGTATATTGTTGATCGGAAACGAGGAGGAATTCATGAGACGCCTTCAAGCGCTCGATCCGGCCGACGCCCCCGAAAAGTCCCGCGAGCTACTGAGTGACATCGTCGCCCGGCACGGTGGGGTAGGCGACATGGTGTCCACGATGGCCCACTCGCCCGCCCTGCTTCAGGGCTACTTGGACTTCTCTCGTGCGATGAAGCGGGTGAAGATCCCACGCTCACTGAGCGAGAAGATCTCCCTGGCCGTACAGGAGTGGATCGGGTGCGCGATGTGCCTGTCGGCGCACACCGAAGCCGCGCAGGCGGCGGGCCTGAGCGAAGCCGACATCGCGCTGGCGCGACAGGGTACTTCCACCGATGCACGTGAGGCTGCCTTGATCGCCTTGGCCGTCCGCGTGCTGGCTGAACCTTCATCCATCACAGATGAGGATGTGGCCGAGGTGCGTGCCCTTGGATGGAGCGACCGGGTGATAGCCGAGATCGTCGGTCTGGTCTCGCTGAACCTGTTGACCGGCGCCTTCAATCTCCTCATAGGTCTTGAGCCTCAGGAGATCCCATAGGGGTATCGGTTGTCGGCCGGGCGACGGACACAGGGCTGGGACACTCAAGCGGCACCCGGCATCGCGGTCACCACAGGTTTGCCGTCCGTTAGTCGCCCCAGCCGCCGGAGTCCAGCGTCATGTCCCAGGTCTCGTACGGCAAAGATGGGTGCCGCTGGTGCAGGATCTCGCCGGGCAAGGTCATCGGCGGGGCTTGGCGCGGGTCGGACATCGCGTGGGCGACGATCGCGTCGGTCAGCGCGCGGCCACCGCCAAGGCGGGGGTAGGCGGCGTGCACACGGTCGGCGTAGCCGGGTGGAAGGTCTTCGGGCCGGCCGAACAGGTCGAGGCCGATCCCGTTCGTGGTGATGATGACCTCCGGCGGGCGGCGGCGCTGGTACACCGGTGAACGGCTGATGGTGTACGTCGTATGCAAGGCGATGCCGTCCCAGATGGTGTCCACGCGGCCGTCGGTCATGCCGCGTTCCTCGAGGAAGCGTGCGGCGAAGTCGGCTCCGGCGACCTCGAACCGCTGGTTGCCGCCGGCGGCCGCGGTGGTCAGCCCCATATCATGGAGGACACAGATCAGGAAGGCCACCTCGACGTCGTAGTCCCGGCCCGGCCGTTGCCCCGCCTGCTCGGCTGCCGCCCGGGCGAACAGGAAGCTGCGCAGACTGTGGTTGCGCAGGTAGGGCTCCTGGTTGCGGTTGACCAGCCGAAGGGCCTCGCGGGCGAGCCGGGTGGACGGTAACGACAGGTCGGGGCCGCCCGGCGTGGCCGCGTGGGCGCGGGCGGCGGACGGTGAGCCGCTCAGTACGGCTGCGGTGCCGGCCAGACCGGTCGTGAGCACGGCGCGGCGGGACACGGGGAAAGGCATGATCACATTCCTTCGTCTTGACGATCTGGTGTGGGCCTGTGGCTGGACAGCCGGAACCGGTGCCGGTACGCCGATGGCGCGACGCCGAGCACCCGCAGGAACGCTTTGCGCATCGTCTCCTGTGAGCCGAAGCCAGCATGCCTTGGCGACTTCGGGCATGGGGGTGTCGCCGGACTCCAGCCGTGCCTGCGCCGCTTCGACGCGAAGCCGCTCGACGAACTGGGCGGGCGTCAAGCCGAGTTCGCGGCGGAACAGGCGGGTCAGGTGACGCTCGCTGATGGCGAGGTTGGCGGCCATCGTGGTGAGGCGGTGGTCTCCGGACGGGTTTGCCGCGACGAGATCGAGCGCCCGGCGTACGGTGGCGTTGCGGGGCGCGGGAACGGCGCCGCGATCGGCGAACTGGGACTGACCGCCCGGACGTTGCAGAAACACGACGAGGTGCTTGGCGACCGAGCGGGCCCGGCCCTCGCCATGGTCCTCTCCGACGAGCGCCAGCGCGAGATCGATCCCGGCGGAGGCGCCCGCTGAGGTGACGATCGGACCGTCCCGCACGTAGATGGCGTCCGGCTCCACCGTGACATCGGGGAACCGTGCCGCGAACGCGTCGCACGCCTCCCAATGCGTCGTGGCCCGCCGGCCGTTGAGCAGACCGGCTTCGGCGAGCAGGAAAGCGCCGGTGCAGACCGAGACCACCCGCCGGGCACGAGGCGCCACCTGCCGCAGACCGTCGACCAGCGCGGGCGCGAGGGTCGCGAACGCGCTCCTCGGGTAGCCCGGCACGACCAACGTGTCCACAGTGAGGTTCGGATCCGACAGCGCGAGATCCACACTCAGCGAGATACCGACATCGGTGCGAACGGGTCGCCCGTCCAGCGAAGCCAACCGCACCCGATATCCACCGGCATCGTTGAAGACCTGAACCGGGCCCGCCACATCGAGCAGCAACACCCCGTCGGACACAGCGAAGATCACTTCGCCGGACCCAGTCATCGTCACGGGGCCAGTCTCTCGGCGCACGACGGACGGCCACAAGGACACCTATTCCACGGATCCGGACATCCAGGAGGGCCGGCTGGCGGTGCCTGACCGCCGCTGTTCTGGTTCCATGTATGGCGCTTCGGCGAAGCATGGCTCGATTGTCCGAACAACCGCTTGTGCTCTCCAAGCAGTCCCTGCTGGGCATGGTCCGTCATCTTGCCGACGCCGCATGCACCTGGTTCCGCGAGAGTATCGGAGCCGGGGGCACGCCGCCTCAGCGATCGGCGCGGCGGGCGGCCGTGAGTGGCTTGGACGGGATGATGAGTGTGGGTCGTCCGGTGGTGTGCATGACGCGGGTGGAGGTGCTGCCGGACAGCATCGCTCGTAGTCCGTGCCGTCCGCGGGAGCCCAGGACGATCAGTGAGGCGTCGAGCTGCTCGGCGACGTCCGCGATGGCGTCGGCGACGACCTCCTCGGGGACGGAGGCGACGTGTGGCTCGGCCTTCAGTCCGAGAGTGCGGGCGTGCTGGGCGCCTTCGGTGGCCAGTCGCTCGGAGGCGTCGTGGGTGTTGGCGTCGATGTCGCGCAGGTGTTTCAGGGCGGGGTGGCCTTCGAGGTGGGCGGCGAGGCTCTCCAGCGGCCGGCGGGCGTACAGGACTACTGCGGGGGCGGCGGGGAACAGCCGTGCGGTCTCTTGGATGGCGTGCCGGGCGCCTGGGGTGCCGTCGTAGGCGATGAGGATGGGTGTGGACATGGGGGTTCTCCTTTTGCGTGTGGAGTGTCAGCCGCGGGAGGCGGGGACTTCTTCGGCGGGTACGGACGTGTGGGAGCGCAGGGTTCCCGCGGCGACCAGGGAGCCGACCAGCGTCGTGCGGCGGCCGAGGCGTGGCGCGAGCATGCCGCCGAGCACCGAGCCCACCCCCGCTGCCAGTGAGAACGCGGCCAGTGTCCATCCGATCAACGCGTCGTCGGTCGCCAGGCCGTGTTCGCGTACCAGCCAGAGGGGCAGCGAACTGGTGAAGGTGACGAAGGCGACGCTCGCCAGGCTGGAGGCGACCGTGAGCCCGCCGATGGGTCCGCGCAGCAATCGGAGCTGAAACAGTGTCCGCAGGGGCCGGTGGCCATGCGGTTCCCAGTCGGGCAGCAGAGCGAAGATCAGGACGGCGAGCAGGATGCCCGGCGCCATCAGCCATGGGGTGACGGCCACGCCGTACGCCGACACCATGGAGAGGATCAGCACCGGGCCCAGGGCGAACCCGATCATCCCGCCGGCCGTGAACAACCCCACGCCGAGCACCCTGTTCGGCGTGGTGGGGCCGCCCGCGATCGCCGTGCCGACGGGATGCAGTGCGGCCGAGCCCATGCCGCCGATGACCAGGAGGGCGAAAACGGCCACCAGGGCGGGCGCGACACCGATCAGGCTGAGGGACAACGAGGCCAGCAGCACGCCCGTCGCCCCTGCCAGGCGCAAGCTGCGATCTTCCGCTACCGCGCCGAAGAAGGGTTGGGTGACCGATGATGAGATCGAGTAGACGGCGACGATCAGGGCCAGCAACGTCGGCCCGAGTTGGAATCGCGCTTGCAACGTCGGCAGCAGGGCGCCCAGCATCGCGGTGATCGCGTCGTTGACGAAGTGGACGGTGGCGAGAAAGACGGCGAGTGATGTCCCGCCGAGCACGCCTGGTCTGCGGATCACGTGTGGCATGTCGAACTCCTCGGATTCGCGATGGATGGCTGCGTTCCGGGGTGCCGGCAGCGTCGGACAAGCTGCCCGAACGTACTCGGCTTTCCAGGAATACCATAGGGGGGTATAGTGTTGTTCTGGGTGACGAACCCGAGGGAGGACCGACATGCCCGGATACACCAGCACCAAGCAGGACCATGCGGTGAGACTGCGCCGCATCGAAGGCCAGATCCGTGGCCTGCAGCGCATGGTCGACGACGACAAGTACTGCATCGACATCCTGACTCAGGTGTCGGCGGCGACCAGCGCGCTGCGGTCGTTCTCCCTGTCGCTCCTCGAAGAGCACCTGGCCCACTGCGTCGCGGAGGCCACCCTGAAGGGCGGCCCGGAGGCGGACGCGAAGATCAAGGAAGCCTCCGACGCCATCGCCAGACTCGTCCGTTCCTGATCGCATTGACCCGTATTGAAGGAGAGATCGATATGAGCACCGCCACCTACACCGTCAAGGGCATGACCTGCGGTCACTGCGTCAGCTCGGTCAAGGAAGAGGTCAGCGAAGTGGCCGGCGTCACGGGCGTCGAGGTGGACCTGGCCACCGGACTGCTGACCGTGGACAGCGACGCCCCCATCGACACGGTGAAGATCGTCGCCGCGGTCGAGGAGGCCGGATACGAGGTGGCGAACCCGTGAACACCGCGGCCAAGCTCGGCTCCTACGTCCTGGGATTGGCCGTCGTCTTCGGCGGCGCCTTAGGAGTGGGCAACGCGGTGGGACCGGTCGGGACGCCCCCGGCACAGGACCACGCCGCGATGGCGACGATGGCGACGCCGGAGGCGGGCGCGGGACACGGGGAGCACGCCACCGAGCAGGCGAAGAGCGATACCCCCGGAGGGCTTCAAGTGTCCGAGAACGGTTATACCCTCAACCCGCTCACCGACGCGATCAAGCCCGGCGAGCCGACCGACTTCCGCTTCACCGTCACGGGCCCCGACAACAAGCCGGTCACTGACTACGAGATCGAGCACGACAAGAAATTGCACTTCATCGTCGTCTCCCGCGACCTCGGCAGTTTCCAGCACGTGCACCCCGAGATGACGCCCGACGGCGTCTGGTCGGTCAAGCTGACGCTGCCGGGTGCCGGGGCGTACCGTGCCTTCGCCGACTTCGCGCCCACCGGTGGCAGCGCCCTGACCCTGGGCGCCGACCTGTCCGTGGCAGGCGACTACAAGTCGCAGGCGCTTCCGCAGGCCAGCCGTACCGCGACGGTCGACGGCTACACCGTCACCCTGGACGGCGAGCTGACGCCCGGGCAGTCCAGCAAGCTCACCCTCAAGGTGAGCAATGACGGCAAGCCGGTCACCGACCTGCAGCCCTACCTCGGCGCCTACGGCCACTTGGTGGCCCTGCGCGCCAGAGACCTGGCCTACCTGCACGTCCACCCGGACGGCGAGCCAGGCGACGGCACCACCAAGGCCGGGCCCGAGATCGTCTTCTATGCCGAGGTGCCCAGCGTCGGCGACTACCGGCTCTTCCTCGACTTCCAGCACGAGGGCAAGGTCCGTACCGCCGACTTCACCCTCGGCGCCGGACAGAGGACGGACGTGGATCCCGCGCCCACGACAACATCCACATCCACGCCCACATCAAGCGGGCATGGCGACGACCACAGCCACTGAGCGAGAGAAAGGAGAACGCTGATGTCCTCGGTCACCGATGACCGGCAGAACGCGGTCGAGCTCTCGATCGGCGGTATGACCTGCGCGTCCTGCGCCAACCGCATCGAGCGCAAGCTCAACAAGATGGACGGCGTGACCGCGACGGTCAACTACGCCACGGAGAAGGCGAAGGTCACCTTCCCCGAAGGGGTCGACCCGCAGCAGCTCATCGCCGAGGTGGAGAAGGCCGGCTACAGCGCCGCCCTGCCCGCCCCGCCGAAGGGGGAAACGGGCGGGCAGGAGCCCGGGGACGAGCTCCGGCCGCTGCGCCAACGCTTGATCACGTCTGTGGTGCTGGCCGTGCCGGTGATCGCGATGGCGATGATCCCGCCGTTGCAGTTCACCTCCTGGCAGTGGTTGTCGCTGTCGCTGGCGGCGCCGGTGGTGGTGTACGCGGGCTGGCCGTTCCACAAGGCGGCCTGGACGAATCTGCGGCACGGCGCCGCGACGATGGACACGCTGATCTCGATCGGCACCATTGCCGCGCTGGGCTGGTCGCTGTGGGCGCTGTTCTTCGGCACTGCCGGCACGCCCGGGATGACGCACCCGTTCGCGTTCACCATCGAACGCAGTGACGGCTCCGGCAACATCTATCTGGAGGCTGCCGCTGGGGTGACCGCGTTCATCCTGGCGGGGCGCTATTTCGAGGCGCGTTCCAAGCGGCGGGCGGGTGCGGCGTTGCGAGCTCTGCTGGAGCTGGGCTCCAAGGATGTGGAGTTGGCCGACGGCCGGCGGGTGCCGGTCGAGGAGCTGTCAGCCGGGGACCGGTTCGTGGTCCGTCCTGGTGAGAAGATCGCCACTGACGGGGTGGTCGAGGAAGGTGCCTCGGCGGTCGATGCCTCGATGTTGACCGGCGAGTCGGTGCCGGTCGAGGTGCGGCCGGGGGATGGGGTGGCCGGCGCGACGGTGAACGCGGGCGGCCGGTTGATCGTCCGGGCGACCCGGGTGGGCGCCGACACCCAATTGGCGCAGATGGCCAGGCTGGTGGAGGAGGCGCAGACCGGCAAGGCCGCGGTGCAGCGGCTGGCCGACCGGATCTCCGGGATTTTCGTGCCGATCGTGATCGCGTTGGCGCTCGGCACGCTGGGCTTTTGGCTCGGCACCGGTGATGGTGTGGGGGCCGCGTTCACGGCCGCGGTGGCGGTGCTGATCATTGCTTGCCCGTGTGCGCTGGGTCTGGCCACGCCGACCGCGTTGCTGGTCGGCACCGGCAGGGGGGCGCAGCTGGGCATCTTGATCAAGGGTCCGGAGGTGCTGGAGTCGACCCGGAAGATCGACACGGTGGTGCTGGACAAGACCGGCACGGTCACCGAGGGGAAGATGACCCTGGTCGAGGTGCACGTGGCCGAGGGCGAAAGCCGGGAGGAGGTGCTCAGGCTGGCGGGTGCGCTGGAGCATGCCTCCGAGCACCCGATCGCCCAGGCCGTCGCCCGCGCCGCCGGCTCCGACGCCGGCGTCGAGGACTTCGCCAACGTCGAGG
>NZ_VCJS01000588.1 GCF_005893125.1 Nonomuraea basaltis | reverse complement strand
AGATGTGTATAAGTGACAGGATGGGTGGGCGTGCGTTTCGCGGACGGGGTCCGTGACTTCTTCGGCTTGAGCGTCTTGCGCTTGGAGGGAGTCGTCGGCGAGGTCGCCGACTCGGTGGAGTGGGCGGCCAGCACCGGGGCGCCCGGCTCGCTGTTCGAGGAGGCGGTCCATACGACGGCGGCGGTGGTCACCGACACGGCGACCGCTCCGGCGGCCACTGCGGCCACCATGGCGACCAGCGGGAAGCGACGTGCCGTGCGCCTCGGCGCCGGGGATTGCCGCCCGCTGAGGAGGCGTAGGAGCACGTCCTGCATGGTCGGGCGGTCGCGCGGGTCCTTGGCCAGGCAGGCATGAACGATCGAGCGCAACGGCTCTGGCAAGTCGCCCAACTGGGGTTCACTGTGCAGGATACGGTTGATGATGGCGGGCAGGGTATCGTCGCCGAACGGAGGCCTGCCGGTGGACGCGCACACGATGACGGACGCCCAGGCGAAGACATCCGCCGCAGTCCCGACGTTCCATCCCGCAAGCTGTTCGGGCGCCATGTAAGCAGGTGTGCCGACAACGCCGCTGGCGACGGTGGCGGCGGCGTCGGTGGCGCGGGCGATGCCGAAATCGATGACCCGCGGACCATCCCGTCCGAGCAGCACGTTGGCTGGTTTGAAGTCCCGGTGCACGATGCCGGCCCGGTGGATGGCGGCCAGCGCGGTGGCGGTGCCGACGGCCAGGCGCTGCAGATCGGCGCCGGCATGGCGGCCTGTCTGCTGCAAGGAGGGCCCGTCGATGTACTCGCTGACGATGTACGGCCGACCGCCCAGCGACGCGTCCAGCACCTGGGCGACGCAGAACGGCTCCACCCGGCGTGCCGCGGCGATCTCCCTGGCGAAGCGGTCGTCCCCGGCGGACGCCCTGCGGAGAACCTTGACCGCCACCGGCCTGCCGTCGGCGGCCTCGCCGAGGTACACAACCCCCTGGCCGCCGACGGC
>NZ_VCJS01000587.1 GCF_005893125.1 Nonomuraea basaltis | reverse complement strand
TATGTGGCCGGTCACTCGATCGGGGAGATCACTGCGGCGCATGTGGCCGGGGTGCTGGAGCTGGCGGATGCGTGCCGGTTGGTGGCCGCTCGTGGCCGGTTGATGCAGGCGCTGCCCTCTGGGGGCGCGATGGCGGCGATCGGCTGCGGCGAAGAGGAACTCGCGCCGGTGCTGGCCGGCTACGACCAGGTGGCGGTGGCGGCGGTGAACGCGCCCGGTTCGGTGGTGGTCTCCGGCGCGTCCGGCCAGGTGGAGCAGATCGTCGAGTGGGCGCGGCAGCAGGGGTACCGGACCCGCCAGTTGCGGGTGTCGCACGCGTTCCACTCCCCGTTGATGGAGCCGATGCTGGCTGAGTTCGGGCAGGTGGTGGCGGGTTTGACGCTGCGGCGTCCGGAGCTGCCGCTGGTGTCCAACGTCTCGGGTGACCTGGCCGGTGAGGAGATCACCCAGCCCGGCTACTGGGTCGAGCACGTACGCCAACCGGTGCGGTTCGCCGACGGCGTCCACGTCATGCGGCGACGCGGGGTCACCCACTTCCTGGAGGCCGGCCCGGACGCCCAGCTCACCCCCATGATCGAACAAACCCTCACCCACCACGACGACGGCGAGGAGCCCTCGGTAGTGGCCCTGCTGCGCCGCGACCGGGACGAGACCGCCCAACTGATCGCCGGGCTCGGCCAGGCCTGGACGTGCGGCACCGCCGTGGACTGGACCGCCTGGCCGACCGGCGTTCGCATCGGCGACCTGGATCTGCCTACTTACCCCTTCCAACATCGCCGCTACTGGCTGCAGTTGGCTTCGGCTGGTGACCCGGCCGCCCTCGGCCAGACCGCCGCCGACCACCCGATCCTGGGTGCGGTGGTGGAGCAGCCCGACGGTGGCGCCATCCTGACCGGCCGGTTGTCGGTCGCCGCCCAGCCCTGGCTGGCCGATCACGCCATCAACGCCACCCCGATCCTGCCCGGCACCGCCTTCGTCGAACTCGCCCTGCGCGCCGGCGACCAAGTCGGCTGCCCCGCCATCGACGAACTCACCCTGCACACCCCCCTGCCCATCCC
>NZ_VCJS01000586.1 GCF_005893125.1 Nonomuraea basaltis | reverse complement strand
CCGGGATTTACCACACGCTCCGCGACCCGCCCGCCGATCAACGACGCGATCCACTATCAGCCGCCGGCGTCCCCGCTCCGTCCGCGCCGTGTCATGGTTGTGTCACGGTCGCGCTGGCTTCGATCAGGTGCATCCGATGCGATTCGTGTCCGGCAGCGACGGCATCTCGCTGAACCTCGCGTACGCCGACCTCTGCTCATCAGACAAAAACTCCGCAGGCATGACCGACGACCGTAGGCACACCACCTAGCGCCCGGTAACAACCGGAAACACGCCACAAGTCCAGATCTTGAACGGAAATGATCAACCGCAGGACGACCTGCCGAAGCGTCCAGCTAAGTTACTCGCGGGTACCGCCAACGGCTGTCCGCAGGTTCCTCAACCCCGATACCGCATGGCCGTGATCGTGACGAAGTCACCGAGGGCTTGTGCGAGCACGGAGGGTGGGGCCTCACGGACGAGTTGAAGCCAGGTTCCGCTTCGTGCGGCGAGCGGTGGGATTCCTTCTCTCTTCAGCCGGGCGATGATCATCCGTGGCGTACCGCGTGGTCCCGGTCGTCTTACTGGCACCCCGTTTCCGGTGTATCTCGGTCGCCTACCTGGCGGGGCTGAGTCGGGTGACGTTCGCGTTGCTGTGGGCTTCGGCGCGGGCCTGGTGGAGTTCGATGGAGAGTTCGGCGACGATGCGGCGGAGGTGGGCGCTGATCGCTCTCTCGCGTTGAAGGTCAGCTTTGACGGAGGTGAGCACCTGATTGAGTTCCGCGCAGCGGTCGGTCAGCTCTTGCATGCTGGTAGGGGTCTTGCGTTGCATCCGTGCCTTGGCCTTGAAGCCGTCGACGAGGGCACGGTGTTCGTAGACGACATCGCGGCGAAGGCCCGATTCGGTGATGAGTTCGGTTGCGGTGAGCCTTCCGGCGTCGGAGCGGAGCGGGTTGCGGTACCTGTCAATTTGATCAAGGCAGTTGAGCTGGGCTAATTCTGTGTCGACTTCTCTGTGGCGTCCTCGTTCTGTGTTTCGGTCTTGGGCTTGTTGATCCAGGCGGGGCCCTGTCTCTTATACAC
>NZ_VCJS01000585.1 GCF_005893125.1 Nonomuraea basaltis | reverse complement strand
GCGTTGCGGATCCTGCTCGGTACGGGCGGCCACGCCGTCCACCGGCCCTGGGTGCGCCAGGCGCGCCCGCTGCTGGCGCGCGAACGCGAGCTGCCGCTGCTGCGGGCGCTCATTTCCGGACGGCTGCCCTCGTTCCTGTTCCCGGCGCCCAGGCAGCGCCTGCCTTCGCTGGCGACGGAGCTGGAACTGGTGCGGGCCACGCCAGAGGACTTCTTCCGGCACGAGTACGGCGCGGTCCTGGGCACGCCGGCCGAGCGCGCTCCCGAGCCCGCGACGGTCCTGCCGCGGCTGGTCGAGGCGCTGCATCGCGGCCACGAGCAGTTGATCGCGCCGCAGTGGGGCCGGATGCGCGCCGTGCTGGAGGACGACCTTGGGCGGCGCGCGCTGACCCTGGTGGAGGGCGGGGTGCAGGCGCTGTTCGCCGAGTTGCACCGGGACATCGCCTGGGACGGCGGCCAATTGGTGGTGCACAGCCGGCGCACCCCGCACTCCGTCTGCACGGTGGACGCCGGCGAGCATGGCCTGGTCCTGCTGCCCAGCGTCTTCAACTGGCCGAACGTGGGCGTCGACAAGGCCCCGGTCACCGCCGCGTCGATCCGCTATCCGGCGGTGGGCGTCGGCCTCCTCTGGGAGCTGCCTCAACCGGCGCTGACCGGCCTGGCCCCGGTGCTCGGCCGCACGAGAACGCAGATCCTCGCCGCCTTGGCCGAACCCCTGACGACCGCGGCCCTGGCCACCCGCCTGAACATCACCCCGAGCGCCGTTTCCCAACACCTGGGCGCGCTGCGCGGGGCGGACCTGGTGGCAACAGAACGCAACGGCCGCACGGCACTCCACCTGCGCACGGAACGAGCAGCCCACCTGCTGGGCGGCTCAGCTTCAGAAAACGACCGTTTGTCGGCGTACTCCTTGATGTGCAGAGGTGAGTACGAGTAAATGGGCTCTGTCGCTGATCTTGTGATGCGGGACGTCAGTCTCGAAGCAGGATCTTCTTCCTGAGAAGGTCAAAGTTCGCGCGGCCATATCCCTGCCGCTTGATCAACTTTACTCGCGTGTTCTGCCCTT
>NZ_VCJS01000584.1 GCF_005893125.1 Nonomuraea basaltis | reverse complement strand
GGCGAGTCGATGAACCGTGGTCAGATCTATGTGACGTTGGCCCGGTTGGAGCGAGCGGGGCTCGTTGTCTGTGAGCGGGCGGACGGCCTGCCCGAGCGGCCGGAGCGCAAGGTCTATGCGCTGACGCCGGCCGGGCAGCAGCGGGTGGCCGCCTGGCTGGCCGAGGTGGGCTGGCCGAAACCGGACCTGGCGGAGTTTCATCTCAAGCTCGCCGCGGCCGCCGCGGCCCGGCTGGCCGACCCGGTGGAGCTGGTGGCGGCGCAGCGCCGGGAGTTGCTGCGCCGCTTGCGTGAGGCGCAGCAGGCGGCGCTGGCCGAGCCGGCGGGATCGGGCGCCGGCCTGCTGCTGGAAGGGGTCGTGCTGCGGTTGCAGGCGGACCTGCGCTGGCTGGATGCCTGTGAGCGGGCCTGGTCCAAGGTCGATGACGAAGTTGAGGATGCGTGAACGTGTCAAGTGCCGCGGTCCGGGCCTGCGCCCTGGTGAAGACGCATGGTCAGGGGCAGAGCCGGGTCCGCGCGGTGGACGAGGTCGACCTGGAGGTGCCTCAGGGACAGACGCTGGCGGTGATGGGGCCCAGCGGCTGCGGGAAATCCACTCTGCTGCACCTGCTGGGTGGCCTGGAGCGGCCCACCGGTGGGGAGGTGTGGGTGGCCGGGCGGCGCATCGACACCTTGAGCGAGCGGGCCTTGGCGCGCATGCGGCGCCGGTCGGTGGGGTTCATCTTCCAGGCCTTCCATCTGGTGGAGGAGCTGTCGGCGGCCGAGAACGTGGAGCTGCCCGCGCTGCTGGCCGGGCGCTCGCGCCGCCAGGCCAGGCGGCGCGCGAGCCTGCTGCTGGACCGGGTCGGGCTCACCGACCGTGCCCGGCACCTGCCCTCGCAACTGTCCGGCGGGCAGCGTCAGCGGGTCGCCGTCGCCCGCGCGCTGGTCAACGACCCGCTGGTCGTCCTGGCCGACGAGCCGACCGGCAACCTCGACACCGCCGCCACTCTCGACATGCTGAGGATCTTCCAGGAGCTGCGTTCGGCGGGGCAGACCCTCGTGATCGTCACGCACGACGAGCGGGTCGCGGCCACCGCGGATCGGCTGGT
>NZ_VCJS01000005.1 GCF_005893125.1 Nonomuraea basaltis | reverse complement strand
AGATGTGTATAAGAGAAAGCCCCGTGCCCGTCCGCGGCCGAGCTGGCCGAACCGCCGGAGGACTGCCCGTCGGCCTCACCGACGCCGACGGCCCCGGAGACGACCACGCAGCCTTCGGCCTGCCCTCTTGACCAGTGCCCGCACGAAGAAGCGACCAGCGAGCCCAGCGAGCTGACCAGCCCGCTCATGGACGCCTCCCAGCCCACGCCTTAGCGCGTCAGGAGCTCACCAGCGCCCGGTACGTGCGAGCAGCACGGCCGCCGCCGCCACGCCCGCCGTGGACGTCCGCAGGACCGTGGGCCCCAGCAGCACGGGCACGGCCTTGGCCGCCCGGAACCTGGCCAGTTCGTCCTCCGAGACGCCCCCTTCTGGCCCCACGACCACCACGATGTCGCCTCCCGGTGGCAGCGCCACGCCGGAGAGCGGCTCGGCCGCCTCCTCGTGCAGCACCAGCCCCAGCGCCGCGCCGGCCAGCAGCGCCTCGACGCGGGCGGTGGAGGCGGGCTCGGTCACTTCCGGCAGATGGAACCTGCGTGCCTGCTTGCCCGCCTCGCGGGCGGTCGAGCGCCATCGGTGCAGCGCTTTGGCGACCTTGTCGCCCTTCCACTGCGTGATGCTGCGCGAGGCCGCCCAGGGCACGATCACGTCGACGCCGGCCTCGGTCATCATCTCGACCGCCAGCTCGCCCCGGTCGCCCTTGGGCAGCCCCTGGACGACGACCAGCCGCGGCCGGGGCGCCTCGACCTCGTAGCGGCCGATCACGTCGAGCCTGAGCGCGTCCTTCAGCACCTCGCGCACAACGCACTCGGCGACCGCACCGGCGCCGTCGGTCAGGTCGACCCGCTCGCCGGGTCGCAGGCGGCGTACGGAGGCCGCGTGCCGGCCCTCAGGGCCGTCGAGCGTCAGCTCAGCGCCGCCGCCCAGCTCCTGGGCCAGGAACACCGGAACGGTCAACGTCACCTACCGTTGAACGCGTCACGCAGGCGGGAGAAAAAACCCTGTTGCCCCGGTGCGAACTTGCCCGGCGGGCGTTCCTCTCCCCGCTGCTTGGCCAGCTCGCGCAGCAGTTCTTCCTGCGCGGTGTCCAGGCGGCTCGGGGTTTCGACATTGACGTGGATCAGCAGGTCGCCCCTGCCGGACTCGTTGAGCCGCTGCACGCCACGCCCGTACATGGTGATGACCTGGCCGGACTGGGTGCCGGGGCGGACGTCGATCTCCTCGGCGCCGTCGAGCGTCTCCACCGTGAGGATCGTGCCGAGCGCGGCGGCCGTCATCGGGATCTGGACGGTGCAGTGGAGGTCGTCACCGCGCCGTTCGAAGATCTCGTGCGGCCGCTCGACGATCTCCAGGAACAGGTCTCCGGGCGGGCCGCCGCCGGGGCCGACCTCACCCTCTCCGGCGAGCTGGATGTGGGTGCCGTCCTCGACGCCCGCGGGGATGCGGACCTTGATCGTACGGCGGGTGCGCACCCGGCCGTCGCCCGAGCACTCCTGGCAGGGGTGGCGGATGATGGTGCCGAACCCGCCACACTGCGGGCACGGCCGCGAGGTCATGACCTGCCCCAGGAACGAGCGGGTGACCTGGGAGATCTCGCCGCGCCCGTTGCACATGTCACACGTGTCGGGGTGGGTGCCGGACGCGGCGCCCGCGCCGTGGCAGACCTCGCACAGGACGGCCGTGTCGACGACCAGCTCACGGGTGGTGCCGAACGCGGTCTCGCGCAGGTCGAGCTCGACCCGGATGGTGGCGTTGCGGCCCCTGCGGGCACGCGAGCGCGGCCCGCGGCCGCCGGCCGCCGTGCCGAAGAAGGCGTCCATGATGTCGCTGAACGGGAAGCCCGCTCCGAAGCCCGCGGCGCCCGCGCCTGCTCCCGCGCTGCTGAAGGGGTCGCCGCCCAGGTCGTACATCTGGCGCTTGTTCGGGTCCGACAGCACCTCGTAGGCCTGCGTGATCTCCTTGAACCGATCCTGTGTCGCGGGATCGGGGTTCACGTCGGGGTGCAGCTCGCGGGCGAGACGGCGATACGCCTTCTTGATCTCGTCCTGACTGGCGTCACGCCGCACCCCGAGGGTGGCGTAGTAGTCGCTGTTTGCCACTTATCGACCTCTTATGATGCAGCCAGGATCTGGCTGACGTAGCGAGCGACCGCGCGCACGGCGCCCATCGTCACGGGATAGTCCATCCTGGTAGGCCCCAGCACACCGAGCCGGGCCAGTTGGTTGTCGCCAGAACCGTATCCGGTCGCGACGACGGATGTGCCTCGCAGGTAGGGGTTTTCCGAACCTATGCGCACGGTAAGCGCGGACGGGGTGTCTGAGGTGGTCTCGCCGAGCAGCCGCATGAGCACGACCTGCTCCTCCAGCGCCTCGAGCACGTCACGCAGGCCGACGGAGAAGTCGGCGCCGGCGAGGTTGGCCGCGCCGGCGAACACGATCTTCTCGTCGTGCCGCTCCACCAGCGTCTCGAGCAGCACGGACAGGATCGTCGCCACCGCGGGCCGGTCTTCGGCGGGCAGGCGCTCCGGCAGGTCGGCGACCAGCTCGGGCACGTTGCTCAGGCCGCACCCGTCGAGGCAGGCGTTGAGCACCGCGCGCAGATGCGCGATGCGGGCGTCCTCCACCACCTCGGGCAGCTCGATCACGCGCTGCTCGACGCGGCCGGTGTTGGTGATCAGCACGAGCATGACCCGCCGGTCGTGCAACGGCACCAACTCGACGTGCCGGACCGTCGAGCGCGTCAGCGTCGGGTATTGCACCACCGCCACCTGCCTGGTGAGCTGCGCGAGCAGCCGCACCGTGCGGGTGACCACGTCGTCGAGGTCGACCGCACCGGCGAGGAACGTCTCGATCGCCCGGCGCTCGGCGGCCGACAGCGGCTTGACCTGCGAGAGCCGGTCCACGAACAGGCGGTATCCCTTGTCCGTCGGCACGCGGCCCGCGCTGGTGTGCGGCTGCGTGATGTAGCCCTCCTCCTCCAGTGCGGCCATGTCGTTCCTGACCGTCGCCGGGGAGACCTTCAAGTTGTGACGCTCGGCCAGCGCCTTGGAGCCCACCGGTTCGTTGGTGGACACGTAGTCTTCGACAATGGCGCGGAGCACCGCTAGCTTCCGATCGTCGAGCACGTGCTCACCTCCTGCCTCTGCCCTCTAGGAAACGAAGTGTCTAGCACTCTGTGTTCCCGAGTGCCAAGTGTACGGCTCTCGCCCACAAGGTGCGATAACACCGTCTCCCATCCTGTTGCTAGCGTCTTACAAGTGCCAGGCAGCACACTTGCGCACATGTCGGACAAATCACAGCCTCCGTCGTACGGCCCGCCTCCTGGACAGGGCCCCTACTACGGTCAGCCACAGCCTCCCCAGCAGCCTGGTTACGGCCCTCAGCCCGGATCGCAGCCCGGCTACGGCCCTCAGCCCGGATCACAGCCGGGTTATGGTCCTCAGCCCGGTTACGGCCCGCCGCCGCAGCAGTACGGGAACCCACCGGCCCAGTACGGGCAGCCGGCCCAGTACGGACAATACGGCCAACCATCCCAGTTCCCCCCGCGAATCGACTCCAAAGCCATAAAGCCCAGCCTTTGGTGGATCGCACTCGCCTGGGCGATCGCCGTGGTGTGTGCGGTCGTCGGCGTGGTCATGTTCGTCGGCGGCGTGCTCAGCAGCGTGTCGGACCTTGCTCCCACCAAGACGTTCACGTCGGGCGAAAGCGTCACGGTGACGGTCGACCCGGCCGACAAGCCGGCCATCTACATCGCCACCGACACGGCCGTCAAATACGAGTGCCAGGTCTCCGGCGGCCCCGGCCAGGCCAAACTCGCCAAGACCACCGGCTCCCAGACGATCACGGTCGGCGCCGTCACATGGGAGCAGATCCTCGTGATCAACGCGCCCGCCAAGGGCGACTACGAGCTGACCTGCACCAACCAGGAGGCGGCGAACGTACGGTACGGCGTGGGCAAGCCGGTGACCGCCGCCGCGGGCGGGATCGTCGGCGGGTCGGCCGCGCTGTTCCTGATCCCCGGCGCCGGGCTGCTCGTCGCGATCGTCGGCACCATCGTCGTCGTGATGCGCCGGAGCGGCGCGCGTAAGCGCCTTGCGGTCGGCGGGTGATTTGCTACGGTCCCCGTGTGTACGAGGGCGATGTGCTGGCGGAGAATTGGCGGCGGCCCGGCAAGGGCAAGATTCCGAAGGTGCCCGCCGAGCTGGGCCTCGTCGTGGAGGACGCCGACAGCGGCTTCTGCGGCGCGGTGGTGGCCTGCGACAAGGAGGCCGTCACGCTGGAGGACCGGTTCGGCAAGCGGCGGCTCTTCCCGCTGGCGCCGGCCGCGTTCCTGCTGGAAGGCAAGACCGTGACGCTGGTACGCCCCGCTGCCGCGCCGGCGGGCCCCAGGCGCAGCGCGTCGGGCTCCATCGCGGTGGAGGGGCTGCGGGCGAGGGTGGCCAGAGAGAGTCGGATCTACGTGGAGGGCGTGCACGACGCCGCCCTCGTCGAGAAGATCTGGGGCCATGACCTGCGGGTCGAGGGGGTCGTGGTCGAATACCTGGAGGGCGTGGACGATCTGCCGGCCATCGTGGCGGAGTTCGGTCCCGAGCCGGGGCGCCGGCTGGGGGTCCTGGTCGACCACCTCGTGCCGGGCTCCAAGGAGAGCAGGATCGCCGCCGAGATCACCTCGCCGGACGTGCTCGTGGTGGGGCATCCGTTCGTCGACATCTGGCAGGCGGTCAAACCTTCCGTGCTGCGCATTCCCGCCTGGCCCGACGTGCCGCGCGGAGTACCGTGGAAAGAAGGCGTGATCGCCGCCCTGGGCTGGCGCTTGGAGCCCGCGGACGCGTGGCGGCGGATCCTCGGCGCCGTCTCGACCTTTGCAGACCTGGAGCCGGAGTTGCTCGGCCGGGTCGAGGAACTGATCGACTTCGTTACGGAGGCATCATGAGCCAGGACCCGCCGCAGCCACCGCCAGACGACGACGCCACCCGGTACGTACCCCCATCGGAGATCCCGCGGAACCAGGGCTCCGGCCCTCAGCAGCCGGAGTACGGCCGGCAACCGGGATCCCAGCCGGGCTACGGCCAGCAACCCGGATCCCAGCCCGGGTATGGCCAGCAACCCGGGTCTCAGCCGAGCTATGGCTACGGTGAGCAGCCCGGGTCCCAGCCGGGATACGGCCAGCAGCCCAGCTATGGGCAGCAGCCGCCCAGCTACGGCCAGCCCGGCTACGGTCAGCCATCCGGCCATGGCCAGCAGCCGCCCCCCTACGGCCAGCCGCAATCCGGCGGCTACGGGCCCGGCTACGGCCAGCCGCAGCAGCCCGGCTACGGATACACGGCAGGCCCCGGCGAGCCGTACGTCCCCGGCAGGTACGGCCCCCGCCCCGGCACCGACGACACCACGATGGCCATGCTGTCGCACCTCCTCGGCCTGCTGGTCTCCTGGATCGGCCCGCTGATCATCTACCTGATGAAGAAGGACGAGTCCCCGTACGTCAGGGACCAGGCGGCGGAGGCGCTCAACTTCCAGATCACGATGTTCATCGGCTACGTGGTCGCGGGCTTCCTGACGATCATCTTCATCGGGATCCTCTTCTTCCCCGTCATCTGGATCCTGTCCCTGATCTTCCACGTCCAGGCCGCCATGGCCACCAGCCGGGGGCAGAACTACCGCTACCCGTTCGCCATCCGCATGATCACGTAGGGTGCCTAGACGAGCAGATCCCTGATGAGGCCGTCCGCCAGCAGCCGTCCTTGGAGCGTGAGCACCATCAGGCCGGACTTGAACGGCCCGGGCTCCAGCAGGCCGCGCGCCAGCGCGCTGGCCACGGCCGTGCGCGCCGCTGGCGTCACCTCGGCGAGCGGATAGCCGGTCGCCAGCCGCAGCTCCAGCATGAGCCGCTCGGCCGCGCGGTCCTCGCCGCCGAGCACCTCGCGGGCATGCGCGGGCGAGGCGTGCCCGGCCAGCCGCCTGGCGTAGGCGGCCGGGTGCTTGACGTTCCACCAGCGCGTGCCGCCGACGTGGCTGTGCGCGCCGGGGCCGGCCGCCCACCAGTCGCCGCCGGTCCAGTAGAGCAGGTTGTGGCGGCACCTGGCCTGGTCAGAGTTGGCCCAGTTGGACACTTCGTACCAGCGGAATCCCGCCTCCGCCAGCATCCGGTCGGCGATCAGGTAGCGGTCGGCGGCCACGTCGTCGTCGGGCATCGGCAGCTCGCCGCGCCTGATCCTGGCGGCCAGCCTGGTGCCCTCCTCGACGATCAGCGAGTACGCCGACACGTGGTCGGGCCCGGCCTCGATCGCCGCGGCCAGCGAGGCCCGCCAGTCGTCGTCGCTCTCGCCCGGCGTGCTGTAGATCAGGTCCAGGTTGACGTGGTCGAACCCGGCCTCCCTGGCCTCGCGGACGGCCGCCGCCGCCCGGCCGGGCGTGTGCCTGCGGTCGAGGACCTGGAGCACGTGCTCGCGGGCGCTCTGCATGCCGAAGCTGACCCGGTTGAACCCGCCGTGGCGGAGCTTCTCCAGGTAGGAGGGGTCCACGGACTCGGGGTTGGCCTCCGTGGTGACCTCGGCCCCGGGCCGCAGCCCGAACTCGGAGTCGATCGCGGCCAGGATTCTGGCCAGGTCCTCGGGAGGCAGCAGAGTGGGCGTGCCGCCGCCGAAGAACACCGTCTCCACCGGCAGCTCGGCGGCACCCAGCACGCGGCGCGCGAGGCGGATCTCCTCGACGACCGTGTCCGCGTAGTCCCGGTGTGAGGCGCCGGGGCCCAGCTCGCTCGCGGTGTAGGTGTTGAAGTCGCAGTAGCCGCAGCGGGTCACGCAGAACGGCACGTGGACGTAGAAGCCGAACGGACGCTCGCCGAGGCCGCTCAGGGCGCTCTCTGGGAGCTCGCCTGAGGTGGGCACGGGATCGCCGTCAGGCAGGGTGGATGGCACTCTTCCAGTTTGCCCGAACACAAGAGTGCTCCAAGTCGGGCACAAGAGCGGTGGCGTCAACTGGTCTCTCACCGATCAATGGGGGGAGAACACATGGCAGGCATCGGCATCGTGGGCGCGGGGATCTCGGGGCTGACCCTCGCGCTGCGGCTGCAGCAGCTCGGCGTCGAGGCGACGCTCTACAGCGAGGGCGACGCGGCGTCCATGAGCTCGGGGCGGCTGCCCAACACCGTGGCCAGGACGCAGCAGACCCAGGCGCGGGAGAGGGAGCTGGGCTGCGAGCACCTCGCCGACCCGGGGTGCCTGATGGACACGGTCAGCTTCTCGATCAAGGGCGTGCCGCCGCTGGAGTTCACCGGGCGGATCGCGGACCCGTACCACGTGGCCGACTTCCGGCTGCTGCTGCCCGCGCTCATGGACGATTTCACCCGCCGGGGCGGCGAGATCGTCGTGGCGGATACCTCGCCGGACGCCGCGCAGGTGGATCGCTGGTCGCAGCGGCACGAGCTCATGGTGGTGGCGGCGGGGCGGCGCTCGGTGGCCGAGCTGTTCCCGCGCGATGCCGGCCGCTCGCCGTACGACAGCCCGCAGCGCAGGTTGTTCGCGGGCCTGTTCCACGGCATTCGGCCCAGCACGACCTTCGCCTACAACATCTCGCCTGCCTGCGGCGAGATCTTCCGGATGCCGATGATGACGCGGCACGGGTTGGTCTCCTCGATCGTCGTCGAGGCGATACCGGGCGGGCCGTTCGAGCCGCTCACCCTGATGGATCCGGCCGAGGTCGCGCCCGCGCTGCTCGCGGCCATCGCCGAGCACGCCCCGCGCCTGCGGGAAATGATCGACCCGGCCGGGTTCGAGCTGACGGGGCCAGAAGACGCGCTGCAGGGCGCGGTCACGCCGACCGTGCGGGAGGCGGTGGCCAAGCTGCCCAGCGGGCGCGTCGCCCTGGCGATCGGCGACGCCTGGATCACCAACGACCCGCTGACCGGGCAGGGCGCGAACGGGGGCTCGGCCTGCGCCTGGATCGCGGCCGAGTCGATCGCGGCGGGCGGGCCGTACGACGTGGGCTTCGCCCACGCCACCGACGAACGGATGTGGGACGAGGCGGCGGGCCCGGTCACCATGTGGACCAACATGTTCCTGCAGCCGCCGCCCGACCACATCATCGGCCTGCTCGCGGCCGCCGCGACCCGGGTGGAGGTGGCCGACCGGGTGATGGGGTTGTTCGGGGACCCCGTGCGCAACTGGGCGGTGCTGTCGAACCCGGACAAGCTGAACCGGCTCGTTGACGCCCTGGTGTGAGCGGCTCTACGATCGCCTCAACTTATAGGAAAGTTTCCTAAAAGTTGTGGCATCCGGGAGACCTCGGTGAAGAAAAAGGTCCTGATCGCACTCTCTCGCTCCTGCTCGGCTTCACGGCGGTCTCCGTACCCGCCGAGGCCAACACCGGCTTCAAGCGCGTCGCGTACTTCATCCAATGGGGCGTTTACGGCCGCAATTTCCACGTCAAGGACGTGGACGCCTCGGGCGCCGCGGCCAAGCTCACGCACCTCAACTATGCTTTCGGGTTCGTCAACGCCGAGGGCGGCTGCTACTCGGCCGATCCGTGGGCGGACTGGCAGCGGCCGGTGCCGGCCGAGCAGAGCGTGGACGGCGTTGCGGACGCGCCGGGCCAGGCTCTGAACGGCAACCTCAACCAGCTCCGCAAGCTCAAGGCCAAGCACCCCAGGCTCAAGGTGCTGATCTCGCTGGGTGGCTGGACCGGGTCGAAATACTTCTCCGACGCCGTCCTCACCGCCGAGTCGCGGACCAAGCTGGCGCAGTCCTGCATCGACCTGTGGCTGCGCGGCGACCTGCCCGGGCTCGAGGCGGGCGCGGGGGCCGGCGTGTTCGACGGGATCGACCTGGACTGGGAGTGGCCCGGCTCGTCCGGGGCCGACGGGAACGTCATCCGGCCCGAGGACAAGCGGAACTTCACGCTGTTCGTGGAGGAACTGCGGGCGCAGATGACGGCGTACTCGGACGCGTCCCAGCTCACGGCCTTCCTGCCGGCCGCGGCCGCCAAGATCGACTCTGGGTTCGAGGTGCGGCGCGCGTTCAAGCAGCTCGACTTCGCCACCCTCCAGGGGTACGACCTGCACGGCACCTGGGAACCGCAGACCGGGCACAACGGCAACCTGTTCACCGACCGGCGCGACCCGAACCCGGTGAAGTACAGCGTCGACCAGACCGTCCGCGACTACCTGACGCGCGGGGCGCCCGCCCGCAAGCTCGTGGTCGGGGTGCCGGCCTACGGACAGGGCTGGACCGGCGTGACCGGCGGCGGAGACGGCCTGTACAAGCCCGCCACCGGACCCGCTCCCGGGAAGTGGGCACCGGGCAGCGAGGACTACAAGGACCTGGTGAGCAAGCCCGGCAAGCGTTACCGGGACCTGCGCACCGGGGCTATGTGGCTCTACGACGGGAACGAGTTCTGGTCGTACGACGATCCGGCGATGATGCTGCAGAAGGCGGCCTACATCCGGCTCAAGGGGCTGGGCGGGTCGATGATGTGGTCGATAGACCAGGACGACTCGCGCGCCTCGCTCACGTCGGCGCTCTACTCGGTCCTGCGCTGACACAGGATCCGGCCGGGTAGGCGACCCCTACCCGGCCGTTCCGAGAACCTTTTCCGCCATCTCATCCCACCGGCTGTGATGTCCGGGAACGGCCAGGATCCTGCGTAGCGCATCCTTGTCCCCGTGACGGGCACGGAACCAGTCGGCCACCGTCACCCCGGCCTCGGGACGTGAGACGATCTCCACCTCGTCACCGGCCCCGAGCTCACCGAGCTCGACCACCTTCAGGTATGCCCCGGGGCGCGCCGCATCGGTGAACCGCTTGAGCCACCCGGGCTCGTCCATCCAGTTGCGGAACACCACGCACGGCGTCCGGGGCCCGGTCACCTCCAGCACGGCGCCGCCCACCCGCCACCGCTCGCCGATCATGGCCCCGTTGACGTCGAGGCCGGACGTGGTGAGGTTTTCTCCGAATCGCCCGTCACGCAACTCCCGCCCGAGCTCGCCCTCCCACCAGTCGTAGTCTTCCCTGGCGTAGGAGTAGACGGCGTGGTCGGGCGAGCCGTGGCTCTCCCTGTCGGCACGCTCGTCACCGGCCAGCCCGTTGGCCAGCACCCCTACCCGATGGGTGACCGCCCGCTTGTCGATCGCCGTACGCCCCGTCTTCCCCGCCCACTCAGCGTCGACCGTTTTGCCCATGTTCACAGAGAGAATGCGCATACCTGGACGGTAATCGAGCGACACAATGAGCAGCGACCCATTTCCCGCCAAGCCCGGGACAACAGCTCTTTCACCGGCGCACCTGGCCCGAGTTGAGCTGCGACTCGTCATCGAAGCCCGCCAGCTGCAACAACGTCTCCAGCGCCGCCTGCCTGATCTCCTCGACCGAGTCGCCCCGCTCGCCGAAGCACTCGGCCGCCACGTCCAGCAGCGCCGTGACCACCGCGGCGTCGGGATAGGGCACGTCGACGAGCACCGTGCCGTCGCCCCCTTCCCCGCCCGCCGCGTCCAGGTGCCGCCCCAGCAGCCGCCGGGCCTCCTCCGCCACAGCAACCCCCAGCACCGCGGCCCGCTCGAATCTCTCAGAAGCAATCATGTCACCCTCCAGTCGCACAAGTGTTCGGGTACACAAGGTAGACGGCGCGACCGACAGAAACTCCTACGCACACGGGGATCGCGACGCCTCTGTGCGACGGCGGCACCGCGCGATCGACGTCCCGGCTGGCTACGCTCGAACGATGCACGACTCGATCATCAGCCTTGAGGACCTCACGGTGGAGCTCGGCGGGAACCCCGTGCTCCGGGGGATGGAGCTGACCGTGACCGCGGGCGAGATCGTCGCGGTGGTCGGCCCGAACGGTTCCGGCAAGTCGACCCTGTTGCGCTGCCTGGCCGGGCTCCAGCCCGCCGCCTCCGGCGAGGTGCGGGTGTTCGGGAAGCCGCCCGCCGACGAGGTCCCCTTCTGGCGGCATGTGGCACTGCTCATCGACGAGCCCGCCTGGTATCCGGGGCTGACCGTCCGTGAGCACCTGGAGCTGATGGCAGCCGTACATCCCCGGGTTCGCATGACGGTCGAGGTGGCGCTGGAGGTGTTCGCCCTGGCGGAACGGGCCGACGCGCCGCCGCTGAACCTGTCCACCGGCCAGCGCCAGCGCCTCTCGCTGGCCGCCGCGCTGCTCAGGCCGAGCACGTTGCTGCTGCTCGACGAGCCGGAACGCGGTCTGGACGGCGACTTCCGCGCCCGCCTGGCGGATCTGCTCGACGCCTACACGAACGAGGGCGGCACCGTGATGATGGCCACGCACGACCCGGGCCTCGCCGCCCGCGCCCGCCAGATCTCACCTTCGGGGGTGACCGCATGATCGGGCGACAGGCGACTGCCGGAGCAGGCGCCGATCCGCGCCTGCGATCGGTGCGGGCCTTCCTGCGCTTCCGCGGCCGTACCCGCTCGGCCCCGGTCGATCGTTACGTCACCGCCTTCTGCATCGCGATGTTCCTCGCCGTGCTCGGCAAGCCCCTCTCCGACGTGGTGGCGGGGCTGGCCGGAACCGGCGATCCCGCGCGCACGGGTGCGGGGGCGGCGCTGGTCGCGCTCGGGCTGGCCGGCTTCCTCCGTGCGGCCCGCGCGGCGGGTCCCGTGGTGTTGCCTGGTCCGGACGCCTCCTGGCTGCTGCTGTCGCCGCTGAACCGGCGGCACCTGCTCGGGCGTACCGGACGGGCGCTCCTCACGGTCGCCGTGGTGGCGGGTGCGGTGCTCGGGCTGGGGATGCTGGCGGTGCTGGGCGCACCCGACCAGCTCGTGTGGCGGCTGCTCGGCGCGCTGGCGCTGGGCATCTCGGCGACCGTGGGGGCGATGGCGCTGGCCGTGCTCGCGCAGGCGTCCCAGTCGTGGCAGGTCTGGCTGACGGCCGCGATGGTCGCGCTCCTGGCGGTGGCGGTCATTAGCGTGAGCGGCCGGCTCCGTACGGTGCTGGCCATCGCCGCGAGCGCGCCCCCGCAGGCGGTGGCCGTCGCCGTCTGCGGCGCCTCCGTTGCCGCTGCCCTGCTGGTACGTCAGGCGTGGGCGTCGCTCGACCGGATCCCCGCCCGCGACATCCTGGCCGCCTCGACCCGCGCGGGACACGTGGCGAGCGCCGCCGTCGGGGTCGATCCCGGAGTGTTCACCTGGATCGCCGAGGACAACCACTGGCGGGCCAGGAAGCTCAGCTCGCGACGGTGGCCATCGCTGCCCGCGCCCCTCGCTCTGGCGTGGCAGGACTGGCGCCGGCTGGCCCGGAGGCCGGGACGGCTGGCGGCCATGTTCGCGACCGCGGCGCTGCCTGCCGTGCTGGCCCAGGCGGGTGGTGCGCCGGCCGCGCTCGGGGCGGCCGTGCTGGCGGGCGGTCTGGCCGTGGCGTCCGCGAGTGCGTCGGGCGCGCGCCGCGACAACGGCAACCCGGCCCTGGCCAGGCTGATCGGCGTGGGCCACCGCCCGGCGCTGGCGGCCCGAGCGGCGCTGCCCGCACTGCTGAGCGGCGCCTGGACGGCCGCGGCGCTGGCCGGCCTGACCCTGGTCAGCGGCCTGACGCTGACCGGCGGCCCGACCCTGGCCGACGGGCCGACGCTCACCGGCGTCGCCTCGGCTGTGGGCGGTGCGGCAGCGAGCGGGATGGACTTCGGGGTCGGAGCCGGTGCCGGGGCGTGGTGGTTGTTCGGGCCGTTGATCGCTCCCGCGCTGGCCGCAGGTGCGCTGCGGATGGCCAGGCGGGGTCCGGTCGACCACTCCCTGCCGGTCATCGACACCCCGGGCGGGGCGATCCCGCTCGGGCCGGTGCTCTGGGCGGCCACGGGCGTGGATCTGGCGGTGCTGGGGTGCCTGCCTGCCGCGATGGCGCTGATGACCCCGCCCGGCGGCCTGGGTGCGTTCCTGGCGGCTCAGGCCGTCGCCGGCGTGGCGGTCCTGGCGGGCTATGTGTGGCGGGCGCGGCCAGGCAAAGCCGAGTAGACGGGCAAGGCGCGGTTGACGGGCGAAGTGCAGTAGACGGGCGAAGCCGCCTTGGTGCCGGTCAGGCGACGTACACGTCGCTCGGTACGCCCCCGTACGGGATCGTGCGGTCCTTTCGCATGCCCGCTCGCTCCGCCACCCGCCGCGACGGCGCGTTGGTGTCGCGGATCACCGCGACGACCTGCCCGAGCCCCTCGCCGACCCGCAGCGCCGCCTCCACGAGCTCCAGCGCGTACCCGTGCCCCCACGCCGACGGCCGGAATCGGTAGTACAGGTTCAGCACCTCACCCCTGTCGACGATCGCGCGGCGCAGCCCGCCGAAGCCGATCACCCGTGTCTCCCCCAGCAGCCGCACCGCCCAGTAGCCGAGCCCGCGCTCGTCCCAGTCGGCCAGCCACAGGTCCAGCATGGCCCGGCTCGACTCAAGGTCAGGTGAAGGACCTGCGGGGCTGTACACGCTGGTACGCGGGTCGGAGTGAAGCTCGTGGACGGCTGGCAGATCGTCGGCTGTTACCCGAGATAGCAGCATTCGCGCCGTCTGCACCACTTCCATGCTTTCAGGGTAGCCGTTACCATCGAATGGCAATCGCTACCGATCGATGGGCAATCAGGTGGACGTACCGAAGATCCAGGCTTCGCTGCGGCTCATCGCGCGCGGGCTGGAGGAGCTGGCGAGCGCGCTCGGCGAGCAGGAGGCGAGCGAGGACGAGCGGACGGCGCGGGTCATCGAGGAGTGGGGACGGCGCGGGCTCACCCAGAAGGAGGCGTCGGCGCTGTTCCAGCGGCACGGATTCGCCCCGCAGACCACGGGTGGATGGGCGCGCGGCGACTGGGTGGAGATCGGCGACGACGGCCTGCGCTACCTCACCGCCAAATCACACGCCTGGATTGAGGAGCGGACATGACCTTCTCGGTACGCATCGCCGTACGCGCCTACGAGCTCGACACGCAGGGCCACGTCAACAACGCCGTCTACCACCAGTACGGCGACCACGCCCGCTGGGAGTGCCTGCGCGCCGCCGGCATCTCGGTCGACGACCTGGTGGGCAGCGGTGTCGGCCCTGTGACCTTGGAGAACACCATCCGCTTCCACCGGGAGCTGCGTGACGGCGACGAGGTCGAAGTGACGTGCGCGTTCGAGTGGGGCGAAGGGAGGACGTTCAGGATCAGGCAGGAGTTCAGGCGCGCGGACGGCGAGCTGGCGGCCGAGATGACCGGCGTCGGCGGGCTGCTGGATCTCCAGGCCCGCCGCCTGATCGACGACCCGGAGGCCCGCTGGCGCTCGCTCGCGCGCACGCCCGCCGTCCTCGGGTTGTAGAACTACTTCTTGGTCTTGTCCGTGCTGGAGTCGGTGGACAGCGCGGCGACGAAGGCCTCTTGCGGCACCTCGACGCGCCCGACCATCTTCATCCGCTTCTTGCCTTCCTTCTGCTTCTCCAGCAGCTTGCGCTTACGCGAGATGTCGCCGCCGTAGCACTTGGCCAGCACGTCCTTGCGGATGGCGCGGATGTTCTCGCGGGCGATGACCCTGGCCCCGATGGCGGCCTGGATCGGCACCTCGAACTGCTGCCGCGGGATCAGCTCGCGCAGCTTCTTCGCCATGTCCACGCCGTACGTGTAGGCCTTGTCCTTGTGCACGATCGCGCTGAACGCGTCGACGGGCTCGCCCTGCAGCAGGATGTCGACCTTGACCAGCTCGGACTCCAGCTCACCCGCCGGCTCGTAGTCGAGCGAGGCGTAGCCCCGGGTGCGCGACTTGAGCTGGTCGAAGAAGTCGAAGATGATCTCACCGAGCGGCAGCGTGTAGCGGATCTCGACCCGGTCTTCCGACAGGTAGTCCATGCCGAGGAGCTGGCCGCGCCGTCCCTGGCAGATCTCCATGATCACGCCGATGAACTCGGCCGGCGCCAGGATGGTGGACTTGGTGACCGGCTCGAAGACCTGAGCGATCTTGCCGCCCGTCGGGAACTCCGACGGGTTGGTGACCGTGAGCTCCTTGCCGTCCTCCATGACCACGCGGTAGACCACGTTCGGCGCGGTGGAGATCAGCGACAACCCCCACTCCCGCTCCAGCCGCTCGCGGACGATCTCCATGTGCAGCAGGCCGAGGAAGCCCACCCGGAACCCGAACCCGAGCGCGGCCGACGTCTCCGGCTCGTAGACGAGCGCGGCGTCGTTGAGCTGGAGCTTGTCGAGCGCCTCGCGCAGCTCCGGGTATTGGTCGCCGTCGATCGGATAGAGCCCCGAGAACACCATCGGCTTCGGGTGCTCGTAGCCGGCCAGCATCTCGCTGGCCCCCTTGACCGCCGAGGTGACGGTGTCACCCACGCGCGACTGGCGCACGTCCTTCACGCCGGTGATGAGATAGCCCACCTCGCCGACGCCCAGGCCCTGGTCGGCGATCTTGGGCTCGGGTGAGATGACGCCGATCTCCAAGGTCTCGTGGGTGGCCATGGTGGACATCATCAGGATGCGCTCGCGCTTGCCCAGGTGCCCGTCGATGACCCTGACGTAGGTGACCACGCCCCGGTAGGTGTCGTAGACCGAGTCGAAGATCAGCGCCCGGGCGGGCGCGTCGGCGACGCCCACCGGCGCCGGGATCGTCTCGACCACGTGGTCGAGCAGCTCGCGCACGCCCGCGCCGGTCTTGCCGGAGACCCTGAGCACGTCGGAGGGATCGCAGCCGATCAGCCCGGCCAGCTCCTCGGCGAACTTCTCCGGCTGCGCCGCGGGCAGGTCGATCTTGTTGAGGACCGGGATGATGTTCAGGTCGGCGTTCATGGCCAGGTAGAGGTTGGCCAGCGTCTGCGCCTCGATGCCCTGGGCCGCGTCGACCAGCAGGACCGCGCCCTCGCACGCCTGCAGCGACCGGGACACCTCGTAGGTGAAGTCGACGTGCCCGGGAGTGTCGATCATGTTGAGCACGTGGCCGTTCCACGGCAGCCGCACGGCCTGCGATTTGATCGTGATGCCGCGCTCGCGCTCGATGTCCATCCTGTCGAGATATTGTGCGCGCATGGAGCGGTCGTCGACCACGCCGGTGATCTGCAGCATCCGGTCGGCAAGGGTCGACTTGCCATGGTCGATATGCGCGATGATGCAGAAGTTGCGAATCAACGCGGGGTCGGTCTGGCCAGGCTGAGTGCGCACCGAAGTCCGTTTCAACAGGGTTGAGGTCAAGCAGTCTTCTATGGTGACATGCCCCGGTGAATACCAGGACCGTCATCCGCCGCGGCCTGCGCCTGCTCGCGCTTGCCTTGGCCATCGTGCTGGCGCTGGTCGGCCTGCTCGCCGCCGCGCTCCGCCTCCAGTTTACCGGTGCCCCGGCGGCCTGGGCGAAGAGCACCGGCAACGACGCCCTCTGGCTGGGCCACATGTGGGTGGACGGCCGCCGTACGGAGCGCGACGTCGAGCAGCTCGCCGTACGGCTGCGCACCACGGGTGTGAAGGATGTGTACGTCCACTCGGGCCCCTTCGGGAAGGACGGACGCTTAGATCCCGCCAAATACCCCAACGCCGGAAATTTCATGAAATGGATGCGTAAGCAGCTCCCTGCCGTCCGCGTCTCCGCCTGGCTCGGCCAGAAGGTCAACGGCTCCCTCGACCTCGACGACCCCGAGTCCCGGGAGAACGTCCTGGCCGGCGTCGCCGCCATCATGAAGCAGGGCTACGACGGCATCCACTACAACTTCGAGCCCATCGGCGACGGCGACACCGAGTTCCTGGACCTGCTGGAGCGGACCAGGCGACACACCAAGCTCTTGTCCACCTCGGTCCCGCAGATCGAGCCGTATCCCCTGATGCGCCCGGCGGCGCGCCTGCTCCTCAACCATGACAAGTACTGGTCGGAGGGCTACTTCAGTGAGGTCGTGAACCGGGTGGACCAGGTCGCCGTCATGACCTACGACTCGTTCACGCCGTCACAGTCCCTCTACGGCGGCTACGCGGCCCGGCAGGCCCGGCTGGCCCTGGACCTGGTCCCCGCGGAGAAGTCCCTGCTCATCGGCGCCCCGGCCTATCACGACCACGGCGTACCGTGGCTGGACGCCGCCGAGAGCGTCGCGATGGCCGCCGAGGGCGCCCGGCTGGCCCTGTCGGACCACGGCCCCCGTGAACGCTACGGTCTCGCCCTCTATGTCGACTTCGCGGCCACCGAAGAGGACTGGCAGGAGTACATGACCCGCTGGATGACCGTACACTGATAGAGAACAGACTCATTCGCCCAGGCCGTTGATTTGAGCAGCCGCCTGGATTATTGGTAACCTGTTCAACTGCGTGTGGCGCGCCCTCTCTCGAGCCCGCGCGCCCCATCCATCACCAGACTTTCACCGAGGCTTCTTCGTGGCGAACATCAAGTCCCAGATCAAGCGCAACAAGCAGAACGAGAAGGCTCGTCTGCGCAACAAGGCCGTCAAGTCCTCTCTGAAGACTGCCGTCCGCAGGTTCCGCGAGGCCGCGGAGCAGGGCGACGTCGAGCAGGCCGTGGCCCTGCAGCGGGTTGCCTCCCGCCAGCTGGACAAGGCCGTCAGCAAGGGCGTCATCCACAAGAACCAGGCCGCCAACCGCAAGTCATCGATCGCCAAGCAGGCCTCGGCGCTGGCCGCCAAGTAAGGCCTGGCAGAACAGACGCCGTGCCCCCTAGGGGTGCGGCGTTCTTGTTTTGCGCAGCTTTTGTCACAGTTTCGATATCACATGGGCGTATCGGGTCCGTCACCGTTCCAAAGATCACCTTGCCCTCGGTCCGGCCTCTCCCGGAAGGTGCACTAAACGGGTGAAGGGGGACGGATGCGGGGGCCGTTGGTCGTCAAAAGGGCGTTCAGCGAACCGCTGCTCCTCGTGGCCGCGTTCGGGTCGATCCTGCTGGCGACCACCACGCTGGTCGCCCTGACCATGTACGCCTCCTCCATCGCCGACGCCGGCGTCCGCAGGGCGATGGAGACGGCCTCGTACCGCCAGACGGCCGCCACCATCAGCGCCCCCGTGACCGCCGAGACCTTCCCCACCTACGACCGGGCGATTCGCGACGAGCTCACCAGGGCGTACACCACGGTCCCCGCCGTCACCACCAGCTTCCGCTCCGACTCCTACGTCATGCCGGGACAGGACGGCAAGGAGCAGCCGGAGCTGCTGAGGTTCGGCAGCTACGACGGCCTCGACCGGCACGCCAAGCTCGTCTCCGGCACGTGGCCGCGGGCAGGCGAGTCCCCGATCGAGGCGGCGATCTCGTTGTCGGCGGCCTCGGCGACCGGGTTCGAGGTCGGCCGGGAGTTCACCACGAAGGGCCGGCTCGACCCGCGCCCGGTCACGGTCCGCGTCGTCGGCGTCTTCCAGCTCGACGACCCGGCCGGCGAGCGCTGGGCGGGCGAGCAGTTGCTCGGCCGGGGCGTCGAGCGCGGCGAGTTCTCCACGTACGGGCCGCTGATGGTGGCGCGGGAGACGTTCCTCGGGCGCTTCGCCACCAGCGTGAACGCCACCTGGAGCGCGGTGCCCGACCTGCGCACGCTGACGCCCGAGCGGCTCCGCCCGCTGGCGGGCGCCATCGGCCGGGTGGGCGAGCGGCTGAAGGCGGCCGGCTGCGCGAACTGCGTGGCAGCCAGCCGCCTGCCCGAGATCCTCACCCAGCTCGGCACCGCGTCCCTGGTGGCCCGCTCCACCATGCTGATCCCCGTGCTGCAGCTGCTGTTGCTGGCCGCGTACGCGCTGATGCTCACCGCGCGGCTGCTCGCCGACCACCGCCGCATGGAGGTGGCGCTGCTGCGCTCGCGCGGCGCGGGCACGGTGCGCCTGGCCGCCCTGGCGGGGGGCGAGGCGATGCTGGTGGCGGTCCCGTGCGCGGTCGTCGCGCCGTTCCTGGGCCCGCCGCTGCTGGCGCTGGTCAGCCAGCTTCCGTGGATCAGGTCCTCGGGGGTACGCCTCGCGCCGACGGCCGATCTTGGCACGTTCCTCGTGTCGTTCGGCGTGGCCCTGGCCTCGGGCGTGCTGCTGGTGCTGCCGGCCGTGGCGGGCGCGCGGCGTACCTATGTGGAGGAGCAATCGGCGCGCGGCCGCGGCGGCGGGCGCGGGCTGGCCGAGCGGGCCGGTGCGGACCTGGCGCTGCTGGTGGTGGCCGGGCTGGCGATCTGGCAGCTGCAGCGCTACGGCGCGCCGGTCACCGCGACGGCGGCGGGCGGGCTCGGCATCGACCCGCTCATCATCTCCGGGCCAGCGCTGGCGCTGCTCACGGGCGGCATGCTCGGGCTGCGGCTGGTGCCGCGCGTGTCGCGGCTGGCCGAGCGGCTGACCGCCAGGCGGCCCACGCTCGCCCCGGCGCTCGGGGCCTGGCAGGTGAGCCGGCGACCGCTCAAGTACGCGGGCCCCGCGCTGCTGCTGACCATGGCGATCGCGATCGGCATCGTGTCCATGGCCACCGCGTCCACCTGGCGGGCCTCGCAGCTCGACCAGGCCCGCCACCAGGCCGGGACCGATCTGCGGCTGTCGGGGCCGCCGGACGGGCCCGAGCTGGGGGCGTTCGGGCGCGGCACGGCGTTCACCACGCTGCCCGGCGTCACCGCGGCCTCCCCCGCCTTCCGCGGGCAGAGCGAGGTGAGCGGCGAGAGCGCGCTGCTGCTCGGCCTCGACGCGGCCAAGCTCGGCGAGCTGTTCCGGCTGCGTCCCGACCTGTCGGCGCAGCCGATCGCGGAGATGTCGCGCGCGCTGGCCGGGAACCGGGCGGGCAAGCTGGACCTCCCCGGACAGCCGGTCACGCTCACCTTGCGGGCCGAGGCGGACGCCGAGCTGCCGCTGCGGCTGGTGCTGTCCGACGCGCTGGGCGTCTGGCGCGACCTGCCGCTCGGCGTGCTGCGGAAGGGCGGCAACCGGATCGAGCTCGACCTGCGGTCGCTGGCCGGGCGGTCCGGGAAGATCACGTACCCGCTGTCGCTGCGCGGGCTCGTCGCGGGCGCGCCGGAGGGCAGCGCCACCCTGACGCTGACCGGGCTGAGCGTCGACGGCCGGGACCTGCCGGCGCCGGCACTGTCGATGGAGGTGAACGGGACGCGGCCGACCGTGGCCGCCTTCGCGCCGCTGCCCGAGCCGGGGCCACTGCCCGTGGTGCTCACCGCCGACCTGGCCGCCTCGCTCAAGCTGGGCGTCGGGCAGGCCGGACGGGCCAGCATCGACCGCCGCGTCCTGCAGGTGAGGGTGGTGGGCATCGTGGAGAGCATGCCGACGACCGCCCCCGGGCAGCAGGCCGTGCTCGCCGACTGGGGGACGCTGCAGGCGTCGGAGCTGGCCGCGGCGCAGCAGCCCAGGCCGGCCACGGAGTGGTGGCTCGCGGCCGGCGACACCGCCGCGGCGCGTGCGGCGCTCCGCGCCGAACCCGACTGGGACGTGACCGCCGTCGACCAGCGCGAGCTGGCGGCCGCACTCCAGGACGACCCGCTGGCCAGCGGGCTGCAGGGAGCGCTGATGCTGGGGTTCGCCGCGGCGCTGATGTTCGCGGTGCTCGGGTTCCTGGTGAACGCGGCGGTCGCGGCGCGGGAGCGGACGGCCGAGTTCGCGATCCTGCGGGCGCTCGGGACGAGCTCCCGGCAGGTGTTCGGATTGCTGGCGATCGAGCAGGCGTTCGTCATCGGGCTGTCGCTGGCGGCCGGCACCGGGCTCGCCGTGGCCGTCGGCGCGCTGGTGGTGCCGCACATCGTGCTGACCGGGCAGGCTTCGGCGGTCACGCCAGGCGTGCTGCTCGACATCCCGTGGGCGGCCACGGCCGCGATGCTGGCGCTGGTGGCCGGGGTGCTGTTCGCGATCGTCGCCGGGCTGGCACGTCACCTGCGGCGCGGGCAAGTCTTGGAGGACCGGTGAGGATCGCGCTGCTGGCCCGGGTACACGCAGGCACGCTGGCCGTGCTCTTCGCGCTGACGTCGGTCGCCTGCCTGCTCGTCTCAGGGCTGCCCAGGACGACGCAGGCGTCGTTCGACGAGGCACTGCGCCGGTCGCTGGCCGCCGCCCCCGCCGTGCAGGCCGACCTGACCGTGACCATGGAGTCGCGCTTCCAGGAGACGGACCTGCACGAACGCGGCCAGTTCACCTCCGCTGACCGCAGCTGGCGCGAGAACCTGCCGCCGGCGCTGCGGCCGCTGGTCCTGCCGGTCGGCCACATGAGCGCCAAGACCGCCCTCACGCCCGTCACCGGGACCGGTGGCCAGACGTACATCAACCTCGGCTGGCTGTCCGACGCCGGGCGGCGTGTGGACTGGGTGCAGGGCAGGGTGCCCGGCAGGCCCTCCACGACGCGGCACGAGGGCGAGACGATCCCGCTGATCGAGGTGGGCGTCGTGGAGGAGGCCCTGCGCGAGATGGACCTCCGGATCGGCCAGGTCAAGACGCTCGGCGAGAGCGACCACGTGGCCGTGAAGATCGTCGGTGCCTTCAAGGCCAGGGACCCGGGCGACCGCTACTGGAGTCACAACGCCGACATCCTGCACGTCACGCGGCTGCCGCCGCCGGGCAAGATGGAATTCGAGTTCCACATCACGACGCTGATGTCCGACGAGGGGCTGGCCGCGCTCAGCGGCGAGGGGCGCAACCTGTACTACCGCTGGGTGCTGCCGGTCGGCGGCGGGGCGGCGAGCGCGCTGGCCGTGCCCGAGGTCGGCGCGGCGATCAGCGAGTTCGAGCGGGTGGTGGCACTGCAGTCGTCGATCACCGCCCCCCACCACCTGGAGACCGGGCTGCCCAAGGTGCTCGGCGACTTCAGCACCGCGCTGGGCACCGCGCAGACCGTGATGTACCTGGTGCTCGGCGGGCTGCTCGCGGTCGCGCTCGGCGTGATCGTGCTGGGCGTGCGGCTGCTGACCGACCGGATGGAGCACTCGCTGGCGCTGGCCCGGGCGCGTGGCGGGTCGTTGCGTCAGGTGGCGGGCGCCGGAGCGGCGCTGACCGTTTTCGCGGTGGGGCCCGCGGCCCTGGCCGGGTACGCGGTCTCGTTCCTCGTGCCGGGGCCTGCACTGCCGATCGTGCATCTCGGGCCGGCGGTCGTGGTCGTGACCGCTGTGGCCTTCGCGGCGGCGCGGCCGGCGGTCGCGCATCGCACGCCGCTGCACGAGCGCCGCGACGACGTGGCCGCCGCCCGGCCGTCCGCGCGGCGGGTCACGCTGGAGGTGCTGGTCGTCGTGCTCGCGCTGGCGGGGGCGTACCTGCTGCGTGCGCGCGGGCTGTCCCAGGATCCGTTCCTCTTGCTGGTGCCGGTCGCGCTGACGCTGGCCGCCGCGCTGATCACGTTGCGCTGCTACCCGTACCCGCTGCGGCTGCTCGTCCGGCTGGCCGCGCGGGGGCGGGCGGCCGTGCCGTTCCTGGGGCTGACCAGGGCGGCCAGGGCCCGCTCCGCCAGCGCGCTGCCTGTGCTCATCCTGCTGCCCGCGCTCGGCGTGTCGGTGTTCGCGGCGGTGATCTCCGACGGGATCGCCGCCACGCAGCGGCTGGCGTCCTGGCAGCGGGTGGGCGCGCCGATCAAGATGACGTCCACCGTCGAGATCCCGGCCGACGCCATCGAGCGGGTGCGCGCGGCCGCCGGGGTGGAGCAGGTGGTGGTCGCGCAGACGGGCCGGGTGCAGGTCGGGTACGCCGCCGAGCGGGCCGAGGCCATCGCGGTGGACCTGGCGCAGTGGCGGCAGGTCGTAGGAGACGCGCCCGTCGGCCTGCCGACGCTGTCGGGCAGCGCGTCCGCGCTGGTCTCGCCGGAGCTGCGGGGGCGGGGGACGTTCGAGATCGGGTGGCAGTCGCGGGTGAAGCTGACCACCCAGGGTGTGATCGACTCGGTCCCCGGGTTCTACTCCAGCGGGAAGTTCATCGTGATGCCCCTGGACGTGCTGACCCGGCCCGCGGTGAACACGCTGCTGATCAGGGGCGACGCGGCGCCGGCCGAGCTGGCGCGGCTGGTCCCGTCGGCGACCGTGGAGTCCCAGGAGCAGGCGCTGGCCGCCATCCGGGACGATCCGCTCACGAGCTCGGTCCGGTCCACGCTGCTCATCGTGACGGTGGCCTTGGGGCTGTACGCGCTGGTCGCGGTCGTCCTGTCGCTGGTCGCCGGGGCCGCCGACCGGGCCAGGGCGGTGTCGTTCCTCCGTACGCTCGGGCTGTCCGACCGGCAGGCCCAGCGGCTGACCGTGCTGGAGGTGCTGCCCATGGTCCTGGTCACCGCGCTGGTCGGGTTCGGCCTGGGGCTGGCGCTGCCGGCCGCGCTCGGGCCCGGCGTGGACGTGTCCTCGTACGCCGGCGGCCTGCCCGTCGGCGACTACTCGCCCGATCTGCTCACGCCGACGGCACTGGCGGCGGGGCTGGCCGTCGTGGCCGTGCTCGGCGCGTACGCGCACACCGCCATCGGCCGCCGTCGCAACCTCGGCGCCGCACTCCGAGTGGGAGACCTGTCGTGAAGGGGAGCCAGTCGTGAACCCGACCTTGTCCGAGCTCGAAGCCAGGGCCGCGCGGAAGAAGGCCGCGTTCGGCGGTGACGCGCACATCGTGTGCGACAACCTGGTCCGCATCTACAAGACCGAGGGCGTCGAGGTCGTCGCGTTGCAGGGGCTGGATCTCGTGATCGACAAGGGCGAGCTGGTCGCCATCGTCGGTGCGTCGGGGTCGGGGAAGTCGACGCTGCTCAACGTGCTGTCCGGGCTGGACGTGCCGACGGCGGGGGTGGCCAGGGTGGCGGGCATGGACCTGCTGTCGATGAGCCCCAAGGACAGGCTGCGGTACCGGCGGTCCGTGGTCGGGTTCATCTGGCAGCAGACGGCGCGGAACCTGCTGCCGTACCTGACCGCCCGGGAGAACGTCGAGCTGCCGATGAAGCTGGCCGGCGGCGCCCGGAAGGGCCGGGCCATGGAGCTCCTGGAACTGCTGGGCGTGGACTACTGCGCCGGCCGGAAGATTCCCGAAATATCGGGCGGCGAACAGCAGCGTGTCGCCATCGCCGTCGCCCTGGCCAACTCCCCGCAGCTCATCCTGGCCGACGAGCCGACGGGCGAGCTGGACAGCGAGACGTCGGAGCTGGTCTTCCAGGCGCTGCGGACGGCCAACCGGGAGCTGGGAGTGACCGTGGTCATCGTGACGCACGATCCGCTCGTGTCGGAGCAGGTGGACCGGACCGTGGGCATTCGCGACGGGCGTACCAGCAGCGAGACGCTCCGGCGCGAGGACGCCGAGGGGCAGATCATCGCCGAGGAGTACGCCGTGCTCGACCGGGTGGGACGGCTGCAGCTTCCCCGCGACTTCATGAACGCCCTCCACATGGAGCGCCGGGTGCGCCTGGAGCTCGAATCCGACCACATCGGTGTGTGGCCCGCCCGAGAGGAGCCCTCGAATGACTGATTCGCCCCTGGTCGTGGTGGAAGGGTTGCGCAAGGTCTACCGGACCGGGCCCAAGGAGGTCGTGGCGCTGCGTGACGTGTCGTTCTCCGTGTTCCCCGGCGAGCTGGTCGCCGTCAGGGGGCGGTCCGGGTCTGGCAAGACCACCCTGCTCAACCAGATCGGCGGCCTGGACCGGCCGGACGCGGGGCGCGTGGTCGTGTCCGGGCACGAGGTCACCGCGATGTCCGAGGAAGCGCTGCTGGAGCTGCGCCGGGACGTGGTGGGATTCGTGTTCCAGTCGTTCGGGCTGATCCCCGTGCTGTCGGCGGCCGAGAACGTGGGGGTGCCGATGCGGCTGGTGCGGATGCCGGTGGAGGAGCGGGAGCCGCGAGTGCGGATGCTGCTCGCCCTGGTGGAGCTGGAACAGCACGCCAACCAGCGGCCGTACGAGCTGTCGGGCGGGCAGCGGCAGCGGGTGGCGATCGCCAGATCGCTGGCGAACCGGCCGCGCCTGCTCGTCGCCGACGAGCCGACGGGGCAGCTGGACTCGCAGACGGGGCGGCAGATCATGGAGCTGCTGCGGGCGCTCGTACGGAACGAGGGGGTCACGGCCCTGGTCGCCACCCATGACCCGAGCCTGATCACGCTGGCCGATCGCGTGCTGGAGATCAGCGACGGCGTGGTCAGCGAGGCCGCCCTCACCTGACCGCGCAGGAGGGACGCCGCCTCTCGTGATCCTCCCACCAGAATCCCCTGGGAGGACGCTCCGCCCGACCACCGCCCCGTCCGATCGGCCACCACCACGCAGCCGCCGAATCTGGAGGCACCCGGCTACCGCCCCGTACAGCTGGCCGCCGCCACGGCCGCCGTGCTACCGCCCTGTCCGGCTGGCCACGATGACCTGCACCGTATGCTCCAACGCATACGCCGGATCGGCTCCCCCGCCCTTGACCTGCTCGTCCGCGTCGGCCACGGCCTGGATCGCCCTCGACAACCCCTCCGGCCCCCACCCGTTCAGCTGCCGCTTCACCCGATCGACCTTCCACGGCGGCATGCCCACATGGCTCGCCAACTGCCCGCCCCGAAGGTTGCGCGGCGCGCTGCCGACCTTGGCCAGCGACCGCAGCCCACCGGCCAGCGCGCTCACCAGCAGCACCGGAGCGACTCCGGTGCCGAGCGCCCACCGCAACTGCTCCAGAGCGTCGGCCAGCCGCCCCTCGATCGCCGAGTCGGCCACGTTGAACCCGGTGACCTCGGCCCGCCCCTTGTGATAGCGCGCCACGGCCGCCGCGCCGATCGTCTTGTCCTCGGTGTCGAACACCAGCTGGCTGCACGCCGCCGCCAGCTCCCGCAGATCGTTGCCGACGGCATCGAGCAACGCCTGCGCGGCGTCCCCGGAGATGCCACGACCGGCCCGCTTGATCTCCCCCTTGACGAACTCCAGCCGCTCCCCCGCCTTGGTGACCTTGTTGATCGTGATCATCGCGGCCCTGGCCTTCTTCACCCCATCGACCAGTGCCTTCCCCTTCACCCCACCCGGGTGCATCAGCACGAGCGCGGTGTCGTCGGACGGCTGCTTGGCGTAGGCCACGATCTCGTTGATCACGTCCTTCGCCAGATCCTGCGCCGAGCGGATCACCACCACGGACCGATCGCCGAAGAGCGAGGGGGAGGTCAGCTGCGTCAGCTCACCGGTCGTCACCTTGCTCCCCACGAGGTCGTGCGTCTCGACACTCGGATCAGCGGCCCGCGCCGCCGCGACGATGCCACTCGCCGCCCGCTCGGCCAGCAATTCCTCATCGCCGAGCACCAAGGTCACAGGTGCTGGATCGGTTCCCGCCATGCCTGGCAGCATGCCATGCGCCGCCGACAACCTGGTATTCAAGAGAATGACCCGCCCACCCTCAGTACGGGTTTGGCGTACCTCTTATTTGTCCGAGACACCAGAGCCGGTGGCTACGGCCCGCGCGGAACCACCGCCAATCCCCCATCCCGCTCCACCACAGCAAGATCTCCTGACTGGTCGGTGCGGTAGGTGGCCGCGCCGAGCCGCCGCAGGAGGGCGAGCGTGGACGGGGCCGGATGACCGTAGTCGTTGTCGGCGCCCACACTGATCAACGCCGCTCGCGCCCCGACGGACGACAGGAAGGCGGGTGACTGCCTGTTCGATCCGTGGTGCGGGGTTTTGAGGATGTCCGCTCGTATGCCGGCCCGGTGCAGCAGATCGTCCTGGGCTTCCGTCTCCAGGTCACCGCTGAGCAGGATCGAGCCGGGACGCCAGCGTACGTGGAGGACCACGCTGGAGTTGTTGATCTCGCTGCCCTCCCCATGCCCGTGCATCTCGCTCATGGCGGGATCGGGGGCGAGCACGGTCAGCTCCGATGGGCCGAACCGCCAGCGGCTGCCCGGTCCGGCCACCCATTCGGGTATCCGGCGCTGCGCCAACGTGGCCGAGATCCGGTCGGCGGCTCCGGCGCCGGTCTGGTGCGGGCTGACGACCACGGCGCCGACGCGCCGGTTCCTGAGGACGCCGGGGAGGCCGTCCACGTGATCGGCATGCGGGTGCGTGAGGACGAGCAGCGGTACGTCATCTACGCCGAGGCTGCGCAGACACCGGTCCATGGCGATCGGATCGGGTCCGGTGTCCACGACGACGCCCCGCCCTGGTCCGGCCGCGACGACCAGCCCGTCGCCCTGCCCGACGTCGCACATCACCATCAGCCATCCCTTGGGCGGCCAGGGCCCGGTGATGGGGCGGACCACCAACACCGCCACCAGCGCGGCGCCGGCAGCCGTCAACGCGAGCACTCGCCAGGCCCGGCGGCGCAGGATGGGGATCGCGATCGCCACCGTGAGCCCGAGCAGGCCGAGCCCCAGGAGGCCGCTGGGCCACGGCACGGTGGCGAAGGGGAGGTTCACCGCCCAGCGGGCGACCGCGATGATCCAGCCGACGGCGTAACCGGCCGGGATGACCAGGAGGCTCGCGGCATCGGGCCATAGGGGTGCGATGAGTGCGGCGCCGAACCCGAGCAGGGTCGCGGGGGCCACCGCCGGTGCCACGAGCAGGTTGGCGAGCACCGCCACGGGCGTCAACTGTCCCGACATCAGCACCAGCACGGGAGTCACCGCCACCTGGGCCGCCGCCGGCACCGCCACCGCCTCGGCCATCCATCGCGGGAGCCGGTACGGCCGCCCGGAACCGCCCTGCGGTGCCCCATCACGGCTCTGAGCTGGGTTCTGGCGGTGGCCTGGGCTCTGGTGCCGCTGGTGTACCTGGCGCTGGTTGCGGTCCTCGCCCTTCGTCTCCCGTTCATGCTCGGACTCGTCGCCCTCGTTCTCTGTGGGTGAGAGGTGGTCGCGCCAGCGTGGGGCGAGGATGAGGATGCCTGCGGTGGCCGCGACCGAGAGGGCGAAGCCGTACGAGCGAGCCAGCTCGGGCGCGAACAGCATCAGCAGGAGGACCGTTGCCGACAGAGCCGCCAGGCCGTCCCTTGCGCGGCCTGTACCGAGGGCGACGGCCGCCACCAAGCCCATGAGGAGGGCTCGCAGAACGCTCGGGGAGGGGCGGGCCACCACGGCGAACGCGAGCATCGCGAGGGCGGCGAAGCCCGCTCTCATGGGCAGGGAGAGGCCGACGAGGCGGGAGATCGCGAGGGCCGCGCCTGCGACGATGGCCAGGTTTGCCCCGCTCACCGCGTGCAAGTGGTTCATCCCGGATTCCCTGAGGTCGGATGCCACCTGGGGATCCATGCGTGAGACGTCGCCGACGACCAGGCCCGGGAGGAGGCCGCGCTGGTCCGGGGGAAGGGTGTCCGCAGCGGCTCGCAGGCCGGATCTCAGGCTGCCTGCGACCGTCTGGAGTTGGGACGGTGGCGTCAGGACTCGTGGTGCGCCCCGGACCAAGAGGATGGCTGCAACCAGGTCGCCGGGGGTCGGTTCTGCCAGGCGGCCGGTGACTTCAAGGTGCTGGCTGGGGAGCAAGGCACTCCAGTGGCGTCCGCTGGCGAAGACGGTGATCGGGACGTTGACGGCTTGCCTGCTCCCGGCGAGTCGAATGACCTTCAGGGTGGCCGGGATGACGTAGCTCTCCTGGTTGAAGTGCCCACCTCGGTGCGGCCGGCGTTTGGGATCGTCGGTCAGGGCGATCTGGGCGGTGATGGACGAGCCCCTTGCCGCCAGTTCGGCCGTCGGTCCGGTGGTCAGGGCCTGGACTCGGAAGGCGACCGATGCCGAGGTCGCCGCTGCGCAGACCAGTGTGGCTATGGTGGCGTTGCGCCATGCTGTTGCCGGGGCTGGCGAGCGCGAACGCCACGCACTCCATCGGAATGGCAGGCGCGTGTCACACTGGGTGGTCGGCCTGGCGGGTGTGCGGGTCCACCACGCTACGGCGGAGGCGCCGAGGGCTGCGGACATTGCCACGATCATGCCGGCGAAAGCGGTGCAGCCGAGGAGGATCAGGGCACTGGCCCAGGCTGCTACGGCAGGGAGCGAAAGAGGCCAGGCGTGCTTGCGCTCGTCACCGTCCGTATCGGCGTATGTCATCGGAAGCCCACAATGTCCGTGCCATCCCCACCCGCCGGTGCGAGCCCGCCGTTCAGGCTGGCATCGGCCGGACGCGTGCCCACGGCGACATGAGTTGAGCGCGTCCTCCGCTCGGCATGCGCGGGCGGAGTGCGTGATTCGGCACGTGCCGGCCGGGAAGCCGCGTCGGGGCGCGTCGAGCGAGTGTGTGCGGGTCGTCGGTATGCCATGTCAGACGCGGACCTTTGGCTTCACTTCGTCGAACTTGCGTGGGCCCAAACGTCATGGGTTACGTAAAGACGGAGGGTGACAACGGACGCCGGGCATCAAAACGCCCCAGCGGTTGAGGCTGGGGCGTGAGCGCTGTCCGGTTACTGCGTTCGAGGCACGACAAAGGTCCCCTTGCCTGGAATCGCCCGAAGGTAGCCGTCATCCTTCAACTTGCCCAATACCTTCCGGACCGTCCCTCTGGCCACCCCAAACTCCTGCTCTAGGTGGGTTATCGACGGCAGCGGCATCCGTGGCTTATAAGTACCGGTTTCGATGCGTTCGCGCAGAATCGTATAGAGCTGCTCCCACACTGTCTCGTCCGGCGCCCACTCGATCATGGAGCCGACCGTAAGAGGGCATGCCCGCGCCTGATCCGGTGAGACAGGGCATGCCCGGTCATGACCTAGCGTGCCCTGGTCAGGTAATCGCGTTCCGGACATGGCAAGGTCGCAGACTCAGCCGTCGTCCTCGCCGGCCGCCTGAAGTTTCTCCGCGGCGCCCTCAAGCACGTAGCTGCCCGTACCGGGCTCCGTCTCCACTAGCCCCGCTTCGCGCAAGGCCCGATGCACCTTCTGGGCGACGGTGTTGGACATGCCCCACTCGGTCATCAGCTCGTGCACGGTCGGCACCCTGTCGCCGGGGGCGAGCTCGCCGGTGCGGATCCGGTCGCAGATGGCCGCGTATGCCTGCCGCCACTTCGATCGACTCGGATGCATGCGATCAACGATGGCTGGGTGTACCAGGGCAAACATAGGTACACGTAGGGGCTCTGTAATGCACGTAGGGATGGTTTAAGACACCTTGACGTGCCACACTGATGCGCACATAAAGATGGCCCCCGCCAGGCGTGCAACCACCTGGCAGGGGCCTTGATCGGACGGGTGGAGGTCCGACTATGGACAACCCTACGGACAATGGGCAGCCTTCCCAACCCCGCGGTCTGCTGCAGTACGAGACGTGGGCAGACGGAGACGGCTTCCACGCCCGTCTCTTTCAGAAGCTGCCCCAGAACGCTCTCGACTACGGATGCGTGCAAGAGGTCCGGGCCGCAACCGAGACCGAGCTGACACAGGAAGCCACGCGCAACCGGGTCAAGGTGTGGGCGTGGGAGGCATCCCAGGGCCGCAGCGACGAGGACCGCGGGCTGTCCATCTGGACCGGAGACGCGCCATGAGCTCCAACGTCGCCTGGGCATGGATGGACCGCGAAGGCCGCTTGTGGATGGACAGCGGACGCACCGACCCGAAAACCAACGAGCCAGTGATCGAGTTGCTGAACGGCGCCGCCAGCGGCCGACTCGGCTGGGTCGAGAAAGAGTTCGGACCGCTGGAACAACTCGGCATCCAACGGCAGCCAACGGATAGCTGAGCACAGCGGCGGCGCACGGCTGTACACCTCGCCAGCCTCTCGGGCGTCCTACCCCCGTCCACATCTTCAGTCTCTGGAGTCACGCCATGCGCGTACGCTCATGCACGGCCACCACCCTCACAGCCGCCGCCGTCCTCGCCCCGCTTGCCATCGCGGCGCCGGCGTATGCCGCTCCCCCGGGCCTTCCGAAGGGCACGGTGTCGGCCAAGGTCGTGAAAATCGTGGACGGCGACACGATCGACGTCATGCGCGGCGGCAAAAAACTACGGGTCCGGCTCTTAGAGGTGGACACCCCGGAGCGCGGCCAGTGCTGGTTCAAGACCGCGACCGCCCGTACCGCCGCTCTGCTCCCGGTCGGTAAGGCGGTCTACCCGCTCGCCGACAAGGCGCCAAAGGACAGGTACGGGCGCTGGCTGTACTACGCGTTCAACGCCAAGGGCGTGCACGTCAACAGGAACCTCATCAGATACGGATACGGCAAAGCTGCCCTGTACAAGCCTAACGACAAGTACATCAAGGTCATGCTCGCCGAGCAGGCCAAGGCGAAGAAGGAGCGGCTGCGCATCTGGTCCGGTAAGTGCGACGGAGGCGGCAGCAATCCCACCCCGACGCCAAAGCCGACGCCGACGGAGAGCGACCCGCCCTCCGGGAACGATCCGCGCTACGGCACCTGCGCCGAAGCCAACCGCAACGGTTACGGCCCGTACAGGAAGGGCGTAGACCCCGAGTACTCCTGGTACCAGGACCGCGACGGCGACGGCGTGGTCTGCGAACGATAGACGCCTCAACGCGACCGCGGCCCCGCCTCCTCTCGGAGACGGGGCCGATCTACTTGGGGATGCTTCCAGTGCCGCCGCAGGTCCGGCAGTTGACCCGCTTCTGCGTGGTGACCTTGCTCCCGGACGGGCTCTCGACTTCCACGGTCTCGTACCAGTGTCCCTGGCCCCCGCACTTCCCGCAGGGCTGCTTATCCTTGCCCGCTTCGATGTGGGGCGGGAGCGGCTCGGTTGGAGGGCCATACTGCTGGGCGATCTGGCCCGCTTCCTGTCCAGTGAGGAACGGGAAGTGGACGACGCTTCCGGCGGGGGTCGTGATCGTGGCGAAGTGATCACTCTCTGTGGGGTCCATGCTCCAAAGGTAGAGCGTGAAAGAAGGTCAGGCGATGGGTTTCATGCCCCCATTCCATCCACCAGTTACATCTCCACGATGGCCACCGTGGCGTCGTCTGACACCTTGAACCGCGGCCATCTCGCGCCAGCGGGGTCAGTCTGCTCGATGCGGCGAACATGCTGAATGAGGCCTCGCGGTCCGTGTTCCTGGAGGTAGTCGAGGCAGGCCGCCCAGTCCATCTCGTTGAAGGTGTCCACCGCCCGGCTGGCTCCATCGGTGAGTATCGCCACTCGCCGAACCCGCTCTACCGGCACGTGGCCGACGAGGGCGTTGAACGCTGCTTCCCGTTCTGCGGCTGCCACCCAGTAGCCACCTGGCACGTTGCGCTTCTTCAACTGCTCGACCGACATTCGTGCTACCGCTGCTTGATGCTCAGGCGTGCCGATGGCTTCTTCTCTGGTGGCGGCGAGCTCCTCTGGCGCGGCATGCTCCACGCGCGAATCCGACACCACTCGCATCTCCGTGTCGGTGTCCAAAACGATCACCGTGTCAGCCAGCACGAGATAGTCCAGCGTGCCATCCCCGCGCTTGCGGATCATGGCAACAGCCGCTGCCGGAACACCGGGACTCTCCAGGTCACAGGAGTTCCGGTGTAGCTCGGCAACCTGGTCGATCGCTTTGGCGAGTGCGTCTGGCATGTCCAGGTCGTCGTCGAGCAGCATGAGCAGACGCACACCGAGCTGCTGCGTGAACCAGGCAACAGGGTGGCGGCATCCCCGGCTTGCCACGCGAGGCGCGGTCACTCCGTCAAGGACGATCACGGCGTTCGGGCTGGCCGCCGCCCAATCCTCGTTGACTCGATCAGGGGAACCAGCGACCGTCTCGAACGCGATATGCAACGTCATCCTTCATGCTTGTAGACCGGCGTGATCCTTTCGCTGGAGATGATCGTATGGGTTTCCGGGTCGTAGCGGCACTGGATCAGGGTCGAGAACCTGCGGTTGCGGACCTCCCGGTACAGGCTGGCCAGTTCGTTGCCGAGGTAGTGGACGACCCCTGCGGCGCCGGCGGCGTGGATGCCAGCGAGGTACAGGAAATACCCTTTGCCGTCAGGCCGCGGCAGGCGACCGAGATAGGCGATGTCGCCTGGCTCGTCGGAGTCTTCCGGCGAGCGGTAGGCAACGCCTTCGACATGGTCCACCAGGTGCCATCCGGCGTCGTCCTTTTCGAACGAGAGCTTGTCGTCAGATCCCAGCACCTGCTCAATGAGAGATGAGTGACGAGGTCCGCAAATGACGACGAGTCCGTTTCGGTTGAGCCATATATTGCCGGGCGGTCTTACCACTTCATAGGTCGACGTCAATCCGAGGTCTGCGACTAGGTTGCGCAGGCCGTCGTATGCCTGCATGTCGTCGATGGAAATCACGGGGCCTGGCTTCGGCTTGTCTGCCTCTCGTTTCTCGGCGACGGCCGCGATGATCGGCTCAATCTTTACGCCGAAAAAAGCGCGCTCCGGGGCTGGGGCGTTATTCATAACCTGGCTCATCCTGGCGCTCGTCAGCCCGATCGCCCTGGCGATGGCGTTCTGTGACATGCCGGCCGCTTTCAACTCCTCCACCTCCTCGCGTCGCAGTCGGCCGAGCTCTGCCGTCAGGTTTTGGATCTCTACGAGGGCGGCCCCTACGTTCTTGATTCGCTCGACGGGATCGTTTGAGCTAGTTACTAGATCAAGAACCGCATCAGCATCAATGAACATCTATGTCCCTGTTTGAGGTGTTTGAGTACTAAGAGGTCTTAGCGGATGCGCTTAGCTGCCTTGACGACACCCATAGGGCGCGTTACCGTCTAAGCACAACACGCTAACACCGCTTAGCGAAACTCAGTAGACCTAGACGCGACGCCTCTTCGCACGACCTGAAAGCCGAGCCGACGCCCTATCAGTTCCAGGGAGGGCAATCCATGAAGAGCCCCGCGAACTTGTCGGGCGATTTATCCGCATCGGCATTTCCCGTCATGGGGCGCGATTTCCTACTGACGCTCGCGATCGCCCCAGACATGCGACGGGCGGCCCCTCACTTCCACGATCCGGGCCGCCCGCATGTCCTCCAGGCCGGTCAAGGACGGAAGGACTCCCTCATCATGACACATACAGCTCCGGAGACCATCGCGGTCCCCGTAGACCTGCTCCACGCGCTCTTGGAGGACGCTTCCGTCCTCTCCGCCAAGGTCGGGCTTCTTCTTGAAGCGAATGACGTGGAGATCGCCCCTGCCACCGTCCTGCCCGACAACGTGGTCCGGCTGTCCGACTACCGGCGCGTTCCTCGTCAGGTGGTGTCTCGATGACGACCCGTACCCCTGACGAGATCCGGGAGCGGATCAACGAGGTCACCAGCCGGATGGTCCACCAGCCCAAGCGTCGCGGCTACATGAGCGCCCCGGCGATCGACACGATCGCCTGCACTGACCCTCGCTGTTCGAACCGCCGCTGCTCCTGTCGGAGGGCTGCGCGATGAACCTGCCCGGCTGCCGCTCATCCCGGGGGGGTAACCCTCGCCGCGGCGGCCGGGCAACCCTACTCCCCCGAGACGACGAAAAGGACGTGAACAACATGGCGATTCGTGAAGTGGACGCCGCCGACCTGAAGAAAGGCGGCGTCCTCGAAGACGGCACACGCGTGGTCGACGCCTACGACATCGGCGACGAGGACGGCCTCCTCATGCGAGGCCGCTGGATCGAGTTCAGCGACGGCAACACCGGCATGGTCAAGCGCGGCGAGGCCAAGTACCGCGTCCGGCGCTGACCCCCTTCTACTCCCCCGTCCGCGGCGGACGTGTCCTGGCATCCAAACCATCGCGCCCCCGCGGACGGGGCCACACACGGAGCACCCCCGATGACCCCTGAAGAGCGGCGACGCCGGCGGCTCGCCCGAGCTGTAGCGGCCCTCAACGCCGAGGAGCTCGCCATGCTCGCCGCCCTACAGCCCGCCACCGACGAACCCGCCGAGCCGGACGAGCTCGACGACACCGACACGTAGGAGCACGCCTTGAACACCACCCAGCCCGCCGAGGGCCTTGACGCCGACCGCGCCGACCCCGGCGTGTGCCAGCCCGAGGTCGCGCCGGAGAAGCCGGTCGGCGACGGTTGGATCAAGACGGCTGCATGGCTCGTCCTCGTCCTTCTGATCGGCATCACGTTCTACATCTCGTACCGCCACCTGATCACCCTTGGGAGGCGCTACGGCGAGGCCGAAGACACGGCACGCCTGTTCCCCCTCGCCATCGACGGGCTGATCATCATGGCGTCGCTGGTGATGCTGTACTGCACCCGCTCCCGCATCCCTGTTCCACCTCTCGCACGTGCGGCGCTGTGGCTGGGAATCGTCGCAACCCTCATCGGGAACGCCGCCCACGGACTCGCCTCCGGGATCGAAGGCGGACTGGTCAGCGGCACATCCGCCCTCGTCCTGGTGATCGCCGTCGAGTTGTTCATGCGGCTCCTGAAGGCCATCCGCGAGGCCATCCCGACACAGATGCCGGAGCGGGTGGTGGTCCGCGAGATCGAGGTCGAGAAGCTCGTCGAGGTCGACGTCGAACTCATCCCCTCCGACCGGTTCGAAGCGGCACGGTGGGCGTACGCCGACAGCATCAAGAACGGGCGCCGCGGCATCGGCCGGCGTCAACTGTCGGACCGCTTCGGGCTGGAGATCCGCGAGGCGCAAGAGGTCATCGACGACGTCAAGCGCGAACAGGAACCGCAGCCGTCCGAGCCCGTGCCGACACCGGGTCAGAACAGCCTCGCTGAGCCGCTCATCCCGCCGATCGAGCCGACCCGTCTGAACGGCACACACCCTGCCCCCGCCGCCCCGACTGGAGACCAGTCATGAACACGATCGTCACCGTTGCCGTCTGGCTCCTGGCCGCCTTCGCGCTCATCCAGGCGTCGATCGTCGATCTGCCCGACGACGACCAGGACACAGCCGAGCCGCGTCCCTTGAAGTGGTGGCACCCCTTCTACTGGCTCGGCGCCGTCGCGGTCGCGTTCCCGCTGTACACGCTGTGGAACGCCGGACGGTTCGCCGTCTACGTGGCCGCCTTCGTGGTCGCCTGCCTGTCGGTGCACCTGGCCACCGCGTCCGCGTTGGATGGCCGTGCTCTGCGCGTCTACCGCACCCCGGTCTGGCTGAGGGAGGAGGTCTCGTCTTGACCGAGAGCCCGCGCCGCAGGTTGGAGATCGTCCGCAACGCCGACGACGCTCCCGGCCTGACCCTGCCCGAAGACGAGCAGCGCCACGACGAGCTGGAGCCCCGGCAGGAGCACGAGGTGGAGCCCGCAGTCGTCGAGGCCGAAATCGTCTCCGACGTGCCCGAACGCTCCAGCCGCCTGCCGTCCGCGGTGGTCGACCGGGTGACGGTGCTGCGGCCCTCCCCCGCCACCAGGAAGCGTGCCCGCACCGCCGCGCAGCACGGCGCTCTCGTTCTCGCGGGCTGGCACTCCTGGATCGTCCGCGCGAAAGACGGCCTCACCAGCGGAGACATCCGCGAGCAGATCCGCATCGCGAAGGCCACCGGCGACCGCGAAGCGCTGGCGTTCTGGATCGAAAAGCGGAAGGAAGCCAAGAACGACCGCTACGAGCGGCTCATGAAGCTGCCGCTACTGGTGCTCAAGATGGCGATCCTCACCTGCTGCTGCCTCCTGGCCGTGCCGGTGCTGCTGGTCGTGGCGGCCACGGTGGTGTGGGCGACCGGCGCGGGAGGTTGGACGGACCTGTGGGTGTGGTTCGGCGGCGTCCTCCGATGGCTGGCCAGTGCCACCAGAGTTGCCTGGTCCGTGTTCGTGGTGGCCTTCGTCCCGCTGCTGGCGTGGGCAGGCCATCGTGAAGGCCGCCGCCTGGGTGAGACGCCGACGTGGCTTGTTGCCGACGATCGAGAGAGCGACAGCAGCCGGGACGTCATTCCCGACGAGTCAGCGATCATCAACGCGCTGAAGCACCTGGGTATCGCCCCGCTGAACAGGGCTTTCAAGGCGGGTTGGAAGCCGCGGATCGTGCTGCCGACCCAGCGCGACGGTGAGGGGTACCGGACCCAGCTTGAACCGCCGCCGGGCGTCACCGTAGAAATGATCAATCAGAAGAAGCCCGTGCTCGCGCACAACCTCGTACGCCTGCCCGTCGAGGTGTGGGCCACCGAGCCCAAGAAGCAGCCCGGCGTGCTGGACCTGTGGGTCGCCGACCAGGGATCGCTGACCGGCCCGATGCCTGACTGGCCGCTACTGAAGGACGGCGTCGGCGACTACTTCGAGGGCGTCCCCGTGTCGCGGAACATTCGCGGCAAGACCGTCATCGGCCTGCTGTTTCAGAAGAACTACGCGCTGGCCGGCATGATGGGCTCCGGCAAATCCACGATGATCCTCACGCTGCTGCTGGGGGCCATCCTCGACTACCTGGTCGAGATCGACGTGTTCGTCTTCGCCACGAACGCCGACTACGACCCGCTCCGACCCCGCCTGCGGACCCTGCTCACGGGACCGGGCGACGAGGTCGTCGAAGCGTGCCTGTTCCTTCTGCGCGAGGTGTACGCCGAACTCAGCGTGCGAGGCAAGGCGCTGCAGGAGCACGGCGCCCCCATGGTGACCAGGGAACTCGCAGAGAAGGACGAGCGGCTACGACCGCGCATCATCGTCATCGACGAGTGCCAGGCGCTGTTCCTCAACGAGGAGTTCGGAGAGGAGGCCGAAGAGCTGTGTGTGAAGCTGATGGGCGCGGCCCGAAAGTACGCCGTCACCCTGATCTTCGCCACCCCGGAACCGTCGTCGGCGTCGCTGCCGCGCAAGCTGATGGCGGTCATCTCCAACAAGGCGTGCTTCGCCATCGGCGACCAGACCTCGAACGACGCGGTGCTCGGCACCGGCTCGTACAAGAGGGGCATCTCCGCTGTCGGCCTAGAGCCGAAGACGGAGGAAGGGCCGGGCGACATCGGCACCTGCATGGCGAGCGGCTTCCAAGCCAAGGCCGGCCTGCTGCGCACCTACTACGTGCCGTACGCAGAGATGGGCTCGGTCGTGGCGCGGGCGGTGGCGCTGAGGGAGAAGGCTGCCCTCGGCAACGCCACCTTTGACGACGAGGAGAGGGACCTTCTGGCGGACCTGCTCGATGTGATCGGCGCCGACCCGGTTCCGGCCGCCCAGGCGTTGGCTGCCTTGAAGTCTGCGTACTCGCGGCACCGCCCTTACGCGCTACTCCGCGACCGGATGGAGCTGGTGCGCGAACTGGGCCTCCTCGGCGTCAAGGTGCCCTCGTCGAAGAACCGCTATCCCATCGATCCGATCACCATCCGTTGCCGCATGGTGGAGATCGCCACAGCCGGCGTCACCCACGAGGACGACGCGGGTTAAGAGAGGAACATCCCCTCGGGACACTCCATCTCCAGGCTTCCGGGCCCCTTCGCTTAACCCGCTTAACCCGGACTCGCGCTTAACTTTCCCCAGCTCAGCGACGTGATCGTTGGATTTAACCCGAGGACTAAAAATTTAACCCGCCTTCGGCCGCTTAACCCCTGCGCGGCGCTCGGAGGCAGCCCTGCTGTAGCCCCAAGACGGTCACTCACGGTTGCGTCGAAGGGCCCGCGAGCGGTGGTTGCGGAGACCTTCCCGATCTCTCGGGAGGGGTGTCCGGAGCACCCGCTCCCAAGATCCCGTTACAACCGATCGGAGAAACAGACATGGGAATCCTCGGCGTCTTCTTCAGACCCGGCATGACCTGCCCGACATGCGATGGCGAAGGCGAGATCGTCGTGATGTCGCTTACCGGCGGCAAGCACCTCAAATCGCGCAAATGCCACGGCTGCCGCGGCAAGGGCTACCTCACCCGTTAACCCCCGAGGGGACCAAGCTGATGCAACGCTTCCTGATCCTCCTTGCCTGCTGGGTGTTCGCCATCGGCGGCCTGATCGCATGCGTGTGGCTCTCCACCGCGAGCGTCCCGGCCGCGTTCGCCGCGATGGCCGTGTACGCGGCGCTGGCCATCGGAGCCATCGTGCTCTTCGTCCGCAACGCCAACCGGCCCGAGCGTGCCCGGCGGGCACACCCCGACCGCGAAGGCGTCCGCGACTCCTGACAACAGAAAGGACTGTCATGCACCGTCTCAAGAAGCCGCTCATGTACGTGGGCATCGCCTTCGCCGTGTTCTATCTGTTCAGCCGTCCCGCCCAGGCCGCCGACGCGGTCAATGGCCTACTGAACAGCATCTTCACGGGCGCCGACCAGCTCGCCGTGTTCGCGACCAAGGTCCTCAAGTGAGGTCTGCCTGTTGCGGGTGCTCGCCACGTCCGGGGGCGTGGCGGGTGCCCGGAGCGGCCCAGCTCCACCAATCCCCCGAGGAGGACAGCATGGCGAAGCCCAAGCCCAGCACGCTGGACGTGAACACCGCCACCTACGACCAGACCCGTGCGTGGACGGAAAAGCAACTCAAGGCGGGCGTGTCCCCGCAGGACCTTCGCGCCATCGCCGACGAGCAGAACCGGCACCGCGACGGCAACACGAGCGTCGTGGACGGCATCCGGCACGTCACCGGCTGACCGTTGCGGGTGCCCGCCCAGTCACTTCCCCGCCTGGGCGGGTGCCCGGAGCAGCCAGCTCCACCGAGAGGAGGACACACATGGGTTGGGGTAAGGAACGCAAGAAGTTGGCAGGCAGCGCGGCGGAGATCGCCAGCCAGGAAGCCGCCAAAGCACGCGAAGAGAAGCAGAAGGCGGAGGAGTACCAGAAGCGCCTCGATTCCGGCCAGAGCACCGACCGGCACGCCGACAGGTACCTGGCCCGGCAGCACGACAGCAACCGCAGGGTCGCGGCGGCCAACGCGAAGGACTGGGGCGAGGCCGCCGAGGAACTTCGCCGGCCGTGGTGGGCTCCCCCCAAGCGCGGTAAGCGCTGACGTGTCGTGGGCTATTTCAAACAGCAGGCGCGGCGCCTCAAGAGCGAGTACGACGCCCTGTTCGAGTTCGTCAAAACACACAAGGCGATCATGACTGCAGACGAGAAGGCAGACGCCCGCCACGAGCTCGAAATGCTGAGCGACAGGCTCGCAGACGCGCAACGCGCCGCCGCCCTGGAGAAGGACTGAGCTGACGTTGCGGGTGCTCGCCCGGCACTTCCCCGGCCGGGCGGGTGCCCGCAAGGCCAGATCTCATCAACACCAACACATCAAAGGAGAACCATGAGCATCGGCAAACTGACCCAGGAATCATTCTCTGAACTCGTCGAAGAGAAGAAGAAGCAGGGCTACCGCCTCGACCGGGTCGACTGGAAGAAGGGCGAACTCCACTTCAAGGAGGCGTACCCGGGCGCGATCGAGAAGGCGCGTAGCGAGAAGGGCGGGCGCTGACGATGACGTTCAAACCGGCCGACGCCCCCGACCACACCATGACCTGGGTCGACGGGACGCCCACTGTGACGTACGGGTGCATGTGCCGCCCGCAGTGCCGCCACCAGGTCTCCGTGGCCGGCGTCACGACGATAGGCGGCGCTCTGCACGCCACGGCATCCGCTGGCATCCACCAGCACTGAAGAGGAGGAGACGTGACCCTTCCCGGCAACAAGCCCTGGTATGAGGACAACCCAGCTACCTGCCCCGGATGTGAGGGCAGCGGCTGCGACTTCTGCGGCAGCGAGGGGATCATTCCGCGCTGGGTCGTCGAGCAGTGGACAGAGGAATCGTGACCGGCAGACCAACCGCCCGCGAACTGACGGAGCTCAAACAGAAGGCCGAGTCCACACCAGACGGCCCGGAGAAAGAGGCGGCCATGGAGGCGTGGGTGGCCGCGTCTGAGAAGGCCACCACTGGAACGACGATCCGGAGCGTGCTGGGATTCCACCGGTAGACGAGCTCCTGAGCCCCACTCCCACCAACGAGACGAAGAGAGGTGCCATGTCTCTTGCCGAGGCAAGCGAAATCGACCTGATGGACCTGCTCGACGTGAACGAGGAAGACGCTGAGGACTGCTCGGCATGCGTGATCGCGGACGAGCTTTGGCCCACGTGGCCGCATGGTGGGTGCCCGTTCCATCACGGCGTCAACCGCGGGGTCTACCTGGCCAGCAAAGGCGAGAACGTATAGCCAGCACCCTGAGCAAGCCCCGGTCTCTGTTGAGGCCGGGGCGTCTTCACGTCTGGATCGCGTCCAGCGCTGTACGTGCCGCTTTACGGTCAGGAGTCTCCTCCCAGTGCGAGTGCTCCTGGATGGCTACGGCTAGGCGGCGGCATTCCGCCTGCGCGGTCTGCCACGCCTGATGCTGCTCGGGCGTGGCTGGTTCGGCTTCTCCCGCGACGACGGCAGCGTGTGAGGGCAGCACTCGACCAGCGGCGGCGAGGCGGCCTTGGGCGGCCAGGAAGTCGCGCCGGAGTTGGATCAGGTCGTCAGGTAGGTCTGCCATGGTCTCCCCGTTCGTGGTTCGAGGGGATCCTAGACCGAACACCCGTACGAGCAGAGGACCGGGGCAGTCCGCCAAAAACTATGCCCTACCCCATAGACAAACCTTATGGGGTAGGGCATAGTTATGTGCGTAGGGAGAACGCACCAGAGAGGAAGCCGAGATGGACACCACCACCGCCGCCACCCAGGCCAGCGTCACCGTCGCCACCATCCGGCACTGGTGCCGGTACGGCGCCGTCGCCGCCGCCAAGGTCGCCGGCCGGTGGGTCATCGAAGCCGCCTCCCTCGCCCGCCGCATCTCCCTCACCGCCAAGAAGACCGTCTTCTCCATCGAGACGATGACCGCGATCGGCGGCAACCGCTGGATCAAGAACGGCCACGACCGCGTCTACCTCAACGACTGGGCCGCCCTCGCCGGGATCGAGACCAGCCACTACAACACCGGCAACATCTCCGGCGCCACCTACCAGGGCGAGACCATCTCCAACAGCCAGGCGTACAAGCTGCTCGCCAGCATCGACCAGGTGTGGTTCGACGCCGCCACCGGCAAGCTCCACTGCCGCTACGGCTACAGCGAGTCCCGGGTCGCCACCCCCGCCGAGGTGTGGCAGGCCATCGTCTCCGGCGTCCGCGCCGCCATCGCCGCCCTCTAACCCTCCACCACCACCTAGGAGTCCTCCATGACCACCACGACCGTCCTCGCCAGGAACTACACGCTCGGCCGCGACTACCAGGTCGACGGCTGGATGAGCTACATCAACAACGGCGAATACACCGACGACCAGCAGGGCGCCCTCGCCGAAGCGCTGATGGACGCCCAGGAGCGCGAGTTCGACAACCTGCTGCCCGACGACTGCCACTGGTTCCCGCATCTCAGCGAGATCCACGGCCCCATCGACGCCACCCTGGAAGGGCTGGAATTAGACGAGCTGCTGGAGCAGGCCAGCAACGCGGTCACCGAACGGTTCGACGAGATCGAGGCCGAGACGCTCAGCACTGTGGAGGAGACGAAGTGACGACGCCCGATTGGTTCGCCCACGCAGAAGCGGCCAAGGCCCGGGGCGAGGTTGCCCGTACGCGCGCCGCCGATGACCGGTCCCGATGGATCCTCAAAGGGGTGGAGGAGTACGGCCGAGGCGGACGCCAGCATGCCGCCGATTTGCTGGGCATCAGCGTCGGCGAGGTGGACAAGGCCATCGCTCGTGCCCGTGGCCTCGATCGGCCCGGTTTTCTGCCCGAGGCCGATGAGCTGCTGGAACGGCTGTTCGCACTGGAATTGGCCGACCTGGAGCCAATGCCCGGCGCCCTCTGGCAGGTCTTGCGGCACCTCGTCCGCTCGACCGTTGTGGACGCGACATGGCTACACAATCCCGGCGAGTTGCTCGCACAGGAAGTCGAGGACATCGACCCCGACGAGTTGCCCGAGGGTGTTGAGCAGGCGGCGCTGGCGCAGGCGTGCCGGGGATGGAGTCGCATCCAGGCACTCGCAGTGCTGGACACGCTCTCGCGAGGGAACACCGACGCTTCGCTCCCAGCGCTCCCATGACGAAGCCTGCTCGGACGGGCGCAGAGAAGCGGCTGCACGCCGAGCAGGAGCGGCGCAGGCGCCAGCAGCAGGCAGACCGCGACTTTCCCCACGAGGCTCAGACATTGCTGCTGGTGGCGCTCGCGCGTGGCGTTCCTCTGGGCGAAGCCGCCGCAGACCTGGGGGTGACCACTCAGCAGGTGTTGTCGAGGGCGCGCTGGGATCGGCTATGGCGGCGTGACCTCGATCTTGTGCTGCTGGTTACGCGAGACGAATCGCACTCTCACGGGACCGAGTACAGCTACAAGGATCGCCGCTGCCGATGCCCCGACTGCCGGGCCTGGAACGCGGAGCGAGCACGCCAAGAGCGCACTCAGACGCTATCCGAGGCCCCATGGCATTCAGCTTGCGTTGATGCTGTAGCCCGGCTTGGTCGAATCAGCCTTGCCGCCGCAGCCGTTGGAGTAGAACGCTCGACAGTCCACAGGCATATGCAACAGCACCCGGCCTTCGCCGCCAACGTTGATCGGGCGCTCGTCCGCCACGAGGCTGACCAACTCCGCCCGCTCCTTGAGGCACTACGGGAGGGATCCACTCTGGGTGCCGCCTGTCAGACTCTCGGGATAGCGAAGAGCACCATCATGTATCAGCGCCGGACGAGGCCGGAGCTGGACATGTTGCTCTCCGCTGCGTCGGAGGCTGGTGGCGGTTACACGCGCAGCGAAGTGCGGATGCGCCTAGCGCTCCATTGCTCCGTCGCGGATCAGTAGCCGTACAAAGCAAAGAAGCCCGCCCTCCCCGAAGGGAGAGCGGGCTACTTATTGCCCCAACTGGCAAAGAGCCAGCTCAGACGACTTCCCGGATCCGGGAAAGCGGACGAAACGGACTCCAGTTACTGAGGCTGCACCGGCCCGGACACAGGGGTCACGTTCGCCCGCAGCACCAGCGCCAGCACGATCGACAGGACCGTGACGGTGGCGCCGATCTGGTCCGCGGTGAACTCCAGCCCGAACCCGGCGACCGCGGCCATCACCGTGGACACCGCACCCGTCAGCGCGGAAACGACGACCGGGCGCGTCATCACCGCGACAGCGATGGCCAAGACGCCACTCGCCACCGTCGAGATAGCCGCTGTCTGCACCTGCGACAGATCCAGGCCGTATGCGACCACGAGCGCGACCAGGGCGTTGACGGCCCCGAGGATCATCGCAGGCTCTTGGCCGAAGATGGTGACCTTCTTCATGACAGCCTCCTACTTGACGGTGTAGCCGCCGTTCCAGTCCCACGACTTGCTGTCGACCGCGGTAACGCCCGCGGTCACCCAGACAGAGTCGGCGTCGTTGTTCAGGAAGTGGCCGGCGGTGCCGCAGTCCACGTCGCTTCGCGCGTACAGCCGGTACTCGCTGCCGTTCTTGTAGTTGCCGCCCCACCTGCTGCCGTTGAAGACGGTCACGGTCTCGCCCACGCCGAGCATCGCGCCGGAGCCCTGACCGGGCAGGCCGGTGATCACGTACTTGTTGCAGGTGTGCGGGCTCGGGTTGTTCTTCGACCAGTTGTCCTGAACGACCACACCATCGATGTCGATCGCGGCGGCGGTGTCGTTCTTGAAGGTGACGAACTCGCGGTTCCGGTTAGCGAACGTGTCGCTGCCCATCGCGTCCGTACCGACCTCCACAATCTTGAGGTCGCCCACGCCGGGCGCGGCAGCAGCCGACGCCGTACCGGTGGTCATGCTCGCCGCGATGAGAACGCCGGCGGCGAGGGTCGCGCTCTTGTTGATGCGCATTCGAGGATGCTCTTCCTATCAGGGGACATGCGAAGGGCGGCCCTGCATCCGGCAGGACCGCCCAGGGCGAGAACGTGGTCTCGCGGTCAGTTGCACTCGTCGATGAGCCCAGGGATGCGCTCCCCGGGCTCGATCTCCTCCGCCGGCATGGATGCCACGGGGAGGCGTTCTTGGTACGGCCACGGCCACCAGAGGGCGAACAGGCCGTCGCTCATCTGGAGGCCGTCAGCAGGGCTCGCCAGGTGTCGGGGCCGATCAGGCAATCCGCGTCGAGCTTCTTCAGCTTCTGGAAGCCCTTGATGAGGCCCGCGAATTCGTCGTCGTACTTGGTCCGCTCCAGCCATGCCTGCAGCCCCACGGTGGCGTAGACGGCCTCGGGGAGGTAGCCGCGGGCGAAGAGTGCGCTCCTGGCCGTCTTGACGTCGTAGTTGTCGTCTTTGGGGCGGAGCACGGGTAGGTCCTTCACGAGCTTCTCCGTCCACGTGAGGGCCGGCGCCGCGGGCTCACCCTTGAGCAACGCGGCGACGTCCTTGCGAAAGCTGGTCATGTTGATCGAGTGCGGGTCCGGCTTGGAGGAGTTGACCTCCTTGTGGCCCTTCACCGTCGACACCGGCAGCCCGAACTCGCGGCACAGCTCCGCACACAGCCGCTTGTAGGCGTCCAACTGCACCTTGGGCCACGCCGTCCGGCCGTCGTTCTCCGCCTCGATACCGATCGAGCGGCTGTTGGTGTGGCCCAGCGACAGACTCGGCGCGTTGTGCCAGCACCGACCCGCAGCAACGATGAAGATCCGTCCGTCGCGGCGTAGCCAGATGTGCGACAGCGGCCCGTCAAGACCCGGTCGGCCGTCGCGGACCACGTGCATGTCATTCCAGCCGGCGGTGTGGTGGCAGACGACGCCGTCGACCTCGGGCTGAGGCCCGTGTCCGCGAGTCTTCCAGCCGGACACCTCAGTCACCGGGCAGCCGGTACGGCGGGCCACCTTCGCGAGCTGTGTCAGGTATGGCACGCTGGCCTCCTTTTCAAGACGGTGCGACGGCTGTGCATCGCCATGGCTTGCCTGTGACCTGGCCAGGCGGGTCGGGCGGGTAGCAGTAGATGGGGTTGGCCTTCAGCCACGCGTCGACGGCGTCGGAGATCTGTTCGGCGGACGGCGGCGGGCCGCGCTCACCCTGAGGTCCGGGAACGGTCGAGTCCTTGCCGTCTTTACCGTCGACGCCGTCTTCGCCCTTGGCCCCCGGCGGGCCAGTAACGGTCTCTCCGGGCTCACCGCGAGGCCCCGGGCTCCCCGCAAAGCCAGCAGGCCCGCGGGCGGGCGGATGGTCCTTCAGGTACGCCGTTACCGCCGCGGCGATCTCGCTCGATGTGGGCGCCCTGCCACCCGCCGGCGGATGCGCGGCCAGGTAGGCGGACACCGCGGCGGAGATTTCCGCAGCAGTCGGGGCCCGGCCTGGTTCACCGCGCTCACCGGGAGGGCCAACAGATGGCGACACGAGAGGCTCCCCACCGAGGCGCTCCACCTGGTCGGAAAGCACCTCCTGGTTCTCCTCTGACTTGCGCAGCTGCTCGCCGAGAGCGCCGATCTGGACCGAAGCCCATAGTCCGAGCAGAGCGACCACAACGGCGGTAGCGATGACCAGCCAGTTGCGGCGCGCGAGCCGTACGTGCTCACCCATCAGGACCCGCCTTTCGAGGCGAGCCAGACCTGCACAATGATGCCGATCAACACCAGCACGGCAGGGATGAGACCTGCGTAGACGGCCTGCCTGACGTTGGTGCCGCGCTTCTCGGTGGCGGCGTCGATGCTAGCCTTCAACGCCTTCAGCTCGTCCGTCCACGTGCGGCGCAGCTCGGCGAGGTCGGCCTCGATCTCAGCGAACCTTCGGTCGTCGTAGCGCCGGTCCGCGGTGTACTCCGCCCGCTGCACGAGCTGCCCCAGCATCGCCGTCATGTGGTCAATCCGGCGAGACAGCTCACCCAGAGACGGCTCATCAGCCACATCGCTCCTCGCCGTGGTGTAGGTAGTGGGTGCCGCCCGCCGAGCACCCTCAACAAGACGGGCGGCACCGATCGTGGGTGTCCGGATGTGGACAGGCGAAGCGCGTCAACCGGGAGCATGCTTGAGGCGTCACACCATTCCCGGGCGCTACGGCAGGAGGCCACACCAGATGGGACAGGACAAGCCGCTAGAGGTGCGGAACGTCGGCAGGTCGACGACGAAACCTGCGTGGACGCTCGGCGACATCATGTGGATGACGTTCACCATGGGGATGGCTTGGCCGTGGATCTGGAACCGGCGCCGCAAGCGGACCACAATCACCAAGCATCGGTGAGAGGTCAGGAGTCGCCGAATGGGCCGTCTTTCTCTGCGCGGAGCTTCTTGTTCTCAGCCGTAAGCCGCTCGTTGTCCACCTGGAGTTGGTGGACAACGGCCTGCAACTGGGCCACCTGGTCGAGCGCCTGGTTGCGCTGCTCTGCGAGGGCTTGGGCGTAGGGCTCGAAGGGGACGGAAAGCGGTTGGTCAGTCATGCGCGGCTTCCTTGATCGTGTAGTAGCGGTAAGGTCCGTCACCGCGCACGATCACCTCATCGCGGCGCGGTTCGACCAGCACTGGCGGCACATCCTTGCGGATGGCCTTGACGAGCCAGGCGACCCGCTGGCCAGCGACACCGTGCACGCAGAACCGGCCATCCTTCGGGTACGTGGCGGACGCCAGCAGCAGGTGCTCACCAATACCGGTGAGCAGGACGGCGCGGCCTTCATAAGCGGTGAGCGCCTCAAAGTATCGCGGCAGTTCCACCTCGGCCACGCCGAGGTCGTCGAGGGTGGCGGTGCCCCAGTACTCGACGCCGTTGTGCGGAGACTCTGTGCAACCGTGAATAAGATAACGATCCCCTTCTGCCGGGTGATCAATAATAAAGTTCTTCGTTACGCCATTGACCTCAAAACCAGTTGACGAGACAACTCTAACATTTCCGTTAGGAGCATTAAGAAATATATTTGGATCTCCAACCTGAATTGTTGAAGTCGGCGTCCTGAGTTCTGCATAGCCCGTCAATGCAATCAATCCAGCCTCTGACCCGCTCACCCCTGGATTAATAATCGCGTGAACTTTTCCGCTATCAACAATAACAGCGCCGGGATTAGATAGCCCAGTCGATGAGCCCATGACGACAGCGGGATGATTTGCATTGACAATGGATTGAGCATAAGCCATGTAGGCGAAGTCGGTACCCGACGAACTTCCATAAAACTTGATGAATGGATCACCTGACGTTGTGATGACTTCGATTCTTTTCCCTGTCAGCCCTGAACGGAAAATACCAGTTATCGTAACATCGCCAGTCGCTGCATCGATGTCTACTGTTTGTGTGCCGCTTGAGTTAAAAGCGGCAAACCCAGTAGTGTCAAGTTCTATTCTTGCCCCGGAAGAAGCAGATTTTATTACAAACGATCCGGTTGCGAGAAGACTTACTGTCTCAACCGCGCTTGAGTTGAACACCCGGAAGCCCGTGCCGTCCAGGTTGATACGAGCGCCACTGGACGCGCTCCGCAGCGTGAATGAGCCGGTGTTCGACAGAGTCACCAGCTCCGTCCCGGCACCGTTGAAACCGTGCAGGCCGGTTGCGTTGAGCTCCACCCGCTGCCCGCTGGACGCTGTCCTGATCGACGCGCCGAGCAGCCAGTTCGCGCTAACCGTCCCGGCCGTGACCTTGGTGACAGTCAGATCGCTGATGTGCGCGTTGTCGATCAGCAATGCCGTCGCGGTCGCTGCTGTAGACGGGCTGCTCTTGTTGCCCGCCTCGTCCACGGCGATCACCTTGACGTGCCGGGTCGTCGTCTCCTCCACGTCGACCGTACCCACCGCAGGAATCAGCGCGCGGATCATGCCCGAGTTGGCGAGCACCTCGCCCTTGAGCGTGGTGCTGTCCGGCGTGAAGCTCCCGACCGAGCCGACGTGCACCTCAAGATGGTCGAGGTCGAGTTCGAGGTTGTAGGTTCCGCCGGAGGCCTTGCCGAGCGTGTGCGTGACCTGGATCGCCAACCGGCTGCCCGCCACCGTGGGCGGTGCCGGGGTGCTGGGCGCGATCGTGTCCGGGTTCGCAGTCGCAGTCTCCGTCGCCGACCAGGCGCCCTGATTGGCGGAGAGATCAACGGCCCTGATTTGGAAGTCGTAGTCCACGCCCGGCGACAAGTCCAGGATGTTCGCCTGGAAGCTGCCCCATGGCGCGAACTCGGTCTGCCAGTCCGTGGCGGGGCTGATCCCGTATCTGATCTCGTAGTGCGAACCATCCAGGATCGTGGACCCGTCGGCGTTCAACGGCAGCAGCCACGACGCAAGGATCCGCGCCCGCGTGTTCCCCAACCCGTCGAGGTAGACGCCCGTGGTGAACGGGAGATCCCAGCTCACGACACCCGGGATCGTCGTGTCCGGGATCGGTCGCGGCCCGACCGGCTCGGTCCCCGCGTTCGTGAGGCTGCGGTTCAGCTCCCCCACGGTCAGCTTCGTCGAGCCCGTCTCCGAATTCACGTAGTCGGTGAGGTCGATCCACGTCCCGTCCTGGTGCCGGTACGCGACCGTCATCTGGTCTGTGACCGGCCACGACGCGCCCACAACCCGGAGCTTGGTCGGGTTGATGCGCTGACCCCGGAATGTGATCTCCTGGGTCGTGTCGTACAACCCGCTGTCCGGGTCATACACCCACACGTAGTCACCGCACTGGAACGAGCCGCGGACCTCGTAGACATCCGCCGACAAGCCGAGCGCATTCCGAGTACCCGTGAACCGGTTGAGCTGAAGTTGCGCCCTAACCTGCGCGTTCCCCGTCGAAGTCGACGACTCCGAGACGAGCCGCACTCGCTTCACTGGATTCCCGCGAATGTCTAGGTAGGGGTTGCTCGCGATGTTCGCCGACCCCGTAGCGGTGGACTCGCCCTCGCCCTCGGCCAGCAGCACCACGCGGGTTGTGAAGTCCTCCACATCCCTGCTCAACTGCATGTCGCCGGTGATGCCGGTCAACGTCAGGTCCTTGCCCGCATCCTTCCGCACCACCACACACGTCGGGCTGGTGACGTACAGGTTCGCGATCGGCCCGGCGTCCAAGGCGGCGTTGCCGTTGACCCGCCACTCGGCGCCCATCGTCTGGCACACGTAGTCGATCGCCTTGCCCCGGGACTGCCACACGTGCGTCCCTGAGTAGTTCCCGGCCACCGAGTACAGGGTGCCCACCACCACGGCCGTGGAGCCGGACATGAGAGTGGTGATGGTGGTCGCGAACGTCTGCCCCACGATCGAGACGGGGCTCTCGAACACTTCGCCCTTGTCGTCCGAGTCGCCGAGCCACAGCGCCATGCCCTGGCCGCTGATGCGCTTATCGTCGTCGAAGTCCCGCTTCGTCAGCACGCCGACGTACCTGGCCATCGTCAACAGGGTGTCGTTGTACTCGGCCGGGTTCACCCTGCCCGGGACGATGGCGACGTGGCCGAAGTAGCCGAGCCGGTCGAGGACCTCGCGCGGGGTCTCCTCGCGCAGGGTGATGCCCCAGGAACCGAGCCCCATGAGTTGCTCGTTGACCGTCATCTGCCACCACCCCCCCGATGTCTTTGTCGAAGATATAGACAAGGTTTCTGTGATGGTCTAATCTTTGTCTAGAAGCTCGACAACGACTCCGGAGGATCCCCATGGAAGCGAAGCGGCACCTGAGCATGAAGGACATCAGTGGACTCTTCGGCGTCTCCGCCGCCACCGTCTCCAAGTGGCGCACCCGCTACGCCGGAACCAACCACCCCTGCCCCGAGCCGACTGTCTGGATCGGCGACCCCGACGACGGCGGCACCCCCGGATGGGACAACCCGACCGACTGGAAGGCGTGGAAGCTCGCGCTCCCCGGACGCGGAGCGGGGGGCGGCCCTCTCCCCATCGAGAGGGCCCGCGAGGAGTACCGCGCAGCCCGGGATGCCTCTCACAGAGAACACCCGCACGACACGACCGAATGGCATCACGAAGTCCGCGCTCTACGGCACATCGCCGCCACCTACAACGTGGACGACGCAGCCCTGAAGGAACTCGCCGGACAGATCATGGAAGCCAACCCCCATCTGACCAACGAGGAGGGTGACGTTCAAGCTGTGGCAACCGTCATCCGCAACGTCCGAGGCAAGAAGCTCGCGAGCTAGCGCCGCACGGCGACGACCGCCTCGGGGAGTGCGCCAATGTACTGGTCCCTGATGTTGGTTGCCTGGTCCCCCGACACCGCTGAGCCGCCTCCCGCGACCACGCCGACGAAGAAGTCCAGTGCAGTGCTCGCGGTCTTGGTGATCCCGCCCGACGCGTGTGGGTCAAAGTTTCGTGCCGAGCCCGCTATCGCCCTGTTGCCGTCGGCGTCGTTGGTGGTCTTCACCACGTACGAGGTGCTGTCGGTCATCGTCTCGGCGCTGGCCAGGTAGACGCTGAGCGTCCCGGAGTCGCCTCTCTGCAGGTAGCCCTCGACGACCCTGGATCCGCGTCTGAGCGTCAAATCCAGCACCGCCCGCCCAACGGTCGCACGGTGCTCTGTGAGGCGTAGGACGCACATCTCGGGGTCGTTGCGGAGGATCGTCGCCGCCTCGAACCGGGCGATCTGCACCCCGCCAATATCCGCCCACCACGCCTTGGTACGCCAGGCACCGCCCGTGTAGGCGGCGATCTCCAGCGTGCCACCGGACAGCAGCGGACGCACCCGGACTAGCGTGTTGGACAGCTCCCAATCGTCGGCGTCCACAGCCTGGCCAACCCCGACCCGCTCATAGCCGACCGACAGAATCCGCACGCAGCCACGGAGGTAGTCATCGACTGCGCAGCCCCACCGCGGGGACACGTTAGCGGGAACCCCGCGGTAGACGGTCACCGCCCCGTCCGATCCCGTGCGGGTCATCGTCGAGGGGATCGTCGAGCCGGTGTAGTAGCTGTGGTGGCCGATGGGCGGCGCATGCCAGCGCTCACCCGTCAGCGAGAAGTCGTTGGCGCGCACCGCACCCGTAAGCCTGGACTCCAGGTCGACGTCCGTGTCGCTGCCGTGCCTGGCGAGCGAGAGCTTCCACTCGGCGACCACCACGCCCTCGGCGGCCCGGTCCATGATGTCGCCGGATGCTGACGTCACCGTGTAGTAGCCGCTTCTCTCGGGCTTGTCCTCCCACACGACCGGTACCAGCAGCCTTTGTGAGCCGAGCGCGCTCTCATACCGGTACACCACATCGGCGCGGGTCAGCGGAGGCATCACCTCACGGCCAGCCACCTGCAGCACGCCGGCGCCGGTCTCGGAGACGGACCACGTTTCCCGGACGACGTACCGGCCGATGGTCAGATCGCTCACGCAAACGCCTCCTTCTCCAGACCGCGCAGGCCCTCACGGACCTGCTCCAGGAACTGGCGGACGGCCTGGTCCGGCTTGCGCAGATCGAGGATCAGCCCGTCCACCGGCAGCACCAGGTCACCCGCCACGGTGATGCCGCCAGCGTTGGGCGAAGCGACGGACACATCGGTTGTCGCGGCGATCGACGCTGTACCCGCGAGCCCAGCGACGGCATTCTCGACCAGCCCGGACGCCTTCTCGATGCCGAGTGCCATGCCCGCGGGCAGCTCCCGGCCCATCGCCATGAACACCTTGCTGGGGCTCGCGATGCCGAGAGCGTCCTTCACCCACTGCGGCATGATCCCCGCGAAGAAGTTGTAGATCGCGGTCTTGAACCACTCCCACATGGACACGAGGCCGTTCCACAGGCCCACGATCAAGTCGCGTCCGGCGTTATAGAGAGTCGAGCCCAGGTTGCCGAGCGCGGCGCCGATTCGACCAGGCAGGTCTCTGAAGAACTGGAGAACCTCGTCGATCTTTCCGCTGATCGCTGTCTTGATCTCGTTGAACTTGCCGGAGACGAAGGTGCGGACGGTGTCCCAGAAGGTGTTCCAGCGCTCGCCGATCTGGGCCAGGATGCGGGAGATCGTCTCCCGAATGTCGTTGATCTTGTCGGCGATGTATTCCCTGATCAAAGCCCATTTGGTCTGGACCCAGGTCACGACCTGGCCCAGCCAGGCGCCGATCATGCCCGGCAACTCGCCGAACCAAGCGATGATTCCCTTGACCCAGTCGACGCCCTTCTGGAACCAATCCCTGATGCCTTGGATCAGGTCGGGGATGATGCTGTTGCCGACCAGCAGGTCATACAGCCACTGGAAGACGTCGGCGATCGCCGTGATCGCGACTTCGATGATGCCGGCCACCCATTCGATGGCGACCGCGAGTTTGTCGACGAGCCACGAGATGACCGTCGCGATGATCTCGATCAGCGGCGTGAGCACCGACACGATCAAGTTCAGCAGGATCTCGATCAGAGGCATGACCGCGGTCACCAGCTGGGCGAAGATGCCGATCAGCGAGGTGAGGATCGGCGCGATCGCCTCGATCAGCGGAAGGAGCGGCGACAACACCGCCATCACGAGCTGCAGCAGCACGTCGATCAGCGGCGAGACCGCCTGCAAGATCTGCCCGAACACGTTGGCGACGAGCCCGAGGATCGGCGCGATCGCCTGCACCAGCGTCACCAGGACCGGCAGCACCGCCTGGATGAGCGGCATCAGCGCCTGAACGACCTGCAGGACGATCCCGATCAACGGGGTGAGGATCTTCAACGCGAGGTCGATCAGGATGGCCGCCACCGGCAGGAGCGCCGCCAAGAGCTGACCCACCACGCCGGCCACGGCGGCGATGACCGGAGCGAGCGTCTGAATCAGCTGCACAAAGATCGGCAGGAACTGGACGACCAACGGGACGATCGCCTGCAGCAGCTGAGCCACCAGCCCGATCAACGGGGTGAGCGACGGCAGCAGCCCGACCACGGCCTGGACGATCGCCAGGAACGCCGGCGCGACCGCTTGCAGCGCTGTCACGAGGGCCGTGCCGATCTGCGACACCAGTTCCACGATGATCGGCAGGACCGGCGTCAGCGCCTGCACCAGGATCGTGATGGCTTGCACGAGGATCCCGCCGAGTTGCGCCGCGATCTGCGACGCAAGTTCGATCAGCGGCACGAACACCGGCACAAGCTGGGCGATCGACTTCGCCAAGGCGACCACGAACGGCGCTACCGCCTGCACCGCCTTCAGTAGGACCTGCCCGATCGTCACCGCCAGCTCGCCGAGCGGCCCCAGCAGCGGTGTGACCGCCTGGAGCAGACTGGAGATGACCGACAGCAGGGTCTGGCCGATCACGCCGGCGATCTGGACCACGATGGGCAGCAGCGGCGCGAGAGCCTGCAGCAGCGTGCCGAACGCGGTCACCAACTGGCCGATGATGGGCGCCGCAGTCTGGAAGAGCTGCACCATCACCGGCAGCGCCGCTGCCACTATCTGGCCGAGGATCGGCGCGAGCCCGGCTATCGCCTGACCGAACTGGGCGATATACGGAGTGATCGACTGGACCGCAGTCAGGAGTGCGCCGCCGATGGCCTGCAGCGCCTGCCCCAGCACGGTGATGAGCGGCGTCGCAGCCTGCACGACCGTTGAGATCGCTTGGACGAACGCGCCGCCGAGCACCGAGACGATCTGGACCACGATCGGGATCAGCGGGGCGAGCGCAGGCAGCAGCGCCGAAAGAAGCGACGCCGCGAGCTGAACGACCTGGTTGAGCAACGGGCCAACCGCAGCCACGAGCTGCCCGAACCCGGCAATGATCGGCGCGATCAGCGGCGCCAACGCGTTGATCGCCGTGGCCAGGGCTCCGCCCAGGATGCCGACGATCTGGCCGAACACCGGGATGAGCGGCTGCACAGCGGTCAGGAGCTGTCCGAGGGCGCCCACGATCGCGCCGCCGATCACGGGCACAAGCTGAGCGACCGCGGGCAGCAGAGCCGACGCGAACGCGGCGACGAGCTGCAGCACCTGCGAGATGAGCGGCGCGAACGAGGCGAGCAACTGTGTGACGGCTTGCACCACCGGCCCGAAGAGGGGCGACAGCGTCGTGATAGTGGTCGCCAGGCCGGAGCCGAGCGCGGTCACCAACTGCCCGACGACGGCCACGAGCGGCCCCAGCAACGGCACCAGGTTTTGGATGTGCTGCGACAGTGCACCGGCGAGTACGGCGATCACCTGTCCCAGCACCGGCAGGAGCGGCGACACGGCGGCCACGAGGGCGGAGAACGCGGCGGCGAGCGGCCCCAACGCAGGCCCCAGGGCGGAGATGGTCTGCCCGACCGCAGCCACGAGCGCCTGGACGCCGGGCAGAAGCGCAGCAACAGCCTGCCCGATCTGAGTGAACACAGGCGCGACGACCTGGAACAGCCCCGAGATGGTCTGCCCGAGCGGCAACAGGGCAGGGCCCAGCGCCTGCACGGCCCCACCGAGGCCGTTGATGACCGCGATAATCCCCGGGGCGAGCGCCGCCAGAGCGGGCACGACCGCCTGGACCGCGCCGGTCAGGACCGGCCCGAACGCAGTCGCCAGATCAGCCACGAACGGCGCCAGTTGGCCGATCCCCGTGGCGATCGCAGTGATGACGGGGACGAGCGCCTGGCCGGCCTGAGCCAGCGATCGGAAGACCGAGATCAGGGCTTCCTGGCCGCGGGCAGAGTTCACCCAGGCGTTGGCCGCGTCCACGAGCTGCCCAAGAACACCGAGTGCCCCTGTGCCCGCGGTCTCCAGCGCACCGAAGACGCCACGGATGATGCCGCCGACGTCGGCGATGATCGCGCCGAGTTGCCGGAAGACGACGACGGCGCCTTCCATCCACTGCAGCGCCTGGCCGGTCGCCACTGCATGCGACAGGAAGTTGCCGAACTTGGCTGCGGCGTCGGCGATCCCGGGGGCGAAGCTGCCCAGGAACGAGGATCCGAGCACCCCGAGGTCGCGGAACCCGTCGAGGAGCGGCCGGATCGCCGGGGTGACCTCTTCCACGGACTTCTTGAGGATCCGGAAGACCTCTTCGACCGCGAAAATGGAGTCCGTTGACCGGGCGAACCGCAAGACCTCGAACGCGGCTTCGCCGAACGCTCCTGCTGCGCCGCGAACGCCTTCTCGCAGCGCGTTCAGCAGTGGCCGAAGCGACTCCATCTGGCCGATGAACGGCGCGAAGAAGCTGTTCTGGGCGGCGTTCTGGATGCCCTGAAAGGCGCCCGCCATCTGGAACAACTCGTAGGAGACGAGCTGTGCGTTCCGGGAGAGGTCCTTGGTCTTTGCGATGAACTTGAGGTAGTCGCCCGATAGAGCAGCAGCGAACCCCTCGCTGACGCCCTGGAGAGCGAGCTTGAGCGTGCCCATGCCGGCGGCGCCGAGCAGCGCAGCACCCGGTAGAGCCGCCAAAGCACCCGCAGCCGGGGCCAAGGCAGCAGCCAAAGCGCCCACCTGGACCGCCGCTGCTCCTGCTCCCGCCGCAAGGGTTGCGAACGCCCCGGCGCCGGCCCCGATTTTGGCGATGCCGGCAGTGACCTGGCCGAGGCTCGGCAGCAGTGCCGCGGTCATGCTGACGCCGAACCGGCCGACCACGTCGGTAGCGCCGGACAGGCTGGGGATCAGTGACTTGGCGAAGTTCTTGCCGAACTTCTCGCCAGCGGGGCTCCCCTCGGAAGCGATGGCGTCGCCGAGCGTCTTGCCCGCGTCCTGCCCCGAGTCCCGGAGAGGGGTGTCGAGCTCCTTCTCCAACGCCCGGCGGAAACCGCGGGCGCTGGGAAGGATCGTGACGTACGCAGAGCCGACCTCGGCCGCCATGCCTCACCCCCGAGCGTGGTTGAGTCAGGCGGACTGCTGTGGGCGGAACCGGTCCAGGTAGGCGATGACCTCGTCCGGGTCGCGGTCGGTGCGGCCGTGCCGGAGTGGCTCGGCGGCTTTCTTGACCCCGGGGCGCGGCAGGGGCTTCGGTTTTGGCCCTTTGCCGTTGCCGCGTTGGTAATTGCCCTGCCGTAGCACGTCAATGGCCATGGCGAGGAGCTGCTCGTTCAGGCCCCACATGGTGTCGTCACCAAGCAGAGCGCGGGCCAGAGCCGACTCGCGCGGCAGATGGGAGAGGTAGCTGCGTAGCTGACGCCACGTCAGGATGCCGTTGAACAGGTCGTGCAGGCTGCGATGGTGGTAGTGGGACAGGTCCCACTCGATCGCCTCCCCGTGCTCTTCTAGGAGCGCGTGGAGGCCTGAGATTCCCCCGGCTTCAGACCGGAGTGCTCCGTCCACGCCTTGAAGAGGGCCTCGAGGGATCGCAGTTTCATCGGCTGGGAGTTGAACTCCTCATAGTCGTCGCCGAGACCGGTCCGGAACGCTTCCTGCATGGCCGCGATGTCGCCTTGGTCTGCGGTGTTGAGCAGGCTACGGTCGATGTCCTGCAGATGCGGGAGGCTGTAGGTGCGTCCGCCGAAGATGAATTCGAACCGTTCGCCCGCTTCTTCGGCTTCGACGGCGTCCAGGTCGAACGCCTTGGCCGGCTTCGCAGGCTTGACGGAGCGGGGACTTCTCGTGGTCATGCGCGGGTCCTTTCATGCGGTCGCGCGGGTGCATGGTGATACCGGGGTGGGTGCGGACCCGCGCGATTCGCTCCCACCCCGGAGTCTCAGAAAACGATCACGAATATCCCCAGTAGGCGTCATCGGAGTACTTGGTCATGACGACGTCGGCGACGGGGTAGCAGGTGATCGTGACGTTGTACGAGATGGTCTCGTCGTTGATGTAGGTGATCTCGCCGCGCTCGGTGACCTCACCGTCCGGCACGTAGATGCGCAGGTGAGTGGAGCCGTCGAGGACGTCGAGGATGAACTTCTTCCTCACGACGTTGGGCAACTTCACGTCGATCTTGTAGCCGCCGGAGACGGCCTCCATCGTGGAGCCCTTGTGGTACAGCTCCAGCGTGCTGGCCTTCGACTCGATCATCGTGAAGGACAGCGACGCCTTCGACGAAGAGATCAGCGTGCGGACGATCGCGCCGCCCTGCCACGCCTGGATGTCCTGGACGTCCTCGTCGTACGCCTCGGTGACGCCGTCCTCAGAGATATAGCCGAGATCGTTGTACCCGGCTGGGACGGCCGATACGGCCGACGTGGGGGCGGTGGAGGAGGTCGGGCCAGCGTAAACCGCGCCTGTGACGGCAACGCGCACCTTCTGTGCGTCAAGCGTCATGGTGTTAACCCTTCGGTGAGCAGCAGAAACACCGGCGCGGACGGCCGGATCAGTTGGATGCGCGGGTCTAGCTGGTGGTTCGCAGACTGAGCTGCACGGTCATCCACATGCGCGGGGTGCCGGTCTCGCGGTCGTCGGCGCGTGTGGGGCCAAGGAACTCTTCGACCTGGTAGCAGGTGACCCCGAGCAGGGTTGTCCCCTTCAGGTCGTGGATGGCGGAGCGGGCGGTCGTCAGCAGGTCTCGAGTGGCGCCGTCGTCTGGAGCCCAGGCGAACACGTCCAGGCGGGGCCGGTCGCGGACAACGTCATCGACGCCGCCGCTGCGCCTCACATGCAGCCACACATCGGGCCTGGTGCGCGGCACGCGGGTGCGGACGGGCACGCCGACGATCGGCTGCAGGTAGTCGATGAGCAGGTCTTCGGCATCCGGATAGGAAGTCACTACAGCCTCGCCGCATCGATCGCCGTGCCAAGCGTGCGGTACTCCTCTTCCTGGCCGAGCGCGCCCGGGTGATCGGCGACCACGACACAGCGTGCCCTGGTTGAGCCGACGGAGGATTCCGCGTAGTACTCGACGTCACCTTCGTGTGGGAGATGACCGATCGCCTCGGCGGTGGAGGCGACCTGCTTACCGCGGCGCAGCAAGTCCCGCTCTACCTCCTTTGAGCGGAGCATCTCCCGCATTCCCACGGGGTTGAGCACGACGCGGACAGCCATCAGCCCTCCACTCTGCGCAGTCTGGCCTCGAGGTGGTGCAGTCCGGCCGGGGTGTGGACGGGCCAGGCAGGGCCGTCGAGTTCGTAGATGCTGCTGCCCCATTCGATGCGGTCGGCGGCGTCGAGGTCGGTGTGGTTGGTGATGAGTTTCCACACGCCGACGATCACGTCACGCCCGTTCGGGGTGTCCTCCGACGCGGACGCCTGATCGATCCACGCCGCGACGGCGATGCGGCTGGCTGCGGCCCCGTAGTCGAGCTCGGTGTTGCCGTATCGGTCCGTTGATGTCGCCGGCCGGACCTTGATGACGGTCAGCGGCAGCAGCCTGGCGGGGATCATCGCATCCGCACGGTGATCGTGTCGGCCTTGCGCCGGTACCGGTCCAGCACCATCTTCTCGGACGCGCCCATCTGCACGGACGTGCCGATGCCGCCGGAATCGAGCCGGTAGGAGTACGACCCGATGGTCTCCGACGTGACGCCGGCGGCCATGGTGGGCGCGGTCAGGGTGCGCATGGCCATCGCGCACACCACCGCCACCACGTCCGCGGGCACAGCGGCGTAGCCGGGCGCGTAGGTGACGCGGTAGGTGGGCGGAAGGCAGGTGTCGTGCAGGGTTTCGGGCAGGTTGATGATGAGCGAGTCCCAGCCGGCCACGTCGATGACGTCGATGCCGTCGAACACCCACCCGGCCAGCGCGAGATCTGGGCCTCCGCCGACTCCTACCGCGACCACCGCGGTCACGGCTGTGACCGGTGTTTTCGGCAACCTGACCACGCCCGATGATGCGCGCAGGACTACGGTTTCGGAGGCGGGCGGCGCGAAGTCCTGGCGCGTGTAGGACCGCACCAGCGCGGACGCGTCCTCCAGTAGCGCGTCAGCGCGGGCCCCCTCCTCAGCGGACAGGACACGCCCCAGTCGGGTTTCGAGGGCGCATTTGCTGGCCAGGGTTGCCACCGGTCACCCCTTTGCGACGGTTTGGATGGCGGACACCCACCGGTCCAGGTCTGCGGACGGGTCGAGTTCTCGTGAGCGGGCCAGCGCTTTCGCCGAAGCGCTCTTCCACGCCAGGTGCTTGGACAGGCGGCGGATCTGCCGTTCCCAGGCGTCGATGTCGTCGCGGTCGCAGAAGATGCCGGCGTCGCCGCACGACTCCAGCAGGCCCGGAGTCGGGTGAGCCACCACCGGGATGCCGGATGCCATCGCCTCGGCCGCGACCCTGCCCCACGACTCGTACGACGACGGCACCAACAGCACCCGCGTGCGTGCGTACACCTGCTCGCGCATCTGGCCGCCGGGCACGTGCTCCTGCACATCGACGTTGGGGAGGTCCTGGACGATCTGGGCTCCGTAGGCGCCTTTGACTGCGAGGAACCTCATCTTGGGCATGCGCTTGGCGAGCGCCCAGAACAGGCGAGCGCCCTTGTTCTCACACATGTTGATCAACGTGACGCGGTCGCCCGGCTCGGTGGCGTAGTCCTCCGCGATGACCGGCGGGCGAACCACGACCCCGGGCGGAGGCGTGCCGGTCTGGGTGTCCTTCCACCAGTCCAGGCAGGAACGTTGCACCCACTCGCTGTTGTAGACGACCAGGTCGGGGCCTCGGACCAGCCAGGACCGTTCGTGGTCGTGGTCGTTGTGCAGGACGTGCACGACGGGGATGCCGTACATCTCCCCCAGCACGGTTGCCCTGGGCGTGTTCATCAGATGTGTGACGATCACGTGTGGCGCCCGGTCCGACAGCAGCCACTCGAACGGGTCGCCCTTGCCGCGGCGGGGGTGCACACGCACCCCGTCCAGCGTGTACGGCTCGCTCATCTCCCGATGCGGTTCGATCATCAGGACGTCCACGTCGTGGCCCGCCGTCACCAGAGCGGCGAGCAGGGTGTGCATCGCCCACTCGGCGCCGGCGTTCCCGGCCGGCGGATACAGGTGGAGCATGGCGAGGACACGCATCAAAGAGCCTCCATGGATGCCACCCCAGAGCGGGGCTCTGGGGTGGCGCGCGGGATCAGGAGTAGGTGTAGGAAGCCGCTCGGAGGACGCCGAACGGGTAGCGGGTGGACGCGCTGGCGTTGAGCCGCGTCACCGGGTTTGCGGTGGCGTAGGCGATCCGCATGACGGCGCGGAGCGCGACCGCGTCCTGCTGCATCAGGTTCAGCACGACGGCGTTGGAGCCGTCGGTGATGACACCCTCGGTGAACATCTTGAAGCTGATGTCCTGCCGCAGACCGATGATCGCCTTGGACCAGTCGCCCGCGATCAGCTCAGCCTCGGTCGCGTCCCACGAGCCGTTGGACACCTCGTTCAGCGGGTAGCCGTACAGGGTGCCGCCAGGACGGCCCTGCAGGTCCGGCTGGTAGATCGCCTGCCCGTCAGTCGTCCGAAGGCCGACGAGCTTCCAGTTCAGCCCCGGGCGGGACGCGAACCCGTTCACAGGGAAGCCGTCCTTGGCCAGCAGTTCACCCAGCTCGGCGACGTTCTTCGACAGGTCGGCTCCAGCGGTCACCACGTTGCCCGCGGCGACGGCGCTCTGGTAGATCGGGGCGCCCCACGTGGACGGCTTGTCCGTCCCGAACAGGCACGCTGCGTCGATCTTGTTGCCGAACGCCTCCACGATGCGCGGCCGGACCTCGTCCCAGATCGGCACCTGAGCGTCGTCCAGGTACGCCTCCGGGATCGGCACGATCACGGCGAGCTCCTCGACCACGAGCTCCACGTTCTTCCAGTCCTGGGTGCCGGACTGCTTCAATCCGGTATCACCGGACACGAAGTACGCGGTCGGCAGCACATCGAGAACGGGCTGACGCTGGGTCTTGCTGGACAGGCGCCGCTGGAGGGCCCGCTGCAGCATCACCGAACTGGCGGGCATCTCCTGAATGATCTGCGCCGACACTGGCGTCGGGACGAGCGGGTCGTTGCTGGCGTCCCTGCTGATGATGGAGTTGTAGGGCACGGGGCAACCTCACTTTCAGGCATGCAGCGGCCCCGGGCCCCGTGCAGGAATCCGGTTGCTGCGATGAATGGATGGTTAGGTGCGGCCGGCCATGCGGCGCAGCCACGCGTCCGGGTCAGGCTCGGACGCGGCAGGAGCCGCACCCGGCTTGAGCGACTCCACCGGCCGGCTGTTGACCGGCGCCGTGGATGCCGGCGGCGGGACAGCGGCGGCGAGCCTCTCGGCGAGCAGGCGGGCCCGCTCGTTGATCTGCTCTTCGTCTCCGTCGCCGAGCAGGTCGATCAGATCGGCCGGGATGCCGTACGTCGCGGCAGCCAGAAGACGCGCGTTCGCCGCTTGCAGCTTCGTTGCTCGCTGCTCAGCGGCCGTCGCCTGTTCTTGGAGGCGCTGCTGCTCGGTCTTCTGCGCGTCTTCAATCTCTGCGAGACGCTTCGCCGCGTCGGCGTGGGTCTTGGCCGTTGACTCGTGCTTTCTGGCCAGGGACTTCCACTTGGTGGCCTCGGCCTGCCAGTCCTTCGGTGCGGTGCCCGTGTCGGGCTCCTGCGCCTGAGACTCGGGCGCGGACAGTTCTGGCGTGGAAACAGCCTCGGCAAGCATCTGCTCGACGTCGACCGCTGGTGTCGGTTCGGACATTCGGTGACTCCCATGTCGGGACAGCCCGCCGTGTCGGCGGGGCTAGGGGCATACGAAAGGGCCAGCGCCATGCCGGCTCCGGCCCCTGGTAAAGGTCAGTTAGCTCTTGAGAGAACCGTCTCCGGCCCACGTGGGCGGGATGAGATCGCCGAGATTGAGTTCGCGCGCCCGCTTCAGGATGAAACGGCGCACCGCGGCCCGCGCCTCCTCGGTGTCCGGCCGGACTCGGCCCACTGCGCGGATCGCGTTCTCCAGATCGGCACGGTTAGCGATGGGGAACCGGCCAGGGCGGTCGTCCTCGGCAGGAGTCGGCATGGCCTTGCCCTGCTTGACGAGGTTCCGCATCTTGTCGGCATCGGGCTGACCCATCTTCACGCTCCCTTGCGGTTGTCCCAGTGCCTGCGCCACGCTCTGCGCGCGTCCGCGCCGCTCTGCCCCTGGGTGATGTCCTGCCACTGCTCATACAGGTCGCGGCTGTGATTCAGCCACGCCTCGTCACGGCTCCAGGCGGCGACGGGCATGCAGGCACAGTGGTCGTGAGCTTCGAACTTCGCCGTCTGCTTGGACCGGTAGACCGGCCCGCGCGACGCGAGCATCGAGCAGAAGGCGCACGGGTCGGCGTCCGTCAGCCGAGCCCAGCCGACCGCCTGACGGTCCTCACGCACGTTGCCGAGAATCTGATCCCGGCCGCCGGACAACACCAGACGGGAGACCGACCCGGACAGGGTGACGCCGGCGATCTGCAGCGCTTCCTCTGGGGTTCTCCCGAGCGCGATAGCCCGTTTGAACGCGGCTATCCCGGTGGCGTCCAGCACAACCTTCAGCAGTTCCTCCGCCAGGGCGGCCGGGTTGATCGGCAGGAACGCGCCGCTGACGTCCGCTTCCGCGCGGGCCTGGCCGTAGTAGGTGTTCGCCAGCGTCGCCGATGTGCCGCGCTGCTGTACGGCAATGGCCGCGAGTATGGAGCGGATGGCGGGCCACGTCCGGTCGGCGTTCTCGACGTCGAACAGGTCCCGCAGCAACGCGACGACGTCCCGGCTCACCCCGGCGCGGAGAGCGACCTGCTGGACGCGGTGCTGTTCGGCGAGCCGTTCAGCCTGCGGGCTGGCCATTCACCGACTCCGGCACATCGTCCGCGGCGGGCGCCATCTGCCGTTCCAGCATATGGTTCAACTGGGTGAACGCGTCCGCCTCCGCGGCTGACGACCTCCACCTGGCCACGTCCGTCTGGGTGACACCCGGGATCTTCTCCCACAGCTCCTGCTGCGGCACCCCGAGCATCTGGCTGAGCTTGCCGAGGGCGTCCACCGTCGCCGCCAGCGCCCGGCTCGAGGTGTCCCGCCACACCACCTGTGCGGACTCGTCCTGCCAGGCGTCCTTGTCGCCGCTGGCCAGCGCCGCCAGTCTCAGCGTCTGCTCGTGCGCCTCACCGAACGACGACTTACGCTCCTCTACCTTGCGGTCAAGGCCGTCCCTCGCGGCTACCAGGCTCTCGGCGCTGAGGTTGGCCATCTGCCCGAGCAGGTAGTAGGGCGGCGTCTGGCTGATGGTCGCCATCTCACGGATCGACTCCTCCCGCGACCGCAGGTACCCCTCAAGGCTGCTCTCGGAAAACTCTCCGAACTTCGTGTCCGCGTCCTCAGCCACGAACAGCCTGTCCACACCCGCCCGGAACGGCTCGATCGGGTTGCCGTCCGTGTCCTGCGCCGGCGCCATCCCCGTCACCCAGCGCTGCCTGAACGCCGCGTACTGCTGCGCCATGAGCAGGTTAAACGTGGTGGAGTTAACCTGGTCTTGAATCTCGATCAGCGGTTCGACCTCGCCGGCGACGGCCTCGTCCTCGTCCAGGTCGATCTCGTTCAGGTAGCGCACCACCGGGCAGACGCCCATGTCGTGGTCGTCCACCGGGCCGGCCACAAGTCGCCTACCTTCGGCGTCACCGGTGAAACGGTACGTGGACGTCTCGTCGTACAGGCGGACCAGCCGCCGCGCCACCAGACGGCCACCCTCGCCCTTCACCTTCTCTGACGTCACCTCGACCGCGAACAGAGGCCATTCATCGTTGGCCGGGTCGCTGTAGAAGGCGGTGAGCCTGCGCGGCGACATCGGCGTGATCACCGGGACCGGCTCCCCAGGCAGCACGCTGGCGTACGAGATGCCGTACTTCAACGCTGACCGGTGAATGCCGTGCTGGCGGGCGTCCATCCGGTTCGCCTGCCACACCTTCCACGGATCCGCGTTGTCCGCCATCCCAGCCGGCCGGTAGCCGTCCACGTACAGGTTCTGGGCGACGACCGTCACCACCAGCCGCAGCATGTTGACCTTGGCGCGGTTGCGCAGCCATGTGTACTCGTCCCGCGCCGACCTGGGCACGTACACGCTGTTGTGCTCGCCCCGGACGTACGCCGCGATCCGATCCAGCCTGGCCTGTTCCGGCTTCCGCAGCTCCAGCAGAGTCCGCACGGTGGCCTCAGCCTGTTCTTGGTCGAGCGCCACCCAATGCCTCCTAAGCGAATCCGTACACGCGGCCCGAGCGGGTCGTTTTGCGGTTCTTGTAGCCGGGCGCCGCAAGCAGCAGCCGCCGCACCATCCGGGCGCCGATCACGCACACAGCGGCATCGATTTTCTTTGGAGAGTCAGGAGATTCCTTGCCGATCGACACCCCGTACCGGTTCGGCCGGCGGCGCGCGTTTCCCATATGCCGGGCAACACGGGCATCGCCGTCATGCGTGAACCGCGTATCTGCTATCTCGGTCTCAGTCAGCTCGCACGCCTGCGTGAAGTCGTACACCCGGCTGCGCATGTCCCACGCGATCGGTTGCGGATCCTTGCCGGTCGGGACGGCCTTGACGAGCAGCCGGTCGGCGTATCGCTCCGGCCAGGTGACCTTCGCGAAGCCTTCCCACTCCTTCACGTCCGAGAAGAACCCGAGCACCTGCCAGCGGCCGAACATCTGCTCAACCGCGGCGTCGATCTCATGGACGGGGACGACCGAGTCGGTGTCATGCGCGGTGTCCGGCTCCCACACGCCGATCGTGAACACGTGCCCGTCCGACACCCGGCAGCCAACCAGCGCGGTTGCGTCGCGGGACTTGGATCCGTCAAAGAACGCGACGATCTCTTCGCCGTCGGCCACAACCTGTGTCGGGTCCGCGAGTGCGCTCCACTGCTGTGGCGTGATCCACGCGTCCTCCGCCGCGGTCGGCTGGTTGAGGTACTTGCGGCGGCTGTCATCCGGCTTCGACCTCGGGTCCCAGATCCGGGTGATGATGGCCTGCGGATTCACCCACCAGCAGTCGTCATAGACGATCTGCAAGGCGCGGCGCAGCGAGGCTTCGTCCGTCATGTCCGTGTCCGGAGGGGCAATCCGAGCGTCGTAAAGGATCCGGGACTCATTCCGGGTGCGGCCCTCTTCCTGAGCCACCCACGCGTCCCAGTCGGCTTCTGCGACGCAGCCTGCGCCGGGGATCCACGAGTTGCAGGTGCCGAGCATCCGCGACCCCGACTTGGCCAGGTTGTCCGCCAGCGTCGAGGACAAGTCCGTGCCGCCGTTGTTCGGCTTCCAGTGCTCCAACTCGTCACCGACGATCGCCGTAGCCTCTGCGCCTTCCGCCGCGGTGTACGACGAGGTGATCTGCTCCAGCGTCCCCTCAGGCGCCTTGAAGTACTGCGTCTTGCCGGGATCCAAGGCGAACTCGTGGACCAGCCGGGAACCCTTGGGTGCGAACGCGCGCACCATGCGCATTGTGTTCTTTGTTTGGCTCTCCGCCGTGGCCACGATCTGCACCCACGGCATGTCGACCGGTTTGCCCACACACCCGCCAGGCGCCTTGCGATCGAAGTCCTTCAGCCGTACCGGCGCCGTCAGTTCCGCGAGCGCCCACAACGCGGCGAACGGCGACTTGCCCGAGCCCTTCGCCAGCCGGCGCACCGCATGATGAAACAGCCAGTCGCCCGACTCGTTGACCGCGTAGAACCACAGCAGAAACCGGATCTGCGAGTCGGTGAACTCGAACCGCTGCCCGGCCCGGGGCCCGTTCGGCTGCTTCAAGTACTTGGTCGCCCACCGGACGACCTCCCAGCCGAGCGTCAGATCAGGCAGACCTTCAGGGAGAGTGACGAGCCGATCAGCCGGAGACGCGACGCTGGTATTCATCGATGGCGAGCACGGCGGCGTCCTCGTCCTCGTCGCTGGCCACGTCGCGTTCCAACTCAATCCGCAGCCTGCGCCGGTCCCCCTCAGTCGCTGCCAGGGAGCCGAACCCGGACAGGATCGCGGTCAGCATGTGCGCAGACGGACGCTCCTCGAACCGCTCGATCGCACGCGCGATGATCAGCGCCGACGTCCAGTCCGAATCCGCGTAGAACTCCGACTGGCCCGATGTGCGCAACGACTCATACCATTGCTTCGCCAACCCGCCGAAGTCCTCCGGGCACTCAGGCCCGCGGACCACTCCGGACGCGACCGCGACCGGGGCCGAGTCGATGTCCACCTTGTTGCGGCGACGCCGCTGATCACTTCTCTTGGGCACAGGCCCACCAGTACGAGCCATCAGAATCTCCCATGTCGGGAAGGCGGCCAACCCCCATGGCGGGGACACAGCCGCGGGGGCGTGAAAGCATGCACTCGAGGTCGAGCGCGAACCTCCGAATGGACGAAAGGCCATGTCGGCGCAGGGTCGTCACGTCGGAGGTGGTCTGTGGTGGCCGCCAAGATCGCTAGGCGGAACTCGTTACGGCCCGTACAAGATCAGAGGCGCTATGCCGAAGCGGGCGCGGGAAAAACGGACAAAGGGGGCATTCCCCACCCTATGGCTGCGACCTGCGGGAACTCTGCGACCCGCATGGACGCCGTTTGTCCGGTTTGCCGTATTCGCTCTTCATGATCACGGCTTCATGATAGAACGCTGATCACTCGGTCAGCTCTCTACCGTCGAGGCTGTGATGGACGACAAGCCATCGGATGGTGCCGTCGTCTCTCGTCACTGACTGGTCTCGTGGACCGCACGGACACTCGTCTGTGGTCGTGTGGTCTATGAGATCACCGATGGGCACGACATGCAGGCTCACGGCGTGATGAGTCCGCTCGCGTGGATGGCGAGCAGGAAGGCGCCGAGTCCGAGTAGAGCGATCGGCCATGCGCGTTGGATGGCGGACCAGATGGCGGAGGCGAGGAACGCTAGAGCTGCGAGGAGGAGTACGGCGTCCATGGGTTCTCTCCCGTCCTGCGGTTATCACAGCGGGTAGTTGCTAGGCCCGGCGATCTGGAGACAGATGCGACTCTGTGTGACCGTTTCAGAGGAGTCCGGGGTGGGCTTCCTGGCGTCTCTTGCGCGGGATCTTCTTGGCCTGCGCGGCGCGTCCACCCTGAGCTGAGCTGCGTCTGCGGTGATGTGGCTGGCAGAGGCTTCTCAAATTCGCTTCGCTGTGGTCTGCCGGGTCTCCGATGTGGTCCACGTCCGTGGCCGGCACCGAGCAGCGCATCCCGCCGTCTATCCAGGTGCAGACGAATCCGTCCCGCTTCAGGATGCGCTTACGTATGACCCCCCACCCCTTGGGGAGTGGGACGGTGCGGGCAGATGTGGGGCCGTACGGCATGGACTACCCCCACCCCTTCATCAGGAAATCTAGGGCTGTCTAGCGGCCGTTGTCCTTGGGCGCGAGCAGGTGCATGCCGCCTAGAACGCAGCCGAGGGACAGCGACGCTATGGCGAGCATCGTGACGACGTACAACCAGCCCTTGTTGATGGCCATGGACGCCAGGAAGACGACGACGGGGAGCGCGATCAGTGCCGCTCCGAGGATGCGCCTCATGTCTGGTCCCCGAGAGGAACCGTGACGGTCAGGCGGTTGCCGCAGCCGTTGCAGGCGATCTCGGTTCGTTCCTGGCGAGGGTCTGAGTCAATCGTGTTCCAGGCTCGTCCCATCGCCTTTCCGCACGAGCACGTCGCCAAGATGTTCATCGGGCTGCCGTTGCGGTCACTCAGGACGGTCGGGTTTGGCTCCAGCAGGGTGGCGCCGAACACGCGTAGCTTCTCCGTGAGCGTCTGCCGGGAGAGTCCGAGAGGTGGACCCTCGGGCCATTCGAGGCGGACCGGCTTGTCGAAGAGCGTGCCATCTGTGGCTGCTGGTCGAGCCTTGGGGCAGTCCGGGTTCCAACAAGGTGTCGCGCATGCGCAGGCAACGACGACGCTCAGCTCGCCGTTGTCGCAGTGGACGCAGCCGGCCATTTCGGCGACCTTGTGCGCAGGCTCTGCGTACCGGCCTACGACCTCGACCGTGTCCGGGGTGATCAGGAGGGCGCGTGCCCCAGCGCTGGTCTTGAACCGCTGCCACTCCTCGGCGGTCTGCTGATCCAGGTCCGAGTCGTGCTGGTCCACGATGAGCGCGAACGGCTCATCCATGTCGTCACCGACCATGACGGACGGGAGAGTGAGGATCTGGATGCGCATCAGGCGTTCACCCACTCGGGCTTGAAGCCTCCGCGGTGGCGGTAGCCGGACAGGAGCGCCTTGATCGTGTAGCACGGGTAGTCGCCACTACCGACGCATCCGCATGAGTCCGGGTCGCAGGTGAGACAGTAGCCGTAGCGATTGGGCACGTGCAGGTCGAGAAGCTTCAACTCCGCTTCACAGCGAGCGACAGCGTCCTCGAAATCGTGACGGTTGACGTGAGCGGAAGCCTGCTCGCTACCGCCGTCGCGCCCCGCCATGCCTATCAGTGCGGAGTCGAGCGCCCTGTCGCATTCGATCACGGCGCGGAGCCATATCACGCTCTCGTGCTCAGGCGCCTGCGCCTCCTGACGCGGTGGGCTCAACGAATCGGAAAGAGACGGGCTGGGGCGGGACGCGGCGTTCGCGGCTATGGCCAGACGCCCCTGCTCTTGAAGCGAGGTAAGGGCGGCCTGCATCTTGATGCGCATCTGGTTGATCTCCTCATGGTGTGGCGAGAGCCCGGCGCATGAGGACGCCGGGCTCTCTGGCCTCCAGGAGCTACCTGGAGGATCTTCTGGGGTCAGCCGTGGACGTTCAGGCGCACCAGCGCTTGAGGTCCAAGTCGGCGATCGTCAGCATCTCTGTGGCGAGCTGACGGGCTTGTGGGTGTCCTTCGGCGGTGAGCCGGAGTACGTGGCGCATCGTGTCGTCTTCGAGGCTGTGAGCCGCTTCTGGATCGCCTTGGTAGGCAGCGCGGATCTCGGCCAGAACGCGGCGCAAGCTGTCGGGGTCGCCAACGTGGGCGAGCCTTGCGTTGGCCACGGCCTATCGGCCCATCAGGCGGCGGGCGAGTTCGTCCCGCTTCGCCTTGATCGCCTTCTTGTCTGCGCCCTTGGCGTTGTTCATCGCCCGGGTGAGGAGGTTCACCGCGCGGGCGTGGTCACCGCTCTTGATGGCCTTCGTCGCCTCGGCCACGTCGTCAGCGGGTTCGGGCCGGTCAGGCTGAACGGTCTTGTTCCTGCTGCGGGCGGCGCGGCGGATCTCCGTGTCCATCGCCTGCGACGTCTCTCGGCTGCGGGCGAGGGACTTACCGAGCTTGCTGCCGGGGCCTGGCGTCGTGCCATGGTTCTTCTCCCGGGCGGCTGTCGGCGTGAGCGGGATCCAGCCGTGTCTCCACTGCTGTGCAGCCACTACGCCCTCCCCCGTGTGGCGGCCAGAGCGCTGGCTATGCCGTCTTCCAGAGCGACCTTCGGCGTGTAGAAGCTGTTGAGCTTGGTCGGGTCCCCAACGCGGTAGGCAACCCCTTGAGGGGCGTCCAGGATGTGACGCAACTCGGGCTTGTACCCGGCCTGCTCGCACACGAGGGCGGCCAGCTCGTTGAATGAGGTGTCCCGGCCGGTGCACAGGTTGACCGGTCCGGGCACGTCCTCCTCCACCGCTGTCAGCGTCGCGTTCACGATGTCGTCGATGTGAACCCAGTCTCTGACTTGTTCGCCGTCGCCCCATACGGTGAACGGGTCCTGCCTGGTGGCGGCGCGGCGGATGAACGACGGGAACGGATACGCCAGGTCCTGGTCTTCGCCAAAGCCGGAGAACGGCCTGAACACGTGGACGCGCAGCCCTTCGTTCTCGGCGTGCTGGGCGAGCTGCTCGCCGGTGAGTTTCGCCCACCCGTACGTCATGTCCGGGTTGCCGATGTTGCCCGTCAGTTTCAGATCCGACTCGTGTAGCCGATACGGGCGAGACAGGTCGTTCTGCAGGTCGATCGGGTACGCGGCTGACGAGGAGAAGTAGACGATTCGGTACGGACGGGTGCGCCAAGCCCACGCGAACATGTCGGCGTCGATCGCCAGATCCACCGCGAGGGATAGCGGAGCGCCCTCAATCTGGGCTCGCCCGCCCACCACTGCGGCAAGGTGGATGACGAGGTCGAACCGGGTGTGGTTCAGGCGGAAGAAATCCCGGGCGTCCGTCCCTGCGGCCACGTCCACCAGGTGAAGGTCGTGGCCGTCCAACGCTCGGACGAAGTGCCGGCCAACGAACCCCGACGAACCGGTGATGAGGACCTTCACGTGCGCCGGCTCCGTCCCACGATGATCTGAGACCAGTCGACTGTGGTGTGGCTGGTCACCTGGTAGTGGGGTTCGAACAGAGCTCGGTAGCCGTCGATGTCCCAAGCCCACGCGTGGCAGTCGCCGTGCCTGTCGCCGGTCTCGTCCTTGGGTGAGGAGGCGACGACCCATTCGGCGTGGCGGCTGACCCATTCGACGGTCCCGTGCGGGTCTGCGAGATGTTCGAGCACTTCGGTCATCACCGCGACCTGACCCCACTTGGGGACGTCGCGGGCGCCGAACACGTCTCGGTGTTCGGCGGTGACGCCGCGTTCGGCCCAGCCTTGGGCGCTGGCAGGGTGGAAGTCATAGCCCCACGACGGGATGTCTTTGATCAGGCTGAGGAGACCACCGTCGCCGCAGCCGAGGTCCACCACGCTGGCTGGCGCGAGGTCCCGGATGAGTTGTGCTGTGGTGTGCAGTCGGGCGTGGTGGTCGGACTGTTCGAGGTGCGCGGCCCGGGGCCTGTGCTCGTGGAAGGCGAACGTAGCCACTGCGGGGCTGTCGCTTTCGAACAGCCGCCATTCGGTCACCGGCATCCCCAGATCTGGAAGTCGTAGCCGTACTCGCGCAGCCCGAGCACGGTGTGAATCTCCGGGGTGAAGCCGGCGGCGGTGAGCATGCGTTCGACCTCTGCCGAGTCCCAGCCCCAGTAGTGCTCGGGGTTGCCGGTGCTGGTCTCGCCCTCGGGCGTGGACAGCACCAGGTAGCGAGTCTTCGCCCTGATCTCTTTGAGGACCGTGTCGGGGTTGTCGAGGTGCTCGAGCGTTTCGGAGCAGATGAACAGGTCCACGTTGCGGATCTGGTGGACGGTGTCCTCGATAGGGCCGGTCAGCTTGTAGCCGGGCGCGAAGTCGCCAAGGAACAGGCTCTCCTCGTTGAGGCCAAGGGCGCGGGCAATCGTCGCGTCCCCGCAGGACAGGTCAGCGACGGTTTGGACACCGCAGGCGAGGAACCAGCGGGCGAACTCGACCGTGACTCCGACTCGCAGGTGGTGGTCGATCCACTGGGTGTGGTCGTGAGGCTTGGCGTAGATCTTGGCGAGCCGTTCCCGGGTGTGCGCGGGGCGGAGGCGGACTCTCATAGGAGCGCCTTCAGCTTCTCCACGTCCGCAGCGAACTGCGGGCCGTTCCTGTACGCGTGGTAGGCAGCATGGTCGGCGGCGGTCTGGTGAGGGCTGTTGGCTTCCTCATAACCGGCGTCGTTGGCGGCTTTGCCGGCGGCTGGGTGCATGTGCTCGATGACCGTGCCCGGCAGGTAGGTGAGCCGGGCGATCGACCGCCCCCATTCCACCCACACCAGGTCGAGGCAGAGGTGCACCATCGAGGGTGGGGCCATGTAGCCGAGCGCTGCCACGATGTCGGATGTTATGGCGACGGCGGTCGCCATCTTCTCGCCCTGCAGCAGGTCATTGCCGTAGACGATCCCGGTGCCGAGCCGGTTCAGCTCGGCCAGGAGTTGCGTGTCCCAGCCAATGGTGCGGGGGCGGTGGTCGTCGCCCATGAACGCGATCGCCTTGTGATGTGGAGCCCGTTCGGTGGCGACCTTGTTGAGCGTGCCCGTGAGACGGAGCCTCGGGCCGACCTCCAACTCGACACCGATCAGGGAGCACACCCGCTGATATTCGGGCAGGGCCGGGTCGTCGTCATCGACCGCGACCAGCAGGCCGGCGTCTCTGTGTGCGGTCTCGCTCCACGCGACATACAGGTCAGCGATGTTGTGGGGGCGGCCACGGCTCGGGACGATCACGAGGAGATCGTTCATGGCTGCCTGCGCGGGTCTGAGCTGGGCATGCGCGGGGTCCTTAAGTGGCGTGGATGAATCCGGGGCGGAGGACGGGGATCTCCGGCGAGGCGGTGATGCGCACCCACACCTCGTACTGGACGCCCTTCGTCAGCGCGATCAGACCGCCGGGACCGACGAGGCAGATGACATCGTCGCCATCCCATGCCGCGGTTTCCCAGTCGCTGACTCCGGGGTCTTGGCCTTCGGGGAGGATCGCCATCTCGACGGCGAACGACGTCTTGTTCGGCGGTCCGTCGATGGTGGCGTGTACGTACTCCAGGGAGAGGCTCGGCATCTGCAGCGGCATCCTCGCCTCCTCACAGGGTGGGCGTGCGTGCGGTCCATTCGCGGCTGGTGTCGTCTTCTGTCCACCCGCGGGTGATGTCGCGGGCGGCCCACGCGGCTGCGACGTCGAGCCCTGCCCAGGCTGGGTCGAGGGCCGGGCTGGTCCAGCCGCGGCTCAGGCCTGCCGCGATGAAGTCGAAGTCGCCCGTTTTGACGTCGGTGAAGCCGCCGGTCAGCGCGGGCAGAGCGGCGTCGAGCGTCCCGGTAACGGTGACGTCGCCTGTGAGGGACGCCGACAGTGCCGGTAGCGTCGCCAGGAGTTCACCGGCGGGCATGTCCGACTCGCCCGTCAGGGATGCTGTGAGTGCCGGGAGTGTGGCATCCAGGGCACCCGCGGACTCAACAACGCCGGCTGCGTTTGCCGTCAGGGCAGGCAGAGCGCCGGCGAGCGTCCCGGACGTCTCAACGATGCCGGACGAAGTCGCGGTCAGCGCCGGGAGGACGCCCGCCAGAGTCCCCGAGACGCCGCTGGCGGGGAAAACGGTCCTGTGGCGGCCCGTCCGCCACGAGATCGGCGGCCCGTCATCGAGAGCTGCGTCAGTGCCGCCGGTCAGGGTTTGGCCTGAGCCGCTGAGGTCCGTGGTGGTGTTGGTGAGCAGGGGATACCAGCCGCGCAGCCCGGCGGTCCGCTGCGGCATGTACGTCCAGGATTCCTGCTGCAGCTCGTCGGCGGTGAGTTCCTGGTCCCACACTTTGACGGCGGCGATGGACCCGTTGAGCCACTCGGAGGCGGCCTGCCCGTCGCCGATGCGCAGGGTCGCGGCGTTGACGGTGATGTTGGCCTGGCTGGGGGATCCGCCGGCGAATGTGGTGGAGCCGGCGGCTCGTATGGCGGTGCGGGCTTGGCCGGGGTTGGATGTGGCGCTGAGCGCGACGTATGTCCATTCGCCGACGACCAGCGTGTGGCCGATGGTGCCGAACCAGCCGCCGCCATCCGACTGGAACGTCAAGGCGGTGCCGTTCCAGGCGTTCAGCCTCAGCCTGTTCGCCCCTGAGCCGTTGTCGATCTGCAGGATGACCGTAGTGGTCGCGCGGTCGACGGCCAGTTTGACCCAGCAGGCGAACGAGAAGACCGTGACCGCGCCCAGCCCGGTCGATCTGGTGTAACTCTCGCCGTCGGCGTCGAAGCGGACCGCCACGCCGCCTCCTACGTGTCGCTGTAGGAGAGACGGACCGAGGTGACGACCGCGTCCGCTGCCAGCGTGTCGCCGGCCGCGCCAGGTGTGCGGAAGACTCGCAGCCACGCTTCGTCGCCGGCCGCGATGCTGTCCAGGCTCGCACCCGACAATGTGATCGTCGACTTGTGCAGCCGCTTCGCCGTCGTGCCCAGGTGCGAGGTGGTGACGCTCCCGCTGGCCGCGAACGTTTTCGTGGTCGGATCCTGTGTGTCGGTGTTCGGGGTGATCGCGGCGAGTCCGGCTCCCCAGACGACGGCGCCGCTGGTGGCGCCGAGCCCGTACCAGATGATGTCGACGGTGATCGCGCCTGACCCGTATTTGGCCGGGTTGAACTTCCAGGCGGCCTCTTCGACGCTTGCGCCTACACCGTCGTAGGCGAGTCCGGTCAGCCCGAACGTGGAGCCGGGAGTGTTGAGGTATTGGGGGTATCCGGCGGCGGGCAGGAATGACGGCTCTTCGGGGGCGAAGTACAGCTCCACTATGGCCATCAGGCACCCACCCGGACCGGACCAGAGCGGCGGACGATGACTTCGGGAGCAGCGGTCAGCCGAACCCACGCCGTGTACGTGCCGACCGTCAGCGGAAGGCTGGTCGCAGGGCCGATCAGCACCTTGTAGTTTCCGCTGTCCCAGGTAGCGGTCTTCCAGTCGGATTCGGCCGGCTCGTTACAGGAAGCGATCACGGCGATCTCCCCAGGGATGCCGGCCGAGCCGTCCGCGACGGGAATGTGCAGGAATTCCTTACTGGAGGCGGGGACGATGACCATTCACACTCCCACGCGCAGAGTCGGTGCGCCCACACGCCACCTGACATAGGGGGCGGAGACGACACCGTCGATGTCGAGAGAACCGTCCACCACCGCAGCGCCCCCAACCGCACCGGCGAGCAGGAGCTTGCCGGCCCTGCCGCTTGGGGCGGGATGCTGGACGTTCGTGACCGCGGCCGAGGCTGCGGTGATCCGGAGGACGCCGGCGTCGCCGATCAGGTAGACGTTGTCACCTTCGTCGACCAGGACCGTCGCGGATCCGGGAGACAACCGCAGGAGTGCCGCCCTTGCGGCGCTGTAGGCGTGTTGGACGGGTGTCACCGTGCCGGCGGCGCCTGCGATGTGGAGATGCCCGCTCGCGCCCGCTGGTGCGGATGAGCCGCCGCCCAGCACCACGGCGCCTGTTTGGCCGGACAGGTGTAGTGCGGCAGCAGCCCCTGCGAGGGTCTGCTGTTGAACAGCTTGAGCCGCACCCGTCGACGCCCGCATCGCGACAGCACCCGCCGCGCCCTGGACGGGCGCTTGCCGCACCGTGGACAGGGCGGCAGATCCGGCCCGCACAGCGATCACGCCTGTCGTGCCGACGCTGACGTGGACGGCCCCGGTGGACACGGTGCCGCTGCTCGCGCGCAGACGGACCGAGCCGGCCGAACCAGCCGTAGCCGCGATCTGAACGGCTTCGGTCTGCCCTGCGGACGCGTGGAGTCGAAGTGCGCCGGCGCCGCTGGTGAGTGTGACGTTGGCTGCGGAGGTGAACTCGCCGGAGCCAGCCCGCATGCGGAGGGAACCGGGGGGCCCCTGCTCTGCGACAGCCCTGACGGCGGTGAGCGTCCCCGTGGACGCGCGGAGCAGGATCGCCCCTGCCCTGCCCGACACAGGGGATGCCTGCACAGCGGTGATGTCGGCCGCGCTTGGGCGCAGGCGGACCGAGCCTGCCTCGCCTGCGTGAGCTGCAACCAGGGCGGTCTGGGCTGCGCCCAGACCGGCACGGAGCATGAGGCTGCCGCCGCGGCCGGACACGGGTGAGGCCTGAACGGCAAGTACTGCCCCGGCGGATGCCCTGAGTCTGATGGCGGCGACGTTGCTGGCGGGCAGGATGTCGGTGACGGAGACCGAGCCTGCGGACGCGCGCAGCCGTACAGCTGCCGCGCCGCCCTGCTGAGTGACGCTGGTTGGTGCCGCGGCGGCGGTGGGGACTCTCCGGCGAGGACGCGGACGATCCCGCCAGCGACGCCGGAAGATCGCCCGGCCCATTGGATCAGCCCATGATCTCGGCTACGTACGCGGTGCCCTCCCAGGTCACCGCATCCGTCGGCGCCGCACTCATGCCCACGACGAGCGCCTCCGACGCCTTGCACGAGATCGCCGTCTCCGGGGTCCACAGCTTGTCCAGCCCGACACGGACGTTGAACGTGGACTGGTGAACCGTGGCGAGAGCGCCCGACCCTGCGGCGGCCTGCGTCGTGTTCAGCGTCTCCGCCGTGAAGGTGGCAGACACGTCCCCGGAACGGACCGGGACCCGGGCCACACCGGTGTTGCCGCCACTACCGCTGGTGTAGGCGCCGGACGCCCGCTTGATGTAGTAACGGATGCCCTCGTCCTGCGTATCGCCGTAGTCCGTGGACTGGCCGATGTCCAGATAGAAGATCGACAGGCCGCACGAGGACGGCGCGACCAGCTCGAACCAGTCCACCGCCCCACCCTGAGCGGAGGCCGTGAAACTGACGGTGTAGACCCGGAACTGGATCACAGTTATCTCTCCGCTCCGCCGGGCTTCAGCCGGTCCAGTCGGTGGTGCTTACGCCGCTCGGCGTCCAGAACTTGCCGCTGTCGGCAGGGCTGCCGTACTCCGCGCCGGGCGGCACGTACCAGCGGTTGCGCCGCCACAGGTTGCCCGACCCGTCCGACCAGCCGTACAGAGGGAAAAACAGTGGCTCGATCAAGGTCGTAAAGGTGTTGTCCGTGAAGATCACGTTGGTGTTGCCGGTGCCGTTGCCGCCGATGTTGACGGTCGCCCCGAACCCGCCCAGGAGGTTCCCGACAGCCGTGATGTTCGAGTAATACGCGGGGCTACCCGGATCCACTTGCAACGCGATCGCGTTGGTGTTGCCCCCGCTGACGATCGTGTTACCGCGGATCGTGATGTGGCTGACGTTCGGGCCGCCGTTGCTGCTCAGGATGCCGTCGTGGTGATAGGTGTCGTTCGCCTGGTCAGCCGCGTCGTGCATGTAGCAGTACTCGACAGTCACGGGGTTCGCCGCGGTCGATGAGGCGTCCAACTGAATGGCGTTGCCGAAGCCCCAGAATTCGCACCGGCGGGCGACGAGCCCGACACCACTGTGGTTGATCCCGAACTGGAAGCTCTGGGCAAAACTCACTGGCGGCGACGACACGGCAGCCGGGCGGAACGTGCAGTACTCGAACGTCGTCCCGGTCCCGTAGTCCTGGACGTTCATGAAATTCGGCGCGGTGCTTTCGAACAAGCAGCCCCGGAAGGTGACGCCCGTGGGCCTGGATCCGGCGGTGCCGATGGCCACCCCACCGTCGAACCGCAGCCCCTCGAAGGTGGCGCCCGACTGCCCAATCGGGATCGGGTCGGCGCCGCTGTAGGTGGTGAGGCTGCCGGTGTAGCTGGGCCACGCCGTGTACCCGGTGTTGGTGGCGTCCGGGAACGCTCCGAACGTCCCGGTGCCCGGTTGCAGCACCAGCCGCCCGCCGCGGCCCGCAAGGAGTGCGGCAATCGCCTCGGCATCTGACGGGCGGGCGACCCGCGTGACGAGGACGCGGCTCACATCAGCTCAGCTCGTGAACGAGACGACGAGGCCCTCGGTGGAGTCGAGCTGCGGTGTGAAAGCGCCGCCGTTGCTGGCGGTCTGGGTGCCGCCGAGATCCCAGTACAGCATCACCGGCGACGTCGAGGGGGTGCCAGTGTCCTTGTAGAACAGGACGTGCGACGCGGACAGGGTTCCCGGGTTGACGGTGGTCCACGACGGATCCGCAGCGTCCACGACCAGGGCGCCCCGGCCCGCGCACACCCACGTGACGGTGCCGTCGGTGAAGTCATCGCCCACGGTGGTGGTGTAGGTCGGAAGAGTGCCGCCGCTAGTGCCGGCCACCACGGCTTGGTACACGAAGCCGTTCGCCGACACAGGGCGCACCACGTCGCCGACCGCGTAAGCCGTGCTGTTGGCGCGCTGCACGGACCAGGAGTTCGCCGCAGTGTAGGTGACCGTCTTGGATGCCAACGTGGCACCACCAGCCGTGTAACCCGACCCGGTGGTCTCCACTCCGACGCCGCCAGTCACAACGTCCGAAAGGAACTGGGCGGTGTCCTGCGTGGCGCCGACCGTGTAGCTGCTCAGCAGCATCGCCTTGATCGTGTCGGTGCCGAAGTTGATCCTGCCCTCGAACAAGCTCTGCTGCAGCTTGCCGTACACGAATACGGTCACAGCCATGACGAACCCCTAAATGACGAGCGCTAACGGACAAGTAGACGCCTACGGGCGCCCGCATACGGAGAGAGTGGAGGGCCTGCGCCGGCCGCAGTGGCCGCACCTTTGAGCGCGATGGAAACCCCGGTGAAACCCGAGCAGGAGACGCTGGCCGTGGCCACGCGGGTTCCAGTCGCGCCGCTCGCGGTCAACACCTCGCGGGCCGTGGCGAGGGTGACGAAACCGGCCGTCTCCTCCTCGAGGCCGTTCGTCATCCCCGCGGGGAAGGAGAAGTTCACGACATTGTTGGCGCTGAACCAGGCAGCGATCAACAGATCATCTGTGCCGGTTGGGGGGACGGACGGCGCGGTGGCGCTGGTTCCCGCTCCATCCGTCGCGCCTGCCGCTCCGTCGATGCCACCAACGGCTGCCACGCCCGCCACAACGTAGGTGAACTGAAAGTTTTCCTCGCCGAAACCCTGGTCGGGCACAGTGACCGTTTGCGGCCCGCTCACGGTGACCGGCCTGGTCCACAGTTTCAGGTGGATCGTGTTGACGCCCAGGTCGGCGAAGGCATCCTCAGCCCACGTACCCGACGTGCCGGTCGGGGTGGTCATCCCGGCGAGGGTGCCGTAGTCGCAGCCGTGAATCGTGCACAGGACGTCGTCGACCTGGGTGCCAACGCCAGTGACGACGGTCACAGGGCCGCCGCCGACAGAGTTCTGCAGGACCTCACGGACGATGGGAGTGGCCATGGGTTATGCCGGCATGGTGATGGTGCCAGCCGTGATCTCGACGTTGACTCCGATCGAGATCGTGGTCGTGTTGAGATTCAACTCCGCACTCGAGGTGCTGACCGCGCCGTCCAGTATGGCCACGTTGTTGCTGTCGAGCGCCCGGAACCATGAGGCGGTACCTGCTGCGACACCGGTCGTCGTCCGGGGTGTGCCCAGTAGCGTCGTCACGCCGTTGCTGGCTGCGCCAAAGCTGGGGTCCGCGAGGGTGAACTCGGCGAGCAGGGTCTGACCGGACAGAGCCGTGTCCGGGCCAGCGGGTTGAGAACCGTTGTAGACGCGGATTTTCCCAGCTCCTGCTCCCGCATCAATGAGGAGACGAACCGCGTCCGCAGCGGCGGACCGGGCGGCGTTCGAGACGCGAAGCGTCATGCTGACCTCCGGGAGAGCGTCTCAGCGGACAAAGCGTGTGCGCGTCGCGAGAATGTACGGATGGAGCCGTCACGTGTAGTACTGGGCGGATGGCAAGCGTTGCGGCGTGCGGCTGAAACCATCCGCCCGGAGCAAGGGGGGTGGCGGTCTGGACCCCGAGGTCTCGCGGACCCCCTCAGATCACGCGAGAGCAGAACAGACCGCCACCCGGTGGGCTCCACTCGGCATCCACGGGGGCGGAAGCAGCGGAGCCCGGCTCTCCACCGGCACCAGAGAGCGTTCGTGGGCCGCTATGCGGCGGCGCGGAGCTGGGCGCGGTAGGCGTCTCTCAGCTCGGGTGTGATGGGGACCCGCTTGCCCAGATGGAGGTGCGCCTCGATCGTGGCCAGGTCGTTGTAGTCGTACCAGACCGTTTTGCCGGTTCTGGCCAGCTTGCGGGCGTTGTGGCGTGATGCCCACACCCTGAGTGTGGGCTGTGGTACTTCCAGTCGTTCGGCTGCCACAGCGATGGTGACCGGGTCGTAAGCGGCCTGCACTTCGGCCACCCCCAGACAAGCAGAAAGCCCCCGGGCGTCCGCCTGAGGGCCTGATGGTGCACGATCAACTCGATTTATAACAGGTCAGAGGCCCGAAAGCCAATTCGACGCGCCCGGATCGTGTCACGGGCAGCCGACAGTTACGGCCTACGGCTTGGTCTCCACCCTCTTGATGCCGCCTCGCACGTTCACCCGCACGTGGATGTGTGCTCCGCCTGGCACTTCGGCGCAGCGGGCTTCCTCCACGTAGGCGGCGAGTTCGTCCAGAGTCATGCCGTGCTTGGGGTCGGCTGCTTCGGCTTTGACTGTGCGGGTGATCACGACGTCTCCTGAGGGAAGTCCCGAGCTTTGATCTTGGCCATGCGTCCATCCGGCCCGTGCCAGACGATGCCCTCGTACGGCCGGGCATGCAGCCACTCCCGCAGCCCGTCGTAGTCGCGCGGCGCGGACTTGACGTCCTCGCGGATGCGGAGCGGCGCCCAGCCGTGCTCCATCAGGACGTGCGCCTCGAACCCGTCCGGGTTGCCGTTGATCTTCGGGCCCAGCAGCTCGTACGTGCCCGGTCGCAACGTCGTCTGGAGCGCTTCGGCGTGGTACTTGGCGAACCCGGACCGCTCGACCGGTTCCCAGCCCATCCGCTTGCCCGTCTCCAGGTCCTCCTCGATGAGCACGAAGTCAGGAGGATCAGCCTTGCCGGACTTCACCTCTCGGCGCGCCCACCAGCGGCCTGCTTCGTCGAGCTTTACGCAGGTGCCGTCCCACTTGACCGTCGGGACGCCCTCCCCCGCGAACACCCAGGCGCATTCGGGGTTCGGCTCTTCGGTGACGTACTTCGGGTTGCTGTTCCAGTCCCGGACGAAGATGGTGGGCACCTTACGCATCGCCATCACTCTCCTTCTGATGTGGACACACACGCCCGCGCATGGTCGCGGTATTGCAGTTGGCGCACAGAACGCGATATCCCTCCTGCGGCCACCCCTCCTTGCTCAAGCGGCGCAGCACGCCGGAGTTTTTGCCACCCGTCCTCGCCCGATCGGCGTTGCCGCCGCCGCCCACATGGTCAAGACACAAGAACTCTTGCTCGGACTCGCCGCAACAAGCACAGCGATCCCCGTAGGCCACGAACATCTCTTGGCGCAGCCGCTGGTAGTCCCGCCGTGCGCGCTCCCTGCCTCGCTCCGGATTGCTCGCATAGCGTTCCTTGGCGCGAGCGAGAAGGACCTCGCGGTTCGCCTCGTAGTAAGCCCGGACGCGCAGACGTTCCGGTTCGCACAAACGCTCCTTGTGGCGCTCCCGGTAGCGACGATTGATCTCTGCCCTGGTGAGCGGCTTGGATTCCGTTGGACCCCCACCAGGAATCTTCTTCATGATGATGCGCGTTCCTCATCGACGGTGAGCCGTAGCCATTCCTGCACGGTCATGGTCATCGATTCCTTGGCCACGTCCAGCGGGAGGAAGTACGGGATTACTTTGGCGTTGCCGCCGGGGCATTGGGTCACGTGTCCGGCCACTGTTGGACGGGGAGGAGACGAAATCACAGTGCGTCCATTGTTCCATGTCAGGACGCCTCCACGAGATCCAGTTCGCGCCCTTGCTTGTCTCGAAGTTCCCGCTCCTCCCAGTCCGGGATGAGCCTGCCGCACGCTTTGCACGCCCAGTGGTGTTCCTGCTCGCGCATCACCTGCTTGTAGATGGCGCAGCGTGGGCAGCGGATCGGGGACACGCTGCCGATCGGCTCCTCGTCCGCCAGCGCGCGGAGGACGATCTCCCAGCGGAGGATGTCCAGCCCGGACTTGATGTGGTCGTCATCGGCGAGCAGGTTGCCCAGATGCTCCGACAGCCAGCCGATCGTGCGGGATCTCGGGTGGGCGCCGCGGTGGGTGCGGTTGACGCGCTGCGCGTACCCGCAGGTTTGCCGCCACTCGTCCTCCAGATCGGATAGGAACCCGTACAACTTGTCGAGGGCGTCACCGATAGGGGAAGGGCTCGGCGCCCCCTTGGAGCCGCTCACACGCCCTTCCGCAACCACCCCGCGGTGGCCGTCGGCCCGAGCTGCGAGTTCGGAAGCGAGGACGTCGAGGTCCAAGAGTGCCGCCCGGACCAGGGACTTACAGCGGGAGCACCACAACGGGTCTCCCGGAATGCTCTCGATGACCGGTTCTGCGGGAGCGGGCGGGCATTCGCCCTGCTGGCCGGCGGCGATCCAGGCGTCCACTTCGATGATGTGGGCGTCCAGTGCCTGCTCATAGGCGGCGATAGCGCGCCTCGCGCCTGTGTTGCAGGGACCATTGCACGAGTCGGAGCTGATGGGCACGGTGTCTCCCCCGAGAGTCGTACGCTGTGGGAGACCAGTGACGGGTCGAGGGTTGGATTCCGGGGCGGTCCTCCATGGACGGTGGAGGGCCGCTCTTCGCGTTTCAGGACATTATGGACGTCGGCCACGAGCGGGTACGTGCACAACGCGTGATATCGCCTGTTCGTCCGATCACATGCTGTCACATCTGGTTGTGATGCCGGTCCCACACCTGCCCGCACAGGGCCAGGAACGCGTCCCTGTCGCCTCCTGAGACGACGACTTCCACCTCGGTCTCCTTGGAGGACTTGATGGGAGCGTGGTTCAGGGTCTGGCTGCCGTCGTCGTCGTCCTTCAGCCTCAACTCGACAGTGATCACTGCGTCTCCTCCTGGGGTAGGGCTGCCCAGTCGTCCTCAGGCATTCCCCACGGCTTGGGCTGTCCTGTCCGCTTCAGATGGGCGGTGATCGCATCGGCGGCAGCTCGCATCTCACGTTGCGCTGCCCGGAACCGCTCCACCAGGGCAGGCGGCAGATCATAGACCGCCTGGTCCGCTTCGATGTGGAAGTCCGCTTCACCTTCGACATTGATGTGGTACGGCTCACCCCAGGCATAGTCCTTGACGAACGCTCTCACCCTGTCTCCTGCTCTGATAGGGCTGACACCTCAGGCTCCAAGGTAGGGCTCTGGGAGTCGCTCTTGGCCTTGCGCGCTCTCCACACTCGGACGCACCAGCCGCACACATCGCCAGCCTCCGGGTACAGCCTGCCCTGCCCGCGATTGATCGGCGGCCGGGACCGGGTCAATGCGGGGCATGTCCTGTAGATGTGATCGTCTCGCTCGCCGAAATACCACTCATTGACGCTCTCGTAGCCGGCGAAATGGGCGTCGAGGTCGATGACGAGGATTCCCTCATCCACGGTCGGCCTCCTGGGAGTCGTCGAGAGCGGCGAGGAGCTCCCGGCGAAGGTCGTCAGGACAGAGGTGGTCGTGGGTGGGGTGCGGTTCACGGCCCAAGCGCTCCGCTAGGGCGTGGACCCGATCTATAGCCGCTTCTGCCCTATCGACCGCTCGCTGGGACATGCTGTTCCGTTCGCGGAGGCGTTCCACCACCTTGGCGTGGTCGGCCATGAACGCTGCCATGGCCTCGCTGTCGCCTGCGAGGGCGCCTTTCGCGTGCTCCAGCTCGGCCTTCAGCCGGTCGGCGTGGAGCTTGTGGACGCCTGCCATGGCGTTGGCGGCGTTGTAGGCGAGACGCTGCTGCTCGCGGTCGCGCTCGGCAGTCGCTGAGGCCAGCGCGTCGTGCTCATCGCATTCCGTAACAGGCGTACTGCGAGGCATGCAGCAGGTGCCGCAGTGAGAGCCCTCGAAGGTGTAGTAGTGGCGGAGGTCATCCGGCATGGCGCACCTGCTCGCTGGTGATCCACAGGCAGCCCTCGTCGGAAGGCTCTTCGCCTCGCTCGTGCACCGCCCAGGTGCGCGCGTCGTCGGTGCCGAGAGCGCTCGTGGTCTCCGTGGCAACCAGGTCGCCACCATGGATGTCGTCGCTACGGAGGGCGTTCAGGGCCGCTTCTAGGCTGGCACCCACTGCGATGCGCTTGCGTCCATCTACAGGGTTCTCGCTGAACCAGATCACTTCAGCGATGTAAACGGCGGCGGGCTCAGTGCTCATCGGTGGTCTCCTCGGGAAGGGCGGCGGGGACGCAGAGCGGGGACCGAGCGCACAGGTTGCGCGCCGAGGCCAGGCGCACCTCCAAGCGTCGATTGATGGACAGGAGGCGGCGTACGTCCCGTTCCAGAAGCTGCACGTCCTCAGCTGAGACGATGACCTGTCCCTGTTCGGCGAGAGCAGCGACATCCCGGGCGGCCTGCTCCCGGAACGTGTCCAAGCTGCCCGATCCCTCACCCCATCGGGACTCGTGAGCGGCTAGACGAGCCTTGGCGAGCACCTCAGCGGGAGTCACGGGCCATCCCCTTGATCTCGTCAACGACGGCAGACAGCAGGCCGTGGACCGTGACGCCGTTGCTCAGGTGTTGCGCGTGGCGGTCCTCGAAGCGTCTCCTCTGCTCACGGATGACCACCATGTCGCCGAAGACGGCGGCGATCCGGGTCCGCTCAGCATCGGCGACCTCCTCGGGCGGCGCCGCGAGGTCCTTCTCCTGCTCGGCCATCTGCTCGGAGATCTCCGCGTCCCTGCGGCCTGCGGTGTATCCGGCGTCGAACCCTTCCCGCCAGATCTTGTCGAGGATCTGCCGCCACTCGTACACCCGGTGGTACGGGTTCGCTTGGCAGAGTTTGGCGAGCCTCCTCATAGCGGACTCGTAGTCAGGCACGGGCTTCTCCTAGCTGGCGGGCGAGAGCAGCGTCCTCAGGACGGCACACGCAGTCGGTGCAGAACTTCCGGTCCATAGGGCAGCGGCGAGCCTCGATCGCGGCGGCGATCTCCTCGGCGGTCTTGCGGCGTTCGTCGGCACGGACCAGCACATCCCGCTTTCCGGTCATCTCCGACGTGAGCCCGCATGTGTCGCAGGACGCTACGTCGCCAGTCCAGGTGACGTACTTGTGCGTCTTGTTGATGCACGTCCAGAACCGGTACGGGGTGTTCTTGAACGCCTCCTCCAAGTCGTCGGCTGCGGCTTGTACGGCTTCCTCGGGAAGGTCAGGCATCGGCGGACTCCTTGATCGGAGCGAGGCGGTAGCGCCACACCATCGCATCGATCTGGCGCGTGCCGGGCACACGCTCATCTCCGCACGGGTCACAGACGAGCGAGGTGTGCCGCCCGATTGCTGACCAATCGACGACGATCAGTTGAGCGGCAGGCCTGTTGCGGCACCACTGGCAGGTGAGCGGGGCGGCTTCTGCCGGGATGGGGTCAGGCATCGGCTGCGCTCGTTCCGTGATAGACGCAATCTTCGGACTCGATGAACTCCCCGCAGATACCGTCATGCCTCGACGGGTCAGGGACAGCGCAGGCGAGGATGAAATGGATGTACGTCGTCGGGTTCTGTGTCTTCTCTGAGATCAGCGGTGCTTCGCGCATCTGCACCCTCCTCGGCAGTGGCTGAACATGTCGCCCTTGCAGGTGAACTTCGGGTTGTTGTTCTTCGCGTAGTGGGTGATCGGCTTGCCGTCGTCGCGGCGGACTACGTCCTTACGGCAGACGGGACAGGCCATGCGCGGCTTGCGGACGGGCTGGAGGTGCGGCAGCGCGGCCATCAGTGCGACGCGGGCTTCCGTCTCCCAAGACTCGGCCAAATCAGCCCGGGTCTCCGCCTCCCACGACTTCGCGCAGGTTGGATTGAAGTGCGCCGCGAGCGCCTCGGCCGCTGCTTGCACAGCCTGCGCCGGGATCTTAGCCACGCTCGCCCTCCTCCTCGTCGTCGTACAGGGTGGTGTGGATGACGACCCGGTACACGTCTCCCACAGGGCCGTGAGCTACCAGATTGGTGACGCCTTCGGCTGGCCGGCCCTCCTTGACGGGCAGGTTCAGGTGGTCGGCCCACGCTCGTACCGCATGCTCGCGGGCGTCCCTGCCGGTTGCTCCAGGTTCGGCGACGATGCCGCACCCTGCCGAGTCCAGCGTCCACCGCAGCACCGGCAGGGAGGCGTCTTTGAGTTGGGCTAGGAGGAGCTTCTCGATCAGGCGGACGGCACGTAACTGCCATCCGATCTGCTCGCGGTCGATGTCAGCCATGGGTCAGTCCTCCTCTCCGAGCGCCAGGAAGGCGCAGCGTAGGGCGTACTTGTCGGGGTAGTCAGAGTGGCCAGACGCTGAGCGTTCAATCCGCAGGACCTGCTCCAGAGTCGCCAGTGGCAGACCGTCCCCAGAGCGGATCTCGTTGACGAGCGCCAACATCTGCTCCGCCTCGTAGATGACCCAGCCGGGCTCGGGGCCGTACAGGCCAGGCACCTCGTCCCAGCGTTCGTCACGGTGCTTGCCGACCTCGGCGAGACGTGCGAGGAACACATCCCGGACGGCTAAGCGGACCTTGATCGAGGCCATCGCTAGTCCTCCTCGGCGGAGTCTGGGGATGCGGCCTGCTCCTCGTTGAGCACTTCGAACAGTCGCCAGTGTCCGTTCTCCCAGCACTGCACGGTGATCCGGTGGCCGAGCGAGATCCGCTCCCGGACGTACTCGTACGCCTTGTTCTGGCTACGGAAGCCCTTGTGTAGGTCCGGGGCTACGCGGCCCACATAGACCCGCCACTTGTTCGTGGGCGGCTTGTCCATGTCAGCCCTCCTCGGAGTCGAGCGAGCGTCGCCGGTTCCACTCGGCGCAGTGCTCGCAGTCGCAGACGGTCTCGTCATGGCCGTCTATCGCCAGGATGAGCGCGCCGGTCTTCATGGTGGTCAAGTCCATGTCGGGTCCTTGTCGTTGATGGGGTCTTGGGTAGCGCCCTCTCCTGCTTCCGAAGCGGTGTCCCGGCCAGTACCGGGAGGAAGAGGGCCGGGCGCGGGTCACTCTTCGACGACGTCCCAGCCGCCTTCGATGTACTCCCAGGCCCACTCCTCCCAGACCTCGCGGGCGGCTTCGTCGCGCTTTTCGGCGGTCATGGCATCCCAGTCGGCTTTGAGGATGCCGCTGTCGATGACGTCTTCCTGCTTGGCGTTGGCGAGGCCGATGCTCAGGTCGACCTTGAGTTGGATCGTCTCTCCGTCGCTCATCTCGGTTCTCCGTTCAGGGGGTAGGTGGGTGGCCCGGCAGGGAAGACCGGACCACAAGATCAGGTGTGGGCGTGGGCCTCGATCGCAGGCAGCACGCTCGTGCGGAACCAGTCAGCAGCCTCAGCCCCAGCCGTACACAGGCGGGTCAGCGGCTCGTACCCGGAGTAGACCTCCGCCAAGGTGTCGGCATACCAGAGCCAGCGCACGCCACGCTCGTCGAGCCAACGACCAAGGTCGGCCACGAGAGACGCGTGCAGGTCGCCACAGCGTCGACCCTGCTCATCCCGGTAGCCGTACGCCGTGTCGAACGACACTTCCAGCCAGCAGGCAGGGTTCTCGTGCTCGCCGTTGTCGCAGCCCGAGTCGCAGTACCACTCACAGCCGTTGTCCTCGGCTCTGAGTGGCCCACCTGGCCGGTAGTAGATGTCCAGCAGGGCACACAGGCCCTGATCGACCTGGTTGCCGATGTTCCACGGCTTGCCGGGGTCCGGGGTGCGGGCGCCCTTACGCCAGGAGGTGAGCTGCTCGTCGCGGAAGCGGGTCGCCTCCGTCGCGCCAACGAGTTGGTTGCACTTGAGGAACACGTCCTTGTGCGCGATCTCGTCTAACACGTAGACGTCGGTGGTGAGGGTCACGCTGGGCTCCTTGGTCGTCGAGGGGGTTGGGATGCCCCGGGAGGTGTCTCTCCCGGGGACGGAGGAAGGTCAGCGGCAGGTGGGGCGGGCGGTCAGGTAGGCGGCGTTCTTGCGGACGACGGTCCTGCCGTCCTCCAGCACGAGGGTCACGGTCCGGTAGCGGACCTGGCCGGTGCGGCGCAGCGTCGCCAGGTTGACGTGCTGGACGACCTCGACGACGCGCAGCCACTCGCCGCGCGGGGTGAGGCGGACGTGCCAGCCCTCGCGGACGTAGGCGGCCTGCCAGTCGCCGTCACGGCCAGGGCCGACGTAGCGCAGGTCCTCATGCTCGCCCGCCCGCCCCGACAGGCGCTCGGCGAGGAATCGGGCGTTGTCCCACACGTGGTTGTTCGGGTTCAGGTCGCGGCGGTCGTTGGTGCCGTGGTCGCAGACGAACGCGCCGTCGCGGCGCTCCACGAACACCCAGACGGGGGCGTCGAACGTGTTGGACTCGGCGCGCTCGCGGAGCCGGGTGCCCTCCAGTTCGGGGACGTCGAGGATCCGCTCGACGGTGAGGGTGTGGCCGGTCAGGCTGCTACGGGTGGCGGTCATGGTCACGTGTATCTCCTTCGTTGAAGGGCTGTGATCTTGTGTCCGTCCCGGGTCTCGCACACCGGGTGACTGCTGGTCGGACTGGGTGATGGCCCCGGGTAACCCGGGGCCGAGAAGGTCAGCAAGCCGCCAACGCGTCGAGACGCGACTCCCAGTACGCGATGTCCTCGCGCAGCCCGTCGGCGCAGCGGCACGCCGTGTAGCTGGTGTGGGCGCAGGGAGCGCCGACACGCTGCTGGGTCTTGCGGAGCTGCGCGCGGGCCTCGTCGGTGAGGGTGGCGATCTCGGTGGCGGTCATCTCGTTCTCCCTGTGTCTCGCTCTTGCTGATGAACCCAATCTATTGGCCTATGCGTTGGCCGTCAATAGGCCAACGTGTTGTTCTTCATGATTCTTCCGTGAGCCCAACATGGTGGCCTTCACGGTGGCCACCATGTATGCGACCATGGGTGCCATGAGCAAGAGCGACTACACTCCCGACGACCGCGAGGCGCAGACCTTCGCCCGCTTCAAGCGCCATTACGAGGCACAGAAGGCATTGCTGCCCGAGGTCAAGGATTTGGCCGCCCACGCACTGAAGGAGGGCGCCAGCGTCGGCCAACTCGCCAAGCTGACCGGGCTCACCGACGAGGTGTTCCGCCGCATCGCTCGCGCTGAGGGTGTCGAACGCCTGCGTCCGCCCACTGTCGGCCGGGAGGTGCAGCAGCCCGCCGGCGAGTAGCCGTTCACCCGGACTCCACTACGCGAACCGCATGGAGCAGCCGTGCTCTACGCAGTGCTCCATGCCTTTAATCAGGGCCTCGCCGTGCTGCCGGTCGTAGTCGGACTCCGGCCAGGTCGCGATGATCTGGCGTAGGCGCGGGATGACTTGCTCGCACTCGTAGGCGTCGAGGTAGCCGTCACAGTCGGAGTGGTTGAGTAGCGGCTCCAGCGTGGTGTGCACGGTGTCCCAGGGCTTGCCCGTCCAGTCCTCGGGTGCATCGAACGGCGCGAAGCCTGCCATCTCACGCAGGTCGAAGCCCTCGGCTTGCGCGAGCCGATCCCTGAAGGAACCGAACCCGGAGTAGCTCCACGAGGCCCTACCGGGGTACATGCTGACGCCCATGGCGTTCCCTTTCTAAGTCGAATATCGATCTTGACGAGCTTGATCTGTGATCTTTCTCGGACTGGTGAGCGACCCGCGAGGCTGTAGAGGCCCCTGAGACCCGACCGGCGGGCCGCCCTAGGCATTACCCGTTCTTGACCCCAACGCCAGCCGTAGGCGCATTGTGGGGCCCGCTGCGGTCATCCCCGTCCGAACCGAGCGACCCGGATGCGAGCGCGGCCAAGTCGAACTCGCCGTCCTTGACGCCAGCGACGAACGCCGCGACCTCCGAGTCCCCGAACAGCAGCGCCCCAGGCGAGTCCTGGTAGGTCATCGCCCACACGTTGTCGCCTTCGCGAGAGAGCCGGAGCGGGCCGACGTCGCCGCGCGAACGGAACGCGATCGCCTCAACGAACGCCTGCCAGTCCTCGGCCGTCACCTTGAGCACCGGGCCGTCCTGCTCTTTGGAGTCCCGCACCATCACCAGGCCATCGACGTGCGCCACCAGGACGCAGGCGTCAGCGCCGTTGCAGAAGGTCGACTTACGCCACGGGCCGCTCACGAGGTGGTCCCGTTCAAGACCCGGGCGATCCTCAGGGCGAACTCGAAATCAGCCGGTAGCGGGCCGTCCTCGCGGAGTTCGACCCCGTCCCAGGACTCCAGCCAGGAGGCGAGAGGCTCAGCCAGGGCTGGATTGACGACGGTGATCCACGCGTTGTGGGCCGAGATGCCGCAGCGCTCGCAGGGACTCTCGCTGATCGCGTTGCGCGGGAAAGAGTGGGTGGTGCAGCGGAGCCGAGTGGCGGCGGTGAGGAGCTCGGAGGCGACGGTCTTCTCTGTCTTGGTGTCAGCCATGGACGGCCACCTCCTGCGGGAACTCGTCCCAAGTCCGCCCATCCAGCTCGCGGCCGGCGCGCTTCTTACCGACGCGCTCCATCACCTCTGCCTCGGGCTGGTCGAGTCCCCACCCGGGCCACGGCGTGCCCCGGTCCATGCCGTTCAGCATCACCAGGTGATGGCGGTCGTCGGTCGAGTAGCGGGGCTGTGGACGCCACTCGCCCCACTGTTTGAAGTGATAGGCGACGCCTGCCTGCTGGCATTGGTCGCGCAGGTCCTTGACCCATTTCGGGTGCATCGGCCGCGCTCCAGGTCCGGACTCACCCCCGGCCACGACCCAGTTGAGCGACGGCTCGTCACGCCGGTACGGGTCAGCGCCGAGCCAGTCATCGCGCAGGATGATAGGTCCAAGTAGAGGCTCAGCGGAGATCCACCGGACGGCAGCGGGCGTCTCCAAGAGTGCCGGGATTCGGATGTCCGCCCACTGCTGGTTCTCGCAAGATACGCCGATCCAGACGTTCGGGAGCGGCCATGGGATGTCGGGGCCGCTCCAAACCCGGCCGCTCTCGATCAGGCTCACGAGGGACCTGGAAATGCCGAACCGGTCTGCTAGCGCCTGCTGAGTGAGCCCGGTTCGACGTGCCGCCCGGATCTCCTCGACCTCTGCGGGCGTGAGTTTCTGGGGACCTCCTCGTGATCCGTGTCGGACCTTCTCCCGCTGGTTCTCCGACCGGGTTCCCCACCGGAGGTTGGCGAGTCTGTTGTCTCGCTTGTCTCCGTTGCGGTGACACACTTCTGCGCCTGGCTGGTCATCAGCAGAGTGAGCCGTGAGAACCAGGCGGTGAACCGTAAGGGTCTTCGGCTCTCCTCGGTTCCACAGCGTCACTGTCTCCCGTCCGGACCGTGGATTTATGCAGGTTGCCAATAAACCGGTCTCGCCCCGCACGCGCCCGTGAGAGGACGCCTCGTACCCCTCTAAGCCCGGGATGGGTTTCCACAACTCCGCAGGGTCGTGCTCCAGATCGACCTGCACGGCGTCCATTGCCCGCGCCACCGCGTGAGGGAACTCGGGGTTGGCCAGGAGGCTGCGCATCCGGGCATGCCGCTTGCTGAGGACCTGGAAGGAATGCTGCGGAGCCAGCGCCATGACCGCGAACACCTTGGCGATGAACTGGTCTGGCACGGCCTCATGGAAGAGATCGGCGAGGCTGTTGACGAAGACGCGGCGCGGCTTGCGCCACCGCAACGGCTGGTCCAGACGCTCCGGCAGAAGGTTGACGCGACCAGTCCAGTCCAGCCCGCTCTCGGTCTGCTCGACGACCCCAGCGAACGCGGCGGCCACCTTCGGGTTGGGGTTCTTCTCCCGGATGCGGGACAGCGGGATCGGGTAGCAGTGATCGCAGCCGGGGCTGACCTTCGTGCAGCCGATGATCGGGTTCCACGTGGCATCGCTCCAGGAGATGCCCGTCTTGTCGCTCATCGGGCGAACACCTCGCCCCCGTGCTCCGAAGCGGCCTTGCACGGCCACTGCGTCACGGTGCCCTCGTCCCAGCAGACCGCACACAGCCACAGGTTCGGCTCTCCCACGCCGTCCCACCTGGGGACGTGGAAGCGGGCCGGGAGTTGCTGCCGCTCCTCCAGCGTGTCGGGCAGCATGTCGTAGCCCGGCATGTCCTGCGCCTCCAGGAGGATCGCCCGCACCGGCTCCGAGTAGGAGTTGCGGTAAGCCCTCTCCACTTCGCGGATCGCCTCGGTGTAGTCCTTCGAGCCCTTGCGCTCGCCTTCGGGCTTGATCGGCTCGATCAGCAGCGTCAGCCGCTCATCGATTGCCTCCAAGAACGTGTCCTCCAGGTCCTCCCGGCAGGCCGTCGTCGGGCGGAACCGGCCGTCCGGCCACGACAGCCGAGCGACGGCAGGCGTGCGCTCCTCGTGGTCCTCGTTGCCGCATGGGATGCGGGTGTCGATCTTGGTGTCAGCCATTACGGTTCTCCTTCGGGTCGTTGTCATGTCTGTCCGGTGAACAACTCATGCGCCCCCGTCCACAGCTATTTGCACAGGTTGTGGACGATGTGTCCGATTCATCCGCGCTCCCCGCTCGTGTCGGGTCCTGGGAGGAGCGCCGGCTCCTCCCCGATCGGGTCGGAGAGCCGGGTCAAGCGGCGCTCCGCTTGCGCTGCTCGTGCTCGGCAACCTCGGACTCAAGCCGCCGGCGGTTCACGCGCGCCTTTCGCGGCGATATCGGCCCCTCGTTGCGGGACCAGGCGAGCAGCACCTCAAGGGCCATGTCGTCCGGAACCAGCGCGGCCAAAGCCACAGCCAAGCTGCGAAGCTCGACCGCGTCGAGCGGTTCGAGGATCGCGTGGGACTCCTCGGGGTCGAAGTCCTGAACCGCGCACACCAGCCGGGTGGCCGGGCCAAGCATCTGGTCGACGAGCTCGTCTAGGTCGGCGCTCATGGAGTCCTCTCGCTCTCGTCGGACCGCAACTTGGCCGCGGCGTTGGCGCAGTCGATACGGGCTTCGGCCAGCGCGTCGGCGTGCTTGGCCGGGTCGGCGCCGCGGCCCACGGGCGGAGGCCACGACACCGCGGCCTGCGCCGGCGTCGGGCGCCAGCCGCGGAACCTCATCGCCATCACGAACTCCAGCGCGAACGGCTCCGCGTCGGGCTTGTCCTCCTCCGAGGCGAAGTCGCGCTCCCGGATCCGGTGTACGAGGGCGGCCACCGCCTCGCGGGTGGCCTGGTCCAAATCGGTGCTGGTCACGCTTCACCTGCCAGAACATCCGCCGCGCAGCCACGGCACGGCGTCGGAAGGAAATGAGCCGAGCAGGTATCCGCGACCACACGGAGGCGCTCGGTCGGAGATGGCAAGGCCCGCCACGTAGCGAGCCATGCCTGAGCGAATGCGGGCGGCCGGTTGGGCTGGTACGCCGCCAGAGCCGCCTTGACCAGGCGCTCCATGCCGTGGATTTCCACGAGGACGGTGATCTCAGCAACCTGATCGCTGTCGAGCTTGTCCCAGCGGACGAGGAGCCGGGCGTCTTCGAGTTGACGCCGAAGGCGGCGGACGGGTTCTGAAAGTTCATGCGGCAGCGGCGGCGGCTCTTCGCGTGCGCGGGCACGCGCGTCGCTGCTGCCTGCTGCATGCAACCTGCTACCTGCTACATGCAGAGCGACAATCGGCTCCGATTCGTCCGAGTCTCGCGCAGACTTGTCCGCGCCGATCTGCGCACTAGGTCTGACGTGCTTCGATGCATCAGAATCGAGTTCTCCACCGTTGTGGATATCCGAGTCTCGCGCAGACTTGTCCGCGCCGCGCGCAGACGGATCGTCGTCCGGCTCGGGCGGGTCCGGGAGACGGCTTGGCACCTTGCCAGCTTCGAGACGCTGATGCTTGCTCAAGTTCGGCAGGAAGACGTAAGGGTCCTCCTCCGTGATGTACCGCTGGACCTTGCCCGCCTTGGCCAACTCATCAAGCAGGCGGTCGATATCCGCCAAATCGAGGTCATCCTCGTACGGCAGGCAATGCCCTTTTATCCAGCGAGCATCGCCATGAAGCCGGCCGTGCTCGTCGGCCTGGTTCCACAGCGCGATATAGAGCAGCCGAGCATCACGGGAGACACGGGCCATCGACCGGTCCGACCAGAACTCCGGCTTGATGCTGCGGATTCGTGCCACGAGAGCGTGCCTTTCCTTGGAGCGGGGATTAGAAGGACGAGGAGAAGCGCGTAGGTCTTTGAGCCATTAGCCCTCCATTGGGGAGAAGTCGCTGGCCACAAGGAGTTCACCGTTCCGCAGGCTGCGAAGATCGCCCGCGAGAAGCAGTTCCATGTGCTCTTCACAGAGGGGATGACCGCCCGCACAGGCGTGGCCCTTCTCCGTACAGCCAGGACAGTTCTCGTAGGTCACCTCGAAGCTTCGGCGCCGTGGACAGGACGCGCCGTGGTCACCCGCCGAGCTGCACATACCGGGCTGGACAACCCGATGCTCTTTCCACGCCTTAGCCCACCCGCCGGCCGCAAGCACGATCTTCTTTTCTGGCGGACAGGTGCGGCTGTACGCAGCCCTGGCGACCCGTGTCCACTCCGCGGCTTCCTCTGAATCAAGCGATGCCAGATACGCCTCGGCCTCGCGCGTCTGAACGAGGAAGAGCGCCATGTGAACCAACACGTGGTCCTCGGAATACTCCTGATGCATGACGTCGAGATATTCCGTCGCGATGACCCTGTAGTGCTCGTACGTGTTGTCCGGCTCGGCCTTCAAGAGGTACGTGAGCGCCCACCGGACATCACAGCTCTGGTCCGGGGCATCCTGGCCCCCTTGTGGCGCGGAAGTCCCCAGCAGTCCGTACGTGTGCTCTTGAAGAGCCTCGACCCGTTTCCAGGCGGCGCCCGCCATGTAGCGGAACTTGTTTTCCGCCTTGACCATGTCGCTGCGCATGGCGGCGGCCATGCACTCATAGAGAATTTCCTCAGGCACACCAGCCGCGAACAGGCGGTCTACGCTGTCCTCCCACGCAGGCGGAAGGTCGAATTGCCGGTGTTCGTCGCCACAGGTCCACAGGTTCCACTCCTCGCGGAACCGCTTGCGCCTCGCTTTGACAGTCTGCAGGTCTGCGAGCATCGTCTTGGCGGCCTGCGATTGAGCCGCCACCCATCGAAGTGCCTGCTCGGAGACCTGTGCCACAACAGCCGCGTCGGGCGGCGTGGCCGACTTGCCCGCGTTGCAGCTCTCGCAGAGGGTCTGCAGGTTGGACGGGTCGTCGGAGCCGCCTAGCGTCACGGGAATGACGTGGTCGGGCTCGAGCTTCACGTCTGGGGCCGTAGCCCCGCAACTCTGACAAGTGTGGTTGTCGCGGCGGAAGATCTCGGCACGGAGGCGCTTGCTTACGGCCATGGGGACTCCTGAGTGAGCAGGCGAAAGCAGGACCAAACGGTCCTACCGCTCTGTTCATCAGGTTTGGCGGCAGATCCATTGCGGCTTTTGCGAGGTGACGTCCTCATGACGCCTCCAGCTCTTGCTCATCCGATCGCGCCCACGTCGGCTTGCGTGACTTCTGGATGCACGCACGGCACCGCATGCTCAGCCCGTCGAAGTGCTTGGCGTTGCGGCTGAACTCCTTCACGGACTTGGTCTCACGGCAGGCGCGGCACCGCTTGAACCCGGGAAGGACGGAAACCTCCGCCAGCGAGGCGCCGCGGCGCATCCGCCGGCGCCGCTCAGATGCCCGCTCGTCCTCAGAGAGTCCTCCCCAAAGACCTGTCTTCTCGTTGCGGGACAGCGCGTAGTCCAAGCAAGCAGCGCGGACCGGGCACTGGGAGCAGACCGCCTTGGCCTTGCGCTCTCGCACGTCACGTTCAGGCTGGCGTTCGCCGTCGGGGCCGAAGAACAGGACAAGGTCCTCGCCCCTGCACGCGCTGTCGTCCTGCCACGCCCAGCTCGGGCGTGGGCGGGCAAGCTTCATACGGCTACTCGCCATGGTCTGCTCCTCTCCGGGAGGGAACCAAGATCGTCGGGTTAGGCATCGGAGACCTCCGAGAACAGGTCCAAAGGGGCTTGAGACAGGCGGAGAGCGGCCTTCTCGGCGTAGGGCTCCCAGCCCTCCACGCCGATCGCGCGACGGCCCGACAGGCGAGCAGCGACCAACGTGGAGGCGGACCCGGCGAACGGATCGACAACGAGACCGCCAAGCGGGCAGGAATACCGGAGTAGCGGCTCCAAGATCCCCAGCGGCTTCTCGGTGGGGTGCAGGGCCTTTCCCTTCATCGACTTCACCTGAATGACCGACCGCATCAACCGGGTGCCGTCCCGGCGGGTGTGCTCGGTGGAGGTGATCGCCCCCATGTGTGGGGCGTTGCTGACACGCGGCTTGCGGGTGCGCAGGTCGCTAGGGTCGGCTGAGGCGATGCGGGGAACGTCCAGGTGCTGGTCGCGCCACTCGCCCCGATACCAGTGGAGCGCGTGTTCATGGACGCGTTTGAACCGGTCCGTTTGGAAGCCGCTTCCGTTGTGCTTCTCCCACACGATGTCTTGTGCCAGTCGCCAGCACGCGGCGTCGAACTCGCCATGGTGCTCGAGGAACATGCGGATGGAACCGAAGCACCAGAGGCTCTTGCTGACGCTCGCGGCTACCTCGAGCCAGCCGTCCGGCCAGCGATCCCACTTCAACGAGGTTTCCTCGTACGGAGGATCCGCCAGCACTAGATCGGCCTTGACGCCGAGCGCGGGCAGCACCTCGCGGCAGTCGCCGAGGTACAGCTCAACGCCGTCGCTCTTGAAATACGGTTCAGGCATCGCGGGTCTCCTCCTGTACGGGAAGAGCCGCGGCGAGGCGAGCCACGAGATACCGGCGGACCTTGCCGTCCTTGCCCTTCTGAGCGGGCTTGGTGCCCGTGTCGGAGCGGATCTCAGCACCGCACTCGGCGAGGATCCGCACCGCGCCCTCAACGGCCCTCTGGGAGCCGATGAGGCGGATCTCCGTCCACTCGGTAGAGCTCAATCGGAGCTTCACAGCAGCGGCCCTCTCTCGTGGGTCTGGTCAGGGGCGGGAAACAGGCCGTCCGGCTCAGGCGGGAGAACCTCGGCGATGTGAAGGACCATGCGGCCCTTCGGGTACACCTCGCCGATCTCCACTAGCGGCCCCGACAGGTAGCGGCTGGAATCGTCGGGCAGGATTTTGGCGTCCGACACCATGCCGTCGACCAGCGCTTTCACCGTGGGGTGCAGGTTCGCGGAGTCTCGCGCCCGCCGGTCGGGCGGCTGGTAGACGCACACGATGTGGGCGCGTTCCAGGTGCGGGATCTTCGCCTTCAGGGCGAGCACGTGGCCGAGCGTCCGCAGGTCCTTCGTGATCCGCGCTTCGGCGGCCCAATGCAGCCGGTCGTTGGCGTTGAGCAGCTTGACGCCGGCGGGCAGGGTGATGGTCCACGTGCGCGGGGTGGGAGAGGTCATGCCGCTGCCTCCTGACGGATGTGGGCAGGCAGGGGAAGACCGGTGGCAGCGGCCACGACGTGAGCGGCCAGGAGAGGCGGGACGGCGTTGCCGATCTGCTCGAACTGCTTGGTCTTCGTTCCGCTCCACGGATAGTCAGCGGGGAAGGACTGCAGGATCGCCGCCTCCCGAACAGTGATCCGCACCGTGTCTGGGCTGGCAAACTGCGACTCGCCAATCCGGTCAGTTGCGCACACGGTGGTGGCCGGGCGAGACAGGGCCCAGTCTTTGGCCTTGGTGGTGACGACATGGGCGGGTCGCACAAAGGGATCCATCTCATGCGTCCCGCTGGCGCCTGACGGTTCACCAAACGATGTCCGCAACACCCACGCGCCACGCTCCTGCGCGTTGAGAAGCGCCTGGCGCGCTTGAGTGGGGAACGGCTCGGGACCGCCCGTCTTGCCCCCACCAGCCGTCACAGTCGGCGAGACACGGTCCGTCGCTCCCCAGCCGAGAGCCTCGGCCATGGACACCCAGCCCGCCAGGGAACCGCCGAACAGATCGTCCCCTGCCGGGTGCTGGGTGTGGGTCGGCGCCGGGGCGGTTACGGATCGGACGCGGGAGGCGATGAGGATCGCACGGCGCCGGGTCTGCGGCACGCCGTAGTTGGCGGCGTTGAGCTCGCCGCACCACACGCTGTAGCCCCAGCCGCGTAACACCTCGGCGTACTGCTTCCACAGCGGCAGCACGTCCGGCACCTCTTCCATGGCGGTCCATTCGGGGCGCAGGTCGTACAGCCAGCGCATCGGCTCCGCGGCCAGCAGGGACCGCGGGTCACGGCAGGCCGCGAGCAGCCTGGCGCGGGTGTCGCGGCCCTGGGACAGGTCGTGGACAGCCTCATGAACGAGCGGCTGGTCCTTCAGCCCAAGGCCCTTGCCAGCTCGGGACCACGCCTGACAAGGGGCCGAGTTGATGAGGCCCTTGGTGCGGGCTTTGAACGGTTCGGTCGGGTAGGCGGCGACGTCACACTGGATCGTCGGATGCCCAGCCGCGGCCCGGGTCTTGCATGCCGAGGTGTCCCACTCCAGGCCGACCTCACGCAGGCCGAGCTTCCTAAGGGCCACCGCCCAGCCGCCAGGGCCACCGAACAGATCCACGTTGAGGTCAGGCGTCATCGCCGTCCTCCTCGACGTCGTGGAGGTCAGCAGGACACAGGGCGCTCAGCAGGTGGTGCACGGCCCAGGCGACGCTCCAGGCCGACAGGCGGGCAGCGAAGCCGATCACGGCCTCTCACCCCGCTCCCACGCGTCGAAGTCGTTCCACAGGGCCTGGTAGTCGTTGGGAGGGATAGCGGGCAGGTCGGAGTTCGGCAGCGGCTTGGGAGCCTCCCTGCGCCTCGTTCGCGCCCACAGGGCGGCGAAGACCACGGCAGCGAGGACTACGAGGCCGCCGACCCCAGTGAGGACGTTGCGGATCAGGTCAGCCACGGCGCACCTGCCACACGGCGATGAGCGCGCATCCGATGACGAACACCCACAACCCCGCGACGACGGGGAGCAGCGTCCCGCCCGAGACGGCGTTCCATAGGTGGACGATCGCGGCCAGGTTGTCGAGGCTCACCGGGTCTCGCCCCCGTCCTGGGGCTCAGTGAGGAGACCGGCGGGCAGCATCCCGGCATCGGACAGGTAACCGACGATGACGTCCATCCCCGCTCCCGCGCCGAGCTCGTGGGCAGTGGAGGCTGCGCTCTGCATAGCGGTGCCGACATTGGTCAGGGCGTCGCCCATATGCTTGGCGGCACGCTCGGCTCGGGCCAGCTTGATGATGAGGACGGCCTCTTCGTTCGTGACTCCCACGGCCCGCAGCGGCGGGCACGGGTAGTACACGTTGTCGTCCGGGTCGTCGCAGTCGTCCGGGGTGCAGTGCAGGCAGATGAACCCGCCGAAGATGAGCTCGTCGTACTCGTGCAGCTTGATCAGTGCGTCGCGCTGCTCGGCGGACAACGGGGTGATCTGGTCGAGGGCGGTCACGACCCACCCCCTGTGATGTGGTCCCACACGGAAGCCACCAGCTCGTCAGGGGACGCGGGGCGGATCGTCACCTGGTACTCGTTGTAGTAGTCGGCGGCCGTCCGGGTCAGGAACATCTCAGCGGCCTCTTCAGCGTCCACCGGCCCCGCAGGGCGGTCCTTGCCCGGCCGTGCGGCGGGCTGCCCATCGACGGTGACGATCCACTTGCCGTGGCCGGTAGAGCGGGGCAGCAGGACCAGCCCCTCGTCCATCAGGCAGTCCTCCAGGTCTGCCGCGTTCTCCGAAGCGGTGGGCTCCCGGTCGCCCGCCTCGTCCGCCTCTTCGGCCTGCTGCTGCCAAGCCTTGACGGCGCGGGTTACGGCCTCGCGGCGGAGCTGGTACGGGTTCTTCGTCTCGGGCGTTTCGGTGCTCATGCTGCGGATCCCTTCGACGGGTCGTAGGGGCGGACACGGGGAAAGTCGGAGAAGGGGACCAGGTCAGCGGGACGGCACGCGTCCGGGTCCGCCACAGGGAACGGGGCGAGCGGTTCAGGGCGCCGGCGGCGTTTCCCGTGGCGGCCTTTCGCGGGCCGGGTGAGGCGGCACACCAGCTCGTAGGCGGCGCTCATGACTCGACCGCCAGTTCCGCGACGTTGCTGGCCGGGTTCTCGGGGTCGCAGGTGGCGCCGTAGGAGTGGCGGGCACCCTTCGGGCTGGCCGTGGTCGTCGACACCAGCCAGGCCGCTTTCCCGCAGTGGATGCAGTAGCCGTCCGGTTCCGTCTCCGGGAAAGAGCCCTTCGGCAGGATCACGCCCGTCTGAGGGCCGCCCCACACCTCGGCGTGCTTGACCGGGTCCCCCTGGCCCTGCAGAGGGAGAGACAGGGGCAGGTCCGCGCACGCCTCGATGTCGCGCTGCGCCTGCCGCAGTTCGGCGATGAAGCGTTTCTTGTCGGCGATCTGCGTCTGCAGGGCGTTGACCTTCTCCTGCATGCCGGTGATCTCGGTGACGGCCTGCATGATCTGCGGCTCGGTCACCTGCTGGATCAGGTCGACGATTTCGGGCCGGTAGGCGAGCCGTTGCGGTTCGAGAACGGCGTTGGTGTTGCTCACTTGGGCTCCTGGTTCAGATGTGGTCTTGGTGCGCCGCTGCTGGTCTCGACCCCCGAGGACGAGGCCAGCAGCGGAAGATCAGGGATGGGCTAGAACGGGGACGCCTCGTCGAGCGGCTCCCACGGGTGGACTGAGAGCATCCGGCGCCACAGCTGCGCCGTCTCATGCCTACGGGCGTACTCGACCACCGCCTGCTCACCCGGCGCGATCGTCGGCTCGCCGGGTTCGACCGGGAAGTTCGGTCCTCCCGTGACCGTCCACTCCTCGCGGGTCGGCAGCGCCTCCCACTCGGCGATCCGCTGGCGGGCTGCAATCAGCTCGTCGACCAGCTCCGGCATCCGGTCGAAGAGCACGCCCGCCCACATGGAGGACCGGCCGACCGACTGGACGCGACGGAGCAGCGCGGCCAACTCTTCTGTACTGATCGGCGGTTCCTGCTCGGGCTCGCCGGGCTCTCGGTCGTCTCCCGGCTCGTCGTAGTCGTCTACGTGCGTCATGGCGGTCTCCAGGTCAGGCGGGATGGTCGGAGGCGGACGCGGGCCTATACCTCGGGTCGGACTCCATGAGGGCGAGGCAGGGCTTGCATATGCCGCATGTCTCCCCCGCGTCGGTCGGGCATTTCGGCGGCCCGTACGGGCAGTCGTGGCCTTCCTCAACGTGCTGCTTGCAGTAGTGGCAGAACTCGATCGGCGCGACCCGGGTCATCACGCCACCTGCTCCAGATAGAAGGGCGTGGAGCCGCAACCGCAGGTGAACAAGCCCTCGCACGGAGCCGACCAGCCGGGGCACTGCAGGTGCTTGTAGCGCTCCATCGCCTCGGCGAAGGCGCCGTTCTGCTGGATCAGCTCCCACGTGGTGCAGGCGACGACCGGGATGGGCCGCTTCCCGTCAGGGTGCGCCCCGACAGGCGCGAGGCGGTGGCCACCGTTGGAGTGCAGCAGCACCCAGCCCAGCCGCTTGTGCAGCACCGGGATCTCCCACGGGCGGGCCACGCCAGCGCGGACCTTCAGTCCGAGCTTCTCGGCCTTGGCGGGCTGCTTCTGGTCGATGAAGTCGTGATCATCCCTACATGACCAGAGCAGATTGCTGGCCAGGTTCGACCAGTTCTTGTCGGTGCCGCCCGACCCCTTGCCCTCCCGGTGTGCCGGATCGACGCCAGCCGCCACGCCGCCACAGACGAGCCCGACCTCGCACATGCCGCCGCTTCTCCGGCGGACGGTGGCCTTCACATCGGCAGGGACGCTCTTCGGCCTCGCCGGCTTCTTCGGCTGGGTCCGCTTCAACGCCTTACGCGGCTTCTGCTCGCGTTCGGCGGGCGGGAACGTCAGATGCCAGCCGCGCATGCACTGCTCCACGTCGGTGGGCAGCTCGCGCCGCACGCCGAGACGTGCCATGCGGTCCCAGTAGCGGCGTGCCTCCTCCTCGTTCGCGAAGGTGGCCTTGTTGCAGCAGGTAGGCGTCTTCGTCTTCACGACTGCTCGCCCGCCTCGATGGCAGGGCGGACGCCCAGCAGTTCGGTCAGGTCGATGCCGTCGAGCTCCGGAAGGTCCTTCGGCTCGACGACCGCCAGCAGCCGGTCGGCGCCCTCGTCGGCGTAGAACCGCTGCTGCGGCGACGCCCCGTAGCCGATCTCCACGCCGGGGATCTCCTGGCCGTCCGCGTCCACCGGGGCGCCATTGCGGAGTGCCTGTTCCAGGAGCTTCATCTCGTATGCGGTGCGCACGGTGGGGATGTGCTCGACCTCGGTCGGGGCGGTCTCCTGAACGAACGCGACGAACTTCTCCCGGTCGTTGACGATCGCCTTCACCTCGGGCTCGGTCATGGCGACCTTGCCCAGCCGGGCCGCGCCGAGCAGGGCGGCGTTCTTGTCGCCGGGCTCCTGCTCGATGAACGGAGTCACCTGCTTGAGTGCGGCGGAGATCTGGGAGGCGCGCATCTTCAGCAGAGCGAAGACGAGACGCGCCTCCTTCGGGGTGAGGTCGCTCATGCCGCCTCACCACCGTCAGCGGGCTTGGCCTTGCCCAACTCGTTCCAGCGGCGGCGGGCCAACTCCCCCAGAGCGACAGCGTCGCCGTGCTCGTTGACCACCTGGGCGCCGAACAGGCCCCGCGCTCGGATGTCCGCGCCGGCGGCGGCCACGTCTTCCTGAGTGGCGTACTGGTCAAGCAGTAGGTCCCGGAAGTGCAGCGCGTCCGGGGACGGCTTGCCATCGCCGAGCCAGACGGCGATCTCCTGCGCAAACTCGCCACCCGGTTTCGGGATGACGCGGTTGGCGATGTCGCGGGCCCGTGACTTGGTGATGACCAGCGTGTTCTCGTGGTCGAGGTCGCCGACAATGTCGAACTCGTACTCGATGCCCTCACGCTGCTCAGGCTTGAGCCCGACCTTGCGCGGGACCTTCCGGCCGCGCTGGTCCTCCTCGATCACATAGTCGGTCTTGGACCGCATCGTGACGATGACGTGGCCCGGGTAAGAGACCAGCGCGTCGATCATCTGGCGTTCCTGCGGGCGGGCTTCCTTCCACCCGCCGAACGAGTTCCCGCCGTACCCGCGCTTGGCCGCCGCGTCGACCTGCTCCAGCATGCCGCCCGTGCCGGACCAGAAGTGCGTCAGCGAGTCCACGACGACCGCGCCGAACCCGGCCGCGCCCGCGGCGGCCAGCGCCTGGCACAGCGTGTGGGGCTCGAACGACTGCAGGTTGAGCCTGGAGAACGCGAACTCGTCAGCGTACTTGCTGGCGCTGCCGCGCTCGGTGTCGATGACCGCCACCTTGTCCGACAGGCCGGTGGCGACCGTCAGCGCCGTGTACGTCTTGCCCGACCCGGACGGGCCGGTCAGGGCCACGCGTGCCTTGGCCTCGTCCTTGGTGGCGGGTTCGAAGCTGAAGTTCACTGCTGCTCTGCTCCCTCGTCGTTGGGGGTGTCGTGGTCTGCCCGTTCCGCGAAAGCGCCCGGGTCTTCGGCGGCGGTCCACGGCTCCCAGGTCGGCTTGTCCGCGTGCACGGCCCGCGAGGTGTGCATCTCCACGTCGAACTCGATGACGTCAGCCGCGCACACCTCGCGGTGATCGTGCTTGAGGCGGGAGTGCAGACGACCCGACACGGCCAGGTCCAGCACCTGAAACTCGGGGATCCCCAGGACGGACGACGCGTCAGCGAGCGTCAACCAGGGACGCGACTGCGCCATCACAGGTCCTCACCCCGCGCGATACGTGCGGCGTTCTGGTAGGCGTAGCGCATCGCTCGGCCCGCGATGGCGTCCGGGTTCTGGGAGCTGGACGGAAAGACGGACTCCGGGTACCACTCGGCGGCGGCCTCCAACTGGAGGGCGATCTCCTCCCGGACGGTGCGCTCGCGCTCGACGTCCTCGGGGAGCTTCATGTCGCCCGACACGACGCCGTCAAGTACGGCGTCTATGGCTGCGGCGTGCTGTGGCCGGGGCATGTTGCGCCCGGCTTCCGCGTTGCGGAGCGTGGTTTTTGCGATGCCCGCGAGGTCGGCAAGCTGTTCTTGCGTCAGCCGTGCATCCCGTCGCCTCTGGCGGAGCTGTTCTCCGTATACGTTGCTGCTCACTTCGCCGCCGCTCCCGCCTTCTCAGCGAGACGGGCAGCCTCAGCCGCGCCCTGCTCCTGGTAGATGGCGGTGAGCTGCTCGATCACGGTCCGGCATGAGGGGCACACGTAGGTGATGCCGCAGGCGGACATCGGCTCGGCGCCGTAGTTATCGCAGCGGGAGAGCTCGCAGTGGCGGCCCATCACTGGTCACGCTCCGGACGCTGCTCGGCCACCTGCACTTCGGTCGCGTACAACCAGCGCAGCTTCCGCTTGGAGTACTCGTAGTGGTCGATCTGCTTGGCCACGTCGGCGGGTTTCGGGGGCAGCACGTACGTCATCGGGCCACCTGCCCGTCCTGCTCGGCGGCCAGAACGGCGCGCTCGGCCTGCTTGATCAGGCGCTCGCACTCGTCGCCAGCCGCGACCACACGGAAGTCGCAGCCGTACATCGCCTGCTCGATGGCCTCCTGCGGGTCCAGGCCGAGCCGGTCAGCCAGGATCGACGCCAGCAGTGCCCGGCGCAGCAGATGGGAGCCCTGTTCCGGCCGGAACAGGTAGGCCGCTGTCGCGAGAACGGCGTACTTGGCCTCCGGCGTCACGCCGGTCTTCTCGGGAGATGTAGCGCTGATGCTGACGCTCATGACTGCGCCGCCTTCCGGTCTCGCTTCCACGCCTTCTTGCAGGTGCGGCACACGCGCGAGGTCTTGTCCGGGTTGTCTCGACGCGGCTGCAGGTAAGTGTTTTCAGCGGTGTACTCGTGGCCCCTCTCGCAGTGGGTTCGATGACCCCAACGGCTGGCTATGGTGTTGGGCGATCGGAGCACGTTGATCTGAGGCGTTACCGCTTCGAGGTGCTGGGGGTTGACGCAGCGCCGGACCATGCACAGGTGATCGATCTGCATGCCCTCGGGAATGGGGCCCACGAAGAGTTGGTAGGAGAGGCGGTGCGCGAGGTACTGCTTGGTTTTGTTCTGGCGGGTGATGCCCAGCCTCGGATACCCCGAGTTGATGACAATGCCGGTCCAGATCCAGCAGCCGCCGTGGCCTGGCGTAACCTTCCTCAGCAACTGCTCGGCGATGGGCTTGGGCTTCGGTCCGCCCTTTCGTCGGGGCGGTGGGTCGTAAACTGTCATTGACTCCTGCTCCTTGTCGTGGTCCGACTTGGGATGAGCGGGTGGTCTGCGAGGTCAGCCCTGGCCGGCTGGCCTCGCGTCTTGTGTGGGCTTGTGGTGGCGGCCCACGTAGTCGGCGCGGTCGGCGACGTCACGCTCGATGCAGCCGACACGCCAGCAGGCGATCACCTTGCGGTGGTACTCGTAGGCGGTCATGACACGCCGCCCTCGATGGCGAACAGGTAACCCGCCTTGTGCTCGTTGGCCCGCAGCCCGTCCTTCGACAGCGCCGCCTTCAGCAGCAGCTCCGGATCACCAGGGCGGACGCGGGTGTTCTCGCGCCGCTTCTTGCCGTGGACTCCGCTGCCGTGCAGGTAGAAGAACGGCTTGCCCTTGAACGTCGGATGGCGGTGTTCTGGACCGTTCCGGAACGTTCCGTCGTCGCGCTCGGAGCCCTTGCCGCGCTGGTCGATCAGGTAGCCGCGCGAGTACAGGTGCTCGAAGAACGTCCGCTCAGTGACCTCGCTGAAGTACTTCTTGTGGAACGCCGTCAGCGTCAGCCCGTCGCCGGCCTCGATCGCCTGGAACTTGCCCTCCGCGATCTCAGCCCGGTACACGGCCTTGTCGGCGCGGTCGGCCTCCTCGATCACCATGGCGGCCAGTTCGCGGTTCGACAGCTTCCGCGCGGCAACCTGGCGGCCAGACTCGGCAACCTCAGCCTCGCGTGCCTTGGCTGCGAAGTAAGCCTGCGCCGCCGCGATCTCCTGCTTGCGGACGTCGCCGTTCATGGCGGTGATATAGGCGCCGTGGCGGGTCAGCCGGTAGTTCGCGCCAATCTGCCTGGTCCGGCCGTAAGCTTCCCGGCGCCGGGAAGCTTCCGCGTCGGGGTCCATGCCCATCGTCTCGATGGAGACGCGGGCGCGCTCGACGGAGTCCTCGAACTTGTCCCACTTCCGGTAGCCCAAAAGCGGCATCAACTCACGGGCCGACCAGTACTCGCCGCACTCGTCTACCCGCTTGATCGCGTCGAACGGGGAGCCGTTCGGGATGTCGAGGTCGGTCATGCTGCCGTCTCCCCCGCTGATTTGCTGTCCGCGGTCTCACGGTCGAGGCGCTCCTTGATGGCCTCATAGAGCGCTCCGCCCTCGTGAAGGCCGAAGATCCTGGCGACAGTGCGGATCTGTTCATCGCTCGGCATGTCAATGAGCTCGATGAGCGGGCGAGAGAGGCCACGTCCCGCCATGGAGTTGCCGGGGGGAACCGATCCCGGTCCGCCAGGGCACGAGGATGTATCGGGAGCGCTATTGATCGCTTCTCTGCGCATCAGGCACACTCCGCCTTGGATCCGTCAGAGTTGCGCAACAGGGCGTCAACATCAACGTCGAGAGCTATGGCGAGGACGGCCAAGCGCGCCGCAGTAGGACCGAAGACTCCCGTCTCCCACCTACATAGAGTGCTGGCGGCGATTTTTGTGCCAGCTTGTTCGCAGCGAAGTTCGAGCTCAGCAAGCGTGAAACCTCTGCGTTCTCGCTGTTCCCTCGCTAGACCACCGTCGAAGGGGAGTTTGAGTCGCTTCCTCATGAACGCAACATAGCGCAATAATTTAAGAGAGCGCAACAGAGCGCTCATGATTCTTTTAACCCCTCAAGCAGAGCGCGTCACCTGGCCATCTGAACAGGCAATTTGCGATACATTGCGGTCAGGGTCCGCGAGCCCAACCAACATTCGGAGGACGAACACGATGGAGCGAGTCGACAACTTCAAGCGCCTCGCCGAGCTCATGAACCAGCGGCGAGTAGCCCTGCGACTCCAGTGGAACGACGTCGCGGAACAGGCAGGGATCTCCACTGCCCACCTCCGCAAGTTCCGCAGCGGAGAGGCCGGCGTCAGTGACCTGGTCCGCGCCCGGCTCGAAGAAGCGCTCCAGTGGGCGTCCGGCTCTATCGAGAGCGTCCTGGCGGGCGGCGATCCCACAGAGATGACCTCCGTCACCGCGCCAGGCGGCGCCGGCGTCATCAGAGTGACCGCGGGCGCGGGCGAGGTACAGGCTGCCGACGGGCTAGAGGCTGCCCTCCGCGAGCTGTCGCGCCGACTCAGCCCTGAAAGGGTGCGCGCCATCCTGGAGGAGGTGGCTCCGGCCTCGCAAAGGTCTGACACCCCTGCCGTGGAGCGCCGGTACGAGGATCCGCAGGAGCAGCACCTGTGGGAGACGCCGGGCCTGGACGAGGTGGAGCGCCGGTACTTGATCCACCAACTGGAGTCCTTGCGCAGGCTGGAGGAAGCAAAAGCTCGGCAGCTGGACGAGAGGCCATCTGCCGATGTGCGAGAGTTTCGGTCACGCGGCTAGTCCGACAGCTACGCGCTTTCTTTATTGCGGCTGCTCACCTTGCGGGTTTTAGGTCACCCGGCTCGCGTCCTATTCTCAGCAATCATTCAGGAAGGCGCAGGTCGGAGGGCGTGCCCTGGTGTGCCCTGGCGTGACCTTGTTGCCCTATGTCACGATACGATTACGGGCCTTCACTTAGGGTGGACTATTGAAGGTTTTCGTCATGGAATAACGGTCTGCACCGTTCGGGGCGAGGGGGCGCATTAGGGCAAGTCTGCGCGTTTTGCGCAATATCGCCTGGGGGTGGAAAGCACGTGATCGCCGAAAAACGTCGTGACGAGTCTGACCAGGAGCGGATCCGGAGCATCCTCGCCACCATCAAAGAGCGCCTCGACATCGCAAGACGAGCCGCCACGGCCCAACTGCGCGATGAGACCTTCACCAAGCAGCGCTTCGCCGACATGGCCGCGGACCTCGAATTCTCCCACGACATGATCCAGCACCTGCAAGACACGATCTACGCCCTGCTGACAGATCCGCCGCCCACAGCGGTGGTCAACGCCATGCGCAGCACAGCCGGACAATGGCACCCTGTCCGCTGGCGAATCGGTGGCCGGATGCGGTCCTTCCTCGTCCCATCAGTAGGGCGGGCCGACCCCATCGCCGAGTCGCAGTGGTGGCGACGATTCACAGAGCAGTACGGCGGCGAATGCTCGTGAGATGGCCTGAGATCCGGGAAGTGAAGAACCCCGTCAGCCCGGCCGTGGCCTTCACCGAGCATGGCCGCACGGTGGTCGAGGTAGACGAGAAGCTCAAGGGCAAAGCGAGGGCCGTCGCCATATGGGCGGCGGTGCGCATGCACGAGCACGGCCTGGCCGCACTTGTCGGCCTGCCCATCGCGGCGTTCGCCTGGGAGCCCCTCAAACGCTGGGGGCGGAATCACCCCGGAGCAGCGTTGGCGGCAACCGCAGCAGCAGGCAGCGCCTTGACAGCCGGCGCGGCCCTCATGCTGCCGATGCTTCTCGATGGTGCTGAGCAGCCGAAAATCGCCGCGCCGCCACTCACTGTCACGGCCACGCCCACCATGCGGTCACAGAGCCCGCCCATCACGCGCAAGCCGACCCCCTCGGCCACGCCCGGCCAGGACGGGCGCAAGCCGACGGACAGGTCAGAACCGACGGATGGGCCAGGGACCCGTCCCGCGATCCGGCCGACGCCCCGCCCGGAGCAGACACCAACGCGGTCAACCCAGCCCCGGCCTACGGGGACAGCGGAGCCCTCAGAGACAGAGATTCCCGAAGCTCCCCGCCTCACCCCTGAGGACCTTTCCGCCAGCCCGACGCCTCCGCCGACCGCGGCGACCACACCACCGACTGGCGAATCCTCCGGCGTCGCACCTCCGGCGCCTACTGCCGGACGGGACTGCGTGCTGCGCGTCGACCTGGACCCGCTACTTGACGTGTGTGCGCTCGGCTAGCCGTGGAACGATCCTGTCGGGGTCGAACCGCCGCGGTTTGCCCTTGTCGAGAGGCAGCACGTCGAAGCCGTCAGGAATGATCGCCCGCACGGCCTCGCGGCGATCGACAGGCGTCAGACCATCCCATTTGGCCTGCACGTCGCCCTCAAGCAGATGCCGCAGGACACGAGGAGCGGAGCCGAGAGCGAACGCCCGCGCGTTCTTGATCCGCTCCTCGATGATGGTTCGGGCTTCGGTGTACTCGGCAAGCGTGATCCGCCGGGTCGCCCACATGCGCGCGAGCTCCTTCAGCTGCTTCTCGTCCTCCGCCAGCTGGGTGCGCGTCTCGTCGGTGGATGACTTCGAGGTGATGGTGAGCACTCGCTTGACGAAATCGGGGTTGGTCAGAAGTTCGACGACGCGCCGGCCAATCAGATCCTCAACATGGGAGGCGGTCACGGTGATCTTTCCGCATCCACCACGCGGGGTGGAACACCAGTATTGGGCCCCCGCGCGCTTGGTGACTGACATGCCGGTCAGGAGGTCCCCAGACAGGGAACACCACAGGCTGCCTGTCAGCCAGCGGACGAGCTGGTTGGTGTGACCGGTAGCGCGGGCCGAGATCTTCGCCCGGACGGCATCCCATGTGTCCCGGTCGAGAACGGCGGGCCACACCGCATCGCCGACCACGACTCCTCGGAACCGCCGCAGCCCTGCGATCCGCGGACCGGTGAGTACGGACCACACCGAGCGGGAGTTCCACTGTCCGGCCTTCACTGGTCGCACGCCGCGCTCGTTCAGCAGGTTCGCGAGGCCGACAAGGGTCTGCCCATCGAGGATCTCCGCGGCCATCCACCGGATGACCTCCGCCTCGTCCTCACGGATGGTCATCCCGTTCTGGTCGTAGCCGTAGGCTCGGATGCCGCCGCCGCCCGTCTTGCCTTGCGCGGCGAGTTCCTCGTGCTTGCGGGTGACACGCCGGGCTGTGTCCCGGCTGCTCTTGTTGGCTACCGCGACCATGACGCGCGCCATCGTCACGTCCCCGTCGTTGTTGAGCCGCAGCGATCCACTGACCGATTCGACGGCGATACGTGGCCGGCTGGATTCAACGACGTCGATCAGGTCTTCCAGGTCTCGGGGGTCACGGGCGACACGGTCGAGGTCGTAGGCCAGGAGTCCGTCTGCGGCGCCGGTGGCGAGCATGTCGAGGCAGCGTCGAAAACCGGGGCGGACTGTCCTCAGGGCCGTCGTCCCGTCCGGAAGGGCGATTTTGCGGCGCTTGAACGCCGATGTGTCGTTCTCGATGATGACGTGGGTCTCATCGGGGCCGATCGTCCAGCCGATCCTTTCGGCCAGCCGTCGCCCATCTTCGTCTTGTCGTCCGACTCCTGCCGCTTCGCCGCTTTTGTCGTCGCTGATGCGCAGCAGAAGGATGGCGCGTAAGGGCTTCACGATGCCCTAGCTTAACCTCATTCGTCAGTTTCGGGGGGCCTATGCCGCTCACCTCGCGGAGCTGGTCGACGCTGGTGAAGCCGCCATGGCTGTCGCGGAACTCGATGATGCGCGCCGCCAGGACCTCCCCCACGCCTGGGAGCTGCTCGAGTTGCTCGGCCGTGGCGGAGTTCAGGTCGATGACGGCGCCGGCCGGGTCAGTGACGGGGGAGCCAGGAGCGGCCGGGCCTGCGGTGGCGCCCACCACGATCTGCTCGCCATCGATCAAGCGTCTGGCGAGATTGAGCGAGCCGGTGGAGGCGCCACGTGCCACTCCCCCGGCCGCCGTCACCGCGTCCGTGACCCGGGCGCCTGAAGGGAGCAGGTAGACGCCTGGCTTGCGGATCTTTCCGGCGACGTGGACGGTGACCTTGTCGGTGGGGGACGGGGGCGACGGCGAGATCGGGGTGGGAGGCGGCAGCGGCTCGGGTGCGGGCTGGGATCGCCAGACGAAGAAGGCGGCGACGGCTATCGCGAGGGCTCCAACGGCGAGCAGCACACGAAGGCCCGGCTTGCCTGGGTCGAGAGCAGGAGCCTGGGAGGCCAAGGCTGTGCGGAACGCCTGGAAAGAGGGTGGTACGGGGATGGGCCCGCCGTTGCGGCGAGAAGGGGCCGACGTGGCGGGGCGCTCGTCGTCTGGTTTCGGGCGCGTAGTTGAGGCGGTCTCACGCCAGCCGATCGGCGGGCTGTCATCGTCCAGGCCCTCCATCGAGTCGATCCCGTTTCGGGAGCTTCTTCCGCGAGGTGCGCCTGCGGTCTCCCCGGTCAAGCTTGCGCGCTCCTGATCCCGGACCGAAACACCGCCACCGCTTTCCGGATTCTCGATGCGGTCACCACCAGTGCGCCGAAGGAGAACCCGGTGGGGGCGTCGGGCAGGATTGATGATCGACCGTAGCCGGGATTCGGCTATGGCTCGCTCCGCGGTCGCATCAGGGGTTCGCACGCGAGAGAACGTAGGCCGCCGGAGGCCGCTGTAGGGGCCCGAGCGGCGTTCTGGGGACAGTGCAGGTATGGTTTATGGGCCTGTGGATAAAGGGACCCCAGAGGCGCTCTCAAGGCCGCAACGGTGCCCCCACGGTGGCCCCCACGGGATCTGCCCGGTGCTGCGGCAAACGCGCTGGGAGGCGGTGAGATCAGGAGCCTGGAGGAGCCGAGAGATCACATGGTGTGACGGTCAGGCCGAGCATGCCGGGGCCCACATGCGCCCCGATCACCGGTCCTACCTCCACCACCCGCAGCTCCACCAGCCCGGGCAGCCGCTTCGGCAGCCGTTCCGCGAGTGCTTCGGCTCGGCCTCGCGCCGCCAGGTGCTGCACCGCCACCTCCACCGGCCCGTCACCGGCCGCCTGCACCGCCAGGTCCTCCAGGCGCGCGATGGCGCGCGCCGACGTGCGGACCTTCTCGAGCAGCGAGATCTGGCCGTTCACGATGTGGAGCAGCGGCTTGATCATGAGGGCCGAGCCGAACAGAGAGGCCGCGGTGCCGATGCGGCCGCTGCGCCGCAGGTAGTCGAGGGTGTCGACGTAGAAGAACGTTCGGGTCGTCTCTGCGCAGCGGCGGGCCGCCGACGTCACCGCCTCCAGGGAGGCCCCGCTCGCAGCGGCACGCGCCGCCACCAGGACCGGGAACCCCAGGCCCATCGCGATCGAGCGGCTGTCGATCACTTCCACAGGCAAGGGGGCGTCGCGGGCTGCTGCGAGGGCGGATTCGACCGTGCCTGACATCTCGGCCGACAGGTGGATCGAGACCACCCCTGTGGCGCCCGCCGCGGCCAAGGACGAGTAGCAGGAGACGAAGCGGGCCGGGGAAGGGCGGGAGGTGGTGGCGGAGGCGAGGTCGCCCACGGAGGAATTCTCGCCGTCCGAGCCCTCATGACCCGGCACCCAGCTGCCGTTGGAGCCCTCGTCGTACGAGGTATCCCCCATGATCACCTGTAAGGGCACGACCGTGACACCCGGCACCGCAGGAAGGTAAGCAGTTGAGTCGGTGACGACGGCGACCGTGGGGGGCATGACGCGAGAGCTACTGAACGGGCGTCCCACCCCGCCAGACGCGGCGTGGCTTGAGGCCGAAGGACCAGGCGAACGCGCCCTCGTGGTCGGCGTCCCACTGGACGATGTCGGCCAGCCGGCCCGGTGCCAGGACGCCGCGGTCCGGAGCGCCCAGGACGGTGGCGCCGCCGAGGGTGGCCGCGCGGAGCGCGTCGTTGACGCTCATCCCGAACGCGGACACCGCCATGGCGATCACCAGCGACATCGAGGTGATGCCGCAGTAGCCGGGGTTGTGGTCGCTGCCGAGTGCGATCTGCACGCCGTGCTTGATCATCTGGCGGACGGGCGGGAGATGGCCGCGCTGGAGGGCGGTGGCCGGGCAGACGACCGCGGGCACGCCGTAGCGGGACATGATGGCGATGTCCTCGTCCGACATGTGGTGCAGGCCGTCGGCGGAGGCGCAGCCGAGCTCGGCGGCCAGCTGGACGGCGCCGCGGCGGCTGAAGATGCCGGCGTGGACGCGCGGCAGCAGGCCGACGTTGCGGCCGGAGGCGAGGACCCAGCGGGATTCCTCGGTGGTGAAGTGGCCCTCGTCGCAGTAGACGTCGACGCTGTCGGCTCCCGCCGCGGCCGCGTCGGCGCACCAGGCGCCCACGGCCTCGACGTATTCGCGCTGGCGGCCGAAGTATTCGGGTGGCACCACGTGCGCCGCGAGGAACGTGACGTGCACGCGCGGCATCATCGGCTCCTTCTCCAGCTCGCGCAGGAGCCGCACGTCGGCCAGCTCGCCGTCGCGCGTGAGGTGGTAGCCGGTCTTGGCCTCGACCGTGGTGGTGCCGCTGAGCAACCAGCCGCGCAGCCGCTCGCGTACGCCGTTGCAGAGAGTCCAGGGGTCGGTGCCGCGGGTCACGGTGACGGTCGAGCCCACGCCGCCGCCGGCCGCCGTGATCGAGGCGGCGCTGGAGCCGCCGGTGCGGATGGCCAGCTCGGCGTAGCGGTTGCCGGCGTAGACCGGGTGCGTGTGGGCGTCGATGAGGCCGGGTGTGACGAGCGCGCCGCCGAGGTTTTCGACGTGGTCGACATCGACGATGTCGTCGACGACTCCAGGAACGCTCTGCGGCAGGTCGGGCGCCCGCCCGACCCACGCGATGCGGTCGTTGTGCACGAGGATGGCCGCGTTGCTGAGGACCTCGTTACCGGTCCAGAGGCGGCCGATGTTGGTGAGAAGTCGAACGGTCACCGCATCACCGCCCTGCGCGAGCCCCCGCGCGGGCGCAACACCCAGCGCACGGCTTGTGCCGCGCCCACTGAGTCCGCTCCGGGTCCGGACGACATGGGGGGTCTCCTGCTCTCATCCGCGTCATGCTGTGCGGTGACCGTATCGCCGGACTCATGATCCGGCGATTTCAGTTCAGTTACGTTATTTCACATGCCGGGCCGGTGTACAGGGTTATTCGGAAGAAAGACCACAGATCCCATCCGTCACCCAGCCCCGCCTCGTTCCCATGGCCCCCGCTGACGACTTCGGCACCAGCAGTCATCATCCGAAACCCAGAATCAAAACCCAAACCCAAACCCAGACCAACGTTAGGTCTGGCCAATCCTAGCAATACCCGGGGTTCGGGGACCACTGCCGCTTTTGGGCAACTCTGCGCACTTTGCGGCAAGAGCTGCCCCACCGTACCGTGACGCCGACCGCCTGTCCGTGCCGTGAGAGATCCATGTAAGCCCGGACGTGCTGCCGGCCGCCCGACTCGGCCACGCGTGGACCGTGCCGGGCGGCCCCACCGTACCGCAGCACCGTGGGCCGCCCCGCAGGAATCGGCGAAAGACTTTCAGGAGACGCGTTCGACCGGCTTGCCCACCCGCTCCAACTCCTGGAACAGGCTGGGCAGCACGCGGGCGTGCAGGATCGTGCCGTCTGCCACGTGGTCCACGGAGAGCACCTCGCCCTCCTTGTGGGCCCGCGAGATCAGGTCGCCCCGGTCGTACGGCACCAGCAGGTGGATCTCGTGGTCCAGCCTGGGCAGCTCGCGCTCGATGAGCGCGATCAGCTCGGGGATGCCCTTGCCGGTCCGCGCCGAGACCACGACGCTGTCGCGTTCGCGCCTGGTGATGCGGTCGATGACGTCCTGGTCGGCCGCGTCGGCCTTGTTGACCACGACGATCTCGCGTACGTCGGAGGCGCCCTCGATGTCGGCGAACACCTCGCGCACCGCCGCCAGCTGACCCTCGGGGTCGGGGTGCGAGCCGTCGACCACGTGCAGGATCAGGTCGGCGTCGGCGACCTCCTCCAGCGTGGAGCGGAACGCCTCGACCAGCTGGTGCGGCAGGTGGCGCACGAAGCCGACGGTGTCGGCGATCGTGAACAGCCTGCCCTCGGGCGTGCGCGCCCGGCGCACGGTCGGGTCGAGGGTGGCGAACAGCGCGTCCTCCACCAGCACGCCCGCACCGGTGATGCGGTTGAGCAGCGAGGACTTGCCCGCGTTGGTGTAGCCGGCGATGGCCACGGCCGGAACCTCGCGACGCTGACGACGCTGACGCATGGTCTCGCGCGAGGTGGACATGCCGCCGATCTGGCGGCGCAGCTTGGACATCCGCTCGCGGATGCGGCGGCGGTCCAGCTCGATCTTGGTCTCACCGGGGCCGCGGCCGCCGATGCCGACGCCGCCGGCGGCGCGGCCGCCGACCTGCCTGGACAGGTTGCCGCCCCAGCCGCGCAGGCGGGGCAGCAGGTATTGCAGCTGCGCCAGCTCGACCTGGGCCTTGCCCTCGCGGCTCTTGGCGTGCTGGGCGAAGATGTCGAGGATCAGCGCCGTACGGTCGATCACCTTGACCTTGACCGTCTCCTCGAGCTGGCGGAGCTGACCGGGGGTCAGCTCGCCGTCGCAGATCACGGTGTCGGCGCCGCTGGAGTCGACCACGTCGCGCAGCTCAAGGGCCTTGCCCGAGCCGATGTACGTGGCCGGGTCAGGCTTCTGGCGGCGCTGGACGAGCCCGTCGAGCACCTGCGACCCGGCGGTCTCCGCCAGGAGCTTGAGCTCGAGCATCGAGTTCTCGGCGTCCGCCGCGGTGCCGTCGGTCCAGACCCCTACGAGGACGACCCGCTCCAGCCGCAGCTGCCGGTACTCGACCTCGGAGACATCCTGGAGTTCGGTGGAGAGGCCCGCCACGCGGCGCAGCGCCTGGCGCTCCTCAAGGTCCATCTCGCCGGTCTCGAACTCGTCGAGCGCGGTGTATTCGTGCATTCGTGTCATCTCTAATAGGGAACGTCTGGACACCTCGGTGTCTTCCCACGATGGTGGCACGACATCCGCGGCGCAATCACCTGGTTATCCAGGCAACACGCTGACGTCGCCGGAACCCGAGGTCAGCGAGATCTTGCGCGGGGACGAGCCGTCGGCCTTGACCGAGACCGTCTCGTCGCCGGATCCCACATCGGTCTTCACGTCATAAGCCCCGTCGGGGACGTTCAGTACGGCGTCTCCCGATCCGACCTTCACCTGCGCGCTGTCGGGCGCGGCGGTGTACTTCAGCTCCACGTTACCGGACCCGGCCTCGGCGACCACTTTCTTGCCCGCCAGCTCCGAGGCGTCCACGTCGCCGGAGCCGACGCGTACCTCGATGTCCCCGGTCAGGCCCCTGAGCGTGATGTTGCCCGAGCCGCTCTCGAGGTCGACGGGCAGCCCCTTGGGGATCTCGATCTTGTAGTCGACGCTGCAACTGCCCAGGGTCGAAGCGCAGTCGTACGTGACGAACAGCGCCTCGCCCTCGACCTTGTGCTCCGCCTTGGGCTTGTCGTCGCCCCGCCAGCGGAGGGTCTCGACGACGCGGATCGCCGTGCCGTCGGTCTCGGTGACCACGGTGTCGCCGGCGTGGCTCTCCACCTGGAGCTTGGTGACCTTGTCCGTCACCTGGTAGGACGTCGTGTCCTGGTTGTTGGGGCCGGCGATGCTCGCAAGCCCGCACCCTGTCAGCAGCACTGCGGAGCCCAGCAACCCGCCCGCGATCGCCATCGTCTTCATGCGGGTAATCCTTTCGCGGCGGGGCCGCGGCGGCATCGGGGATGCCCCCTAACGCGCCCTGGGGGAACCCCACCTTTGACCAGGGAACCACCATGGGAGTAGCTTCGTTTCCACAATCCAGAATCTGTTTTCCATAGAGTGGAAAGAGGTCCCATGGAGATCACCGGCCCGATGCTCGACCGGTTCGATGAGATCCTCACGCCGGAGGCGCTCGATTTCGTGGCGGCTCTCCAGCGGGAGTTCGGCGCCAGACGGCTGGAGCTGCTGGAGGCCCGGCAGGCGCGGCAGGCGGAGCTGTCGGGCGGCGGCATGCTCGACTTCCTGCCCGAGACCAAGGAGATCAGGGAGGGCGACTGGCGCGTCGCGCCCCCGGCCCCCGGCCTGGAGGACCGCCGGGTCGAGATCACCGGTCCCGTCGACAAGAAGATGACCATCAACGCGCTCAACTCCGGCGCCAAGGTGTGGCTGGCCGACTTCGAGGACGCCAACTCCCCGCTCTGGGAGAACTGCGTGGCCGGCCACCTCAACCTGCGTGACGCGCTCGACCGCACGATCGACTTCGAGACCGGCGGCAAGACGTACGCGCTCAAGCCCGACGCCGAGCTGGCCACCATCGTGGTGCGGCCGCGCGGATGGCACCTGGACGAGAAGCACGCCACGCTCGACGGGCAGCCGGTGTCGGGGTCGCTGTTCGACTTCGCGCTCTACTTCTTCCACTGCGCCCAGCGGCAGATCGACAAGGGCAAGGGTCCCTACTTCTACCTGCCCAAGATCGAGTCATACCTGGAGGCGCGGCTCTGGAACGACGTGTTCACCCGGGCGCAGGAGCTCCTCGGCATCCCGTACGGGAGCATCAGGGCGACCGTGCTCATCGAGACCTACCCGGCCGCGTTCGAGATGGAGGAGATCCTCTACGAGCTGCGCGACCACTCGGCCGGGCTCAACGCGGGCCGCTGGGACTACCTGTTCAGCGTGATCAAGAAGTTCCGCACCAGGGGCCGGGAGTTCCTGCTGCCCGAGCGGAACGCGGTCACGATGACGGCCCCGTTCATGCGCGCGTACACCGAGTTGCTGGTGCGCTCCTGCCACAAGCGCGGCGCGCACGCCATCGGCGGGATGGCGGCGTTCATCCCCTCGCGCCGCGACCCCGAGGTCAACGCCGTGGCGCTGGAGAAGGTGCGGGCGGACAAGACGCGCGAGTCGGGCGACGGGTTCGACGGGTCGTGGGTGGCGCACCCGGACCTGGTGCCGATCTGCCGCGAGGTGTTCGACGGGGTGCTGGGGTCGCGGCCCAACCAGCTCGACCGGCTGCGCGAGGACGTCAGCGTGTCCGCCGCCGACCTGCTGGCCGTCTCCGAGACGCCCGGTGAGATCACCGAGACAGGACTGCGTAACAACGTGGACGTGGCGCTGCGTTACCTGGCCGCCTGGATGGGCGGGCTGGGGGCGGTGGCGATCCACAACCTCATGGAGGACGCCGCCACGGCCGAGATCTCGCGCTCGCAGATCTGGCAGTGGATCCACAACGACATCACGCTCGCCGACACGGGCGCGCAGGTGACCAAGGACCTGGTCGAGCGGATCATCTTGGAGGAGATCGCCAAGATCGCCACGGAGCCGGGCTACGACTCGAAGCTGTTCGACCAGGCCACCGCGCTGTTCGCGGAGGTGGCGCTGGACGACGACTTCGCCGAGTTCCTGACTCTTCCCGCATACGCTCGGATGCCGTAAATAATCGGAAACGGAGGTGATCGCATGCTGGACACGCTGGTGGCGGCGCTGCGCTCGCTGCTGCCCGACGACTCGGTGATCACCGATCCGGTACGCCTGCGCACCTACGAGTGCGACGGCCTCACCTACCACCGGGCGACCCCCGGCGTGGTCGTGCTGCCGGGCACGGCCGAGCAGGTCGCCCGCGTGGTACGCCTGTGCAACGACTTCGGCGTGCCCTTCGTGGCCAGGGGCTCGGGCACGGGCCTGTCGGGCGGCGCGCTGCCCCGCGAGGACGGCGTGCTCATCGTCACCTCCAAGATGCGCGCGATCCTGGAGATCGACCTGGACAACCGCAGGGCGGTCGTGGAGCCGGGCGTCACCAACCTGGCGATCACCGAGGCCGTGCGCGACCGGGGCTACTACTACGCCCCCGACCCCTCCAGCCAGCAGGTCTGCTCGATCGGCGGCAACGTGGCGGAGAACTCCGGCGGCGCCCACTGCCTCAAGTACGGCTTCACCGTCAACCACGTCGAGGCCTGCGAGATCGTCACCCCGGACGGCGACCTGGTCACGCTCGACCGCATGGACCCGGGCTACGACCTGCTGGGCGCGTTCATCGGCTCGGAGGGCACGCTGGGCATCGCCACCAAGATCACGGTACGGCTCAGCCGCACGCCGGAGGCCGTGACCACGGTGCTGGCCGCGTTCGAGAGCATCGAGCGGGGCGGCCAGGCCGTGTCGGCGATCATCGGGGCGGGCATCGTGCCGGCCGCGATCGAGATGATGGACGCGCTGTCCATCGAAGCGGCCGAGGCCGCGGTGGCCTGCTCCTACCCGGCCGGCGCCGGCGCCGTGCTGATCGTCGAGCTGGACGGGCCGGAGGCGGAGGTCGAGCGGCAGTTCGCGCAGCTCAGGGAGATCTGCTCCGGGGCGTTCGAGCTGCGCGTGGCGGCCGATCCGGCCGAGCGGGCGGCGATCTGGAAGGGCCGCAAGTCGGCGTTCGCGGCCGTGGGGCGCATCAGCCCGGCGTACATCGTGCAGGACGGCGTGGTGCCGCGCACGTCCCTCCCGAGCGTGCTGGCCGCCATCGACCGGCTCTCGGCCGAGCACAAGATCAGGGTGGCCAACGTCTTCCACGCCGGCGACGGCAACCTGCACCCGCTGGTGCTGTTCGACGACGCGGAACCCGGGGCGGGAGAGCGCGCCGAGGTGGTCTCGGGCGCGATCCTGGACCTGTGCATCGAGCACGGCGGCTCCATCACGGGCGAGCACGGGGTGGGGGTGGACAAGTCGCGGTACATGCCGCGGATGTTCAGCGAGGACGATCTGGACACCATGCAGCTCGTACGATGCGCGTTCGACCCCCGGGGGCTGTCCAACCCGGGCAAGGTGTTCCCGACGCCGCGGCTGTGCGGTGAGGTGCCAGGGGTGCGCAAAGGAGTGCATCCGCTGGTCGAGTCCGGGAAGGCGGAGCAGTTCTGATGCCGGCCGGAACAGGAGTGACCTTCAGGGAGGCGGACGCGGACGACGCCGTCAGCGGCGTGCGTCCTCGCTGGGTGGCGCTGCCCGAGACGGTCGAGGAGGTCTCGGCCGTGCTGCGGTCCTGCGCGGAGCGGGACCTGGCGGTGGTGCCGGTCGGCGGCGGCACGAAGCTGCACTGGGGCCGCCCGCCGGAGCGGTGCGACGTGCTGCTCGACATGTGCTGCATGAACACCATCCTGGAGCACGCGGCCGGTGACCTCGTGGTGCGCGCGCAGGCCGGGGTGACGATGGACGCCCTGGCCGCCGCACTCGCGGAGAAGGGGCAGGAGCTGGCGCTCGACGTGCCGTTCGCCGAGGGCGCGACGGTCGGCGGCACGCTGGCCACCGCGACGGCGGGCCCGCGCGCGTTCCGCTACGGCACCGCCCGCGACCTGATCATCGGCATCACGGTGGTGCTGCCCGACGGGACGATCGCGCGATCGGGCGGCAAGGTGGTGAAGAACGTCGCCGGCTACGACCTCGGCAAGCTCTTCACCGGCTCGTACGGCACCCTCGGCGTCATCGCGGAGGCCACGTTCCGCCTGCATCCGCTGCCCGCCGCCCGCCGCTGGATCACGGCGGAGCTCGACCGCGCCGAGCTGCCGCCGGTCGCCGCGGCGCTGGCCGCCTCGCAGGCCGAGCCGAGCGCCGCCGAGGTGGACTGGCCGGAGCCGGGCGGGCCGCTGACTCTGGCCGTGCTCGTCGAGGGCGCGGCCGCCGAGGCGCGGGCCGAGACGCTGCGCGCCCTGGTCGGCAAGGGCTCCGTGACCGGCGCGCAGCCGCCGTGGTGGGGGCTGATCTCGCGCGACGAGGTGCTGGTGGAGGTGCGGTTCCCGGCCACGGGCACGCCGGCCGTGCTGGACGCCGTGGCCGGCGCCGGCCTGTCGCTGCGGGGCTCGGCCCTGTCCGGGCGGGTGCTGCTGGAGTCGGGGGGCGCGATCGGGGAGAACGAACTGGCCGCGACCGTGTCCCGGCTCCGAGAGCGGGTCGAGGCGGCCGGCGGGCGGGTGAGCGTGCTCGCCTGCCCGTACGAGGGCGTCGACCGGTGGGGGCAGGTAAGCGGGCTGCCGCTGATGCGGCGGGTCAAGGAACGGTTCGATCCCGGGCGCAGGATGTCTCCCGGCCGGTTCGTGGGAGGGATCTGACATGGACCCGAAACTGATCAACGATTGCGTGCACTGCGGGTTCTGCCTGCCGACATGCCCCACTTATGTGTTGTGGGGGGAGGAGATGGACTCGCCGCGCGGGCGGATCCATCTGATGCAGCAGCACGTCGAGGGGACGCCGATCACGCCCGAAATGGCGGGACATTTCGATGCTTGTCTCGGGTGCATGGCCTGCGTGACCGCCTGCCCGTCCGGGGTCCAGTACGACCGGCTGATCGAGCTGACCAGGGTCGAGGTGGAGCGGCAGCACGTACGCGAGCCGCAGGAGCGGGCCGTGCGCGGCATCGTGTTCTCCCTGTTCCCCTACCCGCGCAGGCTGCGGCTGCTGCGGCCGACGATGTGGCTGGCCAGGCGGCTGGCGCCGTTCCTCGGCCGGGCGAACCCGAGCCTCGGCGCCATGGCCGCGCTCGCGCCCCGCGTGGAGCGGCGGCAGCGGCTGCCGCGCGTGGTCAGGGCCAGGGGAGAGCGCCGGGCCGTGGTCGGCATGCTCACCGGGTGCGTGCAGGGCGAGTTCTTCCCGCAGGTGAACGCGGCCACCGCGCGGGTGCTGGCGCTGGAGGGCTGCGACGTGGTCATCCCGCGCGGGCAGGGCTGCTGCGGGGCGCTCAGCGTGCACTCCGGGCGCGACGACCAGGCCAGGCGGCTGGCGCGGCGCACGGTCAGGACGTTCGAGCGGGCGGGGGTCGACACCGTCGTGGTGAACGCGGCCGGCTGCGGCTCGTCGATGAAGGAGTACGGCGTGCTGCTCGGCAGCGATCCGCAGTTCCGGGTGATGGATCTGGCGGAGTTCCTGGCCGAGCTGGGGCCCGTGGCCAAGCGGCACCCGCTGCCGCTCACCGTCGCCTACCACGACGCCTGCCACCTGGCCCACGCCCAGGGCATCCGCGCCCAGCCGCGCGAGCTGCTCGGCGGCATCCCCGACCTGGACCTGCGCGAGATCCCCGAGTCGGCGATCTGCTGCGGCTCGGCGGGCACGTACAACATCTTCCAGCCGCAGGCCGCCCGCGACCTGGGCGACCGCAAGGCCGGGGCGGTCGGCTCGACCGGCGCCGAGCTGCTGGTCTCCGCCAACCCCGGCTGCACGATGCAGATCGCCGCGGCCATGCGACGCGCCGGCCGGGACATCAGGGTGGCCCACACCGCCGAGGTGCTGGACGCCTCGCTGCGCGGGGTCGGCCTGTGAACGAGCGAAGCGAGCGAACCATTAGACACAGCCGTCTAACGCTCACAGGACCGACGGAGGAGGGCCCGTGAGCGAGCGAAGCGAGCGAACCATTAGACACAGCCGTCTAACGCTCACAGGACCGACGGAGGAGGGCCTGTGAGCGTTCAGTCGGTGGAGCGGGCGCTCGACGTGCTGGAGGCCCTGGCCGAGCACGGTGGCGAGGCGGGGCTGTCGGAGATCGCCGCCCGGACCGGGCTGCCGTACGGCACCATCCACCGGCTGCTGCAGACCCTGCTCGCGCGCGGCTACGTGCGCCAGGAATCCGACCGGCGCTACGCCCTGGGCGGCGGCCTGGTCCGGCTCGGCGGCATCGCGGAGAGCATGGTCGGCGTGTGGGCGCAGCCGTACCTGACGAAGATGGTCGAGCTGTCCGGCGAGACCGCGAACCTGGCCGTGCTCGAAGGCGACTTCGTCGTCTACGTGGCGCAGGTGCCCTCGCCGCGCAGGTTGCGGATGTTCGCCGAGGTCGGCCGTCGGGTGCTGCCGCACAGCACGGCCGTGGGCAAGGTGCTGCTCGCCGGGCGGCCCGCCGACGCGGTGGCCGTGTTCGAGCGGACCGGCATGCCGCGCCGCACCCCGAACACGATCACGGACATCTCCGCCATGCTCGCCGAGCTCAACTTGGTCAGGACCCGCGGCTACGCCATGGACCTGGGCGAGGAGGAGCTCGGCGTGCACTGCCTGGCCGTGCCCGTGTGGGACGGCGCCCGGGTGGTGGCCGCGATGTCGGTGTCGGGGCCCGCCGAGCGCATCGACGCGCTGGACCGCGACGAGCTGGCGGAGGGCCTGCGCAAGATCGCCCTCGACTTCGGCAACGAGCTCGGCCCAGCGGCCGGCGCAGGCTGAAACCGCCGCCGCCCGTGCGGAAGACGAGCCGGCGCATCGGCCATTACCGTTAGGGCATGTGTAGAAGCATCAAGACGCTGCGGCCGCCGTACGCCGAGAGCGTGACCGAAGAGGACGTGCGGGCGGCGGCGCTGCAGTACGTCAGGAAGATCTCCGGATTCCGGGCCCCCGCGGCGCACAACGCCGAGGCGTTCGACCGGGCCGTCGAGACGATCGCCAAGGCGTCGGAGGAACTGCTGGAGGCGCTCGAAGTTCGCGGGAGTCGTTGACAGGCCCTGCCGGCGGGGGAAGTGTCCCGGATATATACCCCAGCGATCCCCCAGGAGCCTCCCATGATCAGTGGGTTGTACGAGGGACAGGACGGCGACTCGCGGCTGGCGCTCCGGGTCGACGTCGACGGGATCAGGCCGACCGGGCGGGTGAGCGGCGACCTGTTCACCGTGTCGGGCGCGACGACCTCCTATGTGGGCTCGTTCATGGTCAACGCCCCCGCCGTGCAGGCCGAGGGCGCTGAGGCGCGGATCCGGGGACGCGGGGTGCTCTCGTTCGACACGGCGGTCAAGGACGTGAGCGTCACGATCACGAACGGGTCGGGTACGGCTGCGGTGGCGGGGCGTACCTACCAGGTGTCGTTCGCCTCGCCGTACTTCCGACGCGTGCTGCTGGAGCAGGACTCGGTGACGGGGACCGTGCCGTTCGTGTCGTACCGGACGGGGTCGCTGCCCGGGCCGAGCGGCTCGCCGGCCAGGGAGCTGACCGTGACCGCCGCGTACGCGGAGGCAGGCATCGAGCTGACCCTGGCCGAGCCGGGGGTGATCCCGGTGGACGGGTCGGGGGCGGATCTGGCGTGGAGCGACGCCGAGTTGCACCACGCGATGACGCAGCAGTTCAGCATGTTCGGCGACGCGCCGGCGTGGCGGCTGTGGCTGCTGGTGGCCAGCAGGCACGTGGGCGGCTACCGGGGCATCATGTTCGACTACAACGACGCCCACCAGCGGCAGGGGGCGGCGGTCTTCTACGACGCGATCAAGGGGACGACGCCCGAGTCGCAGCGCGCACAGTTACGGACGTACGTCCACGAACTCGGGCACGCCTTCAACCTGCTGCACTCCTGGCAGAAACACCTGGCCACGCCACCACAGCCGCTCGGGCCGGACGGCGGCTTCGGCGATCTGTCGTGGATGAACTATGTCAATAACTACCGCCCCAACGGCGAGCAAGGTTACTGGGCCGCTTTCCCCTTCCAGTTCACCGATCCCGAGCTGGTGCACCTGCGCCACGGCTTCTTCCGTGACGTGGCCATGGGCGCGCACGCGTTCGGCACCGGGGCGGCCGAGATCGAGCCGTTCGAGCAGCCGATCGAGGACCGTTCCGGGCTGCGGCTGGAGCTGCGCGCCAAGGAGTCGTTCGAGCTGGGCGAGCCCGTCGTCGTCGAGCTCAAGCTCTCCTGCGCCGGGGAGCCCCGCGTCACCCACGGCCACCTGCACCCGGACACGGAGTTCACGCAGGTGTCGATCAGCCAGCCGGGCGGCCGGACCGTACTGTACCGGCCGATGATGCGGCACTGCGTGGACACCTCGCCGGACATCCGGCTGGACGAGGGCAACCCGGCCATGTACCGCAGCGCGTACATCGGGCACGGCCGCGACGGGCACTACTTCCAGCAGCCCGGCGAATACCAGGTCCGCGCCCAGTACATCGCCGCCGACGGCTCCCGCATCGTCTCCCCCGCCTGCCTGGTCAGGGTGCGTTTCCCGGTCAGCCGCGACGACCACCAGGTGGCCGAGCTGATGCTGGGCGAGGAGCAGGGCAAGCTGTTCTCGCTGCTCGGCTCGGACTCGCCGACGCTGCGCTCGGGCAACCTGGCGCTGGACGAGGTGATCGACCGGTACGGAGACCACCACCTGGCCACGTACGCCCGGATGGTGAAGGGACTGAACGCCGAGGGCGAGTTCAAGGCGCTGACCACGGGCAAGCGGCTGCTCATCCGCCCGCCGGACCCCAAGCAGGGGATCGACCACCTCACCCGCGTCGCGCAGGCGGGCACCATCGACAACATCACCCTGAACATGGTGATGCGGCGGCTGGCTCGCGCTCAGGCGAGGCAGGGCGACCTGGGGCGGGCGAACGCGGTGATGGACAAGATGGTCACCCTGTTCGAGTCCAAGGGCGTCAACCCGATCGTCCTGGGGCAGATCAGGCGGCAGGCGGAGCTGACGAAGGCGGCGCTGAGCGCGGAGGTCTGAGCGCCGCCGGGTTCACCTTGATCATCTCGGTTACGAGGGCGACCGTTACTGGCCGCGGGCGACGGGCTGTCCACCTTCGCAGGTGATCGTCAGCTCGACGTCCTCGCCCTCGCCCGGCTCGAACTCGACCGTGGCCGTACGCCCCGGGCCCGGCTCGACGCCGTCCACCGAGTAGCCCTGTGCCGGGCTCCACGAGCGCAGCGTGACCTGGTCGCCGACGCAGGCGGCGATCACAGTGCCGCCCGCGCTGCGGATCAGCTTGCCCTGCTGCGTCCACGTGGGCGTGCCGGCCTGCGTGGCGGCGGTGCGCGGGGTGACGGTGGTCAGGGCGGCCCGCACCTCCTCCTGGCTGAGCACGTGGGCGGAGGTCCCGGTGAGGCCGGTGCCGAGCAGGCCCAGCACGGCCACGGACGCCCCCGTGGCGGCGACGGCGGTCGCGGCCCAGGCCAGCACGAATTTCTTCATCGCCCACCAGGTTCCCCCATGTCGGGCTAAGGGCGGGTTAAGGCGACGCTAACGCGACCCAAGACGCGGCAATCGACCGTCTACGTTCGTATATATGGCTGACATCCTGCTCATCGAGGACGACGTGACGATTCGCACGGCCCTCGGCCGGGGGCTGCGGGAGCTGGGCCATGCCGTCTCCTCCTCCCCCACGGCGCTGGACGGGCTGCGGCTGGCCGTGCAGGACCGCCCCGACCTGATCGTGCTCGACCTGGGGCTGCCCGACCTCGACGGGGTGGAGCTGCTGCGGATGCTCCGGGCGGTCAGCCGGGTGCCGGTCATCGTGGCGACCGCGCGCGACGGCGATGCCGAGATGGTGCCGGTGCTGGACGCGGGGGCCGACGACTACGTGGTCAAGCCGTACAGCGCGGCGCAGCTGGACGCGCGGGTCAGGGCAGTGCTGCGGCGGGCGGGCGGTTCGGCTCCCGAGCCGCTGGCGGTGGGGGCACTGCGGGTGGACCCGCGGGCGCGTACCGCCACCTTGGACGGGGCGCCCCTGGATCTGACGCCGCGCGAGTTCGACGTGCTGCACTATCTCGCCGCCCGGCCCGGCGAGGTGGTGACGAAGCGGGAGCTGCTGACGGAGGTGTGGCAGCTTCCGTACGGGGGCGCGGACAAGACCGTGGACGTGCATCTGTCGTGGCTGCGCAGGAAGCTCGGCGAGACCGCCGCCGAGCCCCGCTACCTGCACACGGTGCGCGGGGTCGGCGTCAAGCTGGTGGAGCCGTCATGAGCCACGAGTCCGCGCCGGGACGGTGGCCGGCGGCCTCGGCGGGGGCGTCATGAGGCGGTGGCTGGCCCTGCTGGTCGCGGCGACGACTTCGCTCGTCCTCATCGCGTTGCTGGTGCCGATGGCGCTGCTGATCCGGGCGGTGGCCGAGAACGGCGCGATGAGCAGGGCCACCGCCGCCGCCGAGTCCGTGGCGGTCGCCGTCGGCACGCCCGACCTGGAGCTGGCGGTGCAGCAGGTGTCGCGTCCGGTGACGGTGTTCCTGCCCGACGGGCGAACGGCAGGCGCGGCCGCCCCGCGCTCCGACGCCGTACACCTGAGCGCGACCGGGCGCAGCGTGACGGCCTCCGCCGCCGGGGGCAGGGAGGTGCTGGTCTCGGCGCAGTCGCCCGAGGGCACGGCCGTGATCAGGGTGTTCGTGCCGGACGCCGAGCTGACACGGGGCGTGCCTGAGGCGTGGGCGGCGCTGCTGGTGCTCGGGCTCGCGCTGGTGGTGCTGGGGATCCTGCTGGCCGACCGGCTGGCGCTGGCCGTGACCAGGCCGGTGGACGGGCTGGCGCGGGTCTCGCACCGGCTGGCCGGAGGCGACCTGAGCGCCCGGGCGGAGCTGGGCGGACCCCCCGAGGTGCGCTCGGTGGCGCTGGCGCTCAACCATCTGGCCGGGCGGATCGACGAGCTGCTGGTGGCCGAGCGCGAGTCGGTGGCGGATCTGTCGCACCGGCTGCGTACCCCGCTGACGGGCCTCCGGCTGGACGCCGAGTCGCTGCGCGACCCGGAGGAGGCGGCGCGGGTGCAGGCCAGGGTGGACGCGCTGGAGCGGGCGGTGAGCTCGGTGATCACGGAGGCGCGGCAGCGTACGGCCGGGCGCGCGTCGTGCGACGCGACTGCCGTGGTGCGGGACCGGGTGCGGTTCTGGTCGGTGCTGGCCGAGGACCAGGGGCGGGAGGTGTCGATCTCGCTGCCGGACGGGCCGCTGCCGGTCGCGGTGGGTGCCGAGGAGCTCGCGGCGTGCGTGGACGCGCTGCTGGGCAACGTCTTCGCGCACACGCCCGAGGGGGCCGCGATGTCGGTGCGGCTCCGGCCGCGTCCCTCCGGGGCCCTGCTGGCGGTCGAGGACTCGGGGCCGGGGTTCGATCCTGCGCTGCTGGAGCGCGGGAACAGCGCGGTCGGCTCGACCGGGCTCGGCCTCGACATCGCCCGGCGTACGGCCGAATCGTCCGGTGGCCGCCTGACCGTTTCCGCGCCGTCCGGGGGCGGGACACGCGTAGAGGTGCTCTTAACGAGCGCTTAGCGCGCGGTTATCGAAGATCGCGATGTCGTGGAGTCATGCGAATCACGAAGAAGTTCATCGTTGCAGGCACCGCGGTCGTCGCGCTGGTCGCGGGCGGGGGCGCCGCCTTCGCCGCCACCTCCGCGGCCACCGCGCCGAAGATCACCGCCGAGAAGGCCATGGATATCGCGCACAAGCAGGTGCCGGGGGCCTGGATCAGCGAGCTCGACTACGACCGGCGCGGTACGCGGCCGGACACGTGGGAGATCGAGCTGACCAAGGGCGCGCAGTTGCACGAGGTGGACGTCGACGCGGCCACCGGCAAGGTCACCGACCGCGGGACGAAGCAGTCCGACGGGGACGACGACGACCGCGACGACTGATTCCGGGATTCCGTGAGTGACGCCGGCCCGCCACCGCCATCGGTGGCGGGCCGGCGTGCTCTCCAACCGGATGCATACGGCCTCATCCCGCTACTTGGTGAGGCGGTCCAGGAAGCTGTAGCAGGGCTCCCGCCGGAAATCGTGGAAGGTGGCGCAGGGGTCCGCGCCGCCGCCCGTCAAAGCCGGGGGTCGCCGTTCCGGCTCCGGCGCCGGCCGCTCCCGGGGAGGCGCCTCAGGCGGCGCCTGCGGGGTGGGCGACCCCTCCAGCCGAGGAGTCGCGGACCGCTCCTGGGCGGGCACCCCGGGCACGGCCGACCGCCGTGGCCGAGGAGCCGGCGCCGCCTGAGGACCCGGCGTGAGCGACGGGACGGCGGAGACCCCCGTTCCCGGCGGGGGCACGACCTCGATCCACGGCACCGGCAGAGGCACGGATACGGCCCCAGCGGAACCTTGGAGCGTTCCATAAGAGAGCGTCGGCGATGCGATCAATGTCAATGGAGAGGCCGCCGAAGTAGCGGACGGTGAATTCGATCTTACGGAAAGCTGCGTTACCTCATCGAATTCCGGAGTGCTTTGTGGGGCCGGTTCCGGGGAGGTGGTGAATGCCAGGAATATTCCGAGGACGGCGGTGACGAGCACCCCGGCCGCTCCTGCCAAAGACGTCAGACGGGTGCGGCTACCAGCGGAAACGGATCTAAGGGGGGACATGTCGTGATTCCTTTGTGATTGGTGTGCGAGCATTCCTCTGTTGCGGCTAGTGTGGTCCATCACCCTCGGAAGCCGGCGAGCTTTCCCCGATACGACCGCAGGGAGCCGTGCCACCATGCAAGATCCGACCGAGCCGGATCGCCAGGAGATCCTGTCCGGACCAGGCGATGTCCGCCTCGCCCAACGGGACTCCAGACCGAGCGGCAAACCCCCGAAGAACCAGAAGAAGATCATCGTCATCGCCGCTTCGGTGCTCGTCGGCCTGCTCGCAGCGGGCGGCGCCGGCTACATGCTGGCGGCGAACCCCGCCACCCCGGCCACGCAGGAAGGCGGCGACCGGCCCGCACCCTCGCAGAGCGCCGCGGATGACGAGAACTTCCAGGACGACGACGCCACGATGGGCGACGTCACCACCGACGCCCCCAAGGACGACCAGCCCGGCGACGGCACCGTGCGCGACGCCGCCCCCGACACGGACACCGGCGGCGACCCGGCCCCGGACCCGGGCTCGACGGGCGCCGACTCCTCCACTGGCACCGACTCCTCGCGCGGCACGGCCCAGACCGGCAACGGCACGAAGCCCGCGACGTCCTCCCCCACCAAGCCACCGCAGTCGGACGAAGGCGACACCCCGGCGGACGGCCCGGCGGGCGAGGTCATCGGCCAGTGCGCCAGCAGCGGCTGCTGAGCGCTTGCGGCGCACAAGCCAGGACCTGCCGCCGAGCGCTTGCGGATCATCAGCCAGGACCGGCCTCTGAGCGCTTGCGTCACACCCCCCGAGACCGGTCGCCGCGCATTTGAGCGGCGGCGTGCCGGTGAAGTGGCTTGCCGTTAATAGCCTGGATTGGACCTTCGGCAGGAGCCACTCCGCTCCCTAAGGTCACGGTATGACGACGACTGACAAGGCCGCCGCCCTGCGGGCGTTGCACGTGCCGGGAAGCCCTGTGGTCCTGCCCAACGTCTGGGACGCCGCCTCGGCCCGCGCCGTCCAGGAGGCCGGCTTCCCCGCGGTCGCCACCGGCAGCGCCGCCGTCGCCAGGGTGCTGGGGTACGACGACGGCGAGGACACGCCGGTCGCCGAGATGATGGCCGCCGTCGCCCGCATCGCCAGGGCCGTCGACGTGCCCGTGACCGCCGACGTCGAGCGCGGCTACGGGCTCAAGCCCGCCGAACTGGTCGAGCGGCTCGTCGCGACCGGAGCCGTGGGCTGCAACCTGGAGGACACCGACCCCCGTACCGGCGAGCTGGTCGATCCGGACGTCCAGGCCGGCTTCCTGGCCGAGGTCCGCGCGGCCGCCGGCCAGGATCTCGTGATCAACGCGCGGATCGACACCTACCTCCACGGCCGGACCTCCAGGCAGGAGACCGTCGAGCGCGGGCGGCGCTATCTGGAGGCGGGGGCCGACTGCGTGTACCCCATCACGCTGGGAGACGAGGGCGAGATCCAGGCGCTGGTCGCGGAGGCCGGCGGGCCGGTCAACGTCCTGTTCATCCCGGGCACGCCGGCGCTCGGGCGGCTGGCCGAGCTGGGCGTGGCCAGGATCAGCTTCGGGGGCGGCCTGCACCAGGCGGCCCACGCCCATGCCCAGAGCCTGTTCGCGAAGGTCAGGGACGGCCACAGCCCCTACTGACGGCCCCCGGGGGCCTGGACGTCACGGCGGGCCACGGCACGCCGCGCAGCCGTACGACGACCTGATCGCGGACGCCATCGCCGCCGCCGACCCCACCGCCCTCGCCCGCCTGGACCCCGCGCAGGCGGACCGCCTGTGGGCCGGCGGACGGGCCGCCCTGCAGGTGCTGGCCGGCGCGGCGGGGACGGCCTACACGGGGAGCCTGCTCATGCGGGCGGCCCCCTACGGCGTCGGCTACTTCGCCGGGCTGTGGACCTGACGCTTCGGCACGGGAACCTTCATCAGGTCGCGGGCGAGCACCACCTCGCCGTCGAAGCTGCGCCGCACCTCGGCCACGAACGCGGGCTCGTCGCCGAACCCGTACCGCTCCGAGAAGTGCGTGAGCACCAGCCTGCGCACCCCCGCGTCCGCCGCCACCAGCCCCGCCTCGAACGCCGTCAGGTGCCCGTAGTCCTTGGCCAGGGCGCTCTCCGGCGACAGGAACGTGGACTCGATCACCAGCAGGTCCACCCCCGAGGCCAGCTCGAAGACGGTGTCGCAGAGCCGGGTGTCCATGACGAACGCCGCGCTCTGCCCCGGCTTGGGGACGCTGCACTCGTCGAGGGTGACGCCGCGTACGGAGCCGGTGCGCTGCAGCTCGCCCACCTCGGGGCCGCGGATGCCGTGGGCGGCCAGCTTGTCGGGCAGCATGCGGCGGCCGGACGGCTCCTGGATGCGGTAGCCGTACGACTCGATGGGGTGGGACAGGCGGCGCGCGGTCAGCGGGCCGACGCCGGCCAGCTCGCCGGAGACGGGATGCTCGCTGATGACGGACGTGTCGGCGAACGCGGCGGCGTGGCGGAGCCGGCGCCAGTACTTCTCGCCGGAGGCGGGGAACACCGCCCGCACCGGGTGCCTGACCTTGTCGCGGGCGATGCGCTGGATGACCCCGGGCACGCCGAGGCAGTGGTCGCCGTGGAAGTGCGTGAGGCACACCCAGTGCACGTCGTGCGCGCTTAACCCGGCGTGCACCATTTGCCGCTGCGTGCCCTCGCCCGGGTCGAAAAGGAAGCCTTGACCGTCCCAGCGCAGAAGGTAGCCGTTGTGGTTACGGTGTCGGGTAGGAACCGCGCTGGAGGTGCCCAGCACCACGAGCTCACGTGAGGACATCATGGCCCCCGAAGAGGACACTGTGGCCTTCGCCGAGGTGCCGACGCCGGTAGGCACGTTCGTGCTGGCCATCACCGAGGCCGGCCTCGTCGCGTCGGGCTGGGGCTCCCGGGCGCGGCTGGCCGGCCGGCTCGGGCTGGCTGAAGTCCATGATTCGGATCGTACGGCCTTCGCGGTCGCGGAGCTGAACGCTTATTTCGCGGGCGAGCTGCGTACCTTCGAGACGCCCGTCGACTGGCGGCTCATGTCCGGCGCGCGGCTCCAGGTGCTCCAGGCCCTGCACCGGGTCCCGTACGGCACCGCCGTCACCTACGGCGAGCTGGCCGAGCTCAGCGGCTCGAAGGTGCCGGCCCGCGGCATCGGCTCGATCATGGGCTCCAACCCGATCCCGATCGTCGTGCCCTGCCACCGTGTGATCGCGGCGGGCAACGGCCTGGGCGGGTTCAGCGGCGGCGAGGGCGTGGAGACCAAGCGCCGGCTGCTGACCCACGAGGGCTACCTGCAACCGACACTCCTCGACCTCTAGCAAACTTGTCGGTGTGCGCCAGCATCCAGTCATCGCCGTCGTCGGCCCCACCGCGGCCGGGAAGTCCGATCTCGCCGTGGAGATCGCGCTCCGGCTAGGGGGCGAGTGCGTCAACGCCGACTCCATGCAGCTCTACCGGGGAATGGACATCGGCACGGCCAAGCTCTCCCCGGCCGAGATGCGCGGGGTTCCGCACCACCTGCTGGACGTCTGGGACGTCACGGTCACCGCCAGCGTGGCCGAATACCAGCGGCTGGCCAGGGCCGTCATCGACAAGGTCGAGGTGCCCGTGCTGGTCGGCGGGAGCGGCCTGTACGTGCGGGCGGCCCTCGACGACCTGGAGTTCCCCGGCACCGACCCTGTCATCAGGGCGCGGCTGGAGGCGGAGCTGGCCGAGCGCGGCCCCGCCCCGCTGTACGAGCGGCTGCGCGGGCTGGACCCGGCGGCCGCGGCGGTGATCCTGCCGAGCAACGGCCGCCGCATCGTGCGCGCCCTGGAGGTGATCGAGCACTCGGGCCGCCCGTTCTCCGCCACCATGCCGTCCTATGACGCCGTCTACCCGAGTGTGCAGATCGGCCTCGACGTGCCGAGACCGGAGCTGGACGAGCGGATCGCGCTCCGCGTCGAGCGCATGTGGCGGGCGGGCCTGGTCGACGAGGTGCGCACGCTGCTCGATCACGGGCTGGCGGAGGGCCGCACGGCAGGCCGCGCCCTCGGGTACGCCCAGGTCATCCGCTTCCTGGAGGGCGAGTGGAGCGAGGAGCAGGCGATCGCGGAGACGGTCAGGGCGACCAGGCGCTTCGCCCGCCGCCAGGAGTCGTGGTTCCGCCGCGACCCGCGCGTGTGCTGGCTGCCGTACGACGCCCCGGACCTTCTCGAACGGTCCCTCGCGCGAATCGCCGAACACCACTGCGCATAAACTCCTACAATGCGCTTTCTCAAGGGGCACGGCACCGAGAACGACTTCGTCATCCTGCCTGATCCGGACGGCGAGCTCGACGTCTCGGCCTCGCTCGTCGCCAAGGTCTGCGACAGGAGGGCCGGCATCGGCGCCGACGGCGTGCTTCACGTGGTTCGCACGAAGCAGTGCCATGAGGTGGCCGAACAGGCGTCGGCGGCCGAGTGGTTCATGGACTACCGCAACGCCAACGGCAGCATGGCCGAGATGTGCGGCAACGGTGTGCGGGTCTTCGCCCGCTACCTGATCGACGCCGGGCTGGCGGACCCGCAGGAGTTCTCGGTGGCCACCAGGGGCGGCCTGCGCAGGATCCGCGTCGAGCCCGGCGGCGACATCACCGTCGACATGGGCAAGCCCGTCATCCACGGCGAGAGCGTGACCACCGTCGGCGTCCACGAATACACCGGCCTCCACGTCGACATGGGCAACCCCCACCTGGCGTGCCCCATCGGCGACCCCGTGGTCCAGCTCGACCTCACCCACCAGCCCGGCTTCGACACCGGCGTCTTCCCCGGCGGGGTCAACATCGAGCTGTTCAACCCGGTCGGCATGGCCCGCGTGGTCATGCGCGTCTTCGAGCGCGGCTCCGGCGAGACCCGCTCCTGCGGCACCGGCGCGGTGGCCGTGGCCGTCGCCGCCGCGAACCTGTCTGGCGACACCACCGGCACCTGGACCATCGAGGTGCCCGGCGGCACGCTGACCGTCATTCTCGACGAGGACACGAGCTACCTTTCCGGTCCGGCCGTCATCGTCGCCAGCGGGGATCTGATGCTTGCAGAATGATGTTCTTCTGAGGGATTCTGGGTCTACTTCACGAACTGAGGGGTGGACATGGCAGACCCACGCACCACCGCGACACAGGTCAAAGCACCTATCGGCCAGTTCGGCGGCGGATTCACGATCTCCAGAGAGGCCAAGGCCGTCTGCGACGAGTACGGCCTCGGCGCCCGCGAGCTCTACTTCAGGGGCCGCTGCGGCGTGCTCGGCGAGTGCGGCGCCGACGTCGTCAACGCGGTCGTCGTCTTCTACCCGCCCGAGCACGTCGAGGAGAACTGGAACGGCGGCCGCAAGCTCCCCGCCGACCAGGCCGTCGAGCTCTACGCCGAGGTGTGCCGGGCCTGGGGCAGGCGCAAGCTCGGCGGCTACGACGGCTGCGCCAGGATCTCCGAGCTCCTCCAGCGCGTCGTCGAGCGGGCCCCGTCCACCGGCGCGCCGCTGTTCGCCGGATGGCGCGCCGTGCCGCTGGCCGACGACCCGCCCGCCCGGGCCACCCAGCTCATGCACGTCGTCCGTGAGCTGCGCGGCGGCCTGCACGCCAACGCCGTGATCGCGGCCGGCCTGCACCCGCTGGAGGCCACGCTCGCCGCGGCCCACGACGCGACCCCGTTCGGGCACACGACGGGCGAGATGATCGCCAAATTCTTCACCTGGCCGGAGCCCTACGCCACGCCGGCGCCCGAGGTCGTCGCACGCAGGGCAGCGGTCGAGGAGGTGACCGACGATCTCATGGCGCCGATGTTTTCGGTCTTGGACGACAGTGAATCGGACGAGCTGATCGAGCTTCTGCGTTTTGGGCACGCCCATTGACCTGGCAGACTGACTGCCCATGGACGTGGACATCTGGGCCTGGGTCGGCGAAACCCAGCAGCAGCTTTCCGAGGCGGGCAACGTTGGCCTCGCCATGGCGCTGGGAGACCTTCCCGCACAGGCCTATGAGGGCCGATACCCGCAGCTCGACGTCATGGCGCCGGCCATAGCGCAGCAGGCCGAGGCCCTGGAGCTGCCGTGGATCGAGTTCTACGCCCGCTACTGGCACCTGATGGGCCGGGTCGGCGACCGGGCGCAGGGCGCGGTCGCCATCGACGACGCTCAGCAGCTGCTGGCGTTCGCCCTGCGCGAAGAAGTGCGCGAGTGCCCGTCCGTCCCGGCCGCGGTCGAGGCGCTGGCCATCGTGTGGGCCAACGCCGACGGCCCGGGCCACGCCGGCGAGCGCCTGGAGACGCTGGGGACCCACATCGAGGGCATGAGCCCGGAGAAGCCCGCCTTCACTGGGCTCGTCACCCAATACGTCGCCGCGCTGATCGACGCCGGCAAGCCGGGCGAGGCCGTGACCTACGCCGAGTCCGCCGTCGAGCGGCTGCGGGTGGCCGGGCGTGAGGCGAGCTGGGAGCTCGGCGCGGAGAGTGCCCGCGCCCTGCTGGCCGCGGGCCGCGCCGAGGACGCACTCGACGCGCTGCAGGCGGCGGCCGGGTTCCAGCCGGACGACCCGGTGGCCAAGGAGCACCGCGACGGCGTGCGCCGCGCGCTGATCCTGGCCACGCTGGGCCGCATCACCGAGGCCGTCGACGCGCTGCCCGACCTCGACGTGGTCGGCGAGCACCCGCGCGTCTTCGTGGAGTGGTCGCGGGCGGTCAGCCTGCTGGCCGGCTCCTCGCAGATCACCAACACCTGGCAGCTCGGCCGCGTGCTGCGCCAGTGGATGGACTACTTCGGCATGATGGGCGGCTACCGCGCCCGCGTCGAGCTCGCGCTGATCGCGGGCGACCTGGCCGTCGCCAGACAGGCCGTGTGGCAGGCCAGGCTGCTGGCCGACCTGGCCGAGTCCGGCGCCGCCGAGCTGCGCGACGCCGAGGGCGTGCCCGAGCGCATCGCCGCCCTGCGGGCCGCCGCCGACGCCGCCACCGAGCCCGAGGCCCCAGGGCCGGTCGGGGAGCGGGTCGGTCTGTTCGACGCCGCCGACGGCTTCAACGCCGACCCGGAGAAGTGGGTCGGCTGGCTGGCGCCGCTGTCCGGCGAGGACCTCGAGGGCACCCGCCGCCACACCACCACGCTCGGCTTCCTCGGCTACCCCGCCACCGGCGCCGACATCTACTGGAAGCTGCTCGTCGACTCCGGGAAGATCGGCGAGGCCGACTCCGACGACATCGGCTACCTGACCACGCTGCTCATCGAGGCCCGCCAGGACGAGCGGCTGGAGCAGCTGGCCGCGATGCTGCCGCACGACGAGCAGTACGTCGCGCTCGCCCGCCTGCACAGCGCCCGGGAGCGGTGGCCGGAGGCGCTCGACGCCGCCGAGCACGCCGTCGCGGCCGGGGCCGGCATCGAGTCCCGCCGCCTGCTGTCCGGCGCCGCCCAGCAGCTCGACCAGAACGCCAGGGCCGCCCAGGTGCTGCTCGAAGTGATCGACGAGCTCACCGACGAGGACGTCTGGCGCATGATCGTCATGGCCACCTCGGCGGAGGACTGGGACATCGTGCGCAAGGGCGCGGCCAGGATCGGCATGCCGGTCAAGTCCGCGGAGGGCCCGATCGAGGAGGAGATGGGCCTCATCAGGGTCATCCTCCCCGCGCCCGACGGCGGCCAGCGCCAGGTGCTGTCGATCCGCACCGGGCCCGCCACGGCCAGGCTGGCCCTGCCGCAGCCGCGGGGCATGGACTACAACGCCGGCGACCTGGTGGTGTTCGACCCGCAGCTGCTGGAGCCGGTTCCCGAAGACCCCGAGGAGCAGCAGAACTTCGTGCCGCCGTTCGCCGCGGTGCGCATCCTGCGGCCGGGCGGCTACACCAGCTACTTCTTCGACGGCGCCGCGCCGAGCGAGGAGGACTGGGCGGAGTTCACCGAGGTCATGGCCGAGCGCGGCTGGCCGATGTGGGTCTACAGCGACGAGAACTACCAGGTCACCCACCCGTCGAGCGGCGAGCCGCTGCCGGGCGTGTTCGGCTGGGTCGCGGTGCCGCCGGACGTGGCGCCCGCCGAGGTGGACGCGCTGCTCGACGACGCCACCGAGCGGTGGGTGCACCCGCTGGCCTGGCTCGACCTGGCCCGCGACATCGACGTCGAGGTCGAGCGGCACGAGCGGATCGTCAAGGAATACGGGCTCTAGAGGGTTCTGGCCGTGCTGGAGCGTTTCGGTCTCGGCCCGGGATGCGAGGTCTGACGTGCTGGAGCGGTTCCGGCTGGACGGCAAGGTGGCGATCGTCACCGGGGCCTCGTCCGGGCTGGGCGTGGCCTTTGCCCAGGGCCTGGCCGAGGCGGGCGCCGACGTCGTGATCGGCGCCCGGCGCGCGGACCGGCTGGCAGAGACGCGGCGGCTGGTCGAGGAGACCGGCCGCCGGTGCCTGGCCGTGGGCACGGACGTGTCGCGCCCGGAGGACTGCGACGCGCTCGTCGCCGCGGCCGTCGAGGCCATGGGGCACGTCGACGTGCTGATCAACAACGCCGGGATCGCCAGCGCCGTGCCCGCGCTGCGCGAGACGCCCGAGGAGTTCCGGCAGGTCGTCGACGTCAACCTGCACGGCACATACTGGATGGCGCAGGCCTGCGCGCGGGTCATGCGGCCGGGATCGTCGATCGTGAACATCGGCAGCGTGCTCGGCGAGACCACGGCCGGGCTGCCGCAGGCCGCCTACAGCGCGTCCAAGGCGGCGGTGCTCGGGCTCACGCGCGACCTGGCCCAGCAGTGGACCGGGCGGCGCGGGATCAGGGTCAACTGCCTGGAGCCGGGGTTCTTCGCCTCAGAGATGACCGAGCAGTACCAACCCGGCTACCTGGAGCGGATGGTGGAGTCCCGGGTGGTGATGGGACGGCCGGGCGACCCTGCGGAGCTGGTGGCCGCGGCGGTCTTCCTGGCGAGCGACGCGGCCTCGTACATCACCGGAGTGACACTGCCGGTGGACGGCGGGATCCTGATCACTTAGAGAAGGTCGTGCTGGGCGGCGAGGAAGCCGGCGTGGAAACGGGTCCTGGCGCCCAGGCGCTCGCTCAGCACCTGGACGCGGCGCTGCACCGTACGCGGGCTCAGACCCAGTTGCCTGGCGATGGCGTCGTCCTTCATGCCGGCCGCCAGCAGCGCCAGCACCTCCGCGTCCGGCGGCTGCGGCCATGCCTCCGGCTCCAGGCCCTCCGTGGCCAGACGCAGCGGGACGGCGGCCCGCCACAGCGTCTCGAACAGGCCCACCAGGGCGTCGAGCAGCGCCGACGGGTGCACCACGAGGGCGCTCTCCACGGCCCGGTCCTCGTCGGAGACCAGCGGCAGGATGGCGGTCCGGGCGTCGGCGATGGCCAGCTTGACCGGCACCTGGCCGAGCCTGGCCTGCTCGCCGTCGGCGACGGCGCGGCGGGTGTGGGCCAGCATGCCGGGGTGCTCGAACGCGAGCGGGCTGTAGATGCCGCGGGTGACGGGCGCTCCCCGGCGGGCCGCCCGCTGCCGGTTCTCGCTGTCGTCGCTGATGTCCACCGCGTACGGCGGATGCACCAGCACCAGCATCTCGCTGGTGGCGTTGCGTTCGAGCTGGAGGTAGCGGCGGGCCACGGCGTCGCGCCCGGTCACCACCTCCAGCACCTCCTCCGGCTGCGGCCCGCTGCGCTCGGCGACCTCGGTGGCCAGCAGCGCGGCGGCGGCCCGGCTGTGCGCGATCTCCTCCTGGCGGCGCGCGACGAGGATGTCGATGGCGACGTTCGGCGGGGTCGCGACCAGCCGCAGCGGCCGGCCCGCCACGCGGGAGATCAGCCCGAGGTCCTCCAGCCGGGGCAGCATGCGGCGGATGGCGGCCGCGGACGAGCCGGTCTCGGCGGCCAGCTCGTTCAGCGTCGCTGGCCCGTGCCTGAGCAGGGCCCGGTACGCCGTCTCCTCGGCCACGGTGACCCCGAGCCCTTCCAACAAGCGCCGCTGCGCCATGCCACCTCTCTCTGACCCGCCATGATCCACAATCAGAGTATGGTGATCCGCGTCCAGCGGTCCACCACAGATAGCAGGGACTACACCTACGCCGTCCCGGCCAGGTCCTGTTCCGCGGTGCGCGGGCCCCTTGCTCGTCTTTCGCCTGATGCCTGGCAGAGTGGCTGATCGACGCCATTGAGGCGTTATAAGACGATTTACGGGCACTTGCTATACCTAGACTTTACGAAAACTGAAGTCTAGGGAGCACACGTGCGCGTTCGGGCGTTCATGGCCGGTCTGGCCACCATGGCGGTACTGACCGGCTGCGGCGGTCTGGAGGCGCAAGACACAACCCCCGAGACCTCCAAGCCAGACTCGGCCTCGGTCTCGGACGCCCGCAAGAAGCTGGCCAAGCTGGCCGTCAAAGGCCGCGCCCCCAAGACCGGCTTCGACCGCGACGAGTTCGGCTCCGCCTGGGCCGACGTGGACCGCAACGGCTGCGACACCCGCAATGACGTCCTCAAGCGCGATCTGAAGGACGAGACCTTCAAGTCGGGCACCCACGACTGCATCGTCCTGACGGGCACGCTCAAGGACCCCTACAGCGGCAAGACGATCGAGTTCAAACGCGGCCAGGAGACCAGCATGGCCGTCCAGATCGACCACCTGATCCCGCTGTCGGACGCCTGGCAGAAGGGAGCCCAGCAGTGGACGGCGACCAAGCGCAAGGAGTTCGCGAACGACCCACTGAATCTGCTGGCGGTGGACGGGCCGCTGAACGGCCAGAAGAGCGACGCCGACGCGGCCACCTGGCTGCCGCCGCGCAAGGCGTACCGGTGCACGTACATCGCCCGCCAGATCGACGTGAAGGCGAAGTACGAGGTCTGGGTGACCGCAGCCGAGAAGGACGCCATGGAGACCGTGCTCTCGGACTGCTGATCCGCATTCCGCGAGATCCGTGGAGCCCGGGCTCCCGCGAGTCCTTACGTCATGACCTACGCGGAAGGGCTCATTACTGGCCTATGCGTCCGTCGATCCGCTCGCGCAACAGGTCGACGTGACCCATGTGGCGGCCATACTCCCAGATCATCCCGACCAGCACCTCGCGCAGCGACATCGACCCTCCACCGCTGCCATGCAGATTCAAGGGATCGTGGCCGGTGATGTCGAGACTGGGCGCCTCGGCCACAAACCGCTCGGCGAAGTCCACCTCCGCACGCCATGCGTCCCATGCCTCCGCAACCACCTGAGGGTCGGGAACAGCACCATCGAAATCACCGTCACGGTCGGTCCCGGAGGTGAACAGCCGGGGCACGTCCTGTCCCGCCATCATCACCCGGAACGTCGCACGCTCCCCCTCGGCCAGGTGTCGCACCAGCCCCAGGAGCGACATCGTCGACGGCTCAACGGAACGCCGCGCCATAGCCTCCGCATCAAGACCCGAGCATTTCATCTCCAATGTGAGGCGTGCACAGCGCACGGCTTCGACCAGCGTGGTGCGCTCGTCGCCCAACGCTGGTCCGTTCTCACGCGGGTCGTCGTCCGACGGCTTGCCGTCCGCGGTGAACATGTCGGCTCGTCGTGTCGTAGTCACGGCCGCAATCATCGGCGACGCGCATGGCGTCGGCAACTGATTAACGATGCCCGCACTCACGGTCAACGGGTTCGGGCACGCTCTGCTCCTGATCACCCAGAGTGACCAATACCTTGCGCGGAAAGGCTCACTGGCAGGACCCCGGCTGTGGAAAGAGGACGCCTCAGGAGGCGGAGCAGGCGCTCGTCGGGGCGACGGGAGCCGGGCGGCCGATGGTGGGCATGCCCAGCAGGACGCCGGAGCCCGCGGACGGCGCGGCCTGGCGGGCTTCCCAGGCGTCGCCCGCCCGGGTCCGCCTGACCCGTACGGGCCCGTCCGCCACCAGGTGGTGCGGCGCCGCGTACGTGACCTCGACCGTCACCATGTCACCTGGCCGAGGAACGTCGGAACCCACCGCGAAGTGCACGAGCCGATTGTCGGCCGCCCGCCCCGACAGCCGGTGGGTGGCGTCGTCCTTGCGCCCCTCCCCCTCGGCCACCAGCACGTCGAGCGTCCGCCCCACCTGCTTCTTGTTCTCATCCCAGGAGATCTCCTCCTGCAGGGCGACCAGCCGCTCGTAGCGCTCCTGCACGACCTCCTTGGGCACCTGGTCCGGCATGGTGGCCGCAGGCGTGCCGGCCCGGATGGAGTACTGGAAGGTGAAGGCGTTGGCGAAGCGGCTCTGCCGGACCACGTCGAGCGTGCCCTGGAAGTCCTCCTCGGTCTCCCCCGGGAAGCCGACGATGATGTCGGTCGAGATGGCGGCGTCCGGCATGGCGGCGCGGACGCGCTCGATGATGCCGAGATAACGGTCGGCCCGGTACGAACGCCGCATCGCCTTCAAGAGACGAGAAGAGCCCGACTGCAGCGGCATGTGCAGCTGGTGCATGACGTTGGGCGTCTCGGCCATGGCGGCGATCACGTCGTCGGTGAACGCGGCCGGGTGCGGCGAGGTGAAGCGCACCCGCTCCAGTCCGTCGATGTCGCCGCAGGCGCGCAGGAGCTTGCCGAAGGCCAGCCGGTCGCCGAACTCCACACCGTACGTGTTGACGTTCTGGCCCAGCAGCGTGACCTCCAGGACGCCCTGGCCGACCAGCGTCCGGACCTCGGAGAGGACGTCGCCCGGCCGGCGGTCCTTCTCCTTGCCGCGCAGCGACGGCACGATGCAGAACGTGCACGTGTTGTTGCAGCCGACCGAGATGGCCACCCACGCGGCGTAGGCGGATTCGCGCTTGGTCGGCAGCGTCGAAGGAAAGACCTCCAGCGACTCCTTCAGCTCGACCTGCGCCTCGCCCTCGATGCGGGCCCGCTCCAGCAGCACCGGCAGCGAGCCGATGTTGTGGGTGCCGAACACCACGTCGACCCACGGCGCCTTGCGGACGATCTCGCCCTGGTCCTTCTGCGCCAGGCAGCCGCCCACCGCGATCTGCATGCGTGGGTTGCGGGTCTTGGCCGGTCTGAGGTGGCCGAGGTTGCCGTAGAGGCGGTTGTCGGCGTTCTCCCGCACGGCACACGTGTTGAACACCACCACGTCGGCGGTCTCGCCGTCGGGGGCGGGCACGTAGCCGGCGTCCTCCAGCAGGCCTGACAGCCGCTCGGAGTCGTGGACGTTCATCTGGCACCCGTATGTGCGCACTTGGTACGTGCGGGCGCCCTCCTGGGTCACAGTCATCGCACGTTCAAGGGTAGTCGCTGTCCGGCTTGCGGCAGCCCGTACGGTTCTAAAAGACCAGCTTAGTGGCCGGATGTGATCGGATCGGTACCGCTCGGTTAGTGACCAGCGTCTTAATGCCCTCTACCGTTTCGTTCCATGACGGAGAACGGCGACGCCACTCCACTGGTTCAGTTGGAGAACGTCAACAAGCACTTCGGGGCACTGCACGTCCTGAAGAACATCAACTTGACCGTCTCTCGTGGCGAGGTCCTGGTCGTCATCGGCCCATCGGGCGGCGGGAAGTCCACCCTGTGCCGCGCGATCAACCGGTTGGAGACGATCGACGACGGGAAGATCATATTTGACGGCCAGGTGCTGCCCGCGGAGGGCAAGGCGCTGGCCCGGCTCCGTTCCGAAGTCGGCATGGTTTTCCAGTCGTTCAACTTGTTCGCCCACAAGACAATCCGGGAGAATGTAACTCTCGGCCCGATCAAAGTGCGCGGCACCGCCAGGGACGCCGCGAACAAGAGGGCGATGGAGTTGCTCGAGCGGGTGGGCATCGCGGCGCAGGCGGACAAATACCCGGCACAGCTCTCCGGCGGCCAGCAGCAGCGGGTCGCGATCGCCAGGGCACTGGCCATGGACCCGAAGATGATCCTGTTCGACGAGCCGACATCTGCACTGGATCCCGAGATGGTGCAGGAGGTGCTCGATGTCATGATCGGGCTGGCGCGTGACGGGATGACCATGGTGGTCGTCACGCACGAGATGGGCTTCGCCCGCAGGGCGGCCAACCGGGTGGTGTTCATGGCAGACGGACAGATCGTGGAGGAGAACACTCCCGATGAGTTCTTCACCAACGCGCAGACCGACCGGGCGCGCGACTTCCTTTCGAAGATCCTCACGCACTGAACTATTAGGGCAGGTACACATGCACATGCGTCGAGCGGGAGCGGTGCTCTCGGTAGCGGCACTGGCCGCGAGCCTGGCCGCTTGTGGCGGCGGGGACCAGACCTACGCCACCGTGATGGAGAAGGTCCAGGGCGCCAGCAAGATCGTCGTTGGCACCAAGTGGGACCAGCCGAGCCTGGGGCTGAAGGCAGGCAACGAGCCCGAAGGTTTCGACGTCGACGTCGCCAAGGCGGTCGTGAAGGAAATGGCCGGCGGCAAGGACGTGGAGATCGAGTGGAAGGAGTCGGCCTCGTCCAACCGGGAGCCGTTCCTCCAGAACGGCACGGTCGACATCATCTTCGCCACCTACTCCATCACCGAGGAGCGCAAGGGCAAGGTCACCTTCGGCGGCCCCTACGTCATCGCCCACCAGGACGTGATGGTCCGCAAGGACGACACCTCGATCAACAGCCCACAGGACCTCAAGGGCAAGAAGATCTGCAAGGCCGCGGGCTCCAACTCGTACAAGCGGATCACCGACCCGCCGCCGGACGGCGAGCTCGACATCGACGCGACGACCGTCGACGCGGCCAACTACTCCGAGTGCGTGCAGAAGCTGGGCGGCAGCAACCTGGACGCGGTGACCACCGACGACCTGATCCTGGCGGGCTTCGCCAAGCAGGCCGGCGGCAACTTCAAGGTGCTGGGCCAGGGCTTCACGGACGAGAAGTACGGCATCGGCCTGAAGAAGGGCGACACCAAGACCTGTGAGGCCGTCAACACCGCGGTGAAGAAGCTGTGGGACAACGGCACCATGAAGCAGCTGCTGGACAAGTGGTTCGGCGGCATTCAGGGCCTGAAGCTGTCCGAGGCGGCCCCGCCGGCCGAGGGTTGTAGCTGATCACACCAGAGGCGGCGGCCGGTAACCCGGCCGCCGCCGCCCTATGTGGTGGAGCACGATGGACGAACTAATCAAGTACGCCCCTGAACTCGGGCTTGGTTTCCTGGAGAACGTCAAGCTCGCGCTCGTGGGCGTCGTGGTCTCCCTGATCCTCGGCACGGTCCTGGTGGCGATGAGGGTCTCTCCGACGCCGGTGCTGCGCGCGGCCGGCACCGTCTACGTCAACGTGGTGCGCAACACCCCGCTCACCCTGGTGCTGGCGTTCTCGGCACTGGGCCTGAGCGACAAGCTCGGCCTGGTCTTCTCCGACGCGCCCCAGACCAACTCCTTCTGGCTCGTCGCGATGGGGCTGTCGGTCTACACCTCGGCCTTCGTGTGCGAGGCGCTGCGCGCCGGCGTCAACACGGTGCCGCTCGGGCAGGCGGAGGCGGCCAGGGCGATCGGGCTGACGTTCACACAGTCGCTGACTCTGATCATCTTGCCGCAGGCTTTCCGCGCGGTCATCGCGCCGCTGGGCAGCGTGATCATCGCCATGATCAAGAACACCACCGTCGCCACTGCCGGCGGGTTTCTCGCCGACGCGGCGGCCACGATGAAGGAAGTGTTCGACACGACGGGCGCATCAATCCCGATCTTCCTCGGCATCGTCGTCGCGTTCATGGCGCTGACCATGCCCGTCGGCTTCTTCACCGGCTGGTTGTCGCGACGCCTGGCGGTGGTCCGATGAGCACGTCCGTCCTGTTCGACGCCCCGGGCCCGCGCGCGCGAGTGCGCAACGGCGCGCTCACGGCGATCAGCATCGTCGCGGTGGCGGCCGTCCTGTACGGCATCTACGCCGGTTTCGACGCCAAGGGTCAGTGGGACGCCAAGATCTGGCAGCCGTTCCTGCAGTGGAAAACGTGGCAGATCAACATCATCCCCGGCCTGATCGGCACACTGCAGGCCGCCGCGGTGGCCGCGGTGCTCGCGCTGGCCTTCGGCGCGATCTTCGGCCTGGCCAGGCTCTCCGACCACAGATGGATCCGGATCCCGGCCGGCCTGGTGGTGGAGGTCTTCCGGGCCATCCCGCTGCTGCTGCTGATCTTCTTCATTTTCTACTTGGCGCCCACCTTGATGGGCGGCGGCGACTACGCCTTCATGGCCGTGGTCCTGGGCCTGACCCTGTACAACGGCTCGGTGCTGGCCGAAGTCGTCAGGGCCGGTGTGCACGCCGTGCCGAAGGGCCAGTCCGAGGCCTCGTACGCGGTCGGCATGCGCAAGAACCAGGTGATGCGGTTGGTGCTGCTGCCGCAGGCCGTCACGGCGATGATGCCGGCGATCGTCAGCCAGCTCGTGGTGCTGCTGAAGGACACCGCGCTCGGCTACATCATCGCCTACGAAGACCTGCTCAACACCGGCTTCAAGATCCTGCCGGCTGTCTTCTTCGGCTCGCTGATCCCGGCGGCGATCGTCATCGGCGTCATGTACGTGGCACTCAACATGGCGCTGAGCTACCTGGCCAACAGGCTGGAGCGGCGCAGCAGGCGCAGCCGCAAGAGCTCCGCCAGGCCCATCGTGCCGCCCGGCGCGGGCACCCTCGCCTTGTCGGCCGGCCTGGGCGGCGCCGCGACGGGCGTGGCGCTCGATTCCGGCACGGATTGACCGGGCGGCGGGCGACCGGCCCGCCGCCCGTCCATCCATAGATCGCCAAGAAAGTCCCACATCTCCGTTGGAGCCGCCGAGGGACCGGTTTCCGACCCGGTCCTCGACGAGAAGTGGGCTGTCGGGCTGAAGAAGGGCGACACCGCGACCTGCGAGGCCGTGAACAGGGCGATCTCCGAGATGTGGCGGGACGGCACGGCCACCCGGCTGCTGCGGAAGTGGTTCGGCAAGACGGTCTGCGGCTGCCCTCGTCCCTGCCGCGTGCCGGGAGCTGCCCCTGATCTTTGGGGACCGCCCGCACGCTCGGCGATCTTCCGGCAGGATGCGGGTATGCCTTTCTGGCCCTCCCCCATTTCGACCAGAGACGTGGCCGGCTCGGGCGTGCGTCCCGCCTGGCCGACGGCCCAGGGCGGCCGGGTGTGGTGGACCGAGGACCGCCCGGATGAGGGCGGGCGCACCACGATCATGTGCCGCGCCGCCGACGGCACCCGCCGCGAGCTGCTACCTGCCCCGTGGTGCGCGCGCACCCGGGTCCACGAGTACGGCGGGCGGCCGTACGCCGTGACCCCCGCGGGCGAGCTGGTCTTCGCCAACCTCAAGGACCAGCGTCTGTACGTCCTCGGGGATAACGGCGAGCCGAAACCGCTCACTCCGGAGGGCTGCCGCTACGCCGATCTGCTGATCCACGACGGCCAGGTGTGGTGCGTGCGCGAGCGGCACGACGAGGACGGCAAGGTCACCCGGGCCGTCGTGTCGATCCCGCTGGACGGCGGCGAGGTGCGCGAATGGGCCACCGGCTGCGACTTCTACGCCTCCCCCGCCGTCTCGCCCGACGGGCGGCACCTGGCGTACGTGTGCTGGAACCACCCGCGTATGCCCTGGGACGGCACCGAGCTGCGCGTCACCCGCCTGTCGGGCGGCGGCGGGTCGTGGACGGTGCAGGGCGGGCCCGCGGAGTCCGTGCTGGCGCCGTCGTGGCACGACGACTCCCGGCTCTACCTGATCTCCGACCGCTCCGGCTGGTGGAACCTCTACGAGGTGGGCCTCGACGGCGAGGGCGCGCGGGCGGTGCGTCCGGCCGAGGAGGAGTTCATCCTGCCGCCGTGGCAGCTGGGCGGGCTGCCGTACGCGGTGCTCGGGGACGGGCGGCTGGCGGTCCTGCACGGGAGCGGCGACCTGCGGCTGGGCTTGCTCGACCCGGCGTCGGGCGTGCTGGCCGACCTCGACGTGCCCTACAAGGGCTGGGACGGGGCGCTGGCCGCCGACGGGACGTCCGTGGTCGGGATCGGGTACGCCGCCACGGTCCCTCGGTCGGTCGTCAGCGTGGACACGGCGTCGGGCGCGGCCCGATCGCTCCGGCAGGACGTGGATCGGCTGCCCGATCCGGCCTACCTGCCCGTTCCGCGGGCGGTGCGGGTCCCAGGAAGCCGGGAGGTCCACGCCTACCTCTACCCGCCGTACGTCCCTGCGACCGAGGACGGCGCCCCGCCGTACGCTCCCGCGGCCGAGGGCGGCGCCCCGCCGTATGTGATCTTCGTGCACGGCGGGCCTACCGCGCACGCCGGCACCGCGCTCGACCTGCAGAAGGCGTTCCTGACCTCGCGCGGCATCGGCGTGCTCGACGTCAACTACGGCGGCTCCACCGGCTACGGCAGGGCGTACCGCGAGCGGCTGAGGGGGCAGTGGGGGCTGGTGGACGTGGCCGACACGGTCGCCGCCGCCGAATGGCTGGCCGCCGAAGGGCTGGCCGATCCCGCCAGGATCGCGGTGCGCGGCGGCAGCGCGGGCGGGTGGACCGTGATGGCGGCCTGCTGCCGGTCCGGTGTGTTCGCGGGCGGCGTGTCGTACTACGGCGTCAGCGCGCTCGCACCGCTCGCCGCGCACACCCACGACTTCGAGTCGCGCTACGTGGAGTGGCTGGTGGGGCCGGAGGATCCGCAGGTGTACGCCACGCGCGAACCACTCGCCCTGGCCGACGGCATCTCCTGCCCCATGCTGCTCCTGCAGGGCCTGGACGATCCCGTGGTGCCGCCCGAGCAGTCCGCGGCGTTCGCCGACGCGCTGTCCGAACGCGGGATCCCGTGCACCTACCTGGCGTTCGAGGGCGAGTCGCACGGCTTCCGCCGCACCGAGACCCGGGCCGCCGCCCTGGCCGCGGAGCTGGCCTTCTACCAGCAGCTCTTCAGCTAGCTCTGCTCGCTCTGGCTAGCGGGCGAACTCGGTGGCCCTCGACTCCCTGACCACGGTGATCCGGATCTGGCCGGGGTAGGTCAGCTCCTCCTCCACCTGCTTGGCCACGTCCCGGGCGATCACCTGGGCCTGGATGTCGTCGATCGCGTCCGGCTTGACCATGACCCGGATCTCCCGCCCGGCCTGCATGGCGAACACCTTCTCCACACCCTCGTACGACTGCGCGATCTCCTCCAGCCGCTCCAGCCGCTTGACGTACGCCTCCAGGGACTCCCGGCGGGCGCCCGGCCGGCTCCCGCTGATCGCGTCGGCGGCCTGCGTGAGAACCGCCTCGACGGTACGGACCTCGACCTCGTTGTGGTGCGCCTCGATGGCGTGCACCACGTCCTCCTCCTCGCCGTACCTGCGGGCGATCTCCGCCCCGATCAGCGCGTGGCTGCCTTCGACCTCGTGCGTGAGGGCCTTGCCGATGTCGTGGAGCAGGGCGCAGCGCTTCATCAGCGACTGGTTCAGCTTCAGCTCGGCGGCCATGATCCCGGCGATGTGCGCGGACTCGATGAGATGCTTGAGCACGTTCTGCCCGTAGGAGGTGCGGTAGCGCAGCTGCCCGAGCAGCAGCGTCAGCTCCGGATGCATGTCGGTGATCCCCAGCTCGACCAGGGCGTCCTCACCGGCCCGCGCGCACAGGTCCTGCACCTCCTGGCGGCTGCGATCGTGCGCCTCCTCGATGCGCTGCGGATGGATGCGCCCGTCCAGCACCAGCTTCTCCAGCGTGAGCCGCGCCGTCTCCCTCCGCACCGGATCAAAGCACGACAGCAACACCGCCTCGGGCGTGTCATCGATGATCAGATTCACCCCGGTCGTGGACTCGAAGGCCCGGATGTTGCGCCCCTCACGCCCGATGATCCGGCCCTTCATCTCATCGCCGGGCAGATGCAGCACGCTGACGACCGACTCCGCCGTCTGCTCCGCCGCCACCCGCTGCACGGCCAGCGTCACGATCTTGGTGGCTCGCTTCTCGCCTTCCTTGCGGGCGTCGCCCTCGATCTGCCGTATGATCAGCGCGGCCTCGCGCTTGGCCTGGTTCTCGATCTCCTTGACCAGCTCGGCCTTGGCCTGGTTGCTGGTCAGCCCGGCCACCCGTTCCAGGATGGCCCGCCGCTCCGCCTCGACCTGGAGCAGCTCCTCGCGCCGGTCGGCCAGCTCGATCTCGGTCTCGGCCAGCTTCCTGTCCCGCTCCGACTGCCGCCTGGCCTCCTCGTCCAGCCGCTGCTCCCGCTCGGCCAGCCGGGCCTCCCGGCGCTCCAGGTCGGCCCGCAGCTCCTTGAGCTCGGACTTGAGGATCCGGCTCTCCTCCTCGACCTCCCGCCGCATCCGCGCGGTGCTCTCGGCGGCCGACTCGGACCTGCGCAGGATCTCCTCGGCGTCGGCCTCCGCCTTGTTGCGAATCTCCCGCGCCTCTTCACGTGCCTGCTCGAGCTCCTCCTGTACGGCCTGCACCTGCTCGGGGCTCGGCTTGGCGGTCCCTGGCAGGCTGCCCGAGGTCCGGCGTATGACGACGAGAAGCGCGACGATCATCCCGAACGCGAGCACGAGCACAGCCACCATCAGCACCACGACCAGCGGCCCCATGTGCGCCCCGCCCTCCTCGCGTCGTCAACACCTCATAACGCGGACCCAAAACGGGAGGGGTCACAAGCGCGCCGCGAAAAGCCCGTTCGGCGCCGGAATCGAGGTCAAGCCAAGACTGACCGGGCGTCGACTGGGATAGCCGACACCTCGCCCGCCTCGATCAACCAAGCTCGTTCGTCCGTCGTTCACCGGTATGGCAATCCGCGCTGCGCGGAGTAACTCCTCACTGCCGTCGAGGTTATGCGTCGAACTGGTCACGAGCAAGCAAACGCGTCATCAAGCGTGTCTTACAGGCCTGCATCTCCACATTCGGCCCTATATCCCCCGATGATGCCGGAATTGCCCCGCTCGATGGCCCCGTCCGAGAGGGGGAGACCTGTCCGAGCAGGGATTTCGGCCAGCCGAGACGCCCGCCATGCCGATGATCGGGCACAGGGACGACGCAAGGCAAACCCGGGAGTCCCGGCTTCGCACCTCCCGCCGGGGAAAGGTGAACACAACGCAAAGTCACGATCTTCGAACGGGATCGCACGAGCCCGAGACGCAAGGCTGAGTCGGAGATCCAGCACCCGGCCCCCGGCTCCCGGCTCCCGGGGTGCGGCCGAAGCAAGCGCCGCGCGCAAGCGGGGCACACACCCAAGTGGGCAAAGATAACCGCCACAGATGGCATGTGGAAGGCGGACCACAGGACACCGCGCGCGAGTGGGACAGACGCACACACAGTCAAACGCGGCAGCGCGGCGTTACGAGAAGTCGTCCTCCAGGTCGATGCCCTCCTCTTCCAGCGCCTCCCGGATGACGCGGTAAGCCAGGCCGGAGGAGTAGCCCTTGCGGGCGAGCATGCCCGCGAGCCGGCGGGTGCGAGTTTGCGGGTCCAGGGATCGGGTGGCGGTGAGCTTGCGATCCACCAGCCGACGGGCCGTCTCCGCCTCCTGGTCGGGGTCCAGGCGCTCCACGGCCTCCTTGACCGTGTCGTTGTCCACGCCCCGATGGCGCAGCTCCGCCGCCAGGGCGCGTTTGGCGAGGCCGCGGCCATGGTGCCGGGAGTCGACCCAGGCCTCCGCGAACGCCTCGTCGTTGATCAGGCCCAGCTCGGAGAACCGGCCGAGGACCGCTTCGGCGGCTTCCTCCGGCACGTCCCGTTTGCGGAGGGCCTCGGCGAGCTGGGCTCGCGTCTTGGGCGCCATGGTGAGGAGACGCAGGCAGATGGCCCGGGCCACCGACTCCGGATCGGCGGTGGGGCCCGCACCGGCGGGGCTGTCAGCGTCGGGTCCCTCAGGCACCCAGCCGCGGCCCCGTTGCCCCTTCCCTGTCTGTCCCTTGAATCGTCCCCCGGCCAGTCCAGAGGATTGACCACCAGAGCGACCATCGGATCGATAGGCGGAGCGACTGGACTTGCGTCCTTTGCCCGTTCGTTTCTTGCCGCCGTCCATCTCATCGTCCGCGAACCAACTGCTGCCGGCCAGCACCTCGGAGTGCCACCCGCCGCCCCCGTAGCCGCCGCCGGCCGGGGCCTCGTCGTCGGAGGTCCGTGCGGCAGCGTTCTGTACGGCAGCATCGACCCGATCGTCTGGGGCGGCGGTGTGCTGGTCTCCTGCGGCCGGTCTCTCCGCGTCGGCCTGCTGACGGCCTGCGGCCGGTCTCTCCGCGTCGGCCTGCTGACGGCCTGCGGCTGCTCTCCCCGCGTCGGCCTGCTCGTCGCCTGTGGATGGTTCTCCCGCGTCCCCAGCGTCCGAGGGTCGCTCGTTCTCTTGGGGCGGCGTGGCTCGGCCCGAGAGCGGGGAGCCGGTCGTGGCGGGTGGGGTTTCGCCCGTGCCCGGGGGCGGCTCGGCGTGGGGCGGCTCCGCGCGGAGGCGGTCGCGTTGTTCGCGCCACGCGTCCACCGACGGCCAGCCGTCCGCCGCCGAACGAGCCAGGTCACGCCCGCGTGACCCGGTGCTGTCCGACGGGCTACCCACGGGCCGGCCCTCCGGCGAGGACGGCGGTGCGGGACCCGTGCCTCCCGCAGGGGTGGTCGGGCCAGACGCCCCGAACGTGGGGCGTCTGTGGCCGGTTCGTGTCACTCATGAGGTGGACGATCAGACGTCACCAGGCTTGGGGGTGGACTTCGAGCCGCGGCCCGAGGGAGCGG
>NZ_VCJS01000059.1 GCF_005893125.1 Nonomuraea basaltis | reverse complement strand
GCAGGGCGGGGCCGTGGTGTATAAGAGACAGGCCCGCCTCCGTGCCCGGCCCGCCCGGCTCGGCGCCTGGGCCGCCTGGCCTGCTCGGCTCCGTGCCGGGGGTGCCCGGGGCGCTTGGGGTGCCGGTGGTGTCCGGGGTGCCGTCGCCGTCAGGCCCGGTGTCCAGGGCGGTTTCGGTGCTATCCGGTTCGGAGCGGAGGGCATGCCCGGTGCCGGCGGTGGCGTTCTGATGGCGGGTCAGCAGCGCTCCCGCCTGGGCGACCAGCTCGCCCAGCCGCAAATCGCCGGCGGCTTTCAGGCGTTGCCACACCCGATCTCCCAGGGAGACCTGGTAGGACTTCCCATAGCGGCGCAGCCAGGACTCGACCTGGCGCAGTGAGAACAGTGGCTGGTTGGTCGTGCCGCCGATGGGCTGGGGGAAGTCGTCGTGGCGGCGGCGCCAGTTGCTCACCGCGGCCCGCCCGACACCGGCGAGCCGGGCGATGTCCCCGGCGTTGACGGTCGGGTCGTGGCTCATGGAGCCCACAGTAGTTCACAAGAGTCTTCAGCGCATCTGCTTGTGAAGTCTTTCAACCAATGATTTACTGCAGGGTATGAAGCACAACATCCGCTACGCCGCCGGATCAGACGTGGGCCGCCGCAGGGAGCAGAACGAAGATTCCGGATATGCGAGTGGCCGGTTGCTCGTGGTGGCCGACGGGATGGGTGGGCACGCGGCCGGCGAGCTGGCGAGCTCGGCGGCGATCGCCGTCATGCGCGAGCTGGATGTCACGCTTCCCGAGACGGGCGCCGACGTGGAGGCGGCGCTGGAGGCCGCCGTCCACGAGGCGGGGCGCAGGCTGGTCGAGCTGGCCGACATCGACCCCGCGCGCAGGGGGATGGGGACCACGGTGACCGCCATGCTGTGGGACGGCTACCGGTTCGCCCTGGCTCATCTCGGTGACTCCCGCGGATACTTGCTTCGCGATGGTGCGCTTTACCAGATGACCAAGGATCACACACTTGTGCAGTCGATGGTGGACGAAGGGCGGATAACAGAGGATCAAGCCGCCGTGCACCCCCGGCGTTCGATGGTGCTGCGCGTGCTGGGCAGCGAGGGCAGGGCGGAGCCCGACATGGCGCTGCGCGAGGCCGAGCCTGATGATCGCTACCTCCTCTGCTCCGACGGGCTGACGACCGTGCTCGGGCCAGAGGTCCTGCACGAGGTGCTGACCACGGTGGCAGACCCGGCCGCGGCCGTCCAGCGGCTCATCGATCTGGCCAACGAGGGCGGCTCGCCGGACAACGTGACCGTGATCGTGGCCGACGCGGTGGCGCCGGGCGCGGGGGACGTGTCCGTCTATCGCGTTGGTGCCGGCTCCTAACGTACGTCGTAGACAGTCCCACCTGCCACACCAGTCACATAGCCGAAATTTCGACTCATAACAAGACACTTTCCCGGTCGTGCGCGCAATTTCGCGATGGCGCTACTACAGTCCATCGTGGTTTGTCGGTTTTCTGGGAGGAGTCACCCTGGACCCGATCGCTCACGAGCTGCTGGAGACGGTCAAGCAGGAACTCGGCTATAAGGAGAAGAGCGGCCAGTTCACCAAGTTCGGCCAGTGGTACGCGGATCGCGTCCAAGACACCCAGTACAAGAACGCGCCGTGGTGTGACATGTTCCTCGCGTGGGCGGCGGACAAAGCAGGCGTTACGCCATACGTCGGCGAGTTCGCCTGGACGCCCTCGCACGCGGCCTGGTTCATCAAGCAGGGCGCCTGGACGCAGAAGCCCGAGCCGGGAGCTCTGGTCTTCTACGACTGGAGCGGCGGCAAGAGCTACAAGGGCATCGACCACGTCGGAGTCGTGGAGCGGGTCGACGGCAAGAAGATCCACACGATCGAGGCGAACGTCGACCGCGTCTGGCTCAAGCGCAAGACCAGGGAGACCGACAAGGTCGTCGGGTACGGCTTGCCGCGCGTGGTCAAGGACAATGCGGAGAAGCTCGATGAGATCCGTGCCACGGAGCGGCCCTTCGTACCGGTGCCGCAGGCCGAGCCCGCGCAGGGGTCTCCGCTGGACGTGTTAGGCACGCCGCCCGCGCTGCTCGCCGCCATGGTGCTGATGACCATCCTGCTCTCGTTACGCGTCTCCGGCCGCCGCCGCGGCACCCACCGCCGCCTCACCTTGCCCTGGCCGTGGAACGCGCCATCCGGCCCCCGACCGGACAAGCCGACGGCACCCGTCCGGCGCAAGCCCTCGGCGCGAGAGGACGCCCCGGTCCGTGAGAAGGCCCCGGTCCGTGAGAAGGCCCCGGTCCGAGAGAAGGCTCCGGCTCGCGACAAGGCACCCGCCGGTACGACCAAGACACGTGGCGCCGCCAAGCAGTCCGCCCCGCCTGCCAGGACCCGCGTCCCGGTCGGTTCCGGCCAAACGGCCACCAAACATTCCACCCCCACACGCCGCAAGCCCTACGAGCCCACCTAGGCCGAGACGGCGCGAGCCGTACTGGACAGGTCATGTTCTTCAGGGAACCACAGGGAATTCAAGACGCTCAGGTCGTGAGGTCGATGACCACCTTGACGTCGTCGCCGGGTTCGAAGGCCTCCAGGGCGCGCTCCAGCGGCACCCTCCTGGTGATCAACCGTTCCAGCCACCCCGGATCCGCCTCGGCCAGCGCGGAGGCGGCGTTCCTGAAGTGCCGCAGGTTCGCGTTGACGGTGCCGAAGACCACGTCGTTCTCCAGCACGATGTCCCGGTTGATCATCCCGGCGTCCACCCGATGCACCCGGCCACCGGGCGCGAGCCCGCACAGGCAGACCATGCCGGCCGCGGCGGTGGCGGTCATGGCGTCGATGACGAGCTGTCCCGCACCGGTGCACTCGATGATGACGTCCGGCTTGGCCTCGGCGAACGCCGCCAGTGACGAGGCCGAGTGGTAGGTCGCGTCCAGCGCGCTCACCAGTTGCGACTTGAGCCCTTCGGGAGCCCGGTCGAGCACGTGCACGTCCAGCCCCCGCTGCCGCCCCAGCAGCGCGGCCAGCAGCCCGATCGGCCCGGCGCCCGTCACCAGGACCGTGCGCGGCTCGAACCAGGTCCGCGAGCCGATCCGTTCGATCTGCTCCCACGCCTTGGCGACCACAGACGCCGGCTCGACCAGCATGCCGACGCTCGCCAGTGACGGGTCCAGGCGGACGGCGTACCCGGCCTCGATGGCCCAGCGCTCGGAGGCGTACCCGTCGATCTCCTTGATGCCGCGCTCGGTGTAGCGGCCGTTGCGGCACATGTCGAACTCGCCGCGCCCGCACGCCCCGCACGGTACGGGATCGGGCCGGCGTACCACGCCCACCACCAGGTCGCCGGGGGAGAACGCGGAGCCTTCCGGCGTCTCCAGCACCCGGCCGAGCGACTCGTGCCCGATGATCATCCGATCCCTGCCAGGCGGCGCCCAGCCGTAGTCGGCCGTCGCCAGCTCCCTGTCGGTCCCGCAGACTCCGATCGCGAGTCCCTGGACGAGCAGCTCGCCCTTGTCGGGCTCGGGATCGGGCACTTCCCGCACGTCGAGTGTCCCTTTGTGGCCCGGTGCGAACGTCAGCGCGCGCATTCGGCGTCACCTCCTCGGCGAGGTCCCTACCCCGGAGGTCCTTGGGAAATAGTAGGACGTCCTAGTATCTTCGGAGAGAGAGCCCTCACGAAGGAGTGATCAGGCGTGCACGTCCCGGTACACCCAGTCCGTTTCGTGACCGCCGCGGCCCTGTTCGACGGGCATGACGCGGCGATCAACATCATGCGGCGCATCCTCCAGTCGCAGGGGGCCGAGGTGATCCATCTCGGGCACAACCGCTCCGTCGACGAGATCGTCACGGCCGCCATCCAGGAGGACGTCCAGGGCGTGGCGATCAGCTCGTACCAGGGCGGGCACGTCGAGTTCTTCACCTATTTGGTGGAGCTGCTGCGCGAGCGCGGCGCCGGGCACGTGAAGGTGTACGGCGGCGGCGGGGGCGTGATCGTCCCCGAGGAGATCGACCTGCTCCACTCGCGCGGCGTCACGCGCATCTTCTCGCCCGAGGACGGCCAGCGATACGGCCTGCCCGGCATGATCAACAAGCTGATCGAGGACTGCGACGTCGAGCTGGGCGACCCACCCGCGCCGGAGGCCGTGGTCTCGGGTGACCAGCCGGCGCTGGCCCGCGCGATCACGCTCATCGAGAGCGGCCGCGCCCCCGCAGAGCTGATGGAAGGGCTGAAAACGGACCGGCGCGCCCCCGTGCTGGGCATCACGGGCACGGGCGGCTCGGGCAAGTCCTCGCTCACCGACGAGCTGGTACGCCGCTTCCGCGTCGACAACGACGACAAGCTGCGCATCGCCGTCATCGCCATCGACCCCACCCGCAGGCGCGGCGGCGGGGCGCTGCTCGGTGACCGCATCAGGATGAACAGCCTGGGCCCGCAGGTCTACTTCCGCTCCCTGGCAACCAGGGGCGCCGCCAATGAGGTGCCCGCCTGCCTCGACGAGGTGATCGCCGCGTGCCGGGCCGCCGGATACGACCTGGTGATCGTCGAGACGCCGGGCATCGGCCAGGGTGACGCCGGCATCGTCCCGCACGTGGACGTGCCCATCTACGTGATGACGCCCGAGTTCGGAGCCGCCTCCCAGCTGGAGAAGATCGACATGCTGGACTTCGCCGAGGCCGTGGTGATCAACAAGTACGAGCGGCGCGGCGCGGAGGATGCCCTGCGCGACGTACGCCGCCAGCTCGTACGCAACCGCGAGGCGTTCAGTGCCAGGCCGGAGGACATGCCCGTCTTCGGCAGCATCGCCGCCCGCTACAACGATGCCGGCGTCACGGCCCTCTACCACCACCTCAAGGGGCAACTGCTGGAGGAGGCCGGACCCGGGCTGCTGCCGGAGGTGTCCGGGCGCACCTCCCAGGCGTCGGCCGCGATCGTGCCGCCCGCCAGGTCCCGCTACCTGGCCGAGATCGCCGAGACCGTCCGCGCGTACCACGCCGAGACGCTCGCCCAGGCGGAGGTGGCCCGCCGCCGTCAGCAGCTCGCCGCCGTACAGGAGCTCGTGGCCGACGACCGGCTGACGGAGCTGCACGCCCAGGCCGGCCGGGAGCTCACCGACGAGAGCCGGGCCCTGATCGACACCTGGCCCGCCGTCAAGGAGCGCTACACCGCCGACGAGCTGGTCGTGAAGGTACGCGACCGCGAGATCCACACCCCGCTCTGGCGGGAGACGCTCTCGGGCAGCCGCGTCCCGCGCGTGGCCCTGCCCCGCTACACCGACCACGGCGACCTCCTGCGCTTCCTGCGCAGCGAGAACCTCCCTGGCACGTTCCCGTTCACCGCCGGCGTCTTCCCGTTCAAGCGCGAGGACGAGGACCCGACCAGGATGTTCGCGGGGGAGGGCGACCCGTTCCGCACCAACCGGCGCTTCAAGCTGCTGTCGGAGGGCCAGCCCGCGACCCGGCTGTCCACGGCGTTCGACTCCGTCACGCTGTACGGCCACGACCCCGACCTGCGCCCCGACATCTACGGCAAGGTCGGCACTTCCGGCGTCTCCATCGCGACGCTCGACGACATGAAGGTGCTCTACGACGGGTTCGACCTGGCGGCGCCCAACACGTCGGTGTCCATGACGATCAACGGCCCCGCCCCCACGATCCTGGCCTTCTACCTCAACACCGCCATCGACCAGGCGCTCGATCGCTTCCGCGCCGAGCACGGCCGCGAACCGTCACCCGATGAGGCCGCGCGGCTGCGCGCCCGCACGCTGGCCACGGTCAGGGGCACCGTACAGGCCGACATCCTGAAGGAGGACCAGGGGCAGAACACCTGCATCTTCTCCACCGAGTTCTCGCTCAGGATGATGGCCGACATCCAGGAGTGGTTCATCAAGAACGGGGTCCGCAACTTCTACTCGGTCTCGATCTCCGGCTACCACATCGCCGAGGCCGGGGCCAACCCGATCAGCCAGCTCGCCTTCACGCTGGCCAACGGGTTCACGTACGTGGAGGCGTACCTGGCCAGGGGCATGAAGATCGACGACTTCGCGCCGAACCTGTCGTTCTTCTTCTCCAACGGCATGGACCCCGAGTACAGCGTGCTCGGGCGGGTGGCGCGACGCATCTGGGCGGTGGCGATGAGGGAGCGGTACGGCGCCGCCGAGCGCTCCCAGAAGCTGAAGTACCACATCCAGACCTCGGGCAGGTCCCTGCACGCCCAGGAGATGAACTTCAACGACATCCGCACCACCCTGCAGGCCCTGATCGCGATCTACGACAACTGCAACAGCCTGCACACCAACGCCTTCGACGAGGCCGTGACCACGCCGTCGGCCGACTCGGTCCGCCGCGCCATGGCGATCCAGCTCATCATCAACCGCGAATGGGGCCTGGCCAGGAACGAGAACCCGCTGCAGGGTTCGTTCATCATCGAGGAGCTGACGGACCTGGTGGAGGAGGCGGTGCTCGGCGAGTTCGAGCGCCTGTCGGACCGGGGCGGCGTGCTCGGCGCGATGGAGACCGGCTACCAGCGCGGCAAGATCCAGGACGAGTCCATGCTGTACGAGATGCGCAAGCACGACGGGTCGCTGCCCATCATCGGCGTGAACACGTTCCGCAACGGGACGCACGACGAGGCCCAGCCGCCGCACAAGCTGGAGCTGGCCAGGGGGACGGAGGAGGAGAAGCGCTCGCAGCTCGACCGGCTGCGCGCCTTCCACGAGCGCAACCGCTCCGAGGCGTCCGGGCAGCTGGCCAGGCTGCGTGAGGCGGCGATGTCGGAAGGGAACGCTTTCGAGGTGCTGATGGAGGCGGCGCGGGTCTGCTCGCTCGGCCAGATCACGGATGCGCTGTTCGAGGCGGGAGGCCAGTACCGGCGCAACGTCTGATCCTGGAATCCACGTGCCGGGTGCGGTGAAGGGGGTGCGCGAGGTGCGTCGGTAGGATCGCGATCCGAGGAACTTCGCGATCAGGAGGCTTTCATGTCCGACGTCACCTTCAGGGGCAACCCCATCGCCGTGGGCGGCACCTTCCCCAAGCCCGGCGGGAGCGCCCCCGCGTTCCGCCTGGTGGGCACCGACCTGGGTGAGCGCTCTTTGGAGGACTTCGGCCAGGCGACCAAGGTGCTCAACATCTTCCCGAGCGTCGACACCGGCGTCTGCGCGGCCTCCGTGCGCCGCTTCAACCAGGTGGCCTCCGAGCACCCCGGCGTGGAGGTGCTCTGCGTCTCCGCTGACCTGCCCTTCGCGCAGAAGCGGTTCTGCGGCGCCGAGGGGCTCGACAACGTGACCATGCTGTCGCTCATGCGCGGCCGCGAGTTCATGGCCGACTACGGCGTGGCGCAGGAGTCCGGCCCGCTGGCGGGGCTGGCCGCGCGCGCCGTCGTGGTGCTCGACGGCGACAACAACGTGATCTACGCCGAGCTGGTGCCGGAGATCGCGCAGGAGCCCGACTACGAGAGCGCGCTCGCCGCGCTCAAGTGAGCCTTGAACTCCCCGGCCAGCTCCAGCAGGTGCTGGTCGCTCGTGGCGGTGTGCTGGAGGTCCAGGATCACCTCGTGGACCCCGGCCTCCGCCGCCGTGGCGAGGTACGCCGAGATCTGGGCGACCGTGCCGCTCCTCGGCGGCGTGCCCTGGCCGGTCACGACCGGGTTGGAGCGCAGGATCATGCGGAGCGCCCCCGGGTCGCGTCCGGCCTGCTCGGCGCTCCGGCACACGGTCCGCCACATCGACGTGAGCACGGCGATCGGGAGCGTGGCCGTCAGCCAGCCGTCGGCCCTGCGCCCGATGCGGCGTAGCGCGGGCTCGGCGAAGCCGGCCAGGTAGAGCGGCGGGCGGCGGGCCGGCTTGGGCTCGATGTGGCTGGGCGCGATGGTCCACAACTCGTGCTCGTACGACACCGGGTCCGTGCCCCAGATCGCGTCCAGCGCGTCCAGGATGGCTTCGTAGCGCTTTGCCCGATCTTTCCAGGGCACGCCGGCGGCGGCGTACTCGTCGGAGGACCAGCCGAGCCCGAGGCCGGCGGCGAGCCGGCCGCCGCTGAGGTGGTCGATCGTGGTGAGGGAGCGGGCCAGGATGGGCGGCGGATACCAGCAGGCGTTCAGGGCGCTGGTGCCCAGCCGTACGACGGAGGTCGCAGAGGCCGCTACCGACAGCACCGCGAACGGATCCAGGAACACCCGGTGCGCCTCAGGGATGCTTCCGTCCCCGCCCGGATAGCGGTCCTTCGGCCGCAGCGGCGTCATCAGCCGGTCGCCGGCCCACAGGCCGGCGAACCCCATCTCCTCGGCCGCCCGCGCCACATCGAGCACGCTGGACAGCGCCGCGAACCTGCCGAACTGCGGTACGGCCAGCCCGATGTCCATGCCTCAGGCCTTCCTGCCCACACCGCACAGGATCAGTGACGACTCCGGGCCGTCGATGAAGTCGATGGTGTCGGCCGACTCGGGATGCCACTCGGGCAACCAGACCAGGCCGGGGTCCACCAGGTCGAACCCGTCGAAGAGCTCCATGATCCGCTTCCGGCTGCGCAGGGTGAGCGCGGCACTGGCGTTGCGGTAGACCTCAGTGCCCTTGTCGGCGGCGGCCGCGCGGGAGTCGCTGGTGCCGTGCGACACGACCAGGTAGCTGCCGGGCGCCATGGCGTCGCGCAGGGTCGCGATGATCTCCTGCGGCCGCTCGGACTCGGCGATGAAGTGCATGACCGCCACCAGCAGCACGCCCACGGGCCGGGTGAAGTCGATCGCCCGCGTGACCTCCGGATTGTTCAGGATCTCGTCCGGCTTGCGGAGGTCGCCCTGGATGACCGCCGTGCCGCCCTGATCGGCCAGCAGCGCCCGCGCGTGCACCATCACCACCGGGTCCAGATCGACGTAGACCACCTGGGAACCGGGGGCGACCTTCGCGGCGACCTGGTGGACGTTCTCCTGCGTCGGCAGCCCCGTGCCGATGTCGAGGAACTGCCGGATGCCGGCCTCGGCGAGGTGGCGCACCGCCCGCCCCAGAAACGCCCGGTTCGCCCGTGCCGCCGCCCGCAGTTCGGGAGCCACCGCCAATATCCGCTCCGCCGCCTCCCGGTCGGCCGGGAAGTGGTCCTTGCCCCCGAGGTAGTAGTCGTAGAGCCGGGCAACGTTGGGCGTCTCCGGATCGAAGCCTCGTGTCTCCTCGTCCAACCGCCATCCCCCGATCACGAGTAATGATCTTTAGCCGCGATTCTACGGACCTATACCGACATAAGCTCGGTCTTACCCGTCGATCTAGGCTGTTCACTATGGATGACACCGGCGCCCCCGTGGCAATTCCTGACACCGTGCGGCGGATCGTGTCACTTGTGCCGTCGCTGACCGAGTCGGTGGCGGCGACGGTGCCGGAGGCGCTGGTGGGGGCGACCGACTGGTGCTCGCACCCGGCCGGCCTGGACGTGGCCAGAGTCAGGGGCACCAAGAACCCCGACCTGGAGGCGATCAAGCAGCTCAGGCCCGACGTCGTCCTGGCCAACGCCGAGGAGAACCGCGTGGCCGACATCGAGGCCCTGCGCGAGGCGGGCCTCGCGGTCTGGGTCACCAAGATCGAAACCTTGGAGGACGCGTTCGATTCGCTGGATCGCATGTTGAGGGAGGCATGCCGTACCGGCCGCCCGGCCTGGCTGGACGCGGCGGAGGAGGCGTGGCGCGCACCCGCGCCCGTCCACCGGAGGACGGCGATCATCCCGATCTGGCGCCGTCCGTGGATGGTCGCCGGCCGCGACACCTTCACCGGGGACGTGCTCAGACACCTCGGCGTCGACAACCTGTACGCCGGCCACGCCGAGCGCTATCCCAAGATCCCGCTTCCCGAGCTGGTGGAGCGGCGGCCCGGCCTCGTGGTCCTGCCCGACGAGCCCTACGCCTTCTCCGGGACCGACGGCCCGGAGTGCTTCCCCGGCCTGCCCTGCGCCCTGGTCAGCGGCCGCCTGCTCACGTGGTACGGCCCCTCGCTCGTCGAGGCGCCCGCCGTCCTGCGCCGCGACCTCGGCTGACGGGCTATTTCACCGCGTTCGCCTGGGCCAGTGCGGCGTCCACGGCGGCGGGGGAGAGCACATGCTCCATGACGATCACCGCCATCCCCACGATCCCCGCCCGTTCGCCCAGCGAGGAGGTGGCGATCTCCAGGTTCCTGGTCGTGTACGGCAGGCTGCGCCGATAGACGATCTCCCTGATCCCCGTCAGGTAGTGCTCCCTGGTCTCCGCCATGTCCCCGGCCAGCACCAGCACGCCGGGGTTGAGCAGGCTGACCGCGGTGGCCAGCACGACGCCCAGCGTGCGGCCGGCCTCCTGGGTGCGGGCGATGGCCCCCGGGTCGCCGGCCTGGACGAGGCGGACCACGTCGCGGCTGGACTCCTGGCCCAGGTCCGTGGCGACGGCGTGGCCGCTGGCCAGCGAGGCGACGCAGCCGCGCGAGCCGCAGGTGCAGACGCGGTCGTCGCTCTCGCGGATGCGTACGTGGCCGATGTTTCCTGCGGCCTCCTCGACACCGCGGTAAATCCGCCCGTCGAGGACGATGCCGGTGCCGATCCCGGTCGACACCTTGATGAGGATCAGCGAATCGGTCTCCCGCCAGGACGACCACCACTCTCCCAGAGCCATCGCGTTGGCGTCGTTCTCGACCAGGATCGGCACGTCGTACGCCTGCCCGACCACCTCGCCCACCGGATGGTCGTCCCACCCCGGCATGAGGAACGACCTGATCACCCGCCCGGTGGTGTGGTCCACCGAGCCGGGCACGTCCAGCCCGATGCCGCACACCTCGCTCGCGGGCCGCCCGAGCCGGTCCAGCATGCGCTGGAACGCCTCCCGCACCCACGACAGCACCGCCTCGGGGCCGCGGTCGATGCGCATCTCGGTCCGCTCCTCGGCCAGCGGCCGGGCGGCGAGGTCGGTGAGCGCCGCCCTGGCGTGGGTGGCGCCCAGGTCGGCGACCAGCATCAGGCGCCTGGTCGCGTCGACGTCGAGCACCGAGGGCGGTCGCCCGCCCCCGGAGGCGCCGACGCCGGACTCGTGGATGTATCCGGCGTCGATGAGCCGGTCGACCCGGTCGGTGATCGTCGACCGGGACAGGCCGGTGTACTCGATGAGCTCCTTGCGTGTCCGGCAGGTGCCATTACGGATGAGCTGGAGGATCTGCCCTGCCGTCAGCATGGTCTATCCCTTCTCGGCTCCTGCCGTCAGCCCCTCCGTCAGCAGTCGCTCGCTGGCGAAGAACACGATCACTATCGGCAGCGTGAGCACCACCGATCCCGCCATCAGAACCGTCGTCGGGATCTCTATGCTCCCCGCCAGCTGAGAGAGCCCCAGGGAAACGGTCCAGCTCTCCCTTCTCTCCACCAGGAAGAGCAGGGCGAACAGGAACTCGTTCCACGCGATCATGAAGGCGTAGAGGCCGGTGGCCATCAGCGCGGGCTTGGAGAGCGGTAGCACCACGCGCCAGATGGTCGACAGTCTCGTGCACCCGTCGATCGCGGCCGCTTCCTCCACGCTCTGCGGCACGGTCTCGAAGTAGTTGCGGAGCATGTATACCGTGACGGGCACCGTTTGCGCGATATACACGAGGATCAGTCCGATCAGCGATCCACGCAGTCCGATCATCGTGAAAAGCACGAACAGGGGAATGGCCAGCACGATTGCCGGAAACAGGTAGACCGCCAGAAAAAGGAAGTGCACCTGCCGCCGCCCGAAGAATCGCAGCCGCGCCACCGCGTACGCACCCGGGATCGAGACCAGCAGCGTGACGGCCACCGACGCGACCGCGACGATCGCGCTGTTCCGCATGAAGGTCAGGAATCCCTGCCTCGTCAGCACGTTCACGTACGTGTCCAGCGTGAACGTGGTCGGCCAGAGCGAGCCCGGCTCCAGGATCAGCTCCTGGATGTCGCGGAAAGACAGCATGACCATGTAGTAGAGGGGGAACGCGGTGATCACGAAGAGCACCGCGATCACCAGCGGCTTCAGAACCTTGAAGAGGACCCGCTCGAACCTGTCCCTGCTCATTGGTCGCTCACGTCCGCTCGCCCCCTCCAAAGAACCTCAGGTAGATGGCCAGGAACACGACCAGCACGACCGCCAGGACGATCGCCTGCGCGGCCGAGGCCCCGATGTCGTCGCGCGCGGTCAGGAAGTTGTAGACCCGCACGCTGACCACTTCGGTGCCGGCCCCGCCGCCGGTCAGCAGGTAGACGTCGTCGAACTTGGTGAACGTGAACACGAACCGCAGCACCGACAGCAACGCGATGATCCGCCAGAGCTGCGGCATGATCACGTACCGGAAGCGCTGGGTCGGCGTGGCGCCGTCCACCACCGCGGCCTCGTCCAGCTCCGCGGGCAGCGCCTGCAGCCTGGCCAGGATGAACAGGAACGCGAACGGGAAATAGCGCCACGCCTCGAATGCGATCACCGTCAGCAGCGCCACCGGCACCTGGATGCCCAGGAACTCGCCCCTGGCCTGGGTGAGGAACGCGATGGGCTCGCGCAGCCAGGTGTTGACGATGCCGTACTGCGGGTTGAGCATCGTCTCCCACAGGAACGCCACGGCCACGACCGGCGCCACGTACGGGATCAGGATCGAGGCTCTGACCAGCGTCCGGCCCATGAACCTGTCGCGCAGCGCCAGCGCGGCCACCAGCCCGATCGCGATCGACAGCGCCGTCCCCGCCACCGTGTAGACGAGCGTGTTGACCAGCGACGACCAGAAGCCGGGCTCGGAGAGCACGTACGAGAAGTTCTCCAGCGTGTAGTTGCCGAAGATTCCCACCCGCCGGATGTTGATCAGCCGCGCGTCCTGGAACGCCAGCATGATCGCCCACAGCAGCGGCACCACCACCACGACCAGCGTGATGACCAGCGTCGGCGAGATCAGCACGAGCCCGGCGCGACCTTCCTGCTCCCGCAAGGTCCGCCCGCGCCGCCCACGCTGCGGCGGCGGCGCCGGCCCCCTCGTACGAGCCGGCGTCGCGGTAGGCCTGCTCATAGCCTCACTCCGTTCGGCGGCTCGGTCGCCATATGCCGCCGCCTGCTTATGGCCTCACTCTGTTCGGCGGCTCGGTCGCCATATGCCGCCGCCTTCCCCCGCTCTGGTCGCTTCGCTCCCGCCGCTCCTCCAGGCGACGGCACTCCCTCGGGGCCCCCGCTCTGGTCGCTTCGCTCCCGCCGCTCCTCCAGGCGACGGCACTCCCTCGCGGTCATTGCCGGATCCCGCGCTTGATCGTCTCCACGTCGGTCTTGGCCTGGTCGGCGGCGGCCTGCGGGGTCAGCGACCCGTCCACGACCGCGCTCAGCGCCTTGGGCACCGGCAGCTCGCCCATCGTGGCGCCGACCAGCTTGCCCTGCCCCTGCGGGATGCCCCAGCGGGCGAAGGTGTCGGGGCTCTTGCGCAGGGCGTCGAGCACGTCGGCCGGGTAGAGGCCGGCCAGCGGCTTCTTGGTGTCGACCCCGGCGGGCAGCTTGTTCCACTGCTCCTCGAAGCCCTTGCGGGTGGGGAACTTGCCCTCGGGCGCCATTCCGATCCAGCGCTCGTAGCCCTCGTTCATCATGTACGCGATGAACTTGGCGGCCGGGTCCTTGGCGGCGTCACGGGTGACCACCCACGAGACGATCTCGCCAAACTGTGCGGGCGCACTCCCGTCGGGTCCCTTCAGCGCCGTGACCACGCCGGTGTTCTTGGCCAGCCACTCCGGATCCGCGCGGCACTCCTGGCAGCTCGGCAGCGCGTCCTTACGCAGCCCCGCCATCTCGTCCAGGATGAAGGACGACCAGATCATCATGGCCGCCTTGCCCGAGAAGTAGGTGGCCCTGGTGGTGTCGACGTCCTGCTTGCCCTTGACCGAGTAGTTCTTGGCCAGATCGGCGTAGAACTCGAAGGCCCGCGCGCACTGCGGTGAGTTCAGGGTGACGTTTCCTGAAGCGTCGACGAGCTGGCACCCGTTCGCCTGCGCGATGTGCTCGAAGCTCTGCGCGGTGAACGAGTCCTTCGGCGCGATCGCCAGCGTGATGCCCGCGACCCCGCCCGTGTTGAGCTTCGCGGCCGCCGCCTGCAGGGCCTCGTACGTGTCCGGCGGCTGCAGCCCGGCCTTGTCGAACAGATCCTTGCGGTAGAGGATCAGCTGCGCCCAGCCGTCGCTGGGCACCGCGAGCAGCGTGCCGTCCGACGTGTTGAGCTCCAGGGCGCGGGGGGAGAAGGAGTCTTTGCCGAGCTGGTCGGCGACCTTGCCCGGCGTCTCGGTGTCGAGCAGCTCGTTGGCCTCGAGCTCGCGTACCTGCGCCAGGGGCAGCGCCCCGATGACGTCGGGCAGGTCGTCCGCCGCCGCGGCGGCCGTCATGGTCTGGCTGAACTGGTCCTCGGCCACGCCGACGAGCTTCACCTGGATTCCGGTCTTCTGGGTGAACTCGGCGACGATCTGCTTCTGCACGGCGATCCGGTCATCGAGGTTCTCCTCGGTCCAGACCGTGATCTCGTTGGCTGCGGTCGGCTGCTCGCCACCGTCGTCGCCGCAGGCCGTCAGCGTGGCGGCGGTCAGCAGCGCGACGGAGAGGACGGCGGTTACCTTCTTCGGCATGGCACGCTCCTCTGGTTGGGGATATGCCGCCTTTACCCCGGGATCAGTTGGCGCAACGTGCGGTAAGCGATACCGAGACCCGTCTGTACCCTCTCCGTGCTTCCGCTCCACACCGGGTCCTCGTGCTCGACGGACACCGCCCCGTCGTAGCCGCCCTCGTAGAGCGCGTCGATCACCCGGGTCCAGTCGATCTTGCCGAGGCCGGGCACGCGGAAGCGGTACCACCCCTTCTCGCCGCTGACCGGGCCGTAGAAGCCGTAGCGGTCGAGCTGCCCGGGCAGGATCTCGGTGTCCTTGGCCTGGACGTGGGCGATGTCGCCGATGTACGGCCGCATCGCCGCGACCGGGTCGATCCCCAGCGCCACCAGGTGGGAGGGGTCGTAGTTGAGCTTGAGCCCCAGCGAGAACATCCACTCCCACAGCTCGGGGGAGTAGGCCAGGTTGCCCGGGTATCCGTCGGGATGCCAGCTCTTCATCACGCAGTTCTCGATGACGATCTCGACGCCGCGCTGCCTGCCGTACTCCACCAGCGGGCCGAAGACGTCCACCGCCAGCGCCAGGTTGTCGCGCACCGGCCGGCCGGGGTCGCGGCCCACGAACGTGCCGACCGTGGGGCAGCCGAGTGCGGCGGCGGCGTCTATGCAGCGCCGGACGTGGGCGTTCACCTGTGGTCCGTGCTCGGGATGCAGGTTGTTCTCGTAGTACGCGATCGAGGAAAGCGTTAGTCCGGTTTCGGTGAAGATGCGGGTAATGCGATCGTTTTCGGCATCATCAAAATGATCTACCTTGATGTGATTTCGGCCATCAGAAGACGGCCAGCCCGCCACCTCCAGCGCCTGAAACCCCTGCCCTGCGGCCCAATGAGCTATGTCGGTAAGGTCGCTTTCCACAAGACACGCGGTCAGAAACCCCAATTGCATCAGACACCTCCTGCGGAAGTCGTAGACTTAAGAGTGTTACGAGTGCATCTAACGTATGCAAACAAGCAATAAATCTTTGACTTTTGATTGATCACTAAGCGTAAGTGTTGGGGAATGCGCGTCATCACCTTCGAAGAGCCTGGCCATGTCCGCGTCGGGCTGGAGTCGCCCGCCAAACTCGTGCCTGGCTCAGTCCGGGTCCGTACGATCTATTCAGGAGTATCGGCAGGCACCGAACTCACCGCCTATCGCGGAACCAATCCCTATCTCACCCGGAAGTGGGACACCGACCGCCGGCTCTTCGTCGACGGTCAGACGCATGCTTACCCGCTGTCCGGCTGGGGCTACCAGGAGGTCGGCGAGGTGGTGGAGGCGGCGCCCGATGTCGGGGATCCTGCCGTCGGGAGCCTCGTGTGGGGCATCTGGGGCCACCGGGCCCAGGCCGTCGTCCCGGCGGAGAAGCTGGCCGGCCACGTGCTGCCGCCCGGCGCCGACCCGCTGACCGGCGTCTTCGCCCGCGTGGGCGCCATCGCGCTCAACGCCGTGCACGCCGCCGACGTGCACCTGGGCGACCAGATCGCGATCTTCGGCCAGGGCGTCATCGGGCTGCTCGCCACCCGCCTGGCGGTGCTGAGCGGCGCCCGGGTGGTCGCCACCGACGCCATTCCCGACCGGCTGGAGCTGGCCAGGAAGTTCGGCGCGGCCGACACGTTCGACGTGGCCTCCGGCTCGCTCGCCGAGTTCATGCGCAAGCGCATCGAGGGCGCCGACACCGTGATCGAGCTCAGCGGCAGCCACCTCGGCCTGCACGAGGCGATCAGGACCGTGCGCAAGGGCGGCCGGGTCGTGGCCGCCGGGTTCTACCAGGGCGACGGCGTCGGGCTGCGGCTCGGCGAGGAGTTCCACCACAACCAGGTCCAGCTCGTCTCCTCCCAGATCGGCGGCGTCGCCTCGTGGCTGGCGCACCGGTGGGACGTCGAGCGCCTGCAGACCACGTTCATGGAGCTCGTGCACCGCGGCGAGGTCGACGCCGCCGAGCTCGTCACCCACGTCGTCCCCGTCGAGCGGGCCGCCGAGGCCTTCGACCTGCTCGACAAGCACCCGTCCGAGGTGCTTCAGCTCGTCTTCCGATTCGAGGATTAGAGGAGTAACTGTGAAGCTCGCCGTACAGGAGCAGCTTCTGCCTGGCCGCACGCTGCAGGACAAGTTCGCGTTCGCGGTCGATGCCGGGTTCGACGCCATCGAGCTGCGCGGCAAGGGAGACTTCCACTTCGCGGGCCGCCTGACCGAGCTCAAGCGCGCCCTGGCCGACGGCGTCGTCATGCCGACGGTGTGCGTGGACATGCCGCACTTCATCGGCGACTTCGACGCGGCCAAGCGCAAGGACGCCATCCAGCAGCTGCGCTCCCAGCTCACGGTGATCGCCGAGCTGGGCGGCATCGGGGTCATGACCCCTGCCTCCTGGGGCCAGTTCTCCCGGCGGCTGCCGCCGTTCGAGCCGCCGCGCAGCGCCGAGGAGGACCGCGAGGTGCTGGCCGAGGCGCTCGGCATCCTGGGCGAGCACGCGCAGCGCAACGGCGTGCTGATCATGCTGGAGCCGCTCAACCGCTACGAGAACCACATGGTCAACACGCTCGCCGAGGCGGTCTCCTACTGCGCCATGGACTCCATCAGGGTCGTGGGCGACACGTACCACATGAACATCGAGGAGGACGACCCCTGCCGCTCTCTGGCCGAGGCCGCCCCCTACATCGCTCACATGCAGATCAGTGAGTCCAACCGGAACCAGCCGGGCACCGGCCACCTCGACTGGGGTGCGCAACTGGCCACGCTCGACGCCTTCGGCTACGACGGCTACCTCGCGCTCGAATGCCGGCTGCGCGGCGAGCCCGAGATCGTCCTTCCCCAGACAGCGTCTTTCGTCAGGAAGTTTCTATGATCCTTCACGACGCCGTGCGCGTCCTGGTGGCCAACTGGGACGGCAGCTACACGGTTCCCTCGCGTGGCCTCTACCCCCACCAGTGGAGCTGGGACTCGGCCTTCATCGCGATCGGCCACGCCCAGTGGGCCCCGAGAAGGGCCAGGTCGGAGCTGCTCAGCCTGTTCGGCGCCCAGTGGGACGACGGCCGGGTGCCGCACATCGTGTTCAATCCGAAGGTGCCGGACGGCGCGTACTTCCCCGGCCCCGACTTCTGGCAGACCCGCGTTCCCTCCGGGGCGGCGACCTCCGGCATCGTGCAGCCGCCGGTCCACGCGCTGGCCGCGTGGAAGACGCACCTGGCCGAGCCGGACCCGGCGTTCCTGCGCCGGATCTACCCGCGGCTCGTGGCGCAGCAGGAGTTCCTGCGCACGGCCAGGCGCTCCGCCGAGGGCTTGATCTCGATCGTGCATCCCTGGGAGTCGGGCATGGACAACAGCCCGGCCTGGGACCTGCCGCTCTCCGTCGTGCAGGACGACCGCCCCGCCGGGTTCGTCCGCAGGGACCTCGACGCCGTCAACGCCGACGAGCGGCCGACCGACCGCGACTACGAGCGCTACGTCGCGCTCGCCCGCGCCTACCGCGACTCCGGCTACCGCCGGGCTGGCGCGTTCCACATCGAGGATCCCCTGTTCAACACCGCGTACGGGGTGGCCGAGTCGGTGCTCGCCAAGATCGCGCAGGAGCTGGGCCTCGACCCCGAGCCCCACGAGCGCGAGGCGGCCGCCGTCACCGCGGCCATGGTCGAGCACCTCTACGACGGCGGCCTCTTCCAGCCCCGCGACCTGGTCACCGGCCGCCTGATCGAGTCGAGCAGCGCCGCCGGGCTGACGCCGCTCATGCTGCCGGGATTGCCGGACGAGGTCGCCGACGCACTGATCGCGACCGCGCTGGACCGGTTCGCGCTCAAGGACGGGGTCCTGCCCAGCTTCTCCCCGTCCGCGCCCGAGTTCGATTCGGTCCGCTACTGGCGGGGGCCGAGCTGGATCAACCTCACCTGGCTGGTCTGGCAAGGGCTCAAGGACCGCCGCCCCGACCTGGCGGTCCCGCTCGCCGACGGGATGCTCAGCCTGCTGATGCACTCCGGATTCCGCGAATACTTCGACCCGTTCACCTACCGCGGGCACGGCTGCTCCGACTTCAGCTGGTCAGCCGCCCTCCTCCTCGACGTCGTCACAGAGCACGGCCTGGATAGCGTGCCGGCGCCTGGCCGCGAGGTCGGCGAGGAAGCCGGGAGCGTCGGAGAATCCGACGAGGTCAGTGATCAGGTGCTCGCGTAGCACCCTGCCGCGCTCCCTGAGCAGGGCGATCGTCTCGTGTGAGAGCCTCTCTCTGTCCCAGGCGTGCGCCAGGCCGCGTGGCACCCTGCCGATCTGGGCGCATCGGACTGTCAGCCCGTTGTGGTGGAACTCCTCGCCGAGCCGCACCTCCTGCGCACCCTCGGTGTAGAAGGCCAGGTCGACCAGCGTGCCCTGCGGCCGCAGCAGCCGCAGTCCGAGCGCCAGCGCCCTGGGCTGGCCGCGGCACTGGAACACCACGTCGGCTCCCCGGTCCTCCGGGCCGTGCCGCCAGCGGCGCTTCAGCGCCATCGCCGGATCGTCGTCGGCGGACATGACCTCCGCGCCGAGCGCCTCGGCGACCGCCAGCCTGGCCGGGGTCTCGTCCACGACCACGACCTCGGCCGCGCCGCCGGACATGGCGAAGCCCGCGGACAGCAGCCCGACCACGCCCGCGCCCACGACCACGACCCTCCGCCCGCGCACGCCGTCGCCGAGCTGCCGCACGGCCGGCCCGTGCAGGTCGTGGGCCGCGTGCAGCAGGCCGTTGGCGCAGATCGGGCCCATGTGGGCGACGTAGATGCCGAGCAGCGGGTCCAGGTCGTCGGGCAGCTCGACGAATCTGTCGGTCATCGGGTCCGCCACGTACGCGGTGCGGTGCCCGTAGCACATCGCCACCAGCGCGCCCTCGCGCACGGCCCGCGTACGCGTCTCCACCACCAGGCCGACCTGCATGTATCCGATGCCCCGCACTGGATAGCCCACCGACGGCGTGCCCTCGGTGAACAGCCCGAGTGCCCGGTCCCAGGTCGAGGTCAGGTAGGGGTTGGTGCCCTTGACGTAGGTCAGCTCGGTGCCGGCCGACACGCCGCTGTGCGTGGTCGCCACCATGAAGCCGCCTTCGGGCAGGTCGGGCAGCTTCTCCTCGACCAGCGCCACCTCCCCGGGGGCCTCGATGCTGAGCACCGCTGTATTCATGGCCTCACTCCGTGAGGCGGGCTGGGTCGCCATACGCCGCCGCCTTCCCGGTCGCGCCCTCGAGGGCATCGAGCATCACCGGCCTCCGTTCCGCCGCGGACCGCGCGAGCGCCAGGGCCAGGCGGTGGGTCCGCAGGGCCTCACGGTACGGCACGCGCACGTCGGCGTTCTTTCCCTGGACGGCGTCGATGAACTCCCGGTCCACCCGCGTCTTGGCCTGCCCGTCGTCCTCGATCACCCGGTCGCCGTCGACCAGCAGCCGCGTCTCGCTGAGCTCCAGTGCGATGCCGTCGGCGCAGACCTCCAGGCTCACCCGATGCTTGCGGGTGAGCAGGCAGGAGGTGGCCAGGAGCCCGGCAGCGCCGTCGGCGAAGCGCAGGACCGCGGCCGTGGCCCGGTCCACCTCGCCGTCCATCGTGTTCTCCGCCGGGACGGCGTGCACCATCGCCACCTCACCCACCAGGACCCGGGCCAGGTCCAGTACGTGGACCGCCTGCTCCAGGATCTGGCCGCCGGACATGCTCGGGTTCAGCCACCAGCCGACCGGGGGGACCTTGTCGAGCCAGTGGCCGAGTGCGAGGCGTACCGGGCGGCCGTCGAGAAGGCCGCGGGCCCGCTCCACGATGTCGAGGTAACGCCAGTGGTGACCGACCGCCGAGGGCAGAGATCTCCGCTCTATTTCGGTCGCGATCATTTCCGCCGTTTGCAGGTCAAGCGACAGGGGCTTCTCCACAAAAATCGGGAGATCGCACGACAGAACATCACGCTCCGGGTTACCGTGCGCGAAGGGAGGAACACAGACGTAGACAGCATCCAGTCCACCGGCATCGAGCAGGGCGGCATGGCCGCCGTAGGCGGGGGAGCCATGTTCGGCAGCCAGAGCTCCGGCTCTGTGGGGATCCGTGTCAGCAATTCCGGCGATCGTAACATCGGCGAAACCTGACAAGACGTCTGCATGGCGGGCGGCGACATTTCCGGCACCTATGATGCCGACACGCGTCATTGGGGACACAACCCCGCATATGCCACGTCTAGTCGCGGCCAAACAACATGTTCGAAGGCGGACAGATCGGGCAGAGGTCGTGACCTGATCAGATCGGGGCTGACTGCATGGAGACAGATCTGCGAGCCTTGGCCAAGGTCCAGGAGTGGTACGGCCCGCACTCGAGCACCGCAGCCGAGTGGCCGCTCGACTCCTTACTGCTGGCCAAGGGCACTACCACGGTGAGTGTCGTCCTGCCCGCTCGCGACGAGGAGCGGACGGTGGGCGACATCGTCAGCATCATCCGGCGCGATCTCGTCGAGCGGACCCCGCTCGTCGACGAGATCCTCGTCGTCGACTCGAACTCCACCGACCGGACCGCCGAGCGGGCACGCCGGGCGGGCGCGCGGGTGGTGGCACAGGACGACGTGCTTTCGCAGCTGCCCGCGCTGACAGGCAAGGGGGAGGCGCTGTGGAAAGGGCTTGCCGCCTCGAACGGCGACATCGTCGTGTTCGTGGACGCCGACCTGCGCAGCTTCGGCGCGCACTACGTGTCGGGCCTGATCGGTCCGCTGCTCATGGACGCGGACACGCATTTCGTGAAGGCGACGTATGAGCGGCCGTACACCGGAGCGGACGGCGTCGTCCAGCGGGGCGGCGGCGGCCGCGTCACCGAGCTGGTGGCCAGGCCGCTGCTCAACATGTTCTGGCCCGAGCTGGCCGGATTCGCCCAGCCGCTCGGCGGCGAGTACGCCGGTCGGCGCGCGGTGCTCGAACAGGTGCCGTTCGTCACCGAGTACGGCGTGGAGTTCGGGCTCCTCGTCGACCTGCTCCAGCTCGTCGGGCTGGACGCGATGGCCCAGGTGGACCTGGGCCATCGCACGCACACCCATCAGTCGACGGCCGCGCTCGGCCGGATGGCCGGGCAGATCATCCTCACCGCCTGGTCGCGCCTGGAACGCCAGGGCCGCGTGATGGCGTCGGAGCCCCCGGCGCCCATGCTCCTGCAGTTCGGGCTCGACGGCCAGGCCGACCTGGTCGACGTGGCCGTGGGGGAGCGGCCTCCGCTCGCCTCCCTCCTGCTGGAGGAGGATGTGGCATGAAAGTACTGGTGAACGCGGGTCCGTGGCTCACGGTCCCGCCCCCCGGCTACGGCGGGATCGAGAACGTGGTGGCCACGCTGGTGCCCGCGCTGCGCGAGCGCGGCGTATCCGTGGTCCTGGTTTCCGTCGCGTCGAGCTCGCTCGAGGTGGACGAGCTGATCAGCGTCTACGACGAGGGGCAGTTCACGGAGCTGCAGAAGCCGTACAACCAGGTCATGGGCATCGCGCACGCGCACCAGGCCCGCGTGGTCGCGGAGCTGCGCGCCCGCGACGACATCGACCTCGTCCACGACCACCTGGAGGTCGTCGGGCCCGCGGTGCTGTCCGCGCTCGGCGGGCCGCCCGTCCTCCACACCCTTCACTGGGACCTGCGCAAACATCCGGCCTTCTACGGCGCGTTCCCCTCGTCGATCGCGGTCAACGGCGTCTCGGAGTCGCAGCTCGCCCGCGCCCCCGACGCCCTGCGGGCGGCCTCGCTCGGCTCGATCCACCTGGCCACCCCGCTCGCCGACCGCGACGTGCGGGTCTCGCGGGGGGAGCACCTGGTGGTGATGGGGCGCATCTGCCAGCTCAAGGGCCAGCACGTGGCGGCCAGGCTCTGCCAGAAGCTCGGGCTGCCGCTGGTGCTGGCCGGCCCGGTCAGCGGCCGGAACACCCCGGCCGAGCTGGACGTCGTGGCCCAGAACCCGTACCACCCGCTGTACGGCCATCCGGACGTCCGCTACCACCTCGACCAGGTGTCCCGCTATCTCGACGGCGAGCTGGTCAGGTGGGTCGGCGCGGTGGGCGGCCAGGCCCGGGACCACCTGTACGCCTCGGCGCGTGCCGCACTTTTCCCGATCCAGTGGGACGAGCCCGGCGGCACGGCCGTCGTCGAGGCGCTGGCGCTCGGGGTGCCGCCTGTCGGGCTGCGCCGTGGGTGCCTGCCGGAGATCATCGACCACGGCCGCACCGGGTTCCTGGCCGATCGGGAGGAGGAGCTGGCCGAGTGGGTGCTGCGGGTGGACGAGATCGACCCGGAGGAGTGCCGCCGCGAGGCGCGCCGCCGCTTCTCACCGTCCGTGATGGCCGACCGCTACCTGGAGCTATACGAGAAGGTCACGCACCGCCACTGACCGGCCCACCACGAACGACCTTCACGCCCGTGCCGGTCTCTTAGCGCCTCATGGCCTCACGGCCATGGCACGTACTGCGAGGGGCGGCGGTAGGCGTGTCAGGTGGGCGAGGCGGCGTTCGCCGGGCGCGTGACTGCCGGTGACTGACCTGAGCTGCGTGATCACGATTGCGAACAGGATGGCGGCAGGCGGCATGGTCGGCGGCCTAGGAGAAGCCTCGTGGCAGTACGGTGACGGGGCAGGTGGAGGCCCGCAGCACCTTCATCGCCAGCTCGCCGAGGAACACCCGGTGCGGCAGCGCGTCCTCGCTCGCCGCGCAGACCAGCAGCTCGCCGGGCAGCCACTCGACGTCCGCCATCGCGGCGGCCACGTCGTGCCCCTCGGCCACCTCCGACTCCGCCTCGATCCCGGTGCTCTCCCAGGCCAGCCGCACCGCCAGGGCGAGATCGTCCCTCAGCTTGCCCTGGTCCTCGGTACGCAGGTCGAACGTGATCAGCCGGAGTGGCACGCCCAGCCGCAGAGCCGCCTGCGCCATCCGCTCGACCGCCGCATCGCACTGCGGCCGATGCACGTACGCCAGTGTGAGACGGGCGGGACCATCCGGCGGGAGGTACTTGGCGGGCGCCAGCATGACGGCCTCCGACGACAGGTGGAGCAGGTGGTCGGAGGTGGCGCCGATGGCGATGCGGCCGTGATGCCCGCCGTCCGCTGAGCCGACCACGATCAGGTCCGCCCTGATCCTGCTGGCCAGCACCGACAGGCCGCGGCCGGTGCCCCTGCTTTCGTACGTGATGTACTCGGCCGGCGCCGACCCCAGCTCCTCGGCCGCGTGCGCCAGGTTGGCCTGTGCCTCGACGGCCAGCCCGGGGCTGCCGGGCGGGTAGATCGTCGCGACCGTGAGTTCGCCGCCGGTGCCCCGCGCGATCGCGGCACCGAGGGCCAGAGCGTCCCGCCCGCCAGGGTCGCTGGTATAGCCGACGATCATGTGCTCTCCGATCACGACTGCCCTCTTACCCGCTCTGAGCTGGGAATACGCGGCCTTGATCCGAACGTTGTAAACCTGTGGAGGCGCAAAAACATTGAAGATCACTCTTGACATCCGCTTCAACGGGTCCCTCGGACCGATCACCCTCCGCGAGGCGGTTCAGCAACTGCGGGCGCATGATCTGGCGTGCACGGTCGGCGTGGACGCCGTCGAGCAGAAGGTCACCGTTTTCTCCAAGTGCGTGGAGCGCTGGTTCACGCCGCTCCGCAGCGAGATCATGGCGGCGTACTACGTGGCCGAGCGCGACGCAACCACGGAGGCGTTCGACCGTGGGCTCATCACCCAGGCCGAACTGGAGACCAAACAGGCGGCGCTGGCCCGCCAGTTCCTCATCTGAACCCGGCCGATCGGGGAAGGCCCACCCAGCCTCACGATCGCCAAGAGGCAGCCTTGCCTCGACTTGCCTCGACTGGCTCGGTTTCCCTCGTCAGGCCTCGTCTGGCCGCCGTGCGCCATCATGCCTTAGTGGGTCGGCGAGGCTGCCCGGCCTTGGGCGGCCGGCGTGGGGTCACCCGGCTCGGCCGGACCGGCGTGCGTCACCTGTCTGGGGTGGCTGGCGTGGGTTGCCCGGCTCGGCTGGACCTGCGTGGGTCACCTGGGCTCGGCCGATTGCCGGGCTGCTTGGCGGGGTCGGCCGATCGGGGGAACCTTTTTGCTGACATTCCGCCAAAAGGTCGAGGCGGCTGACGGCCGCAGTTCGTAAGGTCGTGTCCATTGCCCGTTCACGGATTGGACACGTGTGTACCACGACATCGTCGGCTTCGCCCTTACCACGCCCGAGTGGCTCCATACGCTCGCCGAAGTGGGCACGGACGGCGGGTTATTCGTGTTCGCGGTGCTGTTCGTGGTGGCCGCGCTCCGTGCGTGGCGGGCGCCGGCGCGCGACCTGGCGCTGGTGATCGCCGGGCCGGCCGGGGTGGTGTTCGCGTACGTCGTGAGCGAGGTCGTCAAGATCCTCGTCCGGGAGGACCGGCCCTGCCGGGGCGGGATCCTGACGATCGCCGACTGCCCGCCACCGGACGACTGGTCCTTCCCCAGCAACCACTCCGTGATCGCGGCCGGTGCGGCGGCCACGCTCGTGCTGGTCTGGCGCGCCCTGGCGTGGGTGGTGTTCCCGCTGGCGGCGGTCATGGCGTTCTCGCGGGTGTACGTGGGCGTGCACTACCCGCACGACGTGGCCGGGGGCTTGCTGTTCGGGCTGGTGCTGGCGCCGCTGTTCGCGCTGCTGGTCGTGGGAGCCGTCACCCCCGCCGTACGCCACGCGCGGTATTTCCTGGCCCGGCTCCGCTCGGCGCCCGAGGACGGACGTCCTCACTCCGCCGCCGACTCACCCCAGCCGTCTGTCGCCGCGATGAGCCGGTCCAGGATGCCGGGCTCGGAGTAGGCGTGTCCGGCGTCGTGCACCACGTGGAACTCGGCCTCCGGCCACGCCTGGTGCAGGTCCCAGGCGGTGGCCATCGGCGTACAGGCGTCGTAACGCCCCTGCACGATCACGGCCGGGATGTGCCGGATCTTGTGCACATCCCTGATGAGCTGGTCGGGCTCGAACCAGCCGTCGTGGTGGAAGTAGTGGTTCTCGATGCGGGCGAAGCAGACGGCCATCTTGTCCTCCCCGAACTCGGCGACCAGCCCGGGATCCGGCAGCAGCGTGATCGTGCCCGCCTCCCACTGTGCCCACGCCTTGGCCGCCGCCAGCCGCGCGTCCCCGTCGTCCCCTTCGAGCCGCTTGCGGAAGGCCGCCATCAGATCGCCCCGCTCCTCTTCCGAGATCGGGGCCACGTACCGTTCCCACAGGTCGGGGAAGAGGTGGCAGGCGCCCTCCTGGTAGAACCAGTGCAGCTCCTGGGGCCGCAACGTGAAGATCCCGCGCAGCACGAGCTCGGTCGTCCGGTCAGGGTGCGTCTGCGCGTACGCCAGCGCCAGCGCACTGCCCCACGACCCCCCGAACACCTGCCACCGGTCGATGCCGAGGTGCTCGCGCAGCCGCTCCATGTCCGCCACCAGGTTCCAGGTGGTGTTGGCCGTGAGATCGGTGGCCGGGTCGCTGGCGTGCGGCAGGCTCCGGCCGCAGTTGCGCTGGTCGAACAGGACGATGCGGTAGAGCTCGGGGTTCCACTGGCGACGGTGGTTGGCGTTGCACCCGCCGCCGGGGCCGCCGTGCAGCATGACGGCCGGCTTGCCGTCGGGATTGCCGCACACCTCCCAATAGATCTGGTTGCCGTCGCCCACGTCGAGCAGGCCGGAGTCGTACGGATCGATGGGCGGGTACAGAGTCCTCATACCTCTCGATCCTGCCGCATACGTCGAGGTGGATCGCGCGTTCCGAGACGGACCTGCGCGACACGTCCCCCGGGGCGGGGGCGTCCGTTCACGGCTGCCGTCGGCCGATGGCCTCCAACGGACGGTGGAGGGGTGCCGTGGTGGAACGCGCATCTGACAGATCGGCTGCGGGCGGGCGGCAGTCCGGCGACGCCTGATCGCGGCCCGTCCTCGGCCAGGGGGACGAGGACGGGCCGCCGGGCCGGCGCGGCTCCCGTCAGGCCGCGAGAACCCGTGCCGGGTCGGCGGCGCGGCTGTCGATCGAGGTCAGGGTGGCGTGGTGGGCTCCCTGGGTGGCGCAGAGCCAGTCGTTCAGTGAGCCGGTGAAGCCCGAGGGCGGGCCGACCTTGAGGCAGGTGATCTGGCCTGTGCCGGGAGCCGGGCCGACCTTGAGGCGGCGGATGCTGCCGGTGCGGCCCAGTTCGCCGACGTCCGCGTCGTACGGCGTGAGCTGGACGCCGAACGGCAGGCCGCTTCCGTCTGGCTGGTCCGATGGCTGGATGCGGAGGAAGTCGTCGATCTGGCGCTCCATGGCGTCCGGGTGGTCGGCGACGTAGGCCAGATGGTCGGTGACCAGGCGGTGGGCCACCGTGCGCAGGAGATTGGTCGCGCACAGGTTGTGGGCGCAGGCGGCGCCGTCGAGGGTGATCTCCGGCAGGGCGAAGCGGCGCAGGCCGCGGGAGGTGACGCGCAAGCAGCCGCACACGGCCGTGTCGGCCGGGTCCCACGGCGGGCAGGTCGCATCGTCGTGGACCTGGACGTCCCAGCCGAGCCAGTCGTCGCCGATGTGGAAGTCCGCAGGCTCGCCCGCGCATCGTCCGCAGGTGAGGATGGTGGAGCCGGTCAGAGAGTCGATCAGTACGCCGTCGCATTCGCGGGCCAAGGCCCGGGCCACCGCCCGCGCCGCCTGTACGTTGCCCGGGAGCCGGTGCGGCGGCGCCGTGGCGGAGACCACGATGTGCTGCTTCGTACGCCGGAGGCGGCGTCTGTCGTCGTCCGTGAGCGTCGCTCCCACCGGTTTCCATGGGGCCGCGTGGTGGGTCACGGTCAGGGCGCCGCTGTCGATCGCGCTGATCGCGGCCCGCTTGTACGGTCCCCCGACGCGCCAGGGCACGAACGACCCGAGATCGAACAGCAGGTGCTCCATGGCGATGACGAACAGGGATGTCAGCGTGCGAGGCAACGGGAGGATGATCTTCATGAGTAGCCTCCGTGATCGTGGTTCGGATCCCGTCGGGTTGGTGAGGCACTCAGGATCGAAGATGGTGGCCGGCGGAGTGGCGTCGAACCCGGTTCTGTGGAAAACGTCGACAGGACGCGCCGCTCTGTGGATAACCTCCGCCCCCGCGGCCCCCGTCATGGTCAACGCCTCAGGCAGCCCCATGCCGTGGTCAACGCCTCACGCGGCCCCATGCCGTGGTCAACGCCTCACGGGGCCGCCCCGGCCGCCGCGGCTCAGGGCCCGGTGGTGCGGCAGATCACCATCGACTGGCCGGGCAACCGCAGCCCCTCCTCACCCGCCCAAACAGGTTCGTCCGAGGCCAGTAGCACCGTCCCGGCGGACATCGGCAACGTCACCGACTCCGGCGCGAAGTTCACCGTCACCGCCAGCGCCCCCCGCCACATGAGCAGCCACTTCCCGAGCGGATCCACCTCCACCCGCACCCGCTCCAGCCGCGGATCCGACAGCTCTGGCAGCGCCTTGCGCAGCGCGATCAGGTCGCGATACCAGCACAGCAGCGACCAGTGCGCCTCCTCTTTCACCTCGCTCCAGTCCAGCTTCGAGCGCAGGAACGTCTCCTCCTCCGACGGATCGGGCGCCTCCCACACGTACCCGAACCCGACGAATTCCCGCTCCCTCCGCGCCCCCTCGCTCTCCCGCAGCTCCGGCTCCACGTGATCGGAGAAGAACAGGAACGGCGTACGCGCCCCCCATTCCTCCCCCATGAACAGCATCGGCGTGAACGGCGAGGTCAGCAGCAGCCCGGCCCCGAGCTTGAGCGCCGGGATCGGCAGCCGGTCGCCGGCGGGCCGGTTGCCGATCTGGTCGTGGTTCTGCAGGCAGGCCACCAGCCGGTGCCCGGGCACGCCCGCGAAGGACCTCCCGTGCGAACGCCCGCGGAAGCTCGAATAGGACCCGTCGTGCAGCACGCCGCCCGTCAGCACCTTGGCGAGCGCGGGCAGGCCGGCGAAGTCCCCGTAGTAACCGTGGCTCTCGCCGCTCACCGCGCAGTGCAGTGCATGGTGGACGTCGTCGTTCCACTGCGCGGTCATGCCCAGGCCGCCGGCCTCCAGCGGGCGTACCATGCGCGGGTCGTTGAGGTCGGACTCGGCGATCAGCGACAGCGGTCGGCCGACGGAGCAGGCCAGCGCGTCGACCTCCTCCGACAGCTCGGCCAGCAGGTGCCTGGCGCGGTTGTCGTGCAGCGCGTGCACGGCGTCCAGCCGCAGCCCGTCGACGTGGTAGTCGCGCAGCCACTGCACCACGTTGCCGATGAGGTAGCGCCGCACCTCGTCGGAGCCCGGCCCGTCCAGGTTGACCGCGTCGCCCCAGTAGCTGCCCTTGAATCCGGCGAAGTACGGGCCGTACGGATGCAGGAAGTTCCCCGACGGCCCCAAATGGTTGTAGACCACGTCCAGGATCACGCCGATCCCGGCCCGATGGCAGGCGTCCACAAAGGACTTGAGCCCGTCAGGCCCGCCATAGGTCTCGTTGACGGCGTACAGATCGACCCCGTCGTACCCCCAGTTCCGCCCGCCCGGCACGGGAGCCACCGGCATGATCTCCACGAAGTCGACGCAGAGCTCGATCAGGTGCTGGAGCTTCTCGATGGCCCCCTGGAACGTCCCCTCCGGCGTGAACGTCCCGATGTGCAGCTCGTAGATCACCGCCCCGCGCAGGTCGCGGCCCTTCCAGTCGTGGTCGGACCAGGTGAAGCGGGCGTGCTCGTACACGGCGCTGGGCCCGAAGATCCCGTCCGGCTGCCGGCGCGAGCGCGGATCGGGGTACGGGCCGTCGCCGTCGACGACGAAGGCGTACCTGGTGCCGTGCCCGGCCCCGGTCACCTCCGCCGACCACCACCCTCCCTCTCCGAGGGACATCGGACGGCGCCCGTCCATGACGTCCACCTCGACAGCCGTGGCGTTCGGTGCCCAGACCTCAAAGATCATGTCTCTCCAGAAGTACGACCGGATACTGTCCGAGCAGGTGCGCCAGCGGGATTCGGCCGGTGTACAGGCTGCCGGTGAGCAGGTCCCGCCACGTTCCCGCGGGCAGGGTCAACGTCGTGGCGCCCCACCCCGTCCGGGCCAGGCGTACGGGGAGCCGGGTGGCGACGGCGACGGCCCGAGGCCGGTCGCGGGCGTCGGCGGCGCGCCCGCGGGCGAAGGCGATCACGTGCTCCGCCGCCTCCCCCTCGGCCCAGAGCGGCAGATACGGCGCCGCGCCCTCGAGCCGCCGGCGCAGCCGCAGCGCCTGGGTCGTGACCAGCAGCTTGGCCGCGTCCCACGAGGTCTCCGGCTTGCGCGGGTACGTCACCGGCCGCCGGTTGTCCGGATCGACCAGCGAGAAGTCGGTCGTCTCGTTGCCCTGGTACACATCGGGCACCCCGGGCATCATGAGCTGCACGACCTTCGCTCCCAGTGAGTTCGACATCGCGAAGGGATCGATCCGCTCGGTGAACTCCCCGATCGGCAGCCGGACGGCGGCCTCGGCGAACTCCCGCAGCCCTTGCTCATAGGCCGGATCCGGATTTATCCAGGAAATAGCGGTTTTAGCCTCGCGGGCGGCCTTGAGCAGGTAGTCCGTGAACCGATCGACGGATATCGGCCACGCGGCCATGAGGTTCTGCCAGGCCAGATAGTCCAGTCGCGGATCGAAACGCACGGCCGACGACCACTCCGACACCGCCGCGGCCCACTCTTCCGGCATCTCCGACAGCACCGACAGCCGCGCCCGCACGTCCTCCGACCGCTTGGTGTCGTGCGTGGACAGCGTGGTCATCGTGTACGGCCGCAGCTCGGCGCAGTAGTCGTGGAACTCCTCCACCGTCACCCCGAAAGCGTCCGGCTCGCCGCCGACCTCGTTGAGGCAGGCCAGCGGGTACCACCGGTAGAGCGCCGTGTCCTCGACGCCCTTGGCCATGACCGGGCCGCACGTCTGCTGGAAGCGGACGATCGACTCGGCGGAGCCGTACAGGACCTCGCGGACGACCGGCTGCACGGCGGGAGAGCAGGCCTCGGCGGCCAGCTCGACGATCTCCACCTGCTCGGGCGGCGGCGGCTCGCCGGGCGCCACGTACGCGCGGTAGACCGGCATCGCGGCGAGCAGCTCGCGCAGCGCCGCGGGGTCGTAGGAGGTGACCCGGGCCAGCCGGTCGACCTCGGCCCCGAAGAACAGGTCCAGCACCTCCCGCTTGGCCTGCGCCATCACCGGCCGGTACTCCTCGGGCTGCCCGGTGAGCTCGGTGAAGAGCCGGACGAGCGGCTCCTTCCCAGCCGGATCGACGAAGAGGCCGTTGACCCGGTTCAGCACGTCGTAGCCGGTGGTGCCGTCGCAGGCCCAGTCGTCCGGCAGCCGCTCGGGCCCGATGAGGATCTTCTCGACGACCGTCCAGGTCTCGCCCGCCCGGGCGCGCAGCCTTTCCAGGTAGCCGCGCGGATCGGCCAGCCCGTCGGGGTGGTCCACGCGCAACCCCTCCACCAGCCCCTCGTCGAGCAGCCAGAAGATCACCTCGTGCGTGGCGAACAGCACGGCCGGGTCCTCGACCCGCAGCCCGATCAGCGTCGACACGTCGAAGAAGCGCCGGTAACCGGGCCCCTCCCGCCAGTTGACCAGCCGGTAATGCCCGGGATGGGGGTATGAGTGCTCGTGATAGCGCAGCACGTCGCCGTCCACCACGGGCTGCGTGTCGTCGCCGAGCACGGGCAGCGCGACCTTCCCGTCCACCCACTCGATGTCGAACCAGTTCGCGTACGGCGAATCCGGCCCGTCCTTTAACAACGACCAGAACTGCGCGTTCACCGTGTTCATGTGGTTCGGCACGATGTCCACGACGACGCCCAGGTCGTGGGCGGCGAGCTGCTGCGCCATCTCCCTGAACCCGGTGGCGCCGCCGAACTCCTCCCTGATCCTGGAGTGGTCGGTGACGTCGTAGCCGTGCCGCGACTCGGGCGTCGACTGCAGGATCGGTGACAGGTAGACGTGGCTGACGCCGAGGTCGCGCAGGTAGCCGGCGATCTCGGCCACCTGGGCGAAGCCGAAGTCGGGGGTCAGTTGCACCCGATACGTGGAAGTCGGTCTAGACACGGCGCAGCACCCGCACGCTGCGGCCGGGCACCGCGATCGCCTCTCCGCCGCGGCACATCCGCGCGTCGAGCCTGATCGGCATGGCGGTGTCGATCTCCGTGTGCCACATTTCGCCGTAGTCCTTGGGGATCGTGAACTTGATCGTGTCGTAGTGGGCGTTGAACAGGAGCAGGAAGGAGTCGTCCCTGATCGGCCGGCCGCGCCGGTCGGGCTCGGTGATGGCGTCGCCGTTGAGGAAGACGGCCAGCGACTTCGCGTACCCGACGTTCCAGTCGCCGTCGGTCATCTCCTCCCCGGAGGGGGTGAGCCAGGCGATGTCGTTCTGGCCGCGTACCGGCTTGCCGTAGAAGAACCTCCTGCGCCGGAACACCGGATGCCGCTTCCGCAGGGCCGCCAGGCTCTGCGTGAACTCCAGCAGCAGCCAGTTCTCCCGCACGTCGGACCAGTCGACCCAGGTCAGCTCGTTGTCCTGGCAGTAGCCGTTGTTGTTGCCCTTCTGCGTGCGGCCCAGCTCGTCGCCGTGGGAGAGCATCGGCACGCCCTGGGAGAGGAAGAGCGTGGTGAGGAAGTTGCGTTTCTGCTGCTCACGCAGCGATTCGACGGCGATGCCCGCCGGGCCCTCCTCACCGCAGTTCCACGACCGGTTGTCGTCGGTGCCGTCGCGGTTGCCCTCCTTGTTCGCCTCGTTGTGCTTGTTGTTGTACGAGACGAGGTCCTGCAGGGTGAAGCCGTCGTGGCAAGTGACGAAGTTGATCGAGGCGGCGGGCCTGCGGCTGTCGTCCTGGTAGAGGTCGCTCGACCCGGTGAACCTGGACCCGAACTCGGGCAGCGTGGCCGCCTGCCCGCGCCACAGGTCCCGGATCGTGTCGCGGTAGCGCCCGTTCCACTCCGTCCACCGGGACGGAAAGTTGCCGACCTGATAGCCTCCCGGCCCCACGTCCCACGGCTCGGCGATGAGCTTGACCTGCGACAGCACCGGGTCCTGCTGCACCAGGTCGAAGAACGAGCTCAGCCGGTCCACCTCGTGCAGCTCCCTGGCCAGCGTCGAGGCCAGGTCGAAGCGGAACCCGTCGACGTGCATCTCGATGACCCAGTAGCGGAGCGAATCCATGATCATCTGGAGGACGTGCGGTGAGCGCATGAGCAGGCTGTTGCCCGTGCCCGTGGTGTCCACGTAGTAGCGCCTGTCGTTCTCGACCAGCCGGTAGTAGTCGGAGTTGTCGATCCCCCTGAACCCCAGCGTCGGCCCCAGATGGTTGCCCTCGGCGGTGTGGTTGTAGACGACGTCGAGGATCACCTCGATGCCCGCCTCGTGCAGCCCCCTGACCATGGCCTTGAACTCCAGCACCTGCCCGCCGCGCTGTCCCTGGCTGGAGTAGCGGTTGTGCGGCGCGAAGAACCCGATCGAGTTGTAGCCCCAGTAGTTGGACAGGCCGCGCTGCTCCAGGATGTGGTCGGTGACGAACTGGTGCACCGGCATCAGCTCCAGCGCCGTCACGCCGAGCTTGGTGAGGTGGTCGAGGATCTCGGGGTGGTGCAGGGCCGCGTACGTGCCGCGCAGGTGCTTGGGGATCTTGGGATGGCTGACCGTCAGCCCCCGCACGTGGGCCTCGTAGATCACGGTGTCGTGGTACGGCGTCGCGGGCGGCCGGTCGTGGCCCCAGCCGAAGAACGGGTTGATCACGATGGACCGCGGCACGTAGGGAGCCGAGTTCAGGTCGTTGCGCGTGTCGGGCTGGCTGAACCGGTAGCCGTACACCGCCTCGTTCCAGGTCACGCCGCCCTCGATGGCCATCGCGTACGGGTCGAGCAGCAGCTTGGCCGGGTTGCACCGCAACCCGCGCGCCGGGTCGTAAGGGCCGTGGATGCGGTAACCGTAGCGCTGGCCAGGCCCGATGCCCGGCAGGTAGCCGTGCCAGATGAACCCGTCCACCTCGGTGAGCGACACCCGCGACTCGGCGTTGTCCTCGTCGAACAGGCACAGCTCGACCGCATCGGCGACCTCGGTGTAGAGCGAGAAGTTGGTGCCTGCGCCGTCGTACGTTGCTCCGAGCGGATAGGGGTCTCCCGGCCAGATCTCGATCATCGAGGCTCCCTTGCGGTCTCTCCCATGTTCTGTCCCCCCGCTCAGCCGGACAAGCCCGGGCACCACCGACCTCCCTGTTCCTTCCCACGCACGCCGCGTCATTACTCCGGTCGAACGGGGTGAGCCGCCCCCGACGGCGCGGTATCGGAGGCGGCCCACGCTGACAGCATGCGCCTGACTCAGCTCGCGGAGGAGCTCATGGTCTGGCGTACGCGTCCGATTCCCAGGCAGGCGTGGCAGTGTCCGCGAAGGGTGGCGCCCTCGCCGTCGGGTTTCAGACCGTGTTCCCCGGCAATGTGCCGACCCCATGAGCGGTTTCAAGCAGTTCTTACTCCGTGGCAACATCGTCGAGCTGGCGGTCGCCGTGATCGTCGGCGCCACCTTCAGCGGCCTGGTGCAGGCGCTCGTCGCCGACCTGATCACGCCGCTGATCGGCGCGGTCAGCGGCGGCCGGCAGCCGAACTTCGCCGACTACTCCTTCACCGTCAACGGCAGCCGCTTCAGGTACGGCGACTTCCTCAACCACCTGCTCACCTTCTTGATCATCTCGGCGGTCGTCTACTGGCTCATCGTGGCCCCGATGACCCGGCTGATCGGCCTGTTCGACCGGGACAAGGCCGCCACCACCAAGCAGTGCCCCGAATGCCTCAGCGAGATCCCGGCCGAGGCCCGGCGCTGTGCCGCCTGCACGGCCGAGCTGGTGCCGGATTCGGAAAAACCCAGGTAGGTCAGCCGCTTGTTGGGCCCAGTGGCGCGCGGGCGCGGTGCGGGTTCGACAAGATGGACCGATGAGCGTTGAGTTGATGGTCTGGGACGAGCCGGTGCCGATCAGCAGGGATCAGGCGCGCGCGACCTACCTGGCGGTCAAGAGAAGCGAGCCCCTCGAAGGGGACGTGCCGGAGGTCGCCAAAGAACTGCCCGGGGAGGTCACGCTCTATCCCGGGCACGTGCTGGTGACGATGGATCTGGACACGATGGACGAGATGTCCGCGCAGGTGTTCACGATCGCGCGGGCGCACGGGCTGGTCTGCTACGACCCTCAGCGCGACCTCGTGCACAACGTGGCGCCCCTGGGCGTCTATGAGGGCATGCAGTTGCACACGGGCGACGGGATGATCGTGTACGACCCCGACCTCGGCCTGGTCCACGACGTGCTGGCCACGTTGTCCCCGCAGAATCCGTTCGTCGCCCTGGTGAACTTCGGGCGGCACTTCCTGCAGGTCTCGCCGGGGTACGAGCTGGAGTACAAAGAGGGCACGCTGATCCGCACGATGGTGCCGGAGCTGGCGGAGGTGCGGCAGGCGTTCAACGAGTACGCCACCGGCGACCGCTCGTTCCTGGCTCGCCACGAGTGGACCTAGAGACCCACCTGTCTGAGTAAAACGGCGTGACGGCTGCGACTGGTCTGACCTGGTTTGACGGAAACAAGCTTGGTCGTCCTGAACCAGCCGGGGCGTAGAGACGTCAAAGTGACGTGATTCGGTTCGAAATGATCGATGAGGATCTGCGAACGGCGCGCAGGCGGGCGCGCCGCTGGGACGAACTGGACGAGCGCCGCAGGGCGATTGCCGACCGGATCCGAAAGGTTCGGGAGGCGCTCGATGTGGTCGGGGTGTGGGATCAGGAAACGATGGCCCTGGAGGAGGCCAGGCTGAGGGCGTACGGGCGCGTGCTCGCGTCGGCGGAGCGGGAGCTGGCCGAGGTGGGGCCGGCTCGCGAGCTCTATGAGGAGCTGCTGGCGCGAGAGGAACGGCGGCTGGCCGAGTCCGCCGATCCGCGGGGCGCCGAGCTGCTGGAGATCGGGCGGATGCTGGCCGAGCTGGACGTGGAGCTGCCCGCCAGGGCGCGGGCGAGGACGGCGGGGCGCGCGGCCCTGCGCCGTCCTGGCGATCGGGAGGCGATGGCCGGATTCGTCCGGCAGCTCGCGGCGCTGGGGATGATGGTGGAGCCGGGGTCGCTGTACGGCGCCCAGGGCCTGAAGGAGGGTCGAAGCCTGGTGGAGCGGCTGGAGAAGCGCTGCCGAGAGCTGGAGAGCCTGCGCGACCGGCTTCGCACCCGGCGCGAGGAACTGCTGCTCGGCTGATCTGGGGGCTGCTGGGTCAGCGGCTGAGGATCTGGCGCATGACGCGCTCGAGCGTGGTCCCCGGGTCCGGGTCGGGATCCGGGGAGCGCCAGGCCACGTACCCGTCCGGCCGGACCAGGACGGCGCCGCCCCCGCTGACGCCGTACCTCTCCCGCCAGCACCCCTCCACGTCCACCAGCTCCTCACCCACCAGCAGCCGCGTGAGCTGCACGCCGAGCCGCTCCTTGACCAGGCGCCCGGCGTCCGTCCAGACCTGGCCCGCCTCCTTGTCGGCCAGCAGCACGAAGCCGGAGCCGAACAGGTCGATGGTCGAGATGCGCTGCCCCTCCCAGTCGAGCACCACGTGCGGGGCGCGGCTGCCGGGCCGCCCGTTCGGTACGCGGGGGTCCTCCAGGATCGAGCCGTCGTCGCCAGGTTCGTCCAGGATGGCGGTGGAGTGGTAGCGGTGTCCGAGGAGAGCCCCCACCGGGTCCTCGAGCGGCTCCGGGTAGCCGGCGCGGGCCGCGAGCGGCATGCGTACGCCGAGGTTGGCGAGCTGGGCGTCGGCCGTCATGGTGCCGATCGGGCGGCGCTCGGCGTCGTACGTGTCGAGGAAGGCGGGCCCGGCCTGGCCCGTGATCACCAGCCAGAGCCGCCACGCGAGGTCGCAGCCGTCCTGGAGCGCCGTGCTGCCGCCCTGCCCGCCGGTGGGCGGCATGGTGTGGGCCGCGTCCCTGGCGAAGAACACGCGGCCGGCGCGATAGGAGTCGGCCACCACGTGGGCCAGCGGGAACGTCGTCCGGTCCAGGAGGCGCACGTCCAGGCCGGGCCGGGCGGTGGCGATCCGCACCAGCTCGACGCAGCGCTCATCGGTGAAGTCGGCCTCGCTCTCGCCCTCCGCGAGATTGACGGCGAGCACGTGCGCCCCCACGCCGGTGCCGGTCACGATCGCGCCGGTGAAGGTCTCGTTCTGCAGGTACCACAGGGTGACCTCGCGCTCGCGCACCAGCCCGGCCAGGTCGGCGTCGAACATGATGGAGCACATCCGGCCCAGCTCGCCCTTGCCTGAGGTAGGCACGCCCAGGAGCCCCCGCAGCGGGCTCCGGTAGCCGTCGGCGGCCACCACGTAGTCGGCCCGCACGAGGCGCTCCCCGCCGGCGGTGCGGATCCGCGCCGTCACCCCGTCCTCGTCCTGCTCCAGCGAGACCAGCTCGGTGCCGAAACGCAGGTCGGCGCCGAGCTCCTCGGCGTGGTGCCGCAGCACGCGCTCGATCTCGGCCTGGGGCGCGCCCACGATCACGGTGGGGGTGAGCGTGGCCAGGAATGCCAGCTCCTCGCGCTCGTCGCTTATGATCATGTGCGGGTCGGGGTCGGCCAGATCTTTGGCGATCGCGATGCGCATGTTGTCGCCGACGCCGGCCCAGATGTCGCTCAGGGCCTCCTCGATGCCGGGCACGGGACGCAGCAGCTCGACGGCCCGCGGGCCGACGCCGAACGCCTTGGGCTGGATCGAGGTGCTCTGGTGCCGCTCGACCAGCATGACGGGAATCTCGCGCCAGGCCAGGAGCAGTGCCGCGCTCAGACCCGCGTACCCACCGCCGACCACCAGGACCGGCACCCGCTCTTGCTCCATTGCTGCCCACCTCCGGGACGCGTACTATCGCGTTTGTGAGTCAGGCAACACGATATGTCGCGTTCGTGGAGACGGTCAAGACATATCTCGAAATGCCGGAGCAACCGCCCGAGTGTCATGGTCGCGCGGTCACCGGCGTCGAGCCGCTATGGCATGTGGCGCTCCAGGGACTCGAGCTTGGCGGTCATGCCGTCCGTGACCCCAGGCCGGACATCGGCCTTCAATACGAGGCTCACCCGGGGAGCGACCTCCGCGACCGCCTCCACGGCCCGCTTGACCACGTCCATGACCTCGTCCCACTCGCCCTCGATCGTGGTGAACATCGCGTCTGTCCGGTTCGGCAGCCCGCTGGAACGGACGACCTTGACGGCGCGGGCGACGGGCTCGGCGACGCCCTCGCCGACGCCCAGCGGGGTGATGGAGAATGCGACGATCACTGCGTGCCCCCTTGTGGCGACGGGCGCGGGCTCTCCGCGCCCACGAACTTGGCCAGAAGCCGCTCCAGCTGCTCCTGCTCCTCCGCGCTCAGCCCGCCGAAGATGCCGGCGCTCACCCGAGCCTGGAGGGCTTCGATCTTAGCGAGCGCCTCCGTGAGCCCCAGCCGGAACGCGCGCCGGTCTGCCGGATCCAGCCCGCGCGCCGACAAGCCCTCTGGCATGCGAAAAGCCACGACGCCGCCGAACGCCGTGGCCGCCGCTGAGCACCCTCACGTGCTCGTCACACGTGGTCGTGCTCCTCTTCCTCTTCCTCGCTGGGCCCCTCGGACGGCTCCACCCCGAGCACGGCCTCGCGCGGCTCGATCTCGGTGATGTGGTCCACGAGGGCCAGCACGTGGTCGGGCTCGATCAGCCACTGCAGCGCCGAGGCGCCGCTGTCGTCGGCCGAGACCAGCTCGGCCTGCTCCGTGCGCTCCTCGTCAGTGAGGTCAGCGTCGGGATGCCTGATCTCAGCCAGCGCCGCCGCCTGCAGCGCGTCCATGTCGAGCACCTCGACGGTCAGCTCGACCGTGAGGCGCAGGAACTTCGGTTCATCACTCATGGCGACGACTCTAAGGCAGCTTCCACTCCACAGGAGCCGCGCCTTGCTGGATGAGCAGCTCGTTGGCCCGGCTGAACGGCCGCGAGCCGAAGAAACCGCTGCGCGCCGACAACGGGGAGGGGTGGGCGGACTCGACGCGCGGCACGCTGCCGAGCATCGGCGCCAGGTTGCGCGCGTCACGGCCCCACAGGATGGCGACCATCGGCTTGTCACGGGCGACCAGGGCGTGGATGGCCTGCTCGGTGACCTGCTCCCAGCCCTTGCCACGGTGCGAGGCCGGCTTGCCGGGCATCACGGTGAGCACCCTGTTGAGCAGGAGCACGCCCTGCTCGGCCCACGGCGTCAGGTCTCCGTTGGCGGGCCGGGGGAGGCCGAGGTCGGTCTCCATCTCCTTGTAGATGTTGACCAGGCTGCCCGGCAGCGGCCGCACGTCGGGGGCCACCGAGAACGACAGCCCGACGGGGTGGCCCGGCGTGGGGTAGGGATCCTGGCCCACGATCAGCACCTTGACCTCGTCGAAGGGCTGGCTGAACGCACGCAGCACGTTAGAGCCCGCGGGGAGGTATTGCCTGCCTTCGGCGATTTCCTTGCGCAGGAACTCGCCCATCTGGGAGATCTGCTCGGCGACGGGCTCAAGAGCTGTTGCCCATCCGGCTTCGACGACTTCGTTCAGGGGACGACCGGCCATGGCCGTTGAGCCTATCTAGGTCTGGTACGGCTTGAGGCCGAAACGTCGCTTCACGCCGTACCAGAATGATCACAGGGTCGGCTTGCCGGGCTTGAAGAGCCAGGCCTCGAAGAGGGCGTCGAGCTGTTTGCCCGACACGCGCTCCGACAGCGCGATGAGGGCGGCCGTGTCGGCGTTGCCGTACTTGTAGTCGCTCGCCCACGCGCGCAGGATCGCGAAGAACGCGGCGTCGCCGACCTCGCGCCGCAGGACGTGCAGCGTCATCGCGCCGCGGTCGTAGACGGGGTCGTGGAAGAGGTTCTCGGGCCCGCCCGGGTCGGCGGGCGGCGTCTGCCAGAACTCGTCCTCGGCCGCCGGGGCGTAGGCCGCGTCGAAGGAGTCCTGGAGGGTACGGGTGCCGATCTTGTCCAGCCAGAGCCACTGGGAGTAGGTGGCGAAGCCCTCGTTGAGCCAGATGTCGCGCCACAGCGTCGGCGTCACCGAGTTGCCGAACCACTGATGCGCCAGCTCATGCGCGAGCAGCGACTCGCTGGGCACCCTCGGGTAGATGGGCCGCGTCTGGGTCTCCAGCGCGTAGCCGACCTCAGGCGCGTGGTCGACGATCCCGCCGGTCGAGGAGTACGGGTAGGGCCCGAAGATCGAGCTGAAGTAGTCCAGGACCGGCGCGTGCCGCTCGGGGAAGCCCGTCGCGTCGCCGGCCAGTTTGGGGTCCACAGCGGTGATGACGCGGTAGCCGCCGAGCTGGGAGTCGGCGAGCTCGAACTTGCCGATCGACACCGTGGCGAGGTAGCTGGCCATAGGCTCCCGGGAGTCCCACACGTACGTGGTGCGCCCGCCCTTCGACACCTTCGCCAGCAGGTCACCGTTGGCCACCGCCACCCGGGTGCTCGGCACCGTCACCGTGAACCGGTACGTGGCCTTGTCGGTCATGTGGTGGTTGCCCGGGTACCAGGTCATCGCGCCCTGGGGCTCGTTGGCGTTGTAGACGCCGTCGCTCGTCTTGATCCACCCGTCCACCGAGCCGTCCGGGTCGACGACGTGCACCGGTCTGCCGTCGTACCGGACCACGACGGAGAAGTCACGTCCTGAGGGGAGGCTCCTGGCCGGTGTGACCACCAGCTCGGAGCCGCTCTGCGCGAACGCGGCGGCCCGGCCGTTCACCGTCACGGACCGCACCGACAGGGTGCTGACGAGGTCGAGATTGAAGCTGCTCAGCGCCTGCGTGGCCCGGGCGGAGATCCGGGTCACGCCGGTGAGGCGGCCGGAGGTGGGCTCGTAGTCCAGCGCGAGATCGTAGTGGCCGGTGTCGTAGCCGCCGTTCCCCTGGCCAGGGAAGTACGGGTCGCCCGCGCCCGGCGCGCCCGGGGTGCCGTCCTGCGCGGCGGCGGGGGTGAGGGGGAGGGAGATGAAGGCTGCTGCGGTAAGAGCGAGAAGACGCCTCATGAAGACTCATCGAGCACGCCTGATCAGGTGTTACGGGCGCCCGTGCGCCGGGCGCCCGTAACGTCACTTCACGGAGCCGGCCATCATGCCCTGGACGAAGTACCGCTGGAACGCGAAGAACAGGATCAGCGGGATGATCAAGGACAGGAACGCACCGGAGGACAGGACGTCGATGTTCGACCCGAACTGCCGCATCTGAGACTGCAGATACTTGGTCATCGGCTGATTGTCGGTGTTGGCGAAGACCAGCGCGATGAGCATGTCGTTCCACACCCACAGGAACTGGAAGATGCCCAGCGAGGCGATGGCGGGCTTGCCCAGCGGGAACACCACCGACGCGAAGATCTTCCACTCCGAGGCCCCGTCCATCCGCGCAGCCTCCAGCAGCGAGGCGGGGATGCCGATGAAGAAGTTGCGCAGCAGGAAGATCGCGAACGGCAGCCCGAAGGCCACGTGGAACAGCACCACTCCCGGGATCGAGCCGAAGATCCCGGCGCTTCCGTAGAGGCTGGCGACAGGGATCAGCGCGATCTGGATGGGCACGATCAGCAGCCCGACCACGATGAGGAACCCCACGTCACGCCCGGGGAAGTCCATCCACGCGAACGCGTACCCGGCCATCGCCGCGATGCCGATCACCAGGATCGTGGTCGGCACCGTGATCATCACGGTGTTCCAGAAGGACGCCGTGAAGCCGCCGCTCAGCAGGCTCTGGTAGCTCTGGATGGTCAGCTCGGCGGGCTTGGTGAAGATCGTCCACCAGCCCTCGGCGGCGTTGACCTGAGAGGTCCGCATGGAGACGACCAGCAGTCCCAGCGTCGGCACCAGCCAGAACAGGCCCAGCAGCACCATCACCACCTGGACGACGCCGCTGCCGACGCGGTCCACGATCTTGCCCAGCACGCCCCTGCGCGGCGCACCCGTCTCCACCCCGGTCGGCGCCGCGGCCGTTGCAGCAGTGGTCATGTGTCCTCCCTCCTGAACCGGCGAATATTCATGATCATGAAGGGAAGGACCAGAATCAGCAGGAAGATCGCCAGCGCGCTGCCCAGGCCCTGGTTGTTCCCGCCGCCGAACGCCACGCGCCACATCTCCAGCGCGATCACGTTCGACTGTGGCTGGACCGAGGGCGGCGCGATGATGAACACCAGGTCGAACACCTTCAGCGTATTGATGATCATCGTCACGAAGACGACGAGCAGCACCGGCGACAGCAGCGGCACGGTGATCTTGCGGAACACCTGCCACTCCGTGGCGCCGTCGATGCGAGCCGCTTCCAGCGCGTCCCGGGGAATCGCCGACAGCCCCGCCGCGATCAGCACCATGGCGAAGCCGGCCCACACCCAGACGAACGCGCCGATGATCGCCGGGGTGATGAGCGCCGGGCCGAGCCAGGTCAGGCCGCCGTAGGCGGCCTCGAAGTTCGACTGCGGGAGCCGTACGACGTAGGAGCCGGCAGGCAGGCCCTCGAAGCGGAACGAGCCGTCGTCGGCGGTCGTGGCGGTCGCCGCGACCTGGCCGTTCTGGACCGCTTCGACGGTCATGCCGGGCAGGCCCTTCTCCGTGGCGTCCACCGCGCCGGACTGGCCGCCGCCGCCGGGCGTGAAGTCGAACCAGACGGTTCCCGACAGCCCGGTGTCCACCGCGGAACCCTTGGCCGGCTGTGCGTTGCCCGGCATGACGTCCGGCTTGACCCCGACGATCGGGATCAGTACCGGCTGGCCCGCCTGGACGGGCTGTTTGGTCACGACCGCGCCGCCCTCGGCGGCGACCTGTGACTGGTCGCCCTCGCGCGGGCGGGCCTCCGGGTAGCCCTGCGAGGAGGAGAACGTGTCCTGCACGGTGGTGAGGATGGCGTTGGCCAGGCCCTTGTTGGGGTCCTCCTCGTACACGAGGCGGAAGATGACGCCGGCCGCCATCAGTGACACCGCCATCGGCATGAACACGATCAGCTTGAACGCCGTCGCCCATTTGATGCGCTCGGTCAGCACCGCGAAGATCAGGCCGAGCGTGGTGACCACGATCGGCGCGACGACCACCCAGATGAGGTTGTTGCGGATGGTGGTGAGCGTGGCGGGGTCGGTGAAGATCGTCGCGTAGTTGCCCAGCCCGACGAATCCGGTGCCCGTCGAGTCGAACAGGCTACGGAAGATCGAGTAGCCGATCGGATAGACCACCCAGATCCCCAGCAGCAGCGCCGCCGGGAGGAGGAAGGCGATGGCGACCGCGGGCGAGGGGCCGATGCGTCGTTGCGTTTGGGGGGTTTCAGCCGGTCCGGCGGAGGGCCCGCCCGTGATCTCCACGGGCGGGTCCTGCGGGCCGTTCAACCGTTCGGTCACGGCCTTACCTCTTTACTTCCAGGCCTTCTTGGCCTCGGCTTCGAGCGCGGTCTGGGCGCCCTTGACGTCGGTGGGGTTGCGCAGGAAGTCCTGGAGCACCTTCCATTCGCCCTTGCCGTCGGTGCCGCCGAAGGCGCTCGGCGCCAGGTCGGACATGTCATACCGGACGGTGTCGCCGGCCGAGACGATGGTCTGGCCCAACTGCTTGGTCAGCTCGTCGGGGTAGTTGTCGGGGGAGACGTTCTTGTTGGGGGACAGGTAGCCGGGGAGCTTGGCCCAGATCTCGCCGCCCTCCTTGGAGGACAGGAACTGCAGCAGCGCCATGGCGCCGGGCGAGTCCTTCATCGCCACCGCGACGTCGCCGCCGAGCACCACGGGCGCGGTGTCACCGGCCTTGGGGAACGGGAAGTACTTCGCCTCCTCGCCGACCTTGGCGCCCGCCTGATCGGCCGAGACGGCCACGAAGTCGGCCTCGATGACCATGGCGGCCTTCTTGGTGCCGTAGACCTTGTCCACGCAGGTGGGGAAGTCGGTCTGCAGCGCGCCGGCGGTGCCCTCGGCCACGAACTCCTTCTTGCCGACGATCTCCTGGATCTTCTCCAGCGCGGCCGTCACGGTCGGGTCCGTCCACGGGATCTCGTGCTTGGACAGCTTGTCGTAGTTCTCGGGGCCGGCGGTGGACAGGTAGACGTTCTCGAACAGGTCGGTCAGCGTCCAGCCGGAGGCGCCGCACAGTGAGAACGGCGGCGTGCCGGAGTCCGCGATGGTCTGCGCGGTCTTGATCAGCTCGTCCCAGTTCGTCGCCGGCTGCACGCCGGCCTCCTCGAACGCCGTCGAGCGGTACCAGATCAGCGACTTGTGCGCCGCCTTGATCAGCACGCCGTAGACCTTGCCGTCGGCGGAGCCCAGCTCCTTCCAGTACGGCGTGTAGTTGGTGTCGATCTCCTTGGTCACCGCGTCGGTGAGCGGCTTGAGCGCGTCCTGGTCGGCGTACTGCTGGACCAGGCCGGGCTGCGGCAGGATCGCCACGTCCGGCGGGCTGCCGCCCTGGATGCGCGGGCCGAGGTAGGCGCCGGTGTCCTCGCCGGTGGAGGCGTACGTCACCTCGGCGCCCGTCTTGTCGGAGAACGCCTTGAGCACCTGCTCGAAATTCTTCTGCTCGGCGCCGGTCCACTTGGCGGCGACCTCGAGCTTCACGCCCTGGAGGGTCTTCTCGCCGGCGGTCGCCGGCGCGGATTCCGAAGCTGTGGGCTGTGTCGTCGTCGGCGCGTTGCCGCAGGCGGCGACGGCTACCGCGAGCCCGGCCAGGATAACTGCTGCTCTGGCTTTTCGCATGGCTGCCTCACTGGGTTCTGATGATCTCTTCGAGTTCGGACTTCATGGAGGCCGCGACGTCGTCGGCGGACTCGGGTGTGGGGGTGCCTAGGGCCTTGGCGACCGAGCTCGCGATCACCAGGCTCAGCTGGTTGTAGTTGGCGCTCACCGGCCGTGCCTTGGCGGCCAGGATGCTCTCCTTGAGCACGGGCAGGTACGGGAAGCGCTTGATCAGGTCGGGATCGTCGTAGAGCTCGGTCCACACGGGCGGGAACGACCCCTCGGTGAGGACCCGGCGCTCGTTCTCCAGGCTCGTGAAGTAGCGGATGAACTCCTGTGCCGTGTGCTGGTGCTTGGAGTAGGCGCTGATGGCGAGGTTGGCGCCGCCCAGCGTGCTTGACCCGGGCCCGGTCAGCCCGGGCAGCGTGGTCACCGCGACCTTGCCGCCCAGCTCGGCCTTCGCCGGGCCGTACGCGTGCGGCCAGTTGCGGGAGAACGCCAGCCGGCCCTCCTGGAAGGCCAGGCGCGCCTCCTCCTCCTTGAAGCTCAGCGCCTCCTTGGGTATCCAGCCCTCGCGCAGCCCCTGGAGCAGGAATTCCAGCGCGATCTTGCCCTTGGCCGGGTCGAAGGTCACCTCCGTGCCGTCGCGGTTGAGGATCTGACCCCCGGCCGACTGGACGGCCTCGGAGAAGTTCACGGTCAGCCCCTCGTAGGCCAGGAACTGCGCGGCATAGCCTCCTATGTCATGCTTTTTCCTGATTTCTCGTGACTGGTCGCGAAGCTCCGCCCACGTCCTCGGCGGCTTCTTGACCAGGTCGGTCCTGTAGTAGAGCAGTCCCGCGTTGCTCGTGTAGGGAACCGCCCAGAGCTTGTCCTTGTAGACCGCCGTTTCCACGACGGGCGGCAGGAACCTGTCGAGCGGGAACAACCCGCGCTCCAGGGGGATGATCCAGCCGTTCTCCGCGAACTCGGCAGTCCACACCACGTCGAGCCCCAGCACGTCGTAACGGCTGCTCTGGGCCTGGAGGTTGGCCACCATCTGAGCGCGTTGCTCGTCGGCGGCCTCGGGCAGCTCCAGCAGCGTCACCTTCTCGGCCGGGTGGGCCTGGTTCCAGCGATCCAGCAGGGGTTGCAGGTACGCCGTGGTGTCGCGGCCGGTGGCGAACGTGATGGGCCCGGTTCCGCCCGTCCCCGTGTCGCCGCCGCCCTCATTGCTCGCTGCTGAGCAGCCCGCCGCCAGGAGGAGGAGGGTCGTCATGAGTGGTAGCGAGCGCAGCACTCTGTTTCCTCCGTGTTCAGAGCGGTTACATACGTGTTAGGTAGATGCATTTATGTTATGCACACCTGTAATCTGTAGGTCAACGGATAACCGCGTAACGCATTCGTAACATGGCAGGAGGTGGGGCGTGCGGCTTCACCTGCTGGCGCTCTTGGCGAAAGAGCCGGCTCACGGCTACGAGCTGAAGCAGGCGCTGGAGCAGACCTTCGGCAGCGCCTATCCTTCCCCCAACATCGGCCAGATCTACGTGACGCTCGGCAGGCTGGAGAAGGACGGCCTGGTCAGGGCTGTGGACGTGGAGCAGTCCAACCGGCCCAACAAGAAGGTCTACTATCTGACCGCCAAGGGTCGCGACCTGCTCACCACCTGGGTGGACGAGCCCACCGAGGGGCCCAGGGTACGCGACGAGTTCTTCATGAAGCTCGTGCTCGCGCCGCTCACCGGCATCGCCGACCGGATGGCGCTGATCAACCGTCAGCGCCGCCACTACCTGGGGCTCATGAGCGACCTCAACGACCTCCTGTCCCGCACGCCGCCGACCGACCGGGTGGCCATGCTGCTCATCGAGGGGGCCATGCTGCACCTGCAGGCCGATCTTGACTGGCTGGAGCGATGCCAGGAGGATCTGGCATGAGTGAGCGAAGCGGACGATCAATCAAACACCGCCACCTGGTGCTGATGCGACCGATGAAGGGGGGCGCATGAGCACCGTTCTGAAAGCGGTCAATCTGGTCAAGATCTACCAGGATGGCGCGGTTCCCGTGCCTGCCGTGCGCGGCGTGGACCTGCAGGTCGAGCCGGGTGAGTTCGTCGCGATCATGGGTCCTTCCGGGTCGGGGAAGTCCACGCTGATCCACATGCTGGGCGGGCTCGACACCAGGACCAGCGGCGAGATCTGGCTCGACGGCAAGCGCGCCGACACGCTGTCGGAGAGCGCCTGGGCGCTGCTGCGGCGCAAGAAGATCGGGTTCGTCTTCCAGTTCTTCAACCTCGTCGCCAACATGACCGTCGGCGACAACGTCGAGCTGCCCGCGCTGCTGGCCGGGGCCTCGCCCAAGGTGGCCCGCGAGCGCCGGGAGAGCCTGCTCGGCGCGCTCAACCTCACCGATCGGGCCGACGCCGCGCCCGCCCAGCTTTCCGGCGGCGAGCAGCAGCGGGTCGCGCTGGCCAGGGCGCTGGCCAACCAGCCCAGTCTGCTGCTGGCCGACGAGCCGACCGGCAACCTCGACAGCCGCAACACGCGTGACGTGCTCCGCCTGCTCACCGAGGTGCACAAGGAGGGCCAGACGATCATCATGGTCACGCACGACGCCCGTGTGGCGAGCCTGGCCGACCGGCTGGTGTCGCTGTTCGACGGGGAGATCGTGGACGACGGCCGGATCGCGCGCAGGCGTACGGGCACCGCCGGAGAGGTGATCGATCTCCGGTGAGGACGGACGCGGGAGCGCTGTCGTGAGCGACTCATGAGCACAGCGCCGGCCGGGAGCCGGTGGATCAAGGCCGACCTGCGGGCCAGGAAGGGCCAGGCGGTGCTGACCGTGCTGGCCGTGGCCGGGATCGTGGCCGCCCTGATCACCGCGGCGACCCTGCTCGAGGACGGCACGAACCCGTGGCGGAGCCTGTTCGCCCAGACCGACGGTGCCCACGTCTGGCTCTTCACCAAGGAAAGCCCGCAGGTGGCCCTGGGCGGCATCGACGGAGTGACGCAGACCGCGGGCCCGTACCGGTCGGCGCCCGTGACCGTGGCGCAGGAAGGCAAGAAGGAGCCCGCGGCGCTGCGCGGGATGCCCGCCACGCCGCCGCAGGTGGCGCACCCGGTGGTGGCCGAGGGCAGGTGGCTGGACGCCGCCCAGCCCGACGGGGTGGTCGTCGAGCGATCGTTCGCGACCGCGCTGCGGCTCAGGATCGGCGCACCCTTCACGGTCATCGCGCTCAGCGGCGAGCGGCACACCCTCTACGTGCGCGGCATCGCCGACTCCGCCGAGCAGGGCTTCTACCCGCAGTGGACGCCCGGCCTGGCCTACGTGCTGCCCGCCACGCTCGACAGGATCGAGCCCATGTTCGGCCGCAGCGAGTGGGTGACCGGGTTGCGTCTGGCCGACCCCGACGCCACGCAGGTCGTCTCGCAGCGCGCGGTCGTCATGCTGGAGGACCGGCTGCAGCGGGTCTACACCTGGCGCGAGGTCAGGGCCGCCATGGAGCTGGACAACCGGCTGCTCGGCACGCTGCTGGCGCTGTTCGGGGTGGCCGGGCTGGTGGCGGCCGCGCTCGCGCTGGCCAACGCGGCCGGCGGCCGGGTGCTCGGCCAACTACGCGACCTGGCCACCCTCAAGTCCCTGGGCTTCACCAAGGGGCAGGTCGCGCTGCTGCTCCTGATCGAGCACGGCGCCCTCGGCCTGCTCGGCGTCGCGCTCGGGGCGCTGGCGGGCTGGGGCGTGATGGCCATGATGCTCGGCGCCACCTCCGTGGCGCCCATGCCGGTGCTGGCCATCATCGGGGGCACGGCGCTGCTGGTGCTGGCCGCCGTGGGCCTGCCCGCCTGGCGGGGCGGGCGCACGCCGCCGATCCCCGCCCTGCCCGCCTCGCCGCCGCGCGGCCACCTGTCCAGACTGGCCAGGCTCGCCCTCCTCGTACGCCTCCCGCCCGCCCTCGTCCTCGGCACCAGGGACGCCTTCACCAGGCGGGTGCCGGCGTTCCTGACGGCGTTCGGGCTGGCCGTGCCGATGATGATGATCACGATCGGGCTGGGCGTGTGGGCCACGCTCGACAACTTCGCCGACCATCCCGAGCAGGTGGGCCAGCATGCCTCCCTCCACGTCAGGCCGGGCAAGCTGGAGTCGGCCGACGCCAAGCGCATCGCCGAGCAGGACAGGGACGTGGCCGCGGTCTACCCGGGCACCGACGTCAACGCGCTGGCGCCGGGAGAGGCCCGTTCGGTCAGGGTGCGGGCCATCGGCAGCTCGACGGAGCCGTACCCGTTCCCGGTGGTCGAGGGCCGCAAGTACGGCCGCCAGGGCGAGGCCCTGGCCGGGCAGGGCCTGCTGGACCTGCTGGGAGTCAAGATCGGCGACCGGGTGCGGCTGACCGTGGGCGGCACGCCGCTGATCGTCAGGATCGTCGGCAGGACCATCGAGCCCGACCTGGACGGTGAGGTGCTCTCGGTGGGGCTCGACAGCCTGGCGGCCAAGGACGCGGTGCCGCCCGAGTTCTACGCGCTCGCCCTGAACCCCGGCGCTGACCAGGCCGAGGTACGCAGCCGGCTGCTGGCCGAGTCGGGCGAGAGCCTGGACGTGCAGGCCGCGGTCAACCCGGCCGACCGGCTGGCGATCATCAGGGTGGTGATCGTCGCGCTGATCGCGGTGCTGACCCTGATCGGCCTGGCCAACCTGCTCACCGCCAGCGCGCTCGGCCTGCGCGACCACGCCTTCGACCTGGCCGTGCTCAAGGCGATGGGGCTGACGCCGCGCCAGGTCATGGCCACGCTCGTGATGGGCACGGGCCTGCTGGTCGTGCTCGGCGTCGGCGCGGGCGCCGCGGCGGGCATGTCCGTGGTGACGGGGCTGATCGACCTGCAGGGCCACACGAGCGGCGTCGGAGCGGGCATCGGCCGCCCGCCCTCGGCCTTGACGCTGGCCGTCGCCGTGCTGTCGGCCGTGGGCACGGCCCTGGCGGTCGCGCTCATACCCGCGCGCCGTGCGGCCCGTGCCCAGGTGCCGGTCACGTCACGCTGACGGCCTCCGCGCGCTTGAGCGCGAACCAGTAGAAGCCGTGGCCGGGCAGCGTCAGCAGGTAGGGCAGCTCCCCGATCGGCGGGAACGGCACCCCGCCCCGCGCTTCGACCGGGATCATGCCCTCGAACCTGCGCAGATCCAGCTCGACCGGCTGCGGGAACTTCGACAGGTTGTTCACGCACAGCATCACGTCGTCGTGGTCCTCGCGGACGTACGTGAGCACGGCCGGGTTCGACGACCACATTTCCGTGTAGGCGCCGACGCCGAACACCCGGTGCCTGCGGCGGATCTCCAGCATGTTGCGGGTGAAGTGGAGCAGCGAGCCCTGGTGGCGCTGCTGGGCCTCCACGTTGACCGCCTGGTAGCCGTAGATCGGGTCCATGACGGCCGGCAGGTAGAGCCGCCCGGGGTCGGCCGAGGAGAACCCGGCGTTGCGGTCGGGGCTCCACTGCATCGGCGTGCGGACCGAGTCGCGATCCTCCAGCCAGATGTTGTCGCCCATGCCGATCTCGTCGCCGTAGTAGATGATCGGCGAGCCGGGCAGCGACAGCAGCAGCGCCGTGAACAGCTCGATCCGGTCTCTGTCGTTGTCGAGCAGAGGGGCCAGTCGCCGGCGGATGCCCAGGTACGCGCGCATGCGCGGGTCCTTGGCGTACTCGTTGTGCATGTAGTCGCGCTCTTCCTCGGTCACCGTCTCGAGCGTGAGCTCGTCGTGGTTACGCAGGAAGATGCCCCACTGGGCGTGCTCCGGCAGCTTCGGAGTGCGCGACATGATCTCGGAGATCGGCTCGCGGGTCTCCTTCTTGACCGCCATGTAGATGCGCGGCATGAGCGGGAAGTGGAAGGCCATGTGGCATTCGTCACCGCCCGTGGTGGGGTCGCCGAAGTACTCCACGACGTCCTCCGGCCAGCCGTTGGCCTCGGCCAGCAGCACCCGGTCCGGGTAGAGGCGATCCACCTCGGCGCGGATCTTCTTCAGGTACGAGTGCGTCTCCGGCAGCCCGGCGCACGCGGTGCCCTCGCGCTCGAACAGGTAGGGGACCGCGTCCAGCCGGAACCCGTCGATGCCCAGGTCCAGCCAGAACCGCAGCACTTCCAGCATGGCGTCCTGGACTGCCGGATTGTCATAGTTCAGGTCCGGCTGGTGGTGGAAGAAACGGTGCCAGTAGTACTGCTTGCGCACCGGGTCGTAGGTCCAGTTGGACTCCTCGGCGCCGATGAAGATGACCGGCGCGTCAGGGAAGCCGCCGGGGTTGTCGGACCAGACGTAGAAGTCGCCGTACGGCCCGTCGGGGTCGTGCCGGGACGCCTGGAACCAAGGATGCCGGTCGCTGGTGTGGTTCATCACGAGGTCGGTGACGATCCGCAGGCCACGCTCGTGGGCGGCCTCGATCAGCTGGACAAAATCCCCCAGATCACCGAAATCCGGAAGGATCTTCATGTAGTCCGAAATGTCGTAGCCGCCGTCGCGCAGTGGCGATTCGTACAGCGGCAGCAACCATAGGCAGTCGACCCCGAGCCACTCGAGGTAGCCGAGCTTCTCGATCAGCCCTCGCAGGTCGCCGGTGCCATCGCCGTTGGAGTCCTTGAACCCCCGGACGAGAACCTCGTAGAACACCGCCCGCTTGTACCAAGCTGGATCCTCCGAGACGAACGCCTCGGAGATCGGCTCCGGCACTGGGGATGCGTTGATCATATGTCGCTCACAGGAAGAGATGTGGGCAGGACGGAGTCACCGGTTGCCCCGGCGTTCTTATCTGGTGACCGCGCCGCGTGGAGTCGTCATCCCTGCGAACTCCATGCCCTCGAACGGGATCGGATTTGTGATCCGGTGCCCGTTTGTGCGGCGCTTACGGGCCGAACACTACCAGCCCGTTGGCTTTCCGGAACCCGCTTCTGCTGTGCGACGTTTAATACCCGCGAGATCCGTATGTAATCATCCTGTTACCGAGCGTTCATCAAAAAGGAGTCGCGACGTCCGTCAGGTCGTTCTCGAAGTCGGTCAACCAGAGTCCGAAGAGTACCAATCCGCGTGCCCAGAAGCGGTCATTCCAGCCATTGAACCTGGTCAGAGCGTCGGGACCGCCCGCGATCACCTCGTGCAGCTCCTCCGACAGCAGCCCCGGCACCCGGTTCGCAACCGTCTCCAGCATGCCGTGCGCATATTTTCGGGCAGGCGCGGCAGTGGACCGCAGCGGCACCCGCTGGAGCGGTTGCTTGACCACATTCGTGGACGGCAGTGCGGCCACCCGCGGATTGGCCGCGTGCAGCACCTCGCGGTAGAAACGGCCTTTGTCTTTGCGGGCCACGCCGACCGACAATGCGGCGTCGAAGAAGGCCGGGTGGATGAACGGCGCGGCGAACGAAGCCTCGGGGCCGACCAGGTTGACCGCCGAGCGCGCGATGCCCCGCACGGTCCTGGTGTGCAGCACCGACAGCGGCAGCTCGGCCCGGTGGCCGTGGAGCATGGAGGTGGAGGCCGCGAACTGCTCGCGTACGGTCTCCGCCATCCACTGCGCGGCGTTCTCGGACAGGAACGGCTGTGAGGGCGCGCCCAGCGACAGCGAGCCCAGCACGGCCGCCGACCGCTCGGCCTGCGTCCGGGCCTCCAGGGCGGCCCCGCTGACCATGAAGTTCTTCAGCAACGGCCCGCCGGCCAGCCCGTCGACCAGGATCCGGCCCGCGCCGTGCACCTCCTTGGCGAAGGGGGCGTACCAGGCGTGGTGCGGCGTCAGGTATTCGAGCCTGCGGGCCACCTCGGTCGCGTCCGCAGGGTAGTCGGCGGCGTCCTGGGTGATCACCCGGTGCGGGATGTCCAGCTCCTTGGTGATCGCCCGGGCGAAGGCGATGTCGGTGTCGGTGCCGTCGTCGGGACTGGTCGTCCACGACTCGACGTCCGCGCCGCGGGCCTTGGCCACGCTCGCCAGCAGCCGCGAGTCGTAGCCGCCGCTGACCGGCACCAGCAGCTTGCGGCCGTCGTAGTCCGCGTAGACCTGGTGCAGCAGCTCGACGATCTCGTCCGGGCTGACCCACGCCTCGTAGGGCTCGGTACGCAGCCAGCGCGGCAGCCGCCGCTCGGTGGCCACCCTGCCGTGCTCGAACACCAGCGCGCTCGACCCCGGCAGCCGCTTGACGTCGGTGTACGGCGTCGCCTCGCCCAGCGGGAACGTCACCTGGATGATCGAGGCCCAGGCCGACCAGTCGATCGTGATCGGCACCAGGCTGAGCAGCGGCTGGATCAGCGACGAGAAGTAGACGGCGTCGCCCTCGCGGACGTAATAGACGTCCACCAGCCCGAGCGCGCCCGTGTGCAGCGTGACCCGCTTGCCGTCGCCCATCAGCCCTGGGGTCTCGTACGTCTCCGCGACCGTGATCCAGTCGTCGAGGGCGGCCGGCCTGCGCTCGCCCCAGGAGAACGCGTACGCGTCACCGGTCCGGTGGTAGGGCGGCAACGGCGTGGAGCTGAACAGCGCCGCCTCGGCCGTCTGGAGCGCCGGACGCACGCGGGGGCCCGCGGCGGTCAGCTTGCCGAGTATGGCGGTGTCGATCCGGCCGAGAGCGCCGCAGACGTAGGGCCGCACATTGAACTGCACCGGATCTCATCCCTTCGAGCCGCTTCTCACGAAAGAGTATCCTTTGCCGGGCTAAGGAAGCGGAGGCCCGTGAGCGAGCGGAGCGAGTGAACAATTGGACACAGCGTCTTTGACACCGGGCCGACGAAGGAGGCCCGGTGTCTACTGAGCTTGAGAGCACTCGTAAGGCGTTGCGGGATGCCATCGCGCAGGCCGGGCGCGCTGCCGAGCTGGCCAGGCTGCTGGATGCCGCCCAGGCCAGGCTGGCCGACGCTGAGCGGAGCGTCGAGGAGGCCAGGGCGCTGGCCGAGCGGCTGAGCGAGACCGAGGAGCGGCTCGCGGACGAGCAGGCCGCCGCCGACAAGCTGCGCAAGGAGCTGGCCGAACAGCGGTTCCAGGCCGAGGTGGCCAACTGGAAGCTGTCCTCGATCAGGGTCGCCCGCTGGAACCGGCTCGGCGACGCCATCAAGAGCGGCAAGAGCAACCCCGTGCGCCTGGCCAGGGGCCTCAGGGGCGCCGCCAAGCCGGTCAAGCGGCCCACCGCGCCCAAGCGCAAGCCCGTCACCGCCGGCCAGGCCGCCAAGGATGAGCGCCCGGGGGCCGCGTTCCAGGCCACGACTTCGACCAGGACGCTCGGCGGCGCCTCGTTCAAGCTCAAGCCGTTCCGGGTGCCGACGGGCCCCAACACGCGGCCGCACCTGACGGCCGCGGTGATCGCGGACCAGCACGCCGAGGCGCTGCTGCGCTACGAGTGGCGCCAGACGACCGGCTTCACACCACGCGACTTCGCCCGGGTGCTCCCGCTCGAGGTGCCCCACCTGCTCGTGGTCGAGTCGGTCACGCGGGGGCCGTGGCTGGAGGAGCTCACCGGCGAGCCGGGCGAGGGGCTCAAGGCGCTGCTGGCCTGGTGCGCCGAGCGCGGCATCCGCACCGTGTTCTGGCACACGCAGGGCGAGGTGGCCGACTACGCCGCCGCGGCCCAGCTGTTCGATCACCGGTTCACGAACGACCTGTCGGTGCCCTGGCCGCGGCTGCAGTTCGGGATCCAGCCCAGGATCCACAACCCGCTGCCGCTCGCGGGCGGGCGCATCGACCGGGTGCTCACCCTCGACCAGCTCCTGCCCGGCCATCTGACCTACCCCGACGTGCTGACCTCCTACCGCTGGCCGGCCGCGGCGGACTGCCCGCCGGGCACAACGCAATGGCGGCTGGCCGAGATCGCGGCCTGCGCCACGCCCATCGGCACCGAGGCGGACGGCCGGCGGGCGCACGTGGCGTTGCGGCGGGCGTACCAGATGGGCACGATGACCGAGCGGATCGACGAGCTGCTGGACGCGATCGGCCTGCCCAGCGCCCGCGCCACGCTCAACACCTCCGTTCTGCTGCCCATCCTGGACCCGTACCTGATGGAGCACGGGCTGGCGCAGGTCGCCAAGCAGTCGGGCGTGGCCCAAGTGATCGTCATCGGCCCGCCCGAGGCCGAGCTGCGCGCCCGCGACGTGCTGCCGGACGTGGAGGTCGTCTACCGCCGCCCGCATCCCGCGATGACCGAGGGCGCGATGCTGAGCGCCGGCCTCGATTTGTGCGAGGCCGACCTGGTGGCGGTCATGGACCCGCGCGACGTGTACGGCCCGCACTACCTGTCCGACCTGCGGCGGGCCTTCCTGTTCAGCACGGCCGACATCGTGGGCAAGGCCGCCTACTACGCCCATCTGCGCAAGCCCCAGGCCACGCTGCTCCAGCAGCCCGACGCCGAATACGCCTACCTCCCGGAGATCACCGGCGCGACCCTTCTGGCCCGCCGGAACGCGCTGCGCGAGCTGGACTTCGCCGACCTCACCGAGGGCTGGGACGAGGTCCTCATGCGGCAGTGCCGCACGGACGGGATCAAGGTGTTCTCGGCGGACAGGTTCGGATACGTGCAGGTGCGCGACGAGGACCGCTGGCTTCTGGGCGCCGCCCAGCTGGTCGAGTACGGCTCGGCGGAGCCGCACGCGCTCATCTGAGCCGGAGCGCCGTCGCCAGGGCCATGAGCAGGTAGCCGGAGGCCTGGACATCCCGGGTGACCGCCCGGCGGGCAGGCCCGCCAAGGATCCGGCGACGAGCTGGGCGATCGCGAGCCCCGGGTCGGAAGTTCCCTGGCATAGGGTCGTCGGCGTGACGCTTGGGGAGCTGGCCGAGGTGCTGGGGGAGCCGCCCGTCCCCGAAGGCACGTGGGAGCGGGAGGCGCTCTACGTCTCGGCCGCGGCCCTGCGGCGGCGCGTCCCCGCGGACGAGCTCGCGGCGCTTGTGCGCGCGCTGCCCGGGGTCGCCGGAGTCGAGGTGCGGGAGAACGGATTCCTGCGGATCGCCGTGTCCGTGCCCGGGGAGATCGTGGCGACCGCCGAGCCCGTCGACATCCCCGAGCCCGGGTGGTCTGACTCTCCCCGCACCTGGGAAAACCCCGGGTTCGTGGTCCGGTACGCGCACGCGCGGGCCTGCGCGGTGCGGCGGTGGGCCGGGGAGCTCGGGGTGCCGGTCGCCGGGTTCCGGCCCGAGCTGCTCTCCGATCCGTACGACCGGCGGGTGCTGCGGGTGCTGGCCGAGCTGCCCGGGCGGCTGGTCAGCAGAGATCCTGGGTGGGAGACGTACCTCGTGCGGCTGGCCCTGGCCTACCACGACGCTCACGAGCACGCGCCGGCCGTGCCCCGCGGGGACGAGCCCGCCCGGCCGGTGCACACGGCGCGGGTGCGGCTGGCGGAGGCCGTGCGGGGAGTGCTGATGGGACCGGACCGGCTATGACGGATTGCAAAATATCCGGAAAAAAGGCGAAAAAGCGTAAAAATATCCCACGAACCCCTTGATCGTGTCTCGATACGTGGGCACGGGGTCATGGGGGAGTTGCGGTTCCGATAGCCTCGATCGGGTGAGTCGATTCGTCCATCCAGCCGGGGACCGGCACGCCGAGATGCTGCCCCACGAGCGCCCACCGCAGGCGCCCGCCGACCTCAACCAGATCAACCCCTCGATCTGGCCCCGAACGTCGACCCGGACCGATGGCGCGCTCACGGTCGGCGGCGTGGACGTACGCGACCTGGCCCGCGACCACGGCACGCCGCTCTACATCCTTGACGAGGACGACGTGCGCTCGCGCATGCACGACTACGCGACGGCGTTCGCCGGCTCGGACGTCCATTACGCCGGCAAGGCGTTCCTGTGCAAGGAGATCGTCCGCTGGCTGAAGGACGAGGGCCTCGGGCTCGACGTGGCCAGCGGCGGCGAGCTGGCGGTCGCGCTCAGCGTCGGGTTCCCGGCCGAACGCATCACGATGCACGGCAACAACAAGTCCTCCGCCGAGCTGACCAGGGCCCTGGACGCCGGGGTCGGGCACATCGTGGTCGACTCCTTCGAGGAGATCGCCAGACTCGGCTACCTCGCCGAGCGGCTCGGCAAGCGGCCCAAGGTGATGATCCGGGTGACCACCGGGGTCGAGGCGCACACGCACGAGTTCATCGCCACGGCGCACGACGACCAGAAGTTCGGCCTGTCGCTCAACGCCGGGGCGGCCGCCGAGTCCGTGCGCCGCATCCTCGCCCTTCCGCAGCTCGAGCTCGTCGGCCTGCACTCGCACATCGGGTCCCAGATCGTCGACACGGGCGGGTTCGAGGTGGCGGCCAGGCGCCTGGCCACGCTGCTCGTGCAGATCAAGGACGAGCACGGCGTCGTGCTGCCCGAGCTGGACCTCGGCGGCGGCTACGGCATCGCGTACGTCGAGGACGACGAGGCGCCCGACATCAAGGAGCTGGCCGACGACCTGCGCGAGATCGTCGCCAAGGTCTGCGTGGACGCGGGGCTGCCCGTGCCCCGGCTGACCGTCGAGCCCGGCCGCGCCATCGTCGGCCCCGGCGGCATCACCCTCTACGAGGTCGGCACGGTCAAGGACGTCGAGGGCCTGCGGACATACGTCAGCATCGACGGCGGCATGAGCGACAACGTCCGCACCGCGCTCTACGGCGCCGAATACACCGCCGTGCTGGCCAGCCGCGAGAGCGCCGCCGAGCCCATGCTCAGCCGCCTGGTCGGCAAGCACTGCGAGAGCGGCGACATCATCGCGCGCGACTGCCACTTCCCTGCCGACCTCGCGCCGGGCGACCTGGTCGCCGTGGCCGCGACCGGCGCCTACTGCCGCTCTTTGGCCAGCAACTACAACTACCTGCCCAGGCCCGCCGTGGTGGCCGTCTCGCGCGGCGCCGCCCGCGTGATCGTGCAGGGCGAGACCGAGGACGATCTCTTGAGGGGGCAGCTGTGAAACCGCTGAAAGTGGCTCTTCTGGGCTGCGGGGTCGTCGGCTCGCAGGTCATCAGGCTCATGCACGAGCAGGCCGGCGACCTGGCCGCCCGCATCGGCGCCCCGCTGGAGCTGGCCGGGGTCGCCGTACGCCGCCTGGGCCGCAAGCGCGACATCGACGTGGACCCGGCGCTGCTCACCACCGACGCCGAGGCGCTGGTCGCCCGCGACGACGTCGACATCGTGATCGAGGTCATCGGCGGCATCGAGCCCGCCCGCACGCTGATCGTCTCCGCCCTGTCCAGGGGCAAGTCCGTGGTCACCGCCAACAAGGCGCTGCTGGCCGAGTACGGCGCCACCCTCTACGAAGCCGCCCGGACCGGCAACGGCGACCTCTACTCCGAGGCCAGCGTCGCCGGGGCCATCCCGCTGCTGCGCCCCCTGCGCGAGTCGCTGGCCGGCGACCACGTCAAGCGGGTGCTGGGCATCGTCAACGGCACCACCAACTACATCCTCGACAAGATGGACACCACGGGCGCGTCCTTCACCGACGCCCTGGAGGAGGCCCAGACCCTCGGCTACGCCGAGGCCGATCCCACGGCCGACGTCGAGGGCTTCGACGCCGCCGCCAAGGCCGCCATCCTGGCCGGCCTCGCCTTCCACAGCCGCGTCACGGCCGCCGACGTGCACCGGGAGGGCATCACCGAGATCACCGCCACCGACGTGGCCTCGGCCAAGGCCATGGGCTGCGTGGTCAAGCTGCTGGCCATCTGCGCCCGCTCCGACGACGGCCGCTCGTTCGGGGTGCGGGTGCACCCGGCGATGATTCCGCGGACCCATCCGCTGGCGGGGGTGCGGGAGGCGTACAACGCGGTCTTCGTGGAGGCGGAGTCGGCGGGGCAGCTCATGTTCTACGGCAAGGGGGCCGGCGGGGCGCCCACGGCCTCGGCCGTGCTGGGCGACCTCGTGGCCGTCGCCCGCAACCGGCTGGCCGGCACGCGCGGGCCGGACGAGTCGACGTACGCGGACCTGGCCGTGCATCCCATGGGCGAGACCGTCACGCGCTGCCACGTGGCGCTGGACGTGGCCGACAAGCCGGGCGTGCTGGCGCGCGTGGCGGAGCTGTTCGCCAAGCACGACGTCTCCATCCAGACGGTGCGCCAGGAGGGGCACGGGGACGACGCCCAGCTCGTCATCGTCACCCACCGCGCCACCGACGCCGCCCTGGCGGCGACGATGGAGGGGCTGCGGGAGCTGGACATCGTCCGCGCGGTGGCCAGCGTGATGCGGGTGGAGGGCGACGACTGACCGCCCAGAGGCGCTAGACGTCCGGGAAGGCCAGGTTGCGGACGCGCCGGACGGCACGCTTCAGGACCGTGCGGTCCTGCTCGCGGACCAGGCGCATCGCCTCGCGGCGCCAGGACTCTGCCTTCTCTCGCCAGCGCGCCGCGTCCCTGCCGTTCTTGCCCGACTCCCTGCGCAACTGGGCGAGCTCGGCGCGAAGGGCGGCCGTGCGCTTGCGGTAAAGGGCGATCTCCTTCTCATGGGCGGCCGTGAGCTTGGCGATCTCAGAGACCGGTTTCTTGCGGGGCGGGTAGACGGGCGGGCGGCGTTTGAAGCCTGAGGTCTCGCCGTCCGCCCATTCCAGGCCGAAGAGGGCGTCGATCAGGTCGTCCTGGTCGTCCTGGGGGGTGGCGACCAGGGCGGCTCTGGAAAGGGCAGACGTGCGGTCCAGACGGGCCACGGTCACGCCCTGCTCGGTCTCCTCCAGGGCAATGCAGAGGGCGCCCGTGTCGTGCTCCTCCATGTACGCGATGAGGTGCTCCAGCGTGTCCTTCGACGGCACCCAGCCCGGGGGCACCTGGAGACGGAACGGCGACCGGGAGCCGGGGGCGACCGGGTCCACCGTGAGACGGACCCGCGGATCGTGCTCGAACGTGGCGTGGATGAGGCGCAGGTCGAGGTCCGGGTCGGTGAGCGGCGAGCGGCGGCCGCCGGTCAGCGCGTCCCAGGGGCCCGGGACCGTGACCCGGACGTCCGGGATCGAGCTCGCCAGCAGGCCGTCGACCGTCGCCCGGACGTCCTCGTACGAGCCCGGCGGCACCACCGCGTCCACGTACGGCACCAGCCACTGGCGGCCCGGGTCCGTGCGCAGGTAGCGGCGGTAGGGGACCCGGTCGGCGATGTACGGGTCGTTGTAGCGCTTCAGCGCCGCGAAGTCGCGCATCGCCGTGGGCAGCCCGATGTGCCACGAACGAGACTCCGGGTCCGGGACGAACACCACGCCCGCCTGGGTGAGCCGGTAGCCCAGCTCGGTGTCCTCCGCCAGCACGAGCGAGGTGTCCATGCCGCCGATCGAGCGCAGCAGCGCGGCCGGGTACGACACCGTGGCCCCCACGTGGATGCGGGTCGCCAGCGAACTGGGTGCGGTGCGCAGGCCGTCGTGGTCATGAATGATCTCCTCCGCCCAGTCGTGCCGATAGGGGGAGAGCGGGAAGAGAGTGTCCTCCGCGCCGGATTCCACGGCCCCGCGGACCTGCTCAGGCGAGGGGAGGGGGCCGGGCGCGGTGAAGTCGATCCAGCCCAGCACCACCACGTACGGGGCCAGGTGGTGCCAGCGGAGCTGGGCCTCCACGTGGCGGCGGTGCGGGACCATGTCGGCGTCCAGCACGAAGAGGACTTCGCCGGTGGCCGCGTCCAGGCCCGCCTGCACGGCCCACGCCCGGCCCCAGCCGCCCGGCGGACTGGAGATCAGCTTCGTCTTCGCCGGGGCGAGGTCGGGCAGGCGCAGCGGCGGGGCGCTGCCGTCGTCCACGACGATGACGTCGAGGAGGTGCTCCGGGTAGCTCTGGGCCGAAAGGGCGGCCAGGGTCAGGTCCAGGGTCTCCTGGCGGTCGTGGGCCGGGATGACGACCGTGACGGTGAGTGACGGCTCCCACGCGCCCAGAGCGGGGGGCGTGAGGACGCCGAAGTCGTTGTGCGGAATGCGGGGGATGCTGCTCATGGGCGGAGGCTCCCGTCCAGCTCCATGAGGGCGTTCGGGCGGAAGCCGCGCCACTGCCGCCGGTTCCGCTGCAGGAACGTCCCGATCGGCTCCTGCCACGTGTGGTTGGCCGCCGGGCCCCTGCGCAGGATGTAGCCCAGGCCGTGCGTGCGGTAGATCTGCCCGCCCGCCGCCTGCAGGGCCTCCTGGAACTGGGTGTCCACCGAGCGCCGCAACGGCCGGAACCCGCCGATCGCCTGGAACGCCGAGCGCTCCACCAGGATCGTCCCGCCGGCGACGAAGCTGGTGATCTGCTCGGTGATCTGCCTGCGATGCACGGTGACGTCGATGGAGGACAGGTAGACGAACTCCGGTACCGTGCCGACCACCTGCGCCCCCGAGTACGAATGCGCCAGCAGCAGGTCGAACAGGAAGTCGGGGCCGTACCAGTCGTCGTCGTCCATCTTCAGCAGGAACGATCCCGACGCCCTGGTGGCCGCCTCGTTCAGCACCTCGCCGAACACGGCCTGGTGGTCGGCCTCGTACACGGTCAGCGGGCCATCGAACGCCGCGATCGCGGCCGCCACGTCCGGATGTCCCTTCGGCACGCCGTGCAGGGCGAGGATCACCTCGAGCTGGACGTCGCGCTGGCGGGCGATCTGGTCGAGGGCGAAGGACACCATGTCGGTACGGCGGGTGGCCAGCAGCACCGACGTGAGTGGGGGAGCGGGGGCCGGCGCGCCGAGTTGCTCCCACCTGGCCGCCACCCCATGGGTACGCAGGGCCGCGCGGCGCAGGCGGATGCTGTGCTCCTCCCGCCGCAGCTCGTCGGCCAGATCCGGACAGCGCTCGATGAGCTGGATGACGTCCTCTCCGAGCGCGCCCGCCCAGCGCGGCACCGCCTCCGCAACCAGCGGCACCCCGGCGGTGGCCAGCCCGGCCAGGACCCTTACGGCGGCGAGCGGGCCGCTGTGCGCGTGCCGCCAGTCCACCTCGACGCCGCGGACCTGCCGCAGCCTGGCCACGTCCGCGTCCGTGACCCCGCCCGACTCCGCGAACGACGTCACGACCTTCCCGTCCAGCACCACCGACCAGCGTCCGTCCCGCTCGGCCAGTGACGCCATGCCCCGGGACGGGGTGGTCACGAAACCCTGGGGGTTGACCAGCCGCTCGTCCACCGGGGGCACCATCGACGGCTCGCTCAGCACGTCCGGGTCGGCCAGCGGCGAGTCCGCCATTCCGGGCCGCCCGAGACGCTCCCAGCTCGCCGCGCGAAGCGTCGGCCGCTCAATGGGCGTCTCATCCCCGGCCCACTCGACCGGCCCCACGTCCTCGGGTCCCGAGGCGGCGACCACGCCTTCGGCGTGCGTGCCGGCGGCCGCGTTTCCGGCGCCGTCAGTCCGCGCGATCTCGCCTGTGCCGTCGGCCTGCGCGACGGCGCCTGCGCCGTCGATCTGTTCTGGAGGGGGTTCGGAGCTGCCGGTCGTGCGCAGGACCATGTCGCTGCCCGGCGCGCCGACCCGCTCCGGAACCGGCCCCGTCACCTCGGCAGGAGTCGCGTTCGGATCGCCCGGCCGCCAGTCGGCCGCCCCGACGCCGGCGATCGCCGCCGCCGGTGCGGTGATCACGTCCAGCCGATGCCCGGCGAACGCCCGCGCCGTCGCCGTCACGGTACGCCCGGCGGGCGTGGGCGCGGAGAAACGGGCGTCCACCACCCAGACCCGATTCTTGGGCTGATACACCCGCAGGTCCGTCAGCGACCGCCACCGGTGCGCGGGCGTCGGCGTGGGCACGGGAGCCGGATGGGCGGCAGGCGTGTCGAGTACGGCCACCACCACCCGCTCGGCCTGCGGCAGCAGCTTGTGCAAAGTGGCGATCCTGCGCAGGTCGGCCGGCGTCCTGGCCAGCACCAGAACCTCCCGCACCTGGTCGGGCTCGGCGGCCGGCTCCACCAGATCCCGGTCGAGATCGACCACCCCGGCCGGCGCAGCCCGGCCCTGAGCGGTGTCGCCACCTGTGCCCCGATCCTCGGCGTCCGAGCGGCCCCGCGCGGCGTAGATCGGGTCGACGTCGTCGATCCCGGCGAAGAAGACGGGAGCCCCGCGCAGCTCCGCCAGCAGCTCCCGGATCATCCGGCGCTCCGCAGGTGCCTGATCAGCGAGCGCAACCGCCCGCCGCGCCTGCCGCGCTCGACGACCGGCTCGGCCGCCGACAGCCGTTCGACCTCGGCCTGCAGTCGCTCCACCGTGCCCCGCAGCTCCTTGATCTCGCCCAGCCGCTGCTGCGCCAGCGCCCGCCACTTCGCCGGATCGCCGGAAAGCGGCTCGGCCTCCTCAGCCACCGCGAAACCGTACTCGCCCCCGCTGACCCACTCCGACCCGAACATCTCGTCCACCAGGTCGTCGGTCCCGCCCTCGAACAGGGCGGCGCGGGCGAAGGCGGCCGTGCGCTCCAGACGCGCGGCCACGACCCCGTCCGCGCTCTCCCCCAGCGCCGCGCACACCAGCCCGAGCAGGTCCTCGTCGGCACGCCGTGCCAGCTTGGCGAGTGTGTCGGCCCCCAGCACCCATCCTGTCTCTTAAACACATCTCCGAGCCCACGAGACCCTAAGACCACTCGTATGCCGTCTTCTGCTTGAAAAAAAAAAAAACAAAAACACCGTCTTTGAGTCAACTAGAGCTGAAGTGATA
>NZ_VCJS01000583.1 GCF_005893125.1 Nonomuraea basaltis | reverse complement strand
CTAGGGCGCGTATTGGGTTGTGATCAAGGGGTGGCTCGTGTGAGGTCTTTGATCCAAATCATCGCGCCACGAAGGTGGAGGCCGGCGATGTAGCTCTCAGGGGTCTTGTCGTAGCGGGTGGCGATGCCTCGCCAGGCCTTCAGCTTGTTGATCAGACGCTCGACGGTGTTGCGATCCTTGTAGACGTCTGCATCGTGGCTGACCGGCCGGCCGCCCCTGCCGCCCTTCTTCTTCCGGTTGGCGACTTGGTCCTTCTTCTCCGGGATGACGGCTTTGATGTGGCGTTTGCGTAGGTAGGCGCGGTTGCCGCGGGAGGAGTAGGCCTTGTCCGCGGCGACCGCGTCAGGCCTGGTGCGGGGACGGCCGATGGGCCCGCGGATGCGTACCTTCTTGAGCACGGGGATGAACTGCGGGCTGTCGGCGGCCTGTCCCGCGGTCAGGACGAACGCCAGCGGACGGCACTTGCGATCGGCGGCGAGGTGGACCTTGCTGGTCTGCCCGCCCCTCGATCGTCCGAGCAGGGCAGCCTTCAACCGGAGCTTGCGCCGGCACCGGATGCGCCGTCGTTCTTCCCGCTTGGGGTCGTCTGCTCTGCTCTGCCGGTCTCGTTCTTCCGAGCTGCCCCCTTTTGCTGGGCCTTCTCTTCCTCGGCGGCCTTCTCCAGGGCGGTGACGACGTCCTGGCCGAGGTGCATCCCGGCAGCGTCGTGGTGAGCCCGCGCGGTGGTGGAGTCCACGCTGACCAGGGACAAGTCCACCTCGCCTCGCTTTGCGGCTTCCGCGATCATGCCCTCCAGCAGAGCTTCGAAGACACCGGCGTCCCTCCACTGCCGGAAGCGGTTGTGGACTGTCGACCAGGCACCGAACTCCACGGGCATCTCCCGCCACTGGCCGCCCGTCCGGAACCGCCAGATCACGCCCTCGAATTGCTGCCGCAGCCGCTCGGGGTACGGGCCGAACCCACCGATCGGCAGGTAGGGCTCGATGAACTCCCACTCCACATCCGTCAATTGCACTCGCGTCACGCTGAACGATCTACCGGATCAGGCCCCGAGACGAGGGCAGATCCCGCAGATTGATCACAATCAAATACGCGCCCTAG
>NZ_VCJS01000582.1 GCF_005893125.1 Nonomuraea basaltis | reverse complement strand
TGTGTATAAGAGACACGCCCACGGCTTGTGCTTGGCCGTCCGCCACTGCCTCCTGGGCTTCTTCGCAGGCCCGTTACGGAAAAGGACCGGTACGTCGAAGCTGTCGGCGTAGGTGAGCGGTGGCTCGTCGGGGACGTGCGCGGGGATCATGTGGATCACTCTGGCACGGTGGGATCGCTTCCGGCGCCGGGTATGGGGTTGCCGGCCGGTTCCCAGTGGGAGCCATTCGGTTGGCCTCGGGAGCGGGTGTGGGGCTCAAGAACTCGAGTACTTCAAGCGCAGAGCCCTTCGTCCGGTGGGAGGAAGGGCTCTGGGGCGCCGAATGGCTGGTCCGGGTCACCTGGGATCATGTTTCGTGATCTTGTCGATGGTGTATGCCGTCACCCGGCGTCTGTTGTCTGAGGTGCCCACCTCCAGCTCATGCTGAACGCCGGTGGCGCCGCCCTCGCCGCCCTGGCCGACCTGCCCGACATCGAACCGGCCCTTCTGGAGGCCATCGAAGCCTGCCTGCCGTCCGGTCGGCACATCGACCTCGACCTTGGGATCGCCGCCCTGTCCACCCGGCTGACCGCCCACCGCCTGGCCACCACTCAAGACCCGGCGCCACGAGCCGCGCTCCATCTCACCCATGCGAACCGCCTGCGCAACGTCGGCCAGCACCAGAACGCCCTGAAAGCCTCCCAGCAGGCCGTCGACCTGTACGGCGAGCTGACCCGACTCAACCTGAGCTTTCCCCCGCACTCCGGACACTTGACCTGAGGTCATCCCCGATCGAGTGCGAGCCCTAGTACTACAACCTGATTTTGTGATGTTTAAGCCAGCGTTTCCAGTAGTGGCTGCTGCGGGCGCGGGTCTGGTCCTGGCGGCGGCGAGCGGACCAGGCAAGGGCGAAGTCGAGCGGTCTGATGATCGTCGTGGTCAGGTGTGCCAGGAGACGGCGGATCTCGGCGGGTGTGAGACGGACCAGGCCGCTTGGGCTTTTGGGGCGTGAGCTGCGGTGACGGCCAGATAGGCGTGGGCGAGCATCGCGAGGGTGATGTGCCGATGCCAGGCGTCGAACCGGCGGACCTGGTAGTGGTCCAGGCCGGTCTCGTTCTTGGCCGCTTGGA
>NZ_VCJS01000581.1 GCF_005893125.1 Nonomuraea basaltis | reverse complement strand
GCATCGCCACCCGCTACGACAAGACCCCTGAGAGCTACATCGCCGGCCTCCACCTTCGTGGCGCGATGATTTGGATCAAAGACCTCACACGAGCCACCCCTTGATCACAACCCAATACGCGCCCTAGCAGCCGGGCCAGGAACTCCAGGTCGGCGGAGGCGGTCACGCGCCAATTCTGGCAGCATGCCCAGGTCGGCGCGCAACGGGTTATAGCCCCCCTCAGAGCAAAAGTACGGTTGGTGCGAGGCCCGCGACGGAGCCCGTTACCTCGATATTTTCGCAGGTCAGAGAGTTCAAGATCCGCTCATGGCCGGAATTTCTGTTATCTCGGTGACCGGTCACCGGCGAGCGGTTGCCTGGTTGAGCTGAGCCATGAGTTCGCGGTTGGTGGCGCGTGCGGCGGACAGATCCTCGTCGCGCTCTTCGAGTTGGAGGCGCAAATCGACGACTTGTTGCTCCAGATGGGTGATCTTCTCGTTGAGCGTGTCGACATCGGTGGGTGTGCCGAGCCCGGACTCGCGCCAGACCTGTTCGCCGAGTGCGTCGGACAGGCGTTTCTCGAGTTGCTGGGTGCGGGCGTTGAGTCGGACCGCCCGTTCGTGGGCAGCGAGCAGGTCGGCTTGCAGTGATGCCCTGGTGACGGCCGGCCCGGTGCCCTGGCTGATGGTGGGTGGGGCGGCTTCGAGTGCGTGGATCTTCTCGAGTAGATCGCGGTGCCGGTAGAGAAAGGTGCGGTCCACGGCCGCGGCGCGCGCGATGCCGGACACGCTGATCTCCGTGCCATCCGTGATCGCTTTGTTGAGGGCGGCGATCACACGCTGGCGGCGTCTGGCGGAGTCGGCTTGCCGGCCTTTCATCATCGCTTCGGGCCTGGAGTCCGTTGCTGTCGGCTGGGTGGATTTGGAGATGGGTGCGGCTGTGTGTCCTGAACGCGAAGGAGAGTTCGATGTAGGAGAGCGATCTGGAGCGATGCTGCTCGGATGATGAAGGTCGTGGCCCTTCGAAGTCGCCCTGCGGAGGGAGGCTTCAAACCGCCTCATGCTGCGTTGGCTGAAGACCGTCGTGGTGAGCGATGAGGAAAAGGCGTCCGTGATGGCGTCAGGTGGGGACCGGGA
>NZ_VCJS01000580.1 GCF_005893125.1 Nonomuraea basaltis | reverse complement strand
AGCCCTCCAACGCCAGAACCGCCCCCGCCCGCCCTTCCAGAAACCCGGGCTTGCGCAGCGAGGCGATCCCGGTGACCAGCCGCTGGCGGGTCTGCCAGATGGGCTCGGCGAACCGGCCGGGGGTGGAACTGTCGGCTGCGATAGCGGTCACGACGGTCAGCAGCCCGGCCCAGCCGTGACAGAGAGAGACATCGGTGACCCGGCCCAGGCGGGCCGGGTCGGTGAGGGCGGCGATGCCGAGCTCCTCGGCCTTCTGCCGGCGGGCGTCGTCGCCGAGCGCGAGCGCGGCCAGTTGCAGCGTGCGGGCGATACCGAGGCCCCCGTAGCACCACGAGGGGCGCAGGGGCGGCGCCTGCTGTGGCTCGTCGGCGAGCAAGTGCCCCAGGGTGATCCAGTAGAAGCCGCCGAACTCCTCCAGCCACGTCGCGAACGCGTCGATCGCTTCGAGCTGGCCCTCCGCCAGGATGCCGCGACGGGCGGCGAGAGAGAGCAGCGCCAACGGGCCGCAGATGCCGTGCGCCACACCGTTGTTCGCGTGGCCACCGGGAATCTCCTGATGCCCGGGGCTGTCCGGCGACCACCATCCGGGCAGGACCCGGGCATCGGCTTCAGCCGGGCATGCCAGCGTCACCAGATAGGCCAGCACCTCATGTAGCAGCCGCGGCGGCGAGCCTGCGCGGGCAAGCAACAGCGCCCCCAGCCCGGTAAGTCCCCGGATGAGATCGAACTCCGCCAACGTCGGCAGCCGCGCCGACTCTCGCCGGCGGCGAGCCGCGGCGAGCCGAGCGACCACGACCCGGTCGACGGCCGCCTGAACGGTTTGGTCGGCGCGCCCGGCACGGCCGAGCACGAACTCCAGCGGCGGAGCACCGTGGAACAGGGAAGCATTGGAGCCGGTGCTGACGCCGCCGGCGACCGCTTCGGCCAGCAGGGGCCGCGCTACGGAGAGGTTGCCGCGCTCGATGTGCAGCAGCGCCCTCCCGAGCGCGCCCTCGGCTAGGGCCTGCGTGCTGGGCGGGCTCATCGGATCGCCCTCACCGCGACGACGAAGGTGTGGGCCCGCCCGCCGATCCATCCATCCGCGTCCGGCGGCGGCACGTCGTAGAGCACCGCGACGGGGGAACC
>NZ_VCJS01000579.1 GCF_005893125.1 Nonomuraea basaltis | reverse complement strand
AGCCCTCCAACGCCAGAACCGCCCCCGCCCGCCCTTCCAGAAACCCGGGCTTGCGCAGCGAGGCGATCCCGGTGACCAGCCGCTGGCGGGTCTGCCAGATGGGCTCGGCGAACCGGCCGGGGGTGGAGCTGTCGGCTGCGATGGCGGTCGTGACGGTCAGCAGCCCGGCCCAGCCGTGACAGAGGGAAGCATCGGTGACCCGGCCCAGGCGGGCCGGGTCGGTGAGGGCGGCGATGGCGAGCTCCTCGGCCTTCTGCCGGCGGGCGTCGTCGCCGAGCGCGAGCGCGGCCAGTTGCAGCGTGCGGGCGATACCGAGGTCCCCGTAGCACCAGGAGGGGCGCAGGGGCGGCGCCTGCTGTGGCTCGTCGGCGAGCAGGTGGCCCAGGGTGATCCAGTAGAGGCCGCCGAACTCCTCCAGCCACGTCGCGAACGCGTCGATCGCTTCGAGCTGGCCCTCCGCCAGGATGCCGCGGCGGGCGGCGAGAGAGAGCAGCGCCAACGGGCCGGCGATGCCGTGCGCCACACCGTTGTTCGCGTGGCCACCGGGGATTTCCTGATGCCCGGGGCTGTCCGGCGACCACCATCCGGGCAGGACCCGGGCATCGGCTTCAGCCGGGCATGCCAGCGTCACCAGGTAGGCCAGCACCTCATGTAGCAGCGGCGGCGGCGAGCCTGCGCGGGCAAGCAACAGCGCCCCCAGCCCGGTGAGCCCCCGGATGAGATCGAACTCCGCCAACGTCGGCAGCCGCGCCGACTCTCGCCGCCGACGCGCTGCGGCGAGCCGAGCGGCCACGACCCGGTCGACGGCCGCCTGAACGGTCCGGTTGGCGCGCCCGGCACGGCCGAGCACGAACTCCAGCGCTGGAGCACCGTGGAACAGGGAAGCGTTGGAGCCGGTGCTGACGCCGCCGGCGACCGCTTCGGCCAGCAGGGGCCGCGCTACGGAGAGGTTGCCGCGCTCGATGTGCAGCAGCGTCATTCCGAGCGCGCCCTCGGCCAGGGCCTGCGTGCTGGGCGGGCTCATCGGATCGCCCTCACCGCGACGACGAAGGTGTGGGCCCGCCCGCCGATCCATCCATCCGCGTCCGGCGGCGGCACGTCGTAGAGCACCGCGACGGGGGAACC
>NZ_VCJS01000578.1 GCF_005893125.1 Nonomuraea basaltis | reverse complement strand
CGCGCCTCGTCCATCTCGGCCGCCCGCGCGGCGGCCTGCTCCGGCGTCAGCCTGCCAGAGGCGTACCGCAGGTCGCCGGTGTCGGTCACGGAGAGCGCGCCCGCCCGTTCCAGCAGGTTGACGAGCCTGGCCAGGTGTGACGTGCTCACCTTGAGCAGCGCGGCCAACTCGCGGGCGGGCACCGTACCGGCATGCTCGCGAGCCAGCGTCGCCACGCGCAGCAGCGCCTCGCCGTCGGCTCGGCCGCCGGTGAAGAAGCGGCGCAGGCCCAGATCCTCCTGCCGGTAGAACAGCACTGCCGAGGCCGGCGCGCCGTCCCGGCCCGCCCTGCCGATCTCCTGGTAGTACGCGTCGGGCGACTCCGGCGGCTCGGCGTGCAGCACGTAGCGCACATCGGGCCGGTCGATGCCCATCCCGAACGCCGACGTCGCGACGACGGTGTCCACGTCTCCCGCGGTGAACAGCTCGTGTACGCGGGTGCGTTCGGCGGTCCGCATGCCCCCGTGGTACGGCTCGGCCCGGCGGCCCCTGCCGGCCAGCGCCGCCGCGTACTCCTCGGTCTCCCTGCGGGTGGCGACGTACACCAGGCCGAGACCATCGCGGGAGGCGGCGTCCTCGACCAGCGCCTGGCTCTTGTCCCCCGCCCGGACGAACCGCCGGACCTCCAGCGAGATGTTCGGCCGGTCGAACCCCCTGACGATCTCCACCGGGTCGGCCAGTCCGAGCGAGCGGACGATCTCCTCGCGGACGTTAGGCGCAGCGGTGGCGGTCATCGCCACCACCGGCGGATGCCCCAGACGCTCAATGACCTTCCCAAGCCGCAGATAGTCGGGGCGGAAGTCGTGCCCCCAGGACGAGACGCAGTGGGCCTCGTCGATCACGATCAGCGACGGCCCGGCCTGCGCGAGCCGTTCGACGACGTCGGGCTTGGCCAGCTGTTCCGGGGACAGGAACACGAACGCCGCATCCCCGGTCGTCACCTTCTCCAGCCCGGCCGCTACGGAGGTGGTCGAGTTCACCGCCACGGCGCCGCCCGCGTCGGCCTTGAGCAGGCTGGTCACCTGGTCACGCTGGAGCGCGATGAGCGGCGAGACGACGATCGTGGGTCCGTCGAGCAGCAGCGTGGG
>NZ_VCJS01000577.1 GCF_005893125.1 Nonomuraea basaltis | reverse complement strand
GGCCGCCCGGCCCCTGCCCGGGCGGTGAAGTCCGCGGTGCGGACCTTGCCCCCGTGCTGGAAGTCCAGGAACAGCCGGTAGTCGCCGCCGCTGGGCACCTCGGCGTAGAAGACGATCTCGGGCCCGGGCTTGGTCTTGCCGTCGCCCGGCGCGCCGTCAGGGTGCACGTGCAGATAGGCCAGGTCACCGGCGCGCAGGGCGACCAGGTGACCGTACGCGCCCAGGTACGGCTGCAGGTCGGTCACCGGCTTGCCGTCCTTGCTGACCGTGAGGGTGAGCTTGCTCGCCTGACCGGGCGTCAGCTCGCCGTCGAGGGTGACCTCGTATCCGTCGACACTGGCAGTACGGGTGACCTTCTGAAGCGGCTTGGGCTCGTAATCACCGGCGACGAACAGGTCGGTGCCCAGGGTCAGAGCGCTGCCGCCGCTGGGGGCGAAATCGGCGAACGCGCGATACGTCCCCGCGTCCGGGAGGGTGAGCTTGACCGACCAGACGCCGTCGCCGGCCTCCGCCGGGTGCAGGTGCTGGAACGTGGTCAGGTCGCGGGACACGACGATGAAGTGCAGCTTCTTGTCGTGCTGGAGCTGGTAGTCGGTGACCGGCCGCCCGTCGGGACCGGTCACGGTGAAGCGGAAGTCGGTCGGCTCGCCGGGCTTGATCGCGTCGGTGAGCGGGTTGAAGGTATAGCCGTTCTCGGACACTTGAAGCCCTCCGGGGGTATCGCTCTTCGCCTGCTCGGTGGCGTGCTCCCCGTGTCCCGCGCCCGCGGTCGGCGCCGCCAGGGACGTCATCGCGGCGTGGGCCTCTGCCGGGGGCGTCCCAACCGGTCCCACCGCCTTGCCCATGCCCAGGGCGCCGCCGAAGAGGACGGCGAGCCCCAGGACGCAGGAGCCGAGCTTGGCCGCGGTGTTCACGGGTTCGCCACCTCATATCCGGCCTCCTCGACCGCAGCGACGATCTTCGCCGTGTCGATGGGGCCGTCGCTGTCCACGGTCAGCAGCCCGGTGGCCAGGTCCACCTCGACGCCCGTGACGCCGGCCACTTCGCTGACCTCTTCCTTGACCGAGCTGACGCAGTGACCGCAGGTCATGCCCTTGACGGTGTAGGTGGCGGTGCTCATATCGATCT